>NZ_JAHEBV010000007.1 GCF_024642085.1 Novosphingobium sp. | reverse complement strand
ATCTGCAAGGCCCCCGCAGCCGGATTTGCCGCAAACGCTGCGACGATGGCCTGAGCCTCCTCGATTTCGGCAGCTGTCGGCGTAAACGCCTGGTTGATTATCGGGACCTGGGCTGGATGAATTGCCAGCATCCCCGCAAAGCCATCGGCGCGCGCGGCATCGGCAGCGGCTTTCAGCCCCTCACCATCAGCGAAATCGGCGTAGAGCGTGTCAATCGCCGCCACGCCCCGCGCGTGGGCGCTAAGCACCGTCTGGCTGCGCACGAAACGGAAAACATCGGTCCACTGTCCGGACTTGTCGCGCTTGCGGCTGGCGCCGATTGCGGCCGACAGGTCTTCCGCGCCCCAGGTCAGCCCGGCCAGGCGGGGCAACGATGCGGTCGCGTACGTGGGGATGGTCAGCGCGGCGGCGGCGGTTTCGCTGACCAGGGGCAGAATGCGGGTTGACCCTGCAGGTACGCCGCTGCGTCCTTCCAGCTCGTACAGCTCGGCGGCAAGCTGCTGAACCGCTTCAGGTCCGGCCGACTTCGGCAGCATGATCCCGTCGGGCGCGCCGGGCAGCACGGCGTGAAGATCCTCGCGCCAATACGGCGTATCGAGGGCGTTGATCCGCACCCAGCGCCCAAAAGCCCTGCCACCGGTGATCTGCGTGCGGTGTGCCTGCAGCCATTTGCACGCCATAACCCGGGCCAGCGCCTTGTTGTCCGGAACGACCGAATCCTCAAGGTCAACGATCAGCACGTCGGCCCCGGCAGACGGTGCCTTGCCCAGCTTTTTTTCGCTGTCTGCAGGTACGAACAGCCAGGACCGCATTGCCATTGTCCGCGTTTCCTTCAGCCTACTGCTTCAAGTGCAGGATAATCGATATAGCCTTCAGGCCCTGGCAAGTACCAGCTTTTCGGAGCATCGACATTGGGCGCCCATTGCGCGCCGTTGCGGATCCGCCACGGCAGGTCCGGATTGGAAATGAACGGCCGGCCGAAACTGATCGCATCGCAGCGCCCGGAACTGACATCGGTATCAGCCTGATCTGCGGTGTAGTCCGAATTGAGCACCAGCGGTCCGGTGTATATCGACCGGATGACTGCATCCTGCTGCGGAACATCGGTGCGTCCGAATGTGCCGTCCGAACCGGGTTGGCGCAGCTCGACAAATCCCAGACCGGCCTGCTGGCAAACCCGCGCGGCAGCGGCGAACAGCGTGGCCGGATCAGGATCATCGCAGCCTTGCGTTTCTCCATTGGGGGACAGCCGCACTGAAACGCGGCCCTTGCCCCAGACCGCCACCAGACGTTCCAGTACCTCGCGCAGGAATCGGGTCCGGTTTTCCGCGCTGCCGCCATAATCGTCATCGCGCAAATTGGTGCCGGCGCGCAGGAACTGGTCGACCAGGTACCCGTTGGCGCCGTGCAGCTGGACCCCGTCGAACCCGGCCGCCTGTGCATTTTGGGCGGCCTTTCCATAATCGTCGACGATCCGGCTGATATCATCCAGCGTGGCGGCGCGGGCCGGTTCGAAAGGTTTGCGGCCGGTCGGCGTGTGGGCATGATCGGGCGCGGTGGTGGCACTGGCCGAAACCGGTGCAGCACCGCCCAGGAAATCCGGGTGGACAAGCCGGCCCATGTGCCACAGCTGCAGTACGATGCGCCCGCCGGCATTGTGAACCGCGTCGGTCACCGGCTTCCACCCTTCGACCTGCGCCTGGCTCCAGATCCCCGGCGCGGCGGGCCAGCCCAGACCTTCGACGCTGATGCCCGTCGCCTCGCTGATGATCAGCCCGGCACCGGCGCGCTGGCGATAGTATTCTGTCATCATCGCGTTGGGGACCGATCCCGGGTCGGAACGACCGCGCGTCAGCGGGGCCATCAAGATGCGATTGGGCGCTTCGATCGCGCCAAGGCGCAGCGGCTGGAACAGGGAATCGTGCATCGGCAGGCCAGTCCTTCAATTTCGTTTTGCAATCGACCTGGCGGAGCTAAGGCGTGTCCATGGGGAATGCAACGGGGGCCGGCAGATTCAGGAACGGTTGGCGCTTTGCCGCGCTGATGGGTGGCAACGCCGCACTTGCCCTAGGGCCGTGGTTCGTCCGCATGACCGATGCAGGGCCGGTCTCTGCCGGGTTCTGGCGCCTGGTGCTGGCGCTGCCGCTGCTGGGCGGGATGGCGGTTGTCAGCAAGCAGCGCCTGACCGGATTCAGTCCGCCTGTCTGGTGGGCGATCGTCGGGGCCGGCGTGTTTTTCGCACTTGATCTGGGATCATGGCACATCGGCATTCATTATACGCGCATGGGCAATGCCACGCTGTTCGGCAATGCTGGCAGCCTGGTGGTGATGGCGTGGGGGATGTTCGCCCTGCGCCGCTGGCCGCTTCGAAACGAATGGCTGGCCTTTGGCCTGGCGCTGCTTGGATCGGCGATCTTGCTGGGACGTTCGCTTGAGATCGACCAAGCGACACTGATCGGCGACGTGTTCTGCCTTCTGGCGGGGCTGCTTTATGCCGGGTATATCCTGCTGCTGCAGCGGCCGCGGGCCAGCCTGGGCAATTGGTCGCTGTTGTTCTGGTCAAGCATTGTCGGTGCGCCGGTAATGCTGGGAATTGCTGCCGGACTGGGCGAACGGATCATTCCCGGTCAGTGGTGGCCACTGATCGCGCTGGCTTTGCTTAGCCAGGTGATAGGGCAGGGTCTGCTGATCTTTTCATTGCGGCATTTCAGCGCGTTGGTGTTTGGGCTGGCGCTGCTTAGTCAGCCGGCAATTGCGGTGGCGGTTGGCTGGCTGGTCTTTGACGAGGTGTTGGGCTGGCCCGATCTGCTGGGCATGGCGCTGGTCGCCGCGGCGCTGGGATTGGCGCACGTAAAGTTCTCTGCGAAATAATATATTTGCGTGAAAATGCAATTATCCGGCAATTTGTGTTAAATTGCTGAGCGGCCTTGCTAATTCTCTCATGATGTGGCGCATTGATCAGGCTGTTGCCAATACTGGTCTGTCCGGCTGGGGTAACAAAGCCAATCGGAGTCAAAATATATGTCGCGCACCGTGAAGCCTGCAGTTTCGGATTCTACGCTCGAAACAGAACTTGCCGCCTACCCCAAAGCCGACGCTTTCGAACTTATCGGAAAATATACCGCGGCGGCGAACGTGACCGCGGTTGCCGCCAGCGCCGATGATCCCTTGTCGTTCAATCTGGATATTTATGCCGGCGGCGGAAATACCTACCGCTCCAAGCCGATCTACACGCTGGATAAAGTGGTTGATCAAATCGATTCGGGCCGCACGTTGCCAACCCAGAATGGCGTCATAACCTACAGCTTCACCGACCTGTCGCACCTGACCGGTGTCTACAACAACAAGAACTTCGGCTTTACCGCGCCCGACGGTTTTTCCCCGTTCAGCAGTGCGCAGCGCGCCGAAGCGCGTCAATCGATCCAGTTGTGGGACGATCTGGTCGCACCGTCATTTGTCGAGAAAAAAGGTATCGGTGCGGACATCCAGTTCGCCAACAGCTTTGATCCGGCGCAGGCCTATGCGTATTACCCAGGCAACGGGCAGAAATATCAATCGGACGTGTTCATCGCCGATCCCACGATAAACTATACCAACAATTGGCTCAGCCTGGGCGGATACGGTGCAACCACGCTGGTCCACGAACTGGGCCACACCATCGGCTTGTCGCATCCTGGCAACTACAATTACGATCCGAACCTGGCGCTCAATTACGTCAATTACGCCGAATACGCGCAGGACAGCACCCAGTATTCAATCATGAGCTATTGGCGTGCCGGCGAAACGGGGGCGTCGTGGGTGAACTGGGGCCAGTTCCTCAACAATTACGAACAGACCCCCATGATCCACGATATCCTGACCGCGCAGACCAAATACGGCGCGGACCTGACCACGCGGACAGGCGATACGGTGTATGGGTTCAATTCAACCGCCGGACGGGACGTCTTCGATTTCACCCAGAATAAATGGCCTGCCATTTCCATCTTTGATGCCGGCGGCAACGATACGATCGATCTTTCGGGATTTACCGCTTCTGTGTTCCTTGATCTGCACGACGGCAAGTTCAGTTCGGCAGGCGCTGCAGTGCCTACCCTGTCCGAAGTAAATGCCAACCGTGCGGCTCTCAGCAGCGAGCTGGGCGTCAACTTCGGGCCGGTGCTGGCAAGCACGTTGGCGTCGGTCTCTGCGTCTCGGTTGACGCTTGCCGCCAACAAAATCGCTGCCGAAACGGGCGTCACGGGCGTGTTCGCGACAGAGTTTGACAATATCTCGATCGCCTATGGCACGATCATTGAAAATGGCATCGGTGGTAGCGCGCGCGATGTGCTTTACGGCAACGCGGTCAACAATGTGCTTAAAGGCCTGGGCGGTGATGATGTCATCGACGGGTTCGAAGGGGCTGACAGCCTGTGGGGCGGAGCCGGCAACGACACATTTTCGTTCCGTTTCATCGAACAGGGCGACGTGATCGAGGATTTCCAGTCGGGCGCTGACAAGATCGACCTGCGCGCAACGCAGATAGATTTCACCTGGATCGGTGACAGCGCATTTTCCGGACATGCAGGCGAACTGCGGTTTTCCGGCGATCTGTTGCAGGGTGACACAAACGGCGATGGCCTGGCCGATCTTTCGATTGCCGTGATGGGCAGCGATCCGCTGGTCACCGACATCCTGTTTATCTGACGGCAGCTCGGCAACGAAACGGCCGCCCCGGTACTGCGGGGCGGCCGTCTTGTTTTCAGCGTGCGCCCAGATCGCCCATGCCAACCGTGCTGCTGGCCATTTCGAGCATCCGGTCGAGGCTTTTTTTGGCCTGAAGGCGCAGACTTTCTTCGATCTCGATCCGCGGGGTAAGGTCGAGCAGCGTGGTATACAGCTTTTCCAGCGTATTAAGCGCCATATAGGGGCACACGTTGCAGCTGCACTGGCCATCGGCGCCCGGCGCGCCGATAAAGGTCTTTTCGGGCAGCGCCTTTTCCATCTGGTGGATGATGTGCGGCTCTGTCGCCACGATCAGCGTGTCACCGGGAAAGGTCTTGGCAAAGTTCAGTATGCCGCTGGTCGATCCGACGTAGTCGGCGTGGTCGACGATCGATGGCGGGCATTCAGGATGCGCCGCCACGGGAGCACCGGGATGCTGGGCTTTCAGCTTGAGCAGCTCGGTTTCGCTGAAGGCCTCGTGCACGATGCACACCCCTGGCCAGAGCAGCATGTCACGGTTGAACTTGCGCGCCAGATATCCGCCCAGATGCCGGTCGGGGCCAAAGATGATCTTTTGCCCCTCGGGAATCTGGGCCAGTATCGTCTCGGCGCTGGAACTGGTGACGATGATATCGGACAGCGCCTTCACCTCGGTCGAACAGTTGATGTAGGTCAGCGCAATGTGATCGGGATGCGCCTTGCGAAATGCCGCGAACTTTTCCGGCGGGCAGGAATCTTCAAGACTGCACCCGGCATTAAGATCGGGCAGCACGACGATCTTGTCGGGCGCCAGAATCTTGGCTGTTTCTGCCATGAACTTGACCCCGCAGAACGCGATGACATCAGCGTCAGAACTGGCCGCCTTGCGGCTCAGCTCAAGCGAATCGCCAACGAAATCGGCCAGGTCCTGGATTTCCGGGCGCTGGTAATAGTGCGCCAGGATGATGGCATTGCGATCCTTGCGCAGGCGGTCGATTTCGGTGCGCAGGTCAAGGCCGGCGAGAGACGTGGGCTGATCGGTCATGACCCCAAAGTGGCGGATCAGCGCCCGGTTCGCAAGGGTGTGCCGGGCGGCGGCGGATATTCAAGCCCCGGCACGGTTTGGCCCGGATATCCCGCGACTGCCGCTTGATAGATTGCAGAGCCGAGCGGAGTGACCGCTAACGCCCGCGCACCGATCAACGAGGCAGCAAGAGTTGCAATGCCGATCCACCAGGCGCGGTGGACTGAGCCGCTTCGGCGTTTGTCCCGTATCATCCCTGCAATAAGGAACAGGGCCGATCCGGCGCCCGCTGCTTCAAACGCCCAGGGAGCCAGCAGCGGCATAGGCAACAATCGCCCAAAGGCCGGTCCGGTCAGCATCGCCATGCCGCTGGCATGCAAGCGCGCATGCCAGTCAGTCTGGCGGCGCCGGATGACTGCAGCAATCGTGAGGCCCGCAAACCCCAGCAATGTTGCCGGATCGGCCAGCAGAAAGTGCTGCGGCGCAAAGAAGAACGGCACGTGGCCGTCGCGCGTCATGGCGACGATCACGGTCATTGCCGCTGCGAGCATCGCCGCCATCCAACCCAGCGCCAGCCAGCCAAGCTTGCGGTGCAGAGCGATCGGGCCTTTGGTTCCCAGGCGGCTTTGCAGCAGGAAGATCGCCACCCAGCCCATGAACAGGACTGCGTGGACATGAACCCGCAGCGGCGATGCGAAGGTTGAGCGGCCCATGGCCAGCTGCATCGAAAAGCCCGCGACCACGACCACCGCCATCGCGATAGCCAGCCTGGCAAAAAAATCCTCTCCGCGCGGCACGATGGGAACGTCGGAATCCGCGAATGCAGGATCAGCAAGAGTCGCCATTGTGAAAACCTTCCACAGCTGCGCGACCCTGACGTTGATTCAGGTGATTTTACGGACTGCTACGCCTGCGCAAAGATGCTGGCAAGAGACACTACTGCGGGGCCGGTTCGCCGTCGATCCGCACCCGCACGGTTACGTCGCCGTATCCTGCAACCTGTAACGGTATTGCCAGGTTGCGTTCGACCGCGTCCTTCGCCGCGCCGCGGGCCAGATCAACCAGCACCGGATTGGCCGCCTGATCGCTTGCCTGCTTTTCGGCCAGCAGGCTGTTGTCACGGGTCAGTTTGGCCTGTGCATCAGGAGTGATCCATACCCCCTCGCGCAGATATTGTGCCTTGCCTTCGTCAAGGTTGGGCCGGCCAATCCGGATCGGCGGCAAGGTGACGTCAAGCCGCATGGCCTGTGCATCCCACTTCATCCGGCTGCGATCCATTGCCGTCATGTCGATGACATAGTCGACCCGGGCAGGAATGACAGCAACCTGGCGGCTTTTCAGTATGCCGAACAGCCGCGCGTCGTCGGCAGCGACCACGGGCGATAGCTGCGCGGAAAAGACTGTCAGCTTGTCCTGCTTTTCCAGCGCCACCAGACTGTTGGCGATGGGATCGCCCAAGTCTTGCGGGCCGTATGCTTTCCACCCCAGCCATCCGGCCAGTGCCATGGCGGCTGCCAATCCCGCCGCCAGGCCCACGGTGCGGGGCGGGGCCGTGGTCAGGCTGCGATTGTCCATAGGTCCCCCTCATTGGTTACGCGGCCCTGGTGCCGCAGGTCGATCATGTGGGCCAGGACCGACCGCCCTGCTGCCCCGGTCAGGCGCGGATCCAGGCCCTTGTACATCACCGGCACCATATCAGCGATGCGGTGGGGTCCTTCACCCAGCAGGCGCAGAATCTGCGCTTCACGCTGACGGCGGTGGCCCAGCATCCCGCGGACCAGCTGGCGTGGCATTTCCACCGCAGGGCCGTGCGCCGGGTAATAGACCCGGTCATCGCGGTCGTGCAGTTTCTGCAGGCTTTTCATATAGGCGCTCATGTCGCCATCGGGCGGCGACACGACGCTGGTCGACCAGGCCATGACGTGATCCCCTGTAAACAGCGCGCCGCTTTCCAGGACGGCGTAACACAGGTGGTTACTGGTGTGGCCGGGGGTGGCCACCGCCTGGATCGTCCAGCCGTCACCCGCCAGCCGCTCGCCGTCGCTCAGCACGCGGTCAGGGCTATAGTCGGGATCAAACGCGGCGTCGGCGCGCGGGCCGTCGTCATCCATCGCCAGGGGCGCGCAGCCAATGATCGGAGCGCCGGTGCGCGCTTTCAGTTCTGCGGCGGCTGGAGAATGGTCGCGGTGGGTGTGGGTACACAGGATTGCGGCCAGCCGGGCCGTGCCAATCGCCGCGATGATCGCATCGACGTGTCCTTCGCCGTGGGTGTCGGCGTGTCCCGCAACGCCGGTTCCGGCCGGGCCGGGGTCGATCACCGCCACATCGCCGCCCGCACCGACCAGGTATGTCTGGGTGCCAGTGTAGGTATAGGGCGAAGCATTGGGGGCCAGCACGCGGCGGACCAGTGGTTCGCACTGTTCGGCAAGGCCGGTTGGCCAGGGTTTGGGCGGAATGCTCATCGCCGTCCGATATGGCGCTTAATGCGCGCCATTCCAAGCATCGCTATAAGGCGTGCTGGGCCAGCCGTTCGCGCAGCCGGGTAATTGCACTTGGCGCGCCGGTCGGGCGATCACGCCAGCCGTTGTCCAGACGCTTGAGCCGGGCGTGGAACAGCTCGGTCGCCCGGATCAGTTCGCGCATCGCGGGATCAAGCAGCGCCAGGTGGCTGGAATCGCCTTCAGGAAAATCGACCAGTTTGCCGTAGCGGCGCAACTGGAACTCGGACAGATCACCGGCAAAGTAGGCCCGGTGATTGAGCAGCCAGGCCACCGCGTGCATCATCCGCGTAGTGGTGCGCAGCGCTTCGCACGACAGGGCGACCTTGATCAGGTCGGCGTCATCCCCCTCGATCGCAGCATGCTGCGCGAAGGCGGATCGCACGTCATCGGACAGGGCCAGCGCTTCGCCATAAAGCGCTTCGACGATGCGGGGGTTGATGTTTGCCGGGGTCGCCATGGTGGCTGCGATAGGCCTGCCGAATCGCCCCTGCCAATGGTGTATATTCAGTTACGCACACCCATATCGAGACTGTGCCAGTGAGGGACAATTTTTGCCCCAAACCCCGGAAAATGCGTCAGTTTACCGGCTAAACCGATCAGGCGATAATGTCCGGGATAAGGTAATCGGCAATCATCGCGATCTGGTCTTTCAGCTTGAGTTTGCGCTTTTTCAGGCGCGCAATCTGTAACTGGTCGCTGCTGCCGCCCCCGGTCAGCGCATCGATCGCCGCGTCAAGATCGCGATGCTCGATCCGCAGCACTTCCAGGCGCTTGCGCATTTCCTCTTCATTCACGCGCGCACTCCCTGATGCCGGTTCGTCGCAGTCCGGGCGGCACTTGCCGCATCGGGTAATCAAGACGCTTCGCAAGATAGGCTTAATATGATTTCATGACAATCACAGGCCCTGCTGGTTAGCGAGTCGGGATGCCCGAACGCAGCTGTAAGGAATCCTGTGACCCCAATCGGGGGCGGACCAGAAGGAGATTCCAGAATGGAACAGTCGCACGTCAGCGCATTGCAGCTTAAGCATGCCGGTATCGAACGGCAGCTTCAGGATGAAATGAGCCGACCCCTGCCAGACCTTTCGCTTGTCCAGACATTGAAGAAGCGCAAATTGCGCATCAAGGAAGAACTCACCCTCACTTAGGCCAGTACTTTTCGGCCGCGTTCTCCCGATACTGATCGGGGAAGCGCGGCGCGGATATTTTCGGTAAGCCGCGTTTTCTTGGGACCCGCTTTCGGTTAGGGTCGGCCCATGACCGTTCCCAGCGCCGTATCCGCGGCTCGCACGATCCTGACCCGCCTGCATGACGTGATGGCATCGCGCAATCACGCCCAGGCCAAGCTCAACACCGTGGTCGAAGTGATCGGTGAGGGCCTGGATAGCGAGGTGTGTTCGATCTACCTGCTGCGTGAAGGCATGCTTGAACTGTTCGCCACCCGCGGGCTGGCGCAAGAGGCCGTCCACGTCACCCGCATGGCCATCGGCGAAGGTCTGGTCGGCACGATTGCCGAGAATACCGAAACCCTCAACCTGGCAGAAGCGACCGCCCATCCCGACTTTTCCTATCGCCCTGAAACCGGCGAGGACAAGTTTCACTCGTTCGCCGGAGTGCCGATCGTCCGGCGCGAACGGGCGGTAGGTGTCTTGTGCGTTCAGCATGTCGATCCGCGCCGCTACGAGGAAGTCGAAATCGAGGCATTGCAGACCACCGCCATGGTCCTGTCCGAATTGATTTCCAACGCCGCCCTGGTCGACGAGGAGGAAGTTGCCGGCCTGTCGCCAAAGCTTTCCGGGCCGCAACGCTTGTCCGGGCTGACGCTGGTGAAGGGCCTTGCCGCCGGTGCCGCGGTATTCCACCAGCCGCGCATTACCATCGAACACGTCATGGCCGATGACCGCGATGCCGAATTGCAGCGGGTTTACCTGGCCTTTGACAAGATGCGCGAACAGATCGACCGGATGCAGGCCCAGGCCGAGTTCGGCGTGGGCGGAGAGCACGAGGAGGTGCTCGAAACGTACCGGATGTTTGCCTATGACGAAGGCTGGAGCCGCCGGATCATCGAAGCGATCGACAGCGGGCTGACCGCCGAGGCTGCGATCGAACGAGTGCAGCAGCGCACCCGGATGCGGATGCGCCAGATCGACGATCCGCTCTTGGCTGACCGGATGCACGACCTGGAAGACCTGTCGAACCGGCTGCTGCGAATTGTTTCGGGCCAGATGGGCACCGCCGCCAGCATGGGCCTGCGCCAGGATTCGATCCTTATTGCCCGCAATCTGGGGCCAGCCGAACTGCTTGAATACGACAAGCGGCGGCTCAAGGGCGTGGTGCTGGAAGAAGGATCGCTGACCGCCCATGTGGTCATCGTGGCGCGTGCCATGGGGATCCCGGTGCTGGGCCGGGTGCGCGGCCTGCGGGGAGTAATTCGTGACGGCGATCCGTTGCTGCTGGATGCGGACAAGGGAGATGTCGTCGCCCGTCCGCTGCCGGCTGTGGCCGAAGCGTTCGAAGCGCGGTTTGCCAAAAGCAAGGAACGTGCTGCCGCTTATGCCGCGCTGCGCGATGTCGAACCGTTTACCCGGGACGGAACGCGCATCTTGGTGATGATGAACGCGGGGCTGCGCGATGACATGCCAAACCTGGCGCTGACCGGCGCTGACGGGGTCGGGCTGTTCCGCACCGAGTTCCAGTTCCTGGTGTCTGCCACACTGCCGCAGCGCGAACGCCAGACCCGCCTGTACCGCGATGTGATGGAGTCAGCCGGTGACAAGCCGGTGGTCTTCCGCACCGTCGATATCGGCGGCGATAAGGTTCTGCCCTATCTGCGCCATAACGACGGCGAACATGAGGAAAATCCCGCGATGGGCTGGCGCGCCCTTCGCGTGGCCCTGGAGCGCGAAGGCTTGCTTAAAGTCCAGGCGCGCGCCCTGCTGGAAGCGGCAGCGGGCCGCACGCTCAACGTGATGTTCCCGATGGTCAGCGAACCGTGGGAGTTCGATGCCGCCAAGGCCGTTTTTGAAAGCCAGCTTGCCTATCTCAGGGGCTTGAAGAAAAAGCTGCCCGAAGCGATCCGCTATGGCGCCATGCTCGAAGTCCCGGCGCTGGCCGAACAGCTTGACATACTGGCGCCGCGGCTGTCGTTTCTGTCAATCGGCACTAACGATCTGACTCAGTTCCTGTTCGCAGCTGACCGGTCGAATCCCAAGCTCGCAGAGCGTTACGATTGGCTTAGCCCGGCGATCATGCGGTTTTTGCGGCGTGTGCTGGCAGGGGTTGTCGGCCACGAGGTGGACGTAACCGTCTGCGGCGAAATGGGCGGTCGGCGCCTTGAAGCACTGGCCCTGATGGGTATCGGTATCCGCCGCCTGTCGATTACGCCCGCCGCGGTCGGTCCAATCAAGGAACTGGTCCGCAAGGTTGATCTTACCGACATCGGTACGGCGATGAATCAGTGGCTTGTATCGCCGCCTCCAGATTTGCGCGCAGCACTAACCGCGTGGGCTCAGGAACGCGATATCGACGTTGATTGAGGCGGCCCGCATTACCGGCCTGTCACGTTTCCCGCGCATCCTGTCGTCACTCTGCCCCCGAATGGACGGAATTGCGTTGACTTGAGCGGCGCTGAACGATTTTCTGCACCCGGATATAAAAAGAACACCAATTTTCGGGGTCGGAATGTCGGAGACTGAAGTGACTGAGGCAGAATTGCCTCTGGAGAATGTCGGCGCTCGCTTAAGGCGCGCGCGTGAAGCGTCTGGGATGAGCCGCGCGCAGCTGTCCGGCGTGACCAAGATTCCCGAACGCCATCTTGCCGCGATCGAGGCGAGCGATTTCTCTGCCTTGCCAGCGCGGACTTATGCAGTTGGATTTTCGCGCAGTTACGCCAAGGCGCTCGGCCTTGACGAACGCGAAATTGTGGATGCCGTGCGCGCCGAACTGATGCATCAGGAGCCAGCGCCGCTGCGCGGGATCCCGGCGTTCGAACCGGGCGATCCGGCGCGCGTACCTGGTGCGCGCTTTGCCTGGATTGCCGGTCTGGCAGCGCTGCTGGTAATCGTGGCTGGAATCGCTTTTGCATGGCGCAGCTATTATGCCCCGGCTGGCGAACTGCCATCGATCCTGACGGAAGAAAGCGCCGCACCGGCCATCGCTGCCGCAAATCCCGCCACGGCGCCGATCAATGGACCGGTTGTTTTCACCGCGCTGGCCCCGTCGGTATGGGTCAAGTTTACCGACGGCACTGGCAAGCAGCTGATGCAACGGGAAATGACCCAAGGCGAAGTCTGGACCGTTCCGCAGGATGTGGCCGACGTCAAATTGTGGACCGCCCATCCCGAAGCGCTGGCCATCACCGTCGGCGGCCAGGCTGTTCCCAAGCTTTCCGAAACCCAGCAAACGGTGCGTGACGTGCCGGTTACGGCTGCTGCATTGCTGGCCCGCAATGCGGCTCCCGCTTCGTCCGCGGCCCCCGCAGTAAATGCGGCATCGCCTACTGCCGCGGCAATGGCCCAGCCTGCGCGCCGGCCTGACGGCGCTGCACTGCCCCGCCGCGTTGCCCAGACCGAGCGCCCTTCTGCGCAGCTGGTTACCGCCGGGACGCCGCCCGCAGCGCCTGAAGTCGCCGCACCGTCTGCGCCCGTGCCCACCCCTGCGGGCACCTGATCGGGCCTAAAACCTGCGCAAAAGCGTCCAAGCGATGCTCGACACGGCGGTCAGCGTGCGGCTAACAGGGCATTGATGGTTAATCGCAGGTTTGGCTGCGCTGCCACATAGGCGGCGCTCTGCGTTATTTGAGGACGGATTGCACATCATGACCCGACTGCTCCGCGCGACGCGCCCGGTTCTTGTCACCCTGGTCCTGGCCTTGGCCGCACCTGCGCTGGCGCAAAGTACGCCTGCCAACACCGATGCGCGGCTGCGCGCGGTCGAAGCGGAAGTAAAGGCGCTGCAGCGCCAGGTGTTTCCGGGTGGCGATGGCAAATATTTCCCGCCTCAGGTCCAGCCTGGTCAGCCCGTTACCGCGCCAACCGGGACGCCTGCTACCACCCCGGTCAGCGATCTGCTGGTTCGGATGGATGCGGTTGAAGCGCAGCTTGCCCGGCTGACCGCACAGGGTGAGGAAAACGCCAATCGGCTGGCCAAGCTCGAAGCGCGGTTGCCCCCTGCCGCGACGGAAACCGCGCCTGCGGCCGGCGCCCCCGCCGCGCTGGTGCCCGCGCCAACAGCCACGACCACATCTGCAGCGCCTGCGGCTTCGGCGGTCAGCACCGGGTCCACAACCAATACCAACCTGGCCGCGATGACCGGCGGTGCATCAGCGCCCAAGCCGGCACCAGCCGCGGCCGCTCCGGCTATACCGGCTGCTGCTGCTACATCGCGTGTTGCGGCGGTAAAGGCGATCCAGAAGCCGTCGACCAGCGATGTTGGCGATGATGAATACAGTTACGGCTTTCGCCTTTACGATGCCAAGTTCTATCCCGAAGCGCAGCAGCAATTAAAAATGTTCCTGCAAAAGTATCCCAAGCACAGCCGGGTCAGCTTTGCCCGCAACCTGCTTGGCCGAGCCTATCTGGATGAAGGCAACGCGCGCGAGGCGGCCAGCTGGTTCCTGCAGAATTACCAGGCCGACAAAAAGGGCGATCGCGCGCCAGACAGCCTGCTTAATCTGGCGCAAGCCATGCGCCAGCTTAAAGATACCACGCGGTCCTGCGTGGCATTGGCCCAGTTTGGCGATGACTATTCGGCCGAAGCGGCCGGGCGTCTGAAGACCCAGTACGACGCGTTGCGCAAAGAGGTTAAGTGCAATTGATAGTTTGCCGCCGCCTGAACTGACCGCTCGGTTTTCGGCCGATCTCAACGCCTTGTGGGGCAGTGATGGGCATCTGGGGGTAGCGGTTTCGGGCGGGCCCGACAGTATCGCCTTGCTGCTGTTGGCCCATGCGGCGCTGCCAGGTCGGATCGCTGCGGCGACAGTGGATCACGGATTGCGTGCCGAATCGGCCGCAGAGGCAGAGCTGGTCGCCGCGATCTGCGCGCGCTTGGAAGTGCCGCATGGCGTGCTGAATGTCAGCGTCCAACCCGGAAACATCCAGACTGAAGCCCGCACCGCGCGTTATGCTGCACTGGCCGGTTGGGCAGAGCGGCTGGGACTAGCCGCGCTGATGACTGCGCATCACGCCGACGATCAGGCAGAAACACTGCTGTTGCGGCTGATCCGGGGGAGCGGCGTTGCGGGGCTGGCCGGCGTGCGGGCGCGGGGGCTGGTGCCAGGAACGGCGCTGCCGTTGCTGCGTCCGGTGCTCGGCTGGCGAAGGGCTGACCTTGCTGCCGTTGTCAGTGCGGCAGGCATTGCGACCGTGCAGGACCCGTCCAACAGCGACGACCGGTTTGACCGCGCACGGCTGCGCAAGGCCCTTGAGACGGCGGACTGGATCGACGTGCCCGCGCTGGCTGCCAGTGCTGCGCACCTTGCCGATGCCGATGCCGCGCTTAATTGGATGGCGGTTCAGGAATGGGACGACTGTGTGGTTCGCGGCGGACTTGGCCTGACGTATCGTCCTCGCGCTCCGCGGGCGGTGGCACTGCGAGTGATTGCCCGGATTGTTGCCGAACTTGACGGGACAGCACCGCGCGGAAGCGCCGCGGCGCGGGTGTTCGATGCGCTGGTGGCGCGTCAGCCGGCCTCGATCGGAACGCTGGTAGCGCGCGCTATGCCGGACGGCTGGACCTTTACCAAAGCGCCGCAGCGCCGCAGCTAGCGCCGCTTCATCCCCTTTTGCTGCATTCGCCACACCAGCTGGTCATAACGGTCCTGTCCGAAAAACGGCTCGCCCTCCAGAACCATCAGCGGCACGCCGTAATGGCCGCCCAGCCGCTGATCGGCCTCGTTCTGCTTGATCGCAGCGTCAAGCCGTCCAGCCTCGCTGGCCAAGACCGCATCCATTTCCGCCATATCACCACCGGCGCGCGATATAGCCCCGGCAAGGTGATCGCCTTCGTTCCAGCCGTCGACCTCACCCGACCAGATCAGGTGGCTGACTTCGCGCAGCAGGGGCAGGCCAAAGCCGCGCTCGCTGGCCAGCTGCCCCAGCCGGGTCAGGCGGTGGATATGGGGTTGTTCCCTGGGGTAAGTCCGCGTTGCGAAATCCATCACCACCGGGTCAGGGCGCGGCCAACGCAGGGGCATGCCGGCAAACTCGGCGCTGCGCGTGCAATCGCGCATCAGGTAGCTGGTCCACAGCGGATCGGCATGGGCGAAAAACTCGGGCTGGCGCACGGCGATGGGCACGACGGGCCGCACCTTTGCCGCCGCGTCCCAATCGCGTTCCAGTTCCTGCAGCCGGGGGACGACAAGATAGGAATAAGGGCTGCGGAACGACCAGAAAAGTTCGACGGTCTGGGTCACAGCGTCGCCATGTCGATCACGAAGCGGTACTTCACATCGGCTTTTTCCATCCGTGCATAGGCGTGATTTATCTCGTCTATACGGATCATCTCGATTTCCGCGACGATGCCCTTTTCGGCGCAGAAATCGAGCATTTCCTGCGTCTGCGCGATCCCGCCCACACCCGATCCGGCCACTGCCTTTTGCCCCATCAGCAAGAGGCCCGAATGGAAGCCGGGCATCATGTCGATCATCCCGACCAGGCACAGTGTTCCCTGCCGGTCGAGCAGCATGAGGTAGGGCGTCACGTCATGCTGGACCGGGATCGTGTCGAGCAGAAAGTCAAAGCTGCGGTTGGCGGCCTTCATCGCCGCCTTGTCGGTTGAGACCAGCACATGGTCGGCTCCAAGCAGCCGCGCATCATCACCCTTGGCAGGTGATGTAGTGATCATCGTCACCTGCGCGCCCAGCGCCTTGGCGAACTTGACCCCCATGTGGCCCAGTCCGCCCAGACCGATCACTCCGACTTTGCTGCCGGGGCCGACCTTCCAGTTCTTCAGCGGGCTGTAAGTCGTTATCCCGGCGCACAGCAGCGGCGCGGCGGCTGCCATGTCAAGCCCGTCCGGCACCCGCAGGACATAAGGTTCGGCCACCACGATCGCGGCTGAATACCCGCCATAGGTTGGCGTGCCATCAATCCGGTCTTTCGAATTGTAAGTGCCGGTCACCCCTTCGCGGCAATAGTTCTCCTCGCCTTCATCGCAGGCATCGCAGCGGCGGCAACTGTCTACTACCGTGCCGATTGCTACGCGGTCGCCCGCCTTGAAGCGCGTTACGCCCGCGCCCACCGCGCGCACCGTGCCGACAATCTCGTGCCCCGGAACGAAGGGATAGATACTGCGCCCCCAGTCATTGCGGGCGACGTGAAGGTCGGAATGGCACACGCCGCAATAGGTGATGTCGATCGCCACGTCTTCGTCGCGCAGGGTCCGGCGATCGATGGTCATCGGGTTGAGGCCCGATTCAGGGGCGGTTGCGCCCCATGCTGCGGTTGCCGTCATGACCTTCTCCTTTGCCCGTTTGGGTCATGCTGGAATTGTGCTTGCCGCCCGTCAAGGCGCGCTGCATTAATCGGACGATTAATTTGCGGGAGAGCAGCATATGCACATCGATTCCACCACGGCTGCCGTGGTCACCGGCGGCGCTTCTGGCTTGGGAGAGGCAACGGCCCACGCGTTTGCCGCAGCAGGCGTGAAGGTCGCCATTTTTGATGTCAATGCCGACAACGGCGAAGCCGTAGCCAAGGCAATCGGCGGACTGTTCTGCCAAGTCGACATCACCGACGAACAATCGGTGGTAGACGGATTTGCCAAGGCCCGCGCCGCGCATGGGCAGGAACGCATCACCGTCCACTGCGCCATGACCAGCCGCCGGGGCAAGACGCTGGCCTATGACAAGGTCGCGGGCGGGCTGAAGCGCCTGTCGACCGAGGATTATATTTATGGCGTGCAGGGCATCCTGGTGGCCAGCTACCGCATCGCCTCGCTCTCGGCAGAAGGGATGGCCGGGCTGGAACCGCTGGAAGACGGCGAACGCGGCTGCATTACGCTGACCGCATCGGTGGCGGCGCAGGATGGGCAGATCGGCCAGATCATTTATGGCTCGGCCAAGGCGGGGGTCAACGGTTTGGTCCTGCCGATGGCGCGCGATCTGTCGGACCTGGGGATCCGGGTCAATTCGATCATGCCGGGGATATTTGCCACTCCGCTGATGCTGGGGGCGAAACCGCAAGTGCTGGAAAGCCTGGCCGCATCGGTGCCTTTCCCCAAGCGGCTGGGCAAACCGGAAGAGTTCGGCAGCCTGGCGCTGGAACTGGCGCGCAACAGCTATTTCAACGGGCAGTGCATCCGGCTGGATGGCGCAATCCGCATGGCGCCGCGCTAGATCAGGCTATCCCCCAGCTGCGACATTTTGCCGCGCGTGATGTAAACCCTGGTCCCCACCGGGGCGATGGCAAACAGCTTTGCGCCGAACGAATTGGGCACCCCGATGCAGCCGTGGCTGGCATAGCCCTTTTCCACCTTGGTGCCGTGGATCGCCACACCGTCGGCCGTCAGGTTCATCGTGTAGGGCATGGGGGCACTGTCATAGGTGGATGAATAGTGGTCCTTGTGCTTCCACTTGACCGGGAAGACCCCCAGCGGCGTGGGCTTTTCGCTGGTGCCAAGCAGGACTGCGGTAGCGCCGATTTCGTACCCGCCCTTGAACACCGACAGCACCCGCGCATCCAGATCCACCGTAACAACCAACGGGCCGTCGGCCACGCCTTTGTCGTCCCAGTGCCATTCGCCGTATTTGATCGGACCGGTGATCGGCAGGATCCGCTTGATCACCAGGCCTTCGTCCTTCGGCGCTGCAGGTGTGGGGGCTGGCGCGGGAGCGGGCTTGGGGCCAGCCTTGTCAGCTACGGCAAACGCGCCGTTGCGGCTTGGCGGCAGCGCTTTTTCGGGTGCAGTGGCAAGCGGCGATACGACCATCCCCACCAAAGCCAGTGCAGCAAGGCCGATGCCGCCGATCAGGGCTGCGGTTGAACTGGGCTTCATCGCGGTGGGATCCCTTGCGAACACATGCGTGCAGTATCCCTAACCGTACCTCCGCCTGAAAGGCCAGCGCGGAATGGACGGCGTTTCGCAGCGGGACTTCGCGCGGGACAAAGGTTAAAGGCGCAGCCGCCTTGCCTTGGGCCTTGCCACCTGCCAGTGGCGCAAACGATGAGCGAGCCGAAACTGGAACTGCTGGTGGGCGCTGCAGCGTTCTGGGATCGGGCAAAAGCCGATATGGCCGCCGCAAGCAGACGCGTCCTGGTCCAGGCGATGACGTTTGAAGCGGATGCAGCCGGGCGGAGCGTCGCTGATGCCGTGCTGGCGGCCAGCGCCGCCGATCGCCGCGTGCTGGTTGACGATTACACCCGCAACGTCATCAACGATACCATGCTGCCGCTGCCCTTCCGCCCCGCGGCGGTGAAGCAGGAGGCGGCCGATACCCTGGCGATGTTCGGCGACATGGCGGCGCAGGGCGTGGGCGTGCGGATCACCAACCCGGTGCTGGGCCATCCGCTGCGCTATCCCTTGCGCAACCACAAGAAGCTGCTGGTGCTGGATGATGCCGCCTACATCGGCGGGATCAACTTTTCCGATCACAACTTCGCCTGGCACGATCTGATGCTGCGTATCCAAAGCCCGGCCATGGCTGACTGGCTTGCCGCTGATTTCGCTGCTGACTGGGCGGGCCGGCCCATGGCGGCCAAGGCGGCGTTCGGTCCGATAGAGCTGATCAGTTTCGATGGCGACGGCGCCCGCAACGCGGCCCTGTTCGAACCGCTGCTCGATCTGGTGCGCGGGGCAAAGCGTTCGGTCGACATGATCAGCGCTTATCCGACCATGCCCTTCGTTGCAGCCTTTGCGCAGGCCGCGCGGGCCGGGGCGCGGGCAACAATCTATACCTCGGCGGCAAGCAACAAGCCGGTGGTGCGCGATTACCTGATCGGTGTGGCCGGAACCGCCGGGGTTGAACTGCGCCTGACCCCGGACATGACCCACGCCAAGGCGCTGCTGATCGACGGCGAAACGCTGCTGCTGGGATCGAGCAATTTCAACTTCGCCAGCTACCGCACCAGCAGCGATTACGTCGCCGTGCTGCGCGATCCGGCGCTTATCGCGGCGTTCGAGCGCGAGCTGCTCGGCCCGGCGCGGGAAAACGCAATGGCGGCGGCGGAACTGAAGATTCCAGCCTGGCGCAAACTGCGCGGAAGGCTGGCGCTGGAGTTTGCGGACGCGGCGCTGGCAAGGCTGCGGCATGGGCCGGTTAGAGTTATTGATTGGCCGGTGAGCGAATAAAGGACTATGTCAAGCCAGGTTACGGGACCGCTGCGGACATTCAATCAGCACTGTTGTCACACCTGAAGTTGGCAGGAATCGGGCAGTCAGTGCAAACACTGTCGTCGCACAGCCGGCACAGCCTGCAGCGTTCGGCGTCCGAAGAGCCGGTTGAGCTTAACATCTTCCCCAAGAGCGCCGCCAAGGCTGCCTGTTCGCCCTCATCCAACGGGTCTAACAGTGGGCGAATTGCAGCGACGCGGTCTTTCAGGAGCTTGCGTCGAAGGGCCGTGCCGTGGTTTGTCAGGTATAGCGCGACAGCGCGCTTGTCGCGGCCCTGGCGTCGCTCGACCAACCCGTCTGCGACCAGTCGATCAACAAGCCTTACTGATCCAGGGTGCGATAAACCCAGAATGCTTCGCAGCTGGTCGTTGGAAGGTCCAAGTCCGTACCCAATGATGACCATCGCCGCCGGCGTTTCGCCCGCGTGATTGAGGACGTTGCGTGCAGTTTGTTTGATGCGATCAGAAACGGCCAGTCCGACAGCACCTAGCAGGTTAGCAGTTCGATCAAGCATGACCCGAACATATGTGCATTACGCACCATTTTCAACTTGACCTGTTACGTGCGCAAGGCACATAAATGTCCGGCGCGGATTCACCTTGGCACCGGAGACCGAAATGTCCGAAATGCATGCAACGGGGCTTACGCCTGAACACGAGGACTTCTTCGACCGTTTCAAGTCTTTCTGGGCTGCTCCCACAGGTCCGCGCGTGCGCGAACTTATCGCACCGGAGGCCACCATCCATTTCTCCGGTGCGGGCACATTTTCGGGGGCCGAATACATCGACGTCATGGCCGGCATGCTTACCGCAATGGTTGACCTGACTGTCACGCCAATCGACTGCGCGGGGAACGGCGACCGGCTTTACATTGCATGGGAGAGTTCGGCGTTGATCGATGGAACGCGCCGCAATTGGCTGGGCGTGGATCGCTTTCGAATCAAGGATGGAATGGCGATCGAGGAGCAAGTAATTTTCGATTCCGCCGTGCTTCAGCCGTCCAATTAAGGCAGCGTTGACCACTGTTGAAAAGCTGTCAGTCTGATGTCGATGACCGCGTATGAGACCAAGCCGCTTGATCAGACGACGTGGGCGGACTTTGCCGCATTAGTTGAAGCGAACAATGGCATTTGGGGCGGGTGTTGGTGCATGTGGTATCACCGCAAGGACACTGGCGAAACGCCGGCGAAAAAGCGTGAGGCCAAGGAACGCCTCGTACTAGAGGGCCGCGCCCATGCCGCGCTGGTGTACGATGGGACCAAGTGCACCGGTTGGTGCCAGTTCGGTTCGCCCGAAGAGCTTCCCTGCATTCACAATTCGCGCGCTTATCTGGCAGCCAAGCCGAAACTGCCAGATTGGCGCATCACCTGCTTTTTCTCGAGCAAGGGCTATCGCGGCAAGGGCGTGGCTTTTGCGGCGCTGAGCGGTGCGATCGAGCAAATTGAGCAGATGGGCGGCGGACGCGTCGAAGGCTATCCCGAAGACACCGAAGGGCGCAAGGCATCCCCGTCCTTCCTGTTCAACGGCTCGTTATCGATCTTTGAGCGCCTTCAGTTTGAGCGGGTGCGACTGATCGGAAAGCACAAGTGGGTTGTGAACCGTATGGTCCATCCCGGAACCTGATCCATTCCTGTGCAACCGTTGACGTTCATCTCACCCATGCGCCCCGAACACGTTCGCAATCGCGGTCGTAATCCGCAGCGACAATGCCTGCGCGCGTTCGATCGGTTCAATGAAGTCGCGGTGGATCGCCTCGTACCCCACCGCGGCTTCGTCGGGATAGTCGCTTGGTTCGGTCACGGTGAAATCGCTGATGCTGGGAAAGTGGACCGGGAAGGCACGGCGCAGCTGGGCAAGGGCCTCGTCCACGCGCAGGGTAAAGACCATTTCCAGCACGTCGTCGCGGCTGATGTCATTGGCGCGGCTGAAGGCCGGCGCTGACACGGCCTTGAGGAACATGTGCTGCAGCAATGCAAGCCGCAGCGCCTGGAGCACGCCAAGCATCCGCCGGGTGTGTTCGCGATCAGGCAAGGGCGCTTCGTCCGGGATCAGATCGAGCAGGCGGTGCAGCTTGAGCGCATCGACCCGCAGGCGCGAGGCAAGGCGGCGGAATACCCCGACACGGTCATCGGTAGTGAGGTATTCGGCCAGGGCCAGGCAGGCATCGGCAATGTGATCTTCGTCCCCGCGATAGGGGCGGCTGGACCAGTAGGCGGAATTGAACAGTTCGCCATAGGCGGCCACCGTCTTGATGCTGGCCAGCGCGTTGGCGGCGCGGACCAGGCGGACCAGCTGGCGCCCACGCGGGCTTTCGCGCAGCAGACCGGCTACAGCTTCGTAATTGCCGTCCGCTGCAGTGCCGAACCCGGCAATGACGTTTACCGGATAGCCCAGCTGTTGCAGCACCGCGTTGTGCGGAATGGCGCGGATCTGGCGCAGGCTCATCTCGCGGTCGGCGGCAAGATCAGACTGGCGGCGGCTCTTGCGGCTGCCGGTATCATTGAGCAGGCCCAGACCAAAGGCGGTCACCGCGCGGGGATAAGTCCGGCTGTGCAAGTATTCCTGCTGGACCCGGCGGATCGCGCGGTAGAAATCAAGGGAAAGGTCGGTGCGGCGGTAAAACGGATCGGTTGGTGCAGCAGCATCGGTTTCGGCCGGGGCCGCCTCGGCAAAGCGGGTCAGCGTGGCCAGCGCCAATTCGGGCGTGCCGAAGAACAGATATCCGTCGCCGCCCTGAAAGCTGACTTCGGGTTCCATCTTGATCCCAGCCCGGGCAAAGCGGCGCCGCGCCCAGGGGGACAGCGGCCATTCGATCCGGTCGGCAAAGGACGACGGGTGCGCGCCGCGGCCCATCGATTCGCCGTGGGTGTTGAACACCAGCGCGGCAACATCGGTCAAACCGTTGGCGGCCATGGCTTCGGACAGGCGGCCTTGCAGGCGTTCGATGGCAAGGGCGGCGGGAATCTGCCCCACAAAGCGTCCGGCATCGGAAAAGCCGGTCTGGATCGCCACCCGGCCACGGGTGCGGGCATAGGTGCGATAGGCATCCTCGGCCAGCAGGGCGTCAAGGAAGCGGCCGCCGTGTTCCAGCGCGCTTTCGGTTTCGAACAGCGGCGATACGTCGACCTTGTCGTCGATCCCAAACAGCCGCGCGAAATACAGCGCGGCCAGCACCGTGGTCGGCTGTTCGCATTCGGCCACCAGCATCCGGATCGGGGTGTCCGCATCGACGTGGTGGAGGATCTGCGCCATCGCCAGAAACTGGCGCACGGCGGTGCTGTTCTCTATCGCCAGGGCGGCGAAATTGGTGCGCAGCGGCTTCGCCTCGGCCAGCAGCTCGCGCATCCGGACCAGCGCGGCCTGGCTGGCTAGGTCAAGCTTGCCGTCGGGGTCGATGCGGCGGCGGATCGCGTTCTGCAATTGGCTGGAGTTCACACGGAAGTGAATCCAGCCCATGCCAAGCCCGTCTGCGCGCATCGCGGCAGCAACGACAAGAAGGACCTGCGCAGTGGCATCGTCGGATTCGCCCGCCAGCCCTTCAAGCTCGGCAATTGTTGCAGTCAGGCTGGTCAGCTTGTCGGAGTGATCGGCGGTCAGCGTGTCTGCCGCCGATGACAGCGCCTCGGGCGCGGACAGGTCCTGCGCAAACAGCGCGGCCATTTCGTCAGCCCGGTCGGCGGCGCGGGCCAGGGCAGCGGAGACGACAGGGGCAAAGCCGCGCAATTGCGCGGCATAGCGGGCCAGCCGCTCAGCCTTTTCCGACAGGCGATAGCGCAGCGATGTGAACCACGAAATATCGGTGCGCCCGTCCATGTCATAGCCGACCCAGCTGGCAAAGCGCATCGGCACCGGATTGAGGCCGCGCCAGTCTTCGGGCCAGGCGGCTCTGGCCTGGCTGAGCAGCGCGGCGTTGATCGTGTCGCGGGCGTCCTGCGCGCGGGCCAGCGCGGCCATCGCGGCCGCGTGCTCGGTATCCAGCGTGATCGCATCGCGCTCGTGCGGCGCGACGCAGGCGGTCTGCGCCCCGATATTTCCCGATGATGCGGCGCCGACTACCGCTTCGGACTGGCGCTGGGTAAGGAGGAAAGTGGGGTGCGCGGTGAACACCACGTGGATCAGCGGGCGGCCCCAGTGCGCCGCGTAATCGGCGAACGTGTCGGCGCGGCCGAGCTGGGCGAGGCGGGCCTGGTTGTCGGCGGGCGCGACCGGGGCTACCAGGCGGTTGAGCCGCGCTGCCCGGGCCACCAAGCCTTCGCATTCCAGCTCGTTCACCAAGGCGGCGATCGTGTCGAGGGTCAGCTCGCCATTCTCGATCTCGCGAGAAAGTTCGAGCCCCAACTGGAAAACCGGGTTGAACAGCGGCGTTTCCGCTGTCTGCGGATGAAGCGCCTGAAGCCGCGCGTCGAGCCGGGCGCTAAGCGTCACTGCGCCAGAGCCGCCGCTGCACGGGCCGCGGCCGTGATCGCAGCGACATCGGGCGGACCCTTTGGCACGATCCATGATCCCCCGCAGCACAGCACCGCATCAAGCGCCAGCCAATCAGACGCGGATGCCGCCGTGATCCCGCCCGTCGGGCAGAACCGTACCGCGCCGAACGGGGCGGCGATCGCTTTCAGCGCCGGAATGCCGCCGTTGGCTTCGGCCGGAAAGAACTTGAACCGGTCCAGCCCCAGGTCGAGCCCGCGCATGATGTCAGACGATGTCGCCGTGCCGGGCAGAAAGGGTACCCCGGCAGCAATCGCGGCCTTGGCCAGGCCGTCGGTCAGCCCGGGCGAGACAATGAACTCGCTCCCGGCGTTGAGGGCATCTTCAAGAGCGTGGGGGTTGAGCACCGTTCCTGCGCCAACAATCGCACCGTGGACCTGCTTCATTTCGCGGATCACGTCGAGCGCGTCGGCGGTGCGCAGGGTCACTTCCAGCACCGGCAGGCCGCCGGCAACCAAGGCTTCGGCAATCGGGCGGGCGTGGGCAACATTGTCGATCACCAGCACCGGAATGACTGGCGCCTTGCGCATGATGGCTTCGATTGGGCTCACGACAGGTGTTCCTTGGCAAAGGCAGCGGCGGCACCGAACAGGCCCGGCTGCGGATGGGTGATCAGGCGCACGGGAAGCGCGGCCATCAGGCCTTCAAAGCGCCCCTTGGCGATGAACCGGTTGGCAAAGCCGGAGCTGAGCAGCGTATCCTTGATGCGCAGGCCCAGACCGCCCGCGATGACGACTGCGCCCGCCCCTTGCGCCAGGGCCACGTCGCCGGCGAACGAGCCAAGCGACAGGCAGAACCGGTCAACCGCGGCGGCCGCCAGGCTGTCTTCGCCGCTGGTGCCAAGCTGCCACAGCGTGCGGTCGTCAATCTGCTGGATTGCGCGGCCTTCCATCTGGGCCAGTGCCTCGTAGATATCGACCAGGCCGGGCCCGGAGACGACGCGTTCGGCCGACACGCGGCGATAGCGCAGCCGCAGCCGGGCCAGGATCGCGTCTTCGATGGTGTCGACAGGGGCATAGTCGATATGCCCGCCCTCGGTCGCCTGGACGCGATAGCCGCCCGCGCCGTCGCGCCAGATATGCGCGACGCCAAGCCCGGTGCCGGGCCCCACAATGCTGATCGTGCCGGCCGTTGGCAGGGCCTCGTCAGGTCCGGCCAGATGCAGGAAATGGTCGGCATCGGCCCGCGCCACCGCATGGCCGACCGCGCCGAAATCGTTGATCACGGTATAGCGGTCAGCGCCCAGCTTTTCGGGGATCAGTGCCGGGCGGATCACCCATGGGTTGTTGGTAAAGCGGATCACTTCGCCGCCGACCGGCCCGGCAATGGCAATCGCCACTGCCAGGGGTAGCTTGCCGCCCTGGATCTGGGCGAAATGTTCCCACGCGGTCTGGAAGCTGGCATGTTCGCTGGTGTGAAGCGTAACCGGTTCGCCCAGCGTGATTGCGCCGTTTTCCGCGATGCTGGCCAGCGCAAATCGCGCATGGGTGCCGCCAATGTCGACCGTGACAAGCGCCGTGGTCATAGTCCTGCCTCCGCCAGCATGGCCGATCCGCCCTGTTCCGCGCCGTCGGCGTGTCGGCGCAGCATGGCAAACAGTTCACGGCCCATGCCCATGTCTTCGCGCGGAGCCTGCGCCGCGACGCGGCCCGCCAGATCGGCCTTGACCTCGAGCGTGCCGTCATGACCGCACAGTCTGATCACGTCGCCATCCCGCAGCCGCGCGAGCGCGCCGCCGCCCAGTGCCTCTGGCGTGACATGGATCGCGGCCGGCACTTTGCCCGACGCGCCAGACATGCGTCCGTCGGTGACCAGCGCGACCTTGAAGCCGCGGTCCTGCAGCACCCCCAGCGGCGGTGTCAGCTTGTGCAGTTCGGGCATGCCGTTGGCCCGCGGTCCCTGGAACCGGACGACAACGATGACATCGCGCTCAAGCTCTCCGGCCTTGAATGCGGCCTGCACGGCTTCCTGCGTTTCGAACACCCGGCACGGTGCCTCAATGGTCCAGCGGGCTGCGTCGACCGCGCTGGTCTTGAACGTTGCACGGCCCAGATTGCCTTTGACCAGCCGCATCCCGCCATCGGGCAGGAACGCGCCTTCCACCGGACGAAGCATTGCATCATCGCCGCTTTGCATCGGTGCAGGCCGCCAGACCAGGGCATCGCCATCAAGGTGCGGTTCCTGGGCATAGGCAGCCATGCCGCCTTCTGCCACGGTCAGCACATCTGCGTGGGCCAGCCCTGCATCCAGCAATTCGCGCACGACAAAGCCCATGCCGCCGGCGGCGTGGAAATGGTTCACATCGCCCGCGCCGTTGGGATAGACCCGCGCAATCAGGGGTACGGCGGCGCTCAGTTCATCGATGTCCTGCCAGTCCAGCCGGATGCCCGCCGCCCGGGCCATAGCGGGCAGATGAATCGCGTGGTTGGTCGATCCGCCGGTGGCGAGCAGGCCGACTACC
The DNA here is from genome assembly GCF_024642085.1 of Novosphingobium sp. Taxonomy (GTDB): domain Bacteria; phylum Pseudomonadota; class Alphaproteobacteria; order Sphingomonadales; family Sphingomonadaceae; genus Novosphingobium. The sequence continues at coordinate 84,002 of NZ_JAHEBV010000007.1, read as the reverse complement.
GCGTTGACGATAGCCTTTTCATCAACCACCCGGCCCATCGGGCGGTAATCGTCGCTGCCCCGCCCGATCCGGGTCAGACGCTGCACCGCCTCTCGCGTCAAAGCCGACCGCAGCGGGGTGCCAGGCGGAATGAACGAAGCGCCCGGCACATGCAGCCCCATCATTTCCATCATCATCTGGTTGGAATTGGCGGTGCCATAAAACGTGCAGGTCCCGGCCGAATGGTAGCTGGCGCTTTCGCTGGCCAGCAGGTCTGCGCGGGTGGCCTTGCCTTCGGCATAGAGCTGGCGGACTTTCTGCTTTTCGCGGTTGGCCAATCCCGACGGCATCGGACCGGACGGAACAAAGATCGCCGGCAAGTGGCCAAAACGCAGCGCCCCGATCACCAGGCCGGGAACGATCTTGTCGCAAATGCCCAGCAAGGCCATGCCGTCAAACATCGCGTGGCTCATCGCGATGGCCGCAGACAAGGCAATCGTGTCGCGGCTGAACAGCGACAGTTCCATGCCGTCCTGCCCTTGGGTAACCCCATCGCACATTGCCGGCACGCCGCCGGCAACCTGCGCGGTGGCGCCGACTTCGCGCGCGTAAAGCTTCATCGCATCGGGATAGCGGGCATAGGGCTGATGCGCCGACAGCATGTCATTGTAGGCGGTGACAATCGCCAGGTTAGCGCCGCGTCCACTGGCAATTGCCGGCTTGTCGCCTTCCGATGCGGCAAAACCGTGGGCCAGGTTGGAGCACGACAGTGCGCCGCGTCCGGGAAAGCGTTCCGCCTCGCGGTCCATCAGGTCAAGGTAACGGCGGCGGCCGTCTTTCGACCGGTCGATGATCCGGTCGGTAACGCGTTCGACCACCGGATGAAGCTTAGTCATGCCAGGTCACTCCATCGCGTTCGGCCAGGGCGATGGCAGCCGATGGGCCCCAGTTGCCGGCCGAATAGGGTTTGGGCTTGTGGCTGTGTTCGGCCCAGGTCGCGCGCACTTCGTCGATCCAGTTCCACTGGGCCTCAACCTCGTCGCGGCGCACGAACAGGGTTTGGTCGCCCTCGATCAGATCAAGCAGCAGGCGCTCATAGGCGATCCGCTTTTTTGGACCGGCAAAGGCATCGGGCATCGTGATGTTGAGCGGAACCGCGCGCAGGCGGATGCCTTCGCGATCAAGGCCTGGCACTTTGGACATCAATTGCAGCTGCACGTTTTCTTCGGGCTGGATTCCGATGACCAGCGCATTGGGCTGCGTCTTGGCGCCGCGCGAGGCAAAGATCGAATGCGGGATGCAGCGGAAATTGACGACGATTTCTGTCTTGCGTTCTGGCAGACGCTTGCCCGTGCGCAGGTAAAACGGCACGCCTTTCCAGCGCCAGTTGTCGACATGGGCCTTCAGCGCGACAAAGGTTTCGGTGTCGCTGTCCTTGCCCAGTTCATCGTCATAGCCGGGCACCGGTTGGCCGTCGATCGCGCCCTTGCGGTACTGGCCGGTTACCGATTCGTTGAGATGGATCGGACGCAGCGCGCGCAGCACCTTCACCTTCTCATCGCGGATTGCAGTGGCATCATAGTTTGCGGGCGGTTCCATCGCCACCAGCGCCAGCAATTGCAGCATGTGGTTCTGCACCATGTCGCGCAGCGCTCCGGCGCCGTCATAATAACTGACGCGGCTTTCCAGCCCTACGGTCTCGGCGATGGTGATCTGGACGTGGTCGATATGGGCCGCGTTCCACAGCGGTTCAAACAGGATGTTGGCAAAGCGCAGCGCCAAAAGGTTCTGGACGGTTTCCTTGCCCAGGTAGTGGTCGATGCGGAAAATCCGGTCTTCGGGAAAGGCGCGGGCAACCGCGTCGTTGATCTCGCGGCTGGACGCCAGACTGTCACCGAGCGGCTTTTCCAGCCCGATACGGACCTTGTCGCCGGTCAGCCCGGCTTGGGTCAACCCGGCAATGGTCGGCTCGAACAGGCTGGGCGCGGTCGACAGGAAAATCGCCATGCCCTTGTCGATCGTGCCGATCTCGTCGGACAGGTCGGCAAAATGATCCGCCTCGTTGGCGTCGAGCGTCTGGTAGGACAGCCGCGGCAGGAAACTGTCGATCGCAGCCTTGCGAAAATCGGGCAGGTGCTTGTTCAGCGCCTCGCGCGCAAAGCTGCGGTAGCTGTCGTCGTCGTAGTCGGACCGGGCCGTTCCGATGATCTTCAGTTCAGGCGCAATCAGCTTGTCGTCGTGCAGCGCGCACAGCGAAGGGAGCAGCATTCGCTGGGCAAGATCGCCGGTCGCGCCGAACAGCAGCAAGCGGTCCGCTGTGAAAGTCATCGTCGATTCTCCCGGAGCATGACCCGGCCTTCCGCCGCTTCACGCAACTGCTGATTAGCAGCGCCGGGACCTGCGCGCCAGTGCGGCGCAAACCAATTCAGGAGCGGGTTCAGGCCCGCGCGCGGCGGGCAGACGTCTGCGCAATGCGGACCTTGCGCGTGCGGGGCAAGCGCACCGGCGCAGGGGCGGCCAGCGCGATTTCACGGCGCGGGTGGTATTCCTCTGAAGGCAGCGCCTTGCCGAAAAGCCAGCCCTGGACCATGCGGCAGCCGTGCTGGCGAAGCGCGTCCAGCTGTTCGGGTTCCTCGACCCCTTCGGCCAGGGTGCACATCCCCAGCTGGTTGGCCAGCGCGATGACTGCGCCGACAATCGCCCGCGATTCCTCGCGCGTTGACAATTCCGAGATGAAGCGGCGATCGATCTTGATCTTGTCGAACGGGAAAGTCAGCAAATAGGTAAGTGATGCATAGCCGGTGCCAAAATCGTCCAGCGCAATCTTTACACCCAGGCTGTGCAGGCGGTTGAGCACTTCGATATTGGCTTCCGAATTGTGCAGCAGCACGCTTTCGGTAATTTCGAACTCGACGCGGGCAGGGTCAAGGCCGGTTTCGCCCAGGGCATTGACGATCACCGGCAGCAGGTTGGCGTTGGCGATCTGCACGGCCGACAGGTTGATCGCGATGGTCTGGTCGCCTTCCCATGATGCCGCTTCGGCAAAGGCGGAACGGATGACCCATTCGCCGATTGGCACGATCAGGCCGGTTTCCTCGGCAATCGGGATAAACGTGTCGGGCGCTACCAGCCCGCGGGTCGGGTGCTGCCAGCGCAGCAGCGCCTCGTAACCGGTCATCGCTTCGCTCGCCACGTCGACCAGCGGCTGAATGAACAGGCGCAATTCACCGCGCGGCACGGCATAACGCAGGTCCAGGGCCAGCGAGTGACGTTCGTGCAGCACGGCGTCCATGCCCGGTTCGAACATTTCCCATGTTGCCCGGCCGCCTTGCTTGGCGCTGTGCAGGGCGATCCCGGCATAGGACTGCAGCTGCAGCTTCTGATCGGAGTGATAAGGTGCCAGGGCAACCCCGATCGAAACCGTTACCGCCAGATCATGGCCTTCAACCATGATCGGCTGGGACAGCACATCGATCAGAATCTCTGAAAGGCGCACGGCATGGTCGCAGGCGTCCTCACCGGTCACGATGATCGCGAACTCGTCGCCGCCCAGGCGGGCGACCACGGGCGCAATGCCGCCAAGCCCGCTTTCCTCGACATAACCTGCCATCGCTTCTGCCTGCAAACGCAGCAATGCGTCGCCAACGGGGTGGCCATGAACATCGTTGATATGCTTGAAGTGATCGATATCGACCAGCAACAGGGCCACCTGATCATCCTGGCATCGTTGTGCCAGTACGTGCTCAAGAGCCAGATCAAAGCTGGCCCGGTTGGGCAAGCCGGTCAGCGTATCGAACTGTGCCATGCGCTGGGCGCGCCCTTCGGCAATGCGCTGCGATGTCACGTCGGTGATGACCCCCCGAAAAGCCGCCCGATCACCGTCAACCGGGAAGCACGGCCGCCCGGTGATCGACCACCAGCGTGATTGCCCGTCGGTCCCGTCAAGGGTGGCGACAAGGTCGGTAATCCGCTTGCGGCCGGCAATCGCACCCTGCAATTCATCGATTGCGGCATCGCGTTTCAATATTTCGCTCAGCAGCGCGCCTTCCAGTTCCTCAGCCGGTCGTCCGATAGCCGCGGCGAGCCGCTGCGAAACGCCCACAAGCCGGCCGTCGCGGTCGGTTTCGAACAACAGGTCCGATCCGCTTTCCTCATATTCATTAAGCAGCAGTTTCACGGTGCGGGCGCTTGCGGCCAGCTCGCGATCGGACAGGATGCGGGTGATGAACAGGTCCCGCGCGGTAAAGGCCATGCGGATCAGCAAGGCGCTCGCGGCCAGCAGGATCGCGATCGCACCCAGCGTCGTGGGGGTGGGCATGCGCGCCAGACCCATGGTCAGGCCAAGCGCCTGGCTGGCTACATAGACCGCGGCCGAACGCGGCAGAGTGCGAACCGTGTAGGCCGCCGAAGCAATCTGTGTAGTGGCCGAAATCGCCAGCAGGATCTGGGTGTCAGTCGATACTGCCGGCAGCCAGATCGCCAGCAGCACGCCCATGTTTAGCCCCATCCAGACCGTATTGCTGGCAAAGGCGGCAGCAATCTTGTGCAGACGTTTCTGCCGGCGTCCCCGGGCGATCCCTTCGGCGAGCCACATGCGGTGATAAGCGGCAGCGATGCTTGAAACGGCGAACATGGCGATATGCAGTGCGCCGATCTGACCGATCAGGGCGGCAACGATCACCGCCGCGTTCAAAAGTGTGCCGGCAACCATCGGCTTGACGATTCGAATGTGTGCGCTGATGAGTCGGTTATCGACCCAATCCCGCAACTCGGGCGCTACGGCGGTGCGCAGCACGGCCTGTCTGCTAACCATTATTAACGCGCGCCCCTGTTTTGTTACTGAGGCGAAATATCGTGGATAAGTAAATGCTTCGCTAAGCCAGCGAATAATTGGAACACGGTTTTAGACACAAGGAAATGCCATGCGTCAGATTATTGCGCCGTTCATCCCGATCCTTGCCATTGCTGCCAGCCCCGCTGTTGCCAGTCAGCGTGCTGCGGACCTGACGAAAGCCGAGGCGCAAACGCTTGATCTGGCCAAGCGGCTGATCGCGATCCGCTCGGTGCGCGGGCCGGAAAACCGCACGGCCGAGGCGCAGCAGGTGGTCAAGGCCGCGCTTACCCAGGCGGGATGGCTGGACAAGGATGTCGAGATCGTGCCGGTCGACGATACGGCCTATCTGGTGGCGACCTGGCCGGGCAGCGACCCTTCGCTGGGGCCGCTGGTCATTTCCGGGCACATCGACGTGGTCGCAGCCGATCCCAAGGACTGGACCCGCGATCCCTTCACCCCGGTGGTTGAAAACGGCTACCTGTTTGGCCGCGGGGCGAGCGACATGAAGTTCGATGCGGCGCTGGGCACAGCCACGCTGATTGCCTTGCGCCAGGCGGGTTACCGGCCGCGCCGGACTGTGGTGCTTGAGTTTTCGGGCGACGAGGAAACAACGATGAAAACCAGCCGGCTGATCGCCGAGCGGTTGAAGAATGCCGAAATGGTAATCAACATAGACGGCGGCGGGGGCACCTTTGATGAGACAAGCGGAAAGCCGCTGTACTGGACTTGGCAAGGTGCCGAGAAGACCTACGACGATTACGAACTGGAAATGACCAATCCCGGCGGGCACAGTTCCGCCCCGCGGCCCGACAACGCCATCGTCCAGCTCGCCCAGGCGCTGGACCGGGTCGGGTCTTATCGCTTCCCGGCTGAACTCAGCCCGCTGACCAAGGCCTATTTCGAACAGGCCGCCCGGTTCGAGGTAAACCCCGCGCTGGCCGGGGCGATGCGCGCCTTTGCCGCCAACCCCCAGGACGCGGCGGCGCTGGAAACCTTGCGCGCCAATCCGGCCTATGTGGGCAAGGTGGGAACAACCTGCGTGCCCACAATGATTTCGGGTGGCCATGCGCAGAATGCGCTGCCCCAGCGGGTCACCGCCAACGTCAATTGCCGCATTTTTCCCGGCCACAGTCGCGAGGAAATCCGCGCAGCGCTGGAAAAGATCGCGGCCATGCCGGGGCTGAAGGTCACGGCTGTATCGGGTGAGGATTCGATCGCATCGCCGGCGTCGCCGCTGCGCCCGGATTTCATCGCTGCGGCGCAAACCGCGCTGGCCAAGGCATGGCCGGGGACGCCGATGTTTCCTTCGCAGGCATCGGGCGCATCCGATTCGATGTGGTTCCGCGCGCTCGGCGTGCCAAGCTATGGCGCCAGCCCCCTGTTTTCCAAGGATTCGGATGATTTCTCGCACGGGCTTAACGAACGCATTGCCTTGCGCAACACGCGCCCGGCGCTGATTTATTACACCAGCCTGTTCACGGCCCTATCGAAGTAGCGCGTCAAGGTTTGCGCGTGCGATTCCCCCCGCTTCTTGCGCGCTGAAGGCGTGGGGGGAAAGGCACAGTTCCAGCCACAATCCATCCACCAGTGCGGTGATGGCGATGGCAGCAAGGCGCTGCCGTTCGCGGGCAAGTCCGCAATCGCCCAGCAGCCCTTCCACCCGCGCGCGGAACTGAGCGTATTGCTCATCATGCTGGCCGGCGATGGCAGGACGCGAAGGCACCAGGCTCCAGAACGCGATCCATGTTGCGAGCAGGTCGGGAGAGGCGACGGGCGGAGCAAAGCTGGCGGTAACGAAGGCATCAAGCCGGGCGCGCGGGTCCGGTCCGGCGCTGGCCACAGCAGCATCGATGGCAGCGGCGACTTGCGCTTCGACATGCGCATAGGTTTCCGCGATCAGCGCGTCGATTCCGTCAAAATAGTGACCGACCAGACCGGGCGATACCCCCGCCTGAACAGCGATTGCGCGCACGCTGGTGCCGGCGACGCCGTGACGCGCCAGTACCTGCGCGGCGGCGGCGATCAGGCTGGCACGGCGGGCATCGGGTTCGGCGCGGGTGAAGGCAGGGATCGTGTTCACTTGCGCCGGTCTAACGCTTGTTGTACATTTGTCCAACAAGCTTTCGGAGTCGTGCGCCGCCATGGGCAATCCTGAACACGCCTTTGCCGATATCGTCAGCGCTGCGCCCGACCCCGACGCCGATGTCAGCCTGCCGGGCTGGATCTATTCCGATCCCGAGTTCTTCGCGCTTGAGCTTGACCGCGTGTTCCGTCCCAGCTGGCAAATCGTCTGCCATCTAAACGAGCTGGCGCAGCCCGGCGATTACCGCACGATCGATTTTTGCGGCGAAAGCGTAATTGTCATCCGGGGTGAAGACGGCGCAGTGCGCGCTTTCACCAATGTCTGCCGCCACCGTGCGATGCGGCTGGTAGAAGGCCCGGCTGGCTGCACCCGCAAGCTTGTCTGCCCTTATCACGCCTGGACGTATGAAACTGACGGGCGGCTGACCGGGGTGCCGATGAAGGGCGAATACCCGGCGCTGAAGCTTGAAGAAAACGGCCTGGCGCCGGTTGCCGTCGAACAATGGAACGGATTTGTGTTCGTCCGGCTGGAAGATCGCGGCTTTCCCTCGGTAGCTGAAATGATGGCGCCCTTCGAGGCCGAGATTGCGCCCTACCGCTTTGCCGAAATGCAGCCGATGGGCCAGGTTCGCTTGCGCCCGCGCGGGGTCAACTGGAAGAACGTCGGCGATAATTATTCGGACAACCTCCACATTCCCGTCGCGCACGACGGGCTGACCCGGCTGGTCGGCAAAAGCTACCGGATCGAAGCGCACGGCTGGGCCGACCGGCTGTACGGCGATGTCGAAAGGTCAAGCCGGCAGAACTTCTGGGAGCGCTTCTATGCCGCGCACCGGCCCAGCGCGGATCACCTGCCTGCCGAGGCGCAGGGGCGCTGGCTGTACTACAAGCTGTGGCCCAACATGGCCTTTGACATCTATGCCGATCAGATCGATTTCATGCAGTGGCTGCCGCTGACGCCGACCACCTGCATGCTGCGCGAAGTGGCCTATTGCCTGCCCGATACCTACACCCCGCCGGGCCAGCAGCGTGCAATGAAACTGGCGCGCTATGCCAACTGGCGGATCAACCGCGTCGTCAATGCCGAGGACACCTGGCTGATTTCGCGCGTCCAGCAAGGTATGGCCAGCAAGACCTATGGCACCGGACCGATTGCACAAAGCGAGGTTTGCCTGCGCAGCTTTGCCCGCAAGATCCGCACCCTGATCCCCGAAGCGCGCCAGCCCTTTGCCCCTGCACCAGGGTGGAGCCGGCGGTGATCGCTTTCCTACTTTGCCGGCCGCTGTCATCATCCGCTTTGCCGCGGGAATCGGCGCATTTTTTATTTCCAGTACCCTGTGATGTTTGTGTGAACTTCCAAGCGAGATCGAACCCTTCATGACCAAGACCTATGACGCGCTGATTATCGGTGGGGGCCACAACGGCCTGACCTGCGCCTTTTACCTGGCCAAGGCAGGAATGCGGGTACGTGTGCTGGAGCGGCGCCATATTGTCGGCGGGGCGGCAGTGACCGAAGAGTTTCATCCCGGTTTCCGCAATTCAACCGCCAGTTACACCGTCAGCCTGCTGCGGCCCAAGGTCATCGCCGACATGAAGCTGCACGACTATGGCTACCGCGTGATCGAACGGACAATCAGCAACTTTTTTCCATTCCCCGACACGTACCTCAAGCTTGGTGGAGGTCCGGGCCGGACCGAGGCCGAGTTCGCCCGTTTCTCCAAAAAGGATGCGGCAGCGTATCCCGCCTACGATGCCGCTCTGGAAAAGGTCGCCAATGTTTTGCGCGAACTGTCGCTGCAGGCACCGCCCAATGTCGGCGGCGGGCTGAATGCGCTGCTGGCGGCAGCAAAGCAGGGCTGGCCGATGGCCAGGCTGGACATGGCCACCCAGCGCGATCTGCTGGCGATCTTCACCAAGTCGGCGCGCGATTTTCTGGACGCCTGGTTTGAGGACGACCACGTCAAATCTGCCTTCGCCTTTGACGCGGTGGTTGGCAATTACGCCGGGGTGTCAACGCCGGGAAGTGCCTATGTCCTGCTGCACCACGTGTTCGGTGAAGTTAACGGCAAGCTGGGTGCCTGGGGCCACGCGGTTGGCGGCATGGGCGCAATTACGCAGGCCATGGCCCGCGCCTGCGAAGATGCCGGGGTAGAAATCACCCTGGAAGCGCCGGTGGCAAAATTGCTGGTCGATGGCGGCAAGGTGCGCGGGGTCAAGCTTGACGGCGGCGAGGAACTGGTCGCGCCGATCGTGGCGGCCAATGTCGGCCCGGCGCTGCTCTATCGCCAGCTGGTTGACGGGGCCGATCTGGACGATGATTTCAAGCGGCGGATGAAGACATACAAGACCGGGTCGGGCACCTTCCGCATGAACGTGGCACTTTCCGAGCTGCCCAGCTTTTCGGTCCTTCCGGGCAAGGCGCAAGGCGAGCATCACACCGCCGGGATCATTATCGCGCCCGGTATGGATTACATGGACCAGGCCTTTATCGATGCGCAGCAGCACGGCTGGTCGAAAAAGCCGATTGTCGAGATCAAGATCCCTTCGACCGTCGATGACAGCCTGGCCCCGCCCGGCCAGCACGTCGCATCGCTGTTCTGCCAGCAGTTCGATCCCACGCTGGACTGGGATGCGCACCGTGAAGAAGTGGCTGATCTGATCATCGACACGGTCACCGACCACGCGCCAAACTTCAAGGGATCGGTGATCGCCCGGCAGATCCATTCGCCGCTTGACCTGGAACGCAAGTTCGGACTGATCGGCGGGGACATCTTCCACGGCACGATGGGCATCGACCAGCTGTGGGCGGCGCGCCCGGTGCTGGGCCATGGCGATTATCGCGGGCCGATCAGGGGACTTTACATGTGCGGTTCCGGTACGCACCCCGGCGGCGGGGTCACGGGCGCTCCGGGCCACAACGCGGCGCGGGCTATCCTGGCTGACCGGCCGCTGATCCGGAAGATCCTGCGGTCCTGACCAAGGGGTAAAGCGTCAGTCCGGCCAGGATCAGCGCCCCGCCATAAAGGTTTGCCTGCCAGCCAAGGCCCCATTCGGCCCACAACGTGAAAGCAGCGGCGACCAGCGCGGCGGCGGTCAGCCGCCGGTCATCCCCGACCAAGCGGATCGCCGCCAGGGCGCTGAGAAGGTAGGCGACCAGCCCGGCGGCGATGCTGACCGAGCCGATGAACTCAAACAGTTTGCCCATGCCCTTTTGCGAATTGATCAGGATCATGCCGGTCAGCAGCACGCTGGACACCAGATGTCCGCGCACCGGAGTGCCGTTGGCATTTTCTTTGGCGAACCAGCGCGGGAATACACCGCCCCGCGCCATTGCCCAGGGCATTTCGCCCTGAACCAGGATCCAGCCGTTAAGCGCGCCGAAGGCGCTGATCGCGGCGAACAGGGCGACCACTACTGCCACACCAGCGCCGAACGTCTTGCCCAGGAAATCTGCCACCGGCGCGGGCGATCGGGCCGCCTCGTCCACCGGCATATAAAGTGCGAATGCCAGCGATATGCCGAGGTACACAAGGCCCGTCAGGACAACGCCAATCATCGTCGCGCGGGGCACGTTGCGTGCGGCATTCTCAACCTTGTCGGCAGGGACAGTTGCGCTTTCAAGGCCAAGAAATCCCCAGAAGGTCAGTCCCGCAGCCGTTGCTATCGTGCTGCCCGAAAGCGCTATTCCAGGATCTGGTGCGCGGGGCGCTCCGCTCAGCACAAACCACAGCGCCAGGATAATCAGCGCGATCAGCGGCAGAACCTTGAGCACGGTGGTGACGGTCTGCACCTGCCCCGCTTCGCGCACCCCGCGCAGGTTAACCAGGGTGAGCAGCCAGACAAAGGCGATGGCCAGCAGGGCGGGCAAACCGGCGATCGTGCCAATAACCGGAAAGATCAGGCTGAGGTTGCTGACCACTGCAATCGCGATGGCTCCATTTCCCACCCAGGTCATCACCCAATATGCCCAGGCCGCAGTATAACCGGTCACCGGGCCAAACGCGGCATCGGCATAGGCATAGGGCCCGCCGGCGCGCGGTACGCGCGCCGCCAGTCCGGCGAACACTGCCGCCAGGCACAGCGCGCCGCCAAGGGTCACGATCCATCCCGCCGCCTGATTCCAGCCCAACGGGGCCAGCGTGGCCGGCAACAGGTAGATGCCCGATCCAATCATGTTGCCGACTACCAGCGCCAGCAGCGCCCAGAAACCCAGCTTGGCTTTGTTCGGCCCCGTCATCTATCGCTCCTCGCCGGTGATGACGCGCAACCTACCGCTTGATCGAACGGCGTCACCATGTTTGTTGCTGGGCCCATGACCGATGATCGCTTTGCCGTGCCGCCCAAACTGGATCCGTCTGGCTACCATCCTCGCCTGATCGAGGCAGCCGCGGCGCTCAATGCCAACGAACTGAGCAGGGCCGAACCCCTTTTGCGCCAGCATCTCAAGGCTGATCCGTTCGATGTGTACGCTATCCGGATGCTAGCCGAATTGGCCGGACGGATCGGGCGGCTGCGCGATGCAGAGACGTTACTACGCCGGGCGCTTGAGATCGCCCCCGGTTTTACAGCGGCTCGCTCAAACCTGGCTCTGTTGCTGCACCGCCAAAACCGTGAGGCGGAGGCATTGAACGAGCTGGACCTGGTATCCCGCGAGGAGCCTGACGATCCTTCACATGCGACCCTGCGCGCGGCAGTTGCGGGCCGCATCGGCGAGTTCGACGAAGCGCTTGCGCTGTATGAGGACATCCTGTCGCGCGAACACAGCCCTGCGCCGATCTGGCTCAGCTACGGGCATACACTCAAGACCGTTGGCAGGCTGGATGATGGAATTGCCGCATACCGCACTGCGATCGCCAAACGCCCTGGTTTCGGCGAAGCATGGTGGAGCATCGCCAACCTCAAGACCGCCCGGATGGATGCGGCCGACCGTGCTGCGATCGAAACCGCGCTTGGCGATCAGGGCATTAGCGCGGACGACCGCTACCATCTGCATTTCGCGCTGGCCAAGTCGCTCGAAGATTCCGGCCAGGCTGCGGCGGCGTTCGATCACTATCTGGAAGCCAATCGCCTACGGCGCTGCGAGTTGCCCTATGATGCCGCAGACACCGCGCGCGCGGTTGACCGGATCATCGAACTGTTCACGCCCGAGTTTGTGGCCAGGCGCAAGGGACAGGGATGCCAGGCGCCCGATCCGGTCTTCATCGTTGGCATGCCGCGAGCCGGATCGACCCTTGTCGAGCAGATCCTGTCCAGCCACAGCATGGTAGAAGGAACGATGGAACTTCCCGACATACCAGGCATCGTCAATCGGCTTGCCCGTGAAGGTGCATACCCGCGTCTCCTGGATTCCCTTGCGCCAGCCCAGTTGTCCGCACTGGGCGAGAGCTATCTCGCGACAACCCGGATTCAGCGCCGTGAAGGCAAGCCGTTGTTCATCGATAAGCTTCCCAACAACTGGATGCATGCCGGCTTGATCCACTTGATTTTGCCGAACGCACGAATCATCGATGCAAGGCGACACCCGCTTGATTGCGGCTACTCCAATTTCCGCCAGCATTTTGCCCGCGGTCAGGCATTTTCCTATGATCTTGGTGACATCGGTCATTACTATGGCGACTATGTTCGCCTGATGGCGCACTTCGACCGTGTCCTGCCGGGACGGATACACCGGGTGATCCACGAGCGCCTGCTCGACGATCCAGAACAGGAAATCGGTCTTTTGCTCTCCGCCCTGAACCTTCCGTTCGAGCGTGCCTGTATCGATTTTGCCAGCAATCGCCGACCGGTTCGTACGCCCAGCAGTGAACAAGTGCGTCAGCCAATAAATCGCAGCGGCGAGGGCCGGTGGCGCAATATCGATCACCAGCTTGATCCGCTCAAAATCGCGCTTGGTGATGTGTTACGCTGCTATCCAGACGTGCCGGATGCGTGGCAAGCGGGCAACGCCTGATCCGAAAAGTGTGCAGTAAGTCGATTTGTCGATTGTTTCGCGCTGCACGCTGACTCACACCCGCTCTACGGTATCAAAATTCGGGGATATGAGATGAAGACTCATTTGAAATTTCGACGCAGCCTGTTCGCCCTGCTGTCCTCGACTGCCTTGATTATCCCATCTGCGGCCTTTGCGCAGGACGCTTCGGCGACTGACGAAGCAAGTGACGACGATGCGATCGTGGTGACTGCGCAGCGCCGTGAAGAACGGTTGCAGGACGTCCCCATCAGCATAACTGCATTGGGTGCGCAAAAGCTTGAACAGGCCAACGTCCAGTCTTTTGACGACTATGCCAAGTTGCTGCCCAGCGTCAGCTTCCAGTCTTTCGGTCCCAGCCAGGCGCAAATCTTCTTTCGCGGCGTATCGTCCGGCGGTGATGGCCTTCATATCGGTCCGCTGCCGACCAGTTCGATGTACATCGATGAAATCCCGGTCACCACGATCGGCGGAACGGTTGATTTCCACGTTTATGACGTAGCCCGTGTCGAAGCGCTGGCTGGCCCCCAGGGTACCCTCTTCGGCGCGAGCTCACTGTCGGGCGTGCTGCGCCTGATCACTAACGCACCAAAGCTCGGCGAGACGTCGGGCAGCGTCGACTTGCAACTCAGCAAATATGGCAAGGGCGATTTCGGCGGCTCGGCCGAGGGCTATGTCAATTTTCCGCTAGGCGACAGTGCGGCTCTTCGCGTGGTAGGCTTCTATGACCGCCAGGGCGGCTACATCGACAATCTTCCAAATACCCGTACCTTTACGCTCGACGATCCAGACCCAACTACCAACGTGACCGTCAACAACAGCGCACTGGTCAAAAACGACTACAACGATGTCGAAACCTATGGTGGCCGCGCGGCACTGAAAATCGATCTGGATGACAACTGGACCGCGACGACGCAGTTCATCTATCAGAATCAGGTCGCGAATGGCGGGTTCTTGTTCGATCCGACCAAGGGTGACCTTGCCGTTACCGACTTCCTGCCTAGCCGCAACCACGATCGTTGGTGGCAGGCTGCACTAACCATCCAAGGCAAGCTGAGCGATTGGGACGTGACCTATTCGGGAGGCTATTTTGAACGCAAGGTCGATAGCACTTCGGACTATTCCTACTATTCGGTCGCCTATGACACCTATGGTTCTTATGCGACCTACTTCCCTGACGGGAAAGGCGGGTTCCTCGACCCGACACAAAGCGTTGTTCTGGGGGACAAGTACACCAAGCTGACCCAGGAACTACGCGTCTCCTCACCAAGCGACATGCCGTTTCGCCTGACCGCCGGTCTGTTCATGCAGCACCAGACCGACACGGTCAGGGCCGACTACAAGGTTGCAGGGATCACAGCTGCGCCTTTGCCAAGCTGGTTCCCGGGCGTTTTTGACAATGACACGGTGTTTCGTTCACGAATCTTCCGCAAAGACCGGGACTACGCGATGTTCGCGCAGGCCGAATACGATCTGGCCCCTACGCTTACTGCGATCGCGGGCATCCGTGGTTATATTGCTGACAATACCTTGTACGGATTTTCGGGTTTTAATGGCGGAAGCAGTGTGCGCGCTTGCATTGCGGGTACGACATATCCTGAATCGCCGTGCGTTAGCATTGACAAGAAACAAGTCGAAAGCGGTGTGATCTGGCGCGGTGGCCTTCGTTTCAAGCCGAGCGATAACCTGATGCTTTACGCCACCGTTTCACGCGGTTTCCGCCCCGGCGGAAACAATCGCCGACCCGGGGTTGACCCATTCAAGTCCGACAAGCTCGACAATTATGAGGTTGGTTGGAAGACGCATTTCGGCAACGTCTATTTCAACGGCGCGGCATTCTACGAAAAGTGGAAGAACGTGCAATTCGGGCTGGTACCGCTCAACAACAACGGCATCACCAACACCTATAACGCCGGCAATGCGCGCATTTATGGTATCGAAGGTGATATTTCGACGCGGATTGGCGGCCTTTCGCTGTCGGCGTCAGGGACCTATGTCGACGCCAAAACCACAACCGATCTTTGCGCTGTCGACCCGGTCACCAAGAACATTGTCTGCGATCCTCTGGTGCCGCCGGTGGCACCTGCGGGCACCAGGCTGCCGGTAATGCCCAAGTTCAAGGGCAGCGTTACCGCACGTTACGAAGCGCCGATGGCGAACGGCAAGGGCTTCATCCAGACAGTCGTCAGCCACCAAGGCGGCACACGGTCCGCTTTGCTTGACTCCGAAGCCATCGCCCTTGGTTTTACCAAAGCGTTCACTTCCGTCGATTTTTCCGCCGGAGTCCATTGGGATAAATGGCGTGTCGAAGCGTTCATCCAAAATGCCTTCGACACGCGCGGCGAACTGGGACGCGGCACGTTCTGCGCGACGGGGTTCTGCGCACCTTATGCGCGAACCTATCCAACTCGGCCGCAACTTTTCGGGGTCAAGGTCGGCGTCGACTTTTAAGTAGTCACACCTGGGATTATCTGTGGACGCCCCAGCCCGGTAATCGGGTTGGGGCGTTTTGCATCAAACGGTCTGGCAAAGCCTAGTCTGTCGTGAATCGACCAGCGCCGCCGAATGCTTGGGCTCCACTACTGCCAAGCTGTTCAGTGATCCGGCCGGCCAGGCGCGAAGGCGTGATGCGCTTACCGTTCCAATAGCGCCACCAAGTGCCGAGCTGCGGCGGAAACGTCGGACCAAGTCTCAAGGAAGCCAGCCTCATCTCCGTACCACGGGTCGGTCAGGTCCATGCCTTCGCGACCCGGAATCAGATCGAGGAGCAAGCCGATTTGCGCCGCGTGATCTTGTGGCGCCACACGGTGCAGGTTGAGAAGGTTGGATCGGTCGGCAACGAAGATGTGAGTGAAGCGCACGAAATCATCTGCGCTCACTTGGCGGCCGCGATAGTCCGCCATATCCATTCCGAAACGCAATGCCGTGCGAATGGCGCGTGGGTCAGGTGGTTCGCCGACATGGTAGTCAGCGGTGCCGGCCGAATCGACCAGCACATCAAGGCCCGCCGCCGATGCCTGCTGCCTAAACGCTGCTTCGGCCAGCGGCGAGCGACAGATATTGCCCAAGCACACGAACAGCACCGCCGGCTTAACCATCGCTGTCGCCAAACCGCTCCAATCGAAAAGCCGCCGACATGTATTCGTCGGCGGCTGCTCTCAGCTCCGGCTCCTTGGCAAAGGCTTCGGCGGGCAATGGGGCCATGTCGAATGCATGCAGCAAAGTCCACAATGCGAACTTGCGGCCCGGTTCGCGTTCCACGCCGAAGGCTACTTTCATTTGTTCGGCCGCGCGGTCGAACTCGGTGGCGGTAAGAGTTTCAGGATCGTCAGTTCCGAAAAAGTGGAGCAAAAGGGCGTCGAGGTCCATTGGTTCAGCCCAACAGGTTCAGCGCCTGAACCCCCCATACCACTCCGCCACCAGCCAGCGCGGCAATCAGGTAGCCCGGCCAGCGCCGTTGGGCCTTGCGGCGGTCCCAGATCAAGTCAACCTGCGGAAGCGGCGGCGGTTCCGGCGCCCCGCCCTTGGGCGGGTACTTCTCTTCCATTCGCCGGACCAGATCGGGCAGGCGCAGCAGCGTTTCGGCATCTTTGCGGAGCCGGTCGGCAATCGCCGCCTCGGGCCCAAGTTCGTCACGGATCCATTCCCGAACATAGGGAGATGCGACATCCCACATATTGATCTGAGGGTTGAGCTGAGTTGCGAGCCCTTCGACCATAACCATGGTCTTTTGCAGCAACAACAGGTGCGGCTGCGTTTGCATATCGAACTCGCGCGTGATGGCGAACAGGCTGTCGAGCATCTGGCCCACCGAAAGTTCGCTAACCGGGCGGCCTCGCGTTGGTTCGCCGACGGCGCGCAGCGCGGTCGCGAACTCGTCGACTGAATGATAACTTGGCACGTATTGCGCCTCGAAATGGATTTCGGCGACGCGCCGGTAGTTTCCAGTGGTCAGGCCATAAAGTATCTCGGCAAGCCACAGCCGGGCGCGGCGGTCGATGCGTCCCATGATGCCAAAATCGATTGCGGCAATCGTTCCGTCGGGTTCTACGAACAGGTTACCCTGATGCATGTCAGCGTGAAAATAGCCCATGCTGATTGCCTGTTTTAGAAACGTCAGCACCAGATGCTGCGCCAAGGCATTCAGATCGTGACCGGCGGCGCGTAGAGCATCGGTTTCACTAATCTTTATCCCGTCGATCCAGTCGATAGTCATGACCCGGCCATTGGTCCGGTCCCAATCGATACCGGGTACACGATACCCTTCGGTAGTAGCCATTTTCTCGGCAAGTTCCGACGCCGACGCTGCCTCTCGCCGCAGGTCAAGCTCTCGCAGCGTCCATCGTTTGAAGTTTGCAATCACAAGTCGCGGACGCAGACGGGTCGCCTCACCGCCTAATGCTTCGAGATGTGCGGCGGCCCATTCGTAAGTCTGGATGTCTTCGGCAAACTTTTCGCGGATGCCTGGGCGGAGGACCTTGACCGCGACAGTGCGTCCCTCTGTCGTAACCGCACGATGGACTTGTGCGATCGAAGCGGCGCCGACCGGCTCCTCTTCAATGGAGGCGAACAGCGCGCTTAGCGGCTTGGCAAAGCTGCGTTCGATCTCGGCCTTGATCGCCGCGTAAGGCACGGGCGGCAAACTGTCTTGCAGCAGAAGCAGGTTGGTTGCTGCCTCGTCACCGACGATGTCGGGGCGTGTTGCCAGCGTTTGGCCCAGTTTGATTGCGGCAGGGCCGATATCCTGAAACGCACCGGCATAGTCAGGCACCCGTGGTTGCGCGGCAGCGAAGCGTGCGATCCGGGTCAGGCGGCGGACCTGAGGCGGTGTGTTGGGATCCTTCTCAATCCCACGCAGCGCGCCGTGGCGGGCCAGCGTGCGGCCCCAGCGCAACAGCCGGAAAATATGCGTCGACGCAGCCGTCACTTCAGATTTTCCAACCCGAATGAATGGCAACCAGTCCACCCAGGATGGGTTCGATCCGGGTACGGGCAAAGCCTGCGCTGCGGATCATCGCATCAAATTGCGGCATCGCAGGGAACTTACGGATCGATTCGATCAAATAACGATAGCTGTCGGCATCCCCTGCAATTGCGCTACCAATCCTAGGCACCAGCTTGTGCGAATATAAATCGTAGACCTCCTTGAACCCTGGCCATTCGGTCGTCGAAAACTCAAGGCAATAGAACCGCCCACCATGCTTTAACACCCGGTGCGCTTCCGACAGGGCCTTGTCGATGTGCGTGACGTTACGAATGCCAAAAGCGATTGTGTAGGCATCGAAAAAACGGTCGGGAAAGCTTAATTCCTCAGCATTCTGGCGCGACCAAACCAGACTGTCGACACCCTTGTCCATCGCCCGTCCGATCCCGACGTCAAGCATGTCCTGGTTGATGTCTGATACGGTGACCTGCGCACCTGCCGCAGCAAGACGAAACGCAATGTCGCCCGTTCCGCCCGCCATATCAAGGACCTGCTCGTTTGGCTGGGGCTTGATTCGCCGCACGAACTTGTCTTTCCAAAGCCGGTGCATCCCGGCAGACATCGCATCGTTCATGATGTCGTACTTGCGCGCGACACTAGAAAAGACGGCGCCGACGCGCTCAACCTTTTCTTCGGGGGTCACTGTCTCGTAGCCAAAGGATACCTGTTCACTCATGGCTGCGGGCCTTAGCCGGTCGTTCGGCGCGGTGCCACTAAAGACTGCCTGTTTCCCCCTTTGGTCAGGTGGATGCAGGCGGTGCAAACATAAACGGTGCCAGATGCATCAGGAAATCTGCCTTGCCCAGTTCTGCGCCTTGCTGGCGAAGGATCGCATATGTCGCGGTAGCGTGGAAATAGAAGTTGGGTAGGGCGAAGCCATTCAGGAACCGCTCAGCAGTATCGAACTTGATGCCCGCGCCATTGGGAAAGGTCAGAACAATCTCCCGCTGGGCGCCGGCATTGAATGAGGCAGGATCGAATGATCTGAGATAAGCTATAGTCTTGTCACAGCGATCTTTTAGCTCGGCAAAGCTATTTTCGGTATCCGGCATTGCGGGCGCATCGTCCCCGATCATCCTGGCTGCCGCACCCTTGGCGCCATCCGACGCCATTTGAATCTGGCGGGGCAGGGGATGCATATCGGGTGCCAGGCGTGCGTTCAGCATCACGGTTTCGTCCCCCTGCGCGGCAGCTTTGTCGAGCCAAGCTTTCATGTTGCCCAGCATTGCAACGACGTGCGGCACGAACGAATCATAAGGCGCAGCGGGCATGGCATATCTCCTAGCGGATACGGATTTCGCGACACTTACGACCGGGCACAAACGGTTTCAATGAGAAACGTATCTTACTCGCATGGACATCGTTTGCGAGCGGTCCTAGGCCAAACCCAATCATGCCAGAACTTCCCGAAGTCGAAACCACTGTTCGAGGGCTTGAACGTGTTCTTGACGGTCAAACTATCGCACGGATCGCCACACGGCGGGCCGATCTGCGCCGACCGTTCCCTGAGAACCTGATCCAGACAATGACCGGGGCAACCGTGATTGGATTGGGGCGCAGGGCCAAGTACGGGATGATCCATATCGACCGTGGTCAGTCGCTGATCTTTCATCTCGGCATGTCAGGGCGTTGGAGAATCGAGCCCGATGAACTGGGTCCTCACGACCATCTCGTGATCGAAACGGTGGCTGGCCAGCGCCTTGCCCTTTGCGATCCTAGGCGCTTCGGTTCGGTCGATCTAGTGGACACATGCTTGCTTGAAAGGTGGCCAAGCTTTGCAGCGCTTGGTCCCGAGCCGCTTGGCGACTTGCTGGATGTAAGCCACCTCGTCAGTGCGCTGGCAGGCCGCAGTGCGGCAATCAAGCTGATGCTGCTCGATCAGCGTATCATAGCCGGCCTTGGCAACATATATGTGTGCGAAGCGCTGTTCCGGGCGCGGATCAACCCGCGCAAGGCTGCCGGGTTGGTCAGCCGTGCGGCTCTTACCCGCCTGGTTCCGGCGATAAAAGATGTGCTTGCTGAAGCGATCCAAGCTGGAGGGTCCAGTCTGCGCGATTATGCACGGCCCGACGGTGAGCTGGGCTATTTTTCTAAGCGTTTCGATGTCTACGATCGCGCTGGCAAACCTTGCATACGTGATGGCGCTGCAATCCGGCGCATTGTACAAGGCGGACGAAGCACTTGGTTCTGTGGAAAGTGCCAAAAATAAGCGCCACGCTTGACGATTCGCCGACCCCCAGTTAAGGGCCGCGCTTCCCGCGGTGCCGATTCCATTCGGCGCCCCGGTTTTGCACGAGTTTTACAAGGACGAACATGGCCAATACGCCGCAAGCCCGCAAACGCATCCGCCGCAACGATCGTCGCGCCGAGATCAACGGCAATCGCCTCGGTCGCATCCGCACCTTCGTAAAGAAGGTGGAAGCGGCAATCGAAGGCGGCGACAAATCTGCTGCGGCTGATGCACTAAAGGCGGCCCAGCCGGAACTGGCCCGCGGCGTTGCTCGGGGCGTGCTGCACAAGAATACAGCTTCGCGCAAACTCTCGCGTTTAACCAAGCGAGTCGCGTCGATCTGATTCGTTTTGCGGTTGATTCGTCCCGCATCGGGACGCATTGGCTGGGACGAATATAGAACATCGGAATAATTGGGCCGGCGAGGTTTTCGCCGGCCTTTTTCATGCAATCGTATGTGCACCATGCTGCAGAGCGGTAACCCGGTGAAATTCGGCGATTCGCGCCGATCCCCCAAATAATTAATCATCTTTACAGATAGTTAGGGATATACCCCCGGATTCTCTGCCACTTGCCCGCGTCAAGGCGGTTTATTTCATTTTTTTTACGTCCAACGCCTTGCTCTGAACGCCCCCTCGTCCATAACACAACAACTGTCCGGCACGGGTTCTTCGTGCAGGGCATCACAAAAAATCGCGAATGCACGCATCGGCTTGGGCAGCTGGTGATGGGTTACCTTATGCGGCGTGGCCGTATGGGGCAGGACAGAACTAACTTTGGGGGCGTACCAAGTGAATGGCACTGGTATTGGCGGACAACGCGGCAACGCGGTGGACGGAAACAGGAACGATGTAGGGCGCATGATGGAAGAACAGGAAGCGCTCGATCTTGCTGCGGATTGGGCTGACATCAGCCAGGGGCTGCGCAAGGATCTGGGTCACCAGTTGCACAGCCAGTGGATCAAACCGATCCAATTGGGCACCTTCTGTAAGGAAACTGGGACGTTGGATATGTTCCTTCCGACCGAGTTCTCAGCAAACTGGGTGGCTGACCGTTTTTTAGACCGCCTTTCGCTGGCCTGGAAGATCGCGCGCCCGGATGTACGCCACGTCCGTATCTCCGTGATGCCCAGCCGCCGTGCGCTGACCGGCCTGCGTCTTGGTCGCGAAGACGGTGTGCGACGTCCTGCCAACGACCGGGCGATGCTGTCACAGCCCGGCGATGCCTTGGGCATGGGCGCGGCCGAACTGGGCGGGCTGGGTGCCAACGGGCTTGGCATGGCCTCGATCGGGCTCGACCCATCGCTGACCTTTACAACATTTGTGAGCGGCGCGGCCAACGTATTGGCCGCCAATGCTGCGCAGCGCATGGCAGCTACGGAAACCCCGCAGTTCGCCCCACTTTATCTTAAAGCAGCAACGGGTCAGGGTAAGACGCACCTGCTTCATGCCATAGGCCATGCCTATCTCGCCGCCCATCCTCGGGCGCGGATCTTCTATTGCAGCGCCGAACGCTTCATGGTCGAGTTTGTTCAGGCCTTGCGCCAGAATCAGACGATCGAGTTCAAGGCGCGGCTGCGCGGTTTCGATCTGCTGCTCGTCGATGATATTCAGTTCATCATCGGCAAGGCTAGCGCTCAGGAAGAGCTGCTCTACACGATCGATGCTTTGCTGGCCGAAGGCAAGCGCCTGGTTTTTGCCGCCGACCGCGCGCCCCAGGCGCTTGACGGAGTAGAGCAGCGGCTACTTTCGCGCCTGTCGATGGGACTGGTTGCCGATATTCAGCCAGCTGACATCGAATTGCGTCGCTCGATCCTGGAACATCGCCTGCAGCGCTTCAGCCCGACCAATGTGCCGGCTGACGTGATTGAGTTTCTGGCCCGGACCATAAACCGCAACGTGCGCGAACTGGTTGGCGGCCTCAACAAGCTGATCGCCTATGCGCAGCTGACGGGCCAAGCCGTTTCGCTTCAGTTGGCCGAAGAACAGCTTACCGATATCCTTTCGGCTAACCGCCGCCGGATAACGATCGACGAAATTCAGCGTACTGTTTGTCAATTTTATCGCGTGGACCGGACTGAAATGTCGTCAAAACGCCGCGCTCGCGCTGTGGTCCGCCCGCGCCAGGTGGCAATGTACCTCGCTAAGGTGCTGACCCCGCGCAGCTATCCTGAAATTGGCCGTAAGTTCGGCGGTCGTGATCATTCCACCGTGATCCATGCAGTTCGCCTGATTGAGGATTTGCGCACGCGCGATGCCGATATGGACGGCGACGTTCGTAGCTTGTTACGCCAGCTCGAAAGCTGAAACTCCTCCGCGGCATTTCGCGTGATCGTCCACCACTCATCAACAGCATTATGGACAGGTCTGCTCACAGTCGCGATTTCTCCGTCAGGCAGGCTAGATGAAAGATTTGCCGCTCTTCCTGGCGTTCTTGGGAGCTGTATCCATCCTGACCGTGACGCCAGGGGCGGACACCGCGATGGTTTTGCGCGCCGCCACGATTGAGGGCCGGCGCGCGGCGGCCTTAACGGCGGCGGGCATCGGCGTGGGCTGTCTGGTCTGGGGCGCAGCAGTAGCTCTGGGATTGGGGGCAGTGCTTCGCGCATCGGAGCTGGCCTATACCATGGTCAAGTTAGCAGGGGCGGCCTATCTTCTTTGGCTCGGCATTGCCTTGGTGATCCGTCCGCGAAGCGGACTGGTTAGCAATTCCAGCGTCCAGCCAGTCGGCAATGGCAGCGCCTTTCACAAGGGTTTGGCGACAAATCTGCTGAACCCAAAGATCGGTGTTTTTTATGTTACCTTCCTGCCGCAGTTCGTGCCGGTTGGAATGTCTGTCGCTCTGGGCACATTCTTGCTTGCCGTGGTCCATGTGCTGCTTGGTCTAGCCTGGTTCGGCATTCTCATCGCGGCTACCGTTCCGTTGGCTCAGGTCATGCGCCGCCCGGCCGTGATACGCTGGCTGGACCGGATGACGGGTTTTGTCCTTGTCGGATTCGGACTGCGCCTGGCGTTCGCGCAGCGCTAAGCTACGATCAGGCAGTAAAGCCGCCGTCGACCACCAGTTCGCTTCCAGTAGAAAACGCTGCGCGATCCGACGCCAGATAGACGACTGCGTTGGCTACATCCTGCGCCTCGCCCAAGTGACCAAGGGGATGTAGCGCGGCTACGTTATTAAGGCTTTCGTTGTTACCTACGCCTAGGGCCCCCGCAAAATCATCAATTAAATTGCGGCCCATCGCGGTGTCTATCACTCCAGGGTGAATCGAGTTGACCCTGATACGGGATGCCGCGAGTTCTTTGGCGCAACCCTTGGTAAATAGCCGCACCGCACCTTTTGTCGAATTGTAGCAGGTCGCACCAGCCGCACCCTCGATCCCGGCGACCGAGGACATATTGACGATTGAAGTACCTCCGCGCCACAGGTGCGCGCGCTCGGCAAGCAAAGGGATAGCTGCCCGGGTACCCAGGAATACGCCCTCGACATTGACCGTGTGCAGTCGGCGCCAGTCGTCCAAGCTAGTTTCTGTAATCAGTCTAAATAACCAGAGACCTGCGTTGTTTACCAGTACGTCTAGCCCGCCGAACTCGGCGCGAATCCAGCTAATGGTTTCGTCCCAGCCGGTTTCGCTTGTCACGTCTTGGGCACGGGCAATACCGCCGATTTCGGCAGCAAGATCAAGCGGCGCCGCCAGATCTGTGACCGCGACTTTGGCTCCTGCCGCTGCCAGTGCCCGTGCGGCGGCCTCGCCTAGCCCGCGTGAGGCGCCGGTAACCAGTGCGAAGCGTCCATCCAGATCAGCCATCCACCCGGTCCTTATACCTTGTTGAGTTCCCGGCTCAAAATGTCGCGCAGGTCCTTGCGCAGGAACTTCCCGCTGGCGTTTCGCGGCAGCGGATCGGTGAAAAAGGTGACGTGGCGGGGAACCTTGTGCTTGGCAAGATGCACGCCGCAATGATCCGCCAGCATAGCTGCATCGACAGTCTGACCAGGCTTGAGCACCACGGCGGCGGCGATTTCTTCGCCCATTCGGTCGTCCGGCACCCCGAACACGCAGCATTCGGCGATCGCTGCGTGGCGATACAGGCTGGCCTCGACCTCGCTACAGCTGACGTTTTCGCCGCCCCGGATGATGATGTCCTTTTTGCGGTCGACGATATAAATGAACCCGTTCTCGTCGATCCGGGCGACGTCGCCGGTGTGGAGCCAGCCATCGGTGATCGTGGTTGCGGTGGCTTCGGGTCGATTGATGTAGCCCTTGATTACAGAAGATCCGCGAACCCATAATTCGCCTGCTTCGCCCGGCGCTACCTCGCTGCCGTCATCGTCGACGAGGCGGGTTTCAAAATTGGGCAGCGCTGGTCCGGCACTGTCTGGCCGGTCGACGAAGAAATCGCCGCCGTTTGAGGTGATAACCCCACAAGTTTCGGTCATGCCATAGCCGGTAGTCGGCCGCGCGCCAGGCACTTTGCGGTCAATCTCCAGCACTTGGTCGGGCGGCACCTGGGCACCGCCGCCGGACAAAGCGAGCAGGCTGGATGTATCGTGTTTTGCGAAATCGGGGTGGCTGATCACTTCACGCGCCATTATCGGCACGCCGCTCATTGTGGTGACCTTTTCGCGTTCGATAAGGCGCAAAGCTTCACCCGCGTCCCAGCGAAACATCAACACCATTGTGCCGCCTAGTGCTGTCACCGGATAGGCGCCGCAATTGTTGGCGGTAACGTGAAACAGCGGCGTCGTGATCAGAGTGACCGGCAACGGCGGATCGGCAGGGATCGGGTCACCGGTGGCGTGCTGCATGGCCGTCGCAGTCGAAAGCCCGGCATACAGCAGGTTCATGAGGTTTGCCACGCAGCCGCGATGGGTCAACTGCGCACCCTTGGGAAAGCCAGTTGTGCCGCTGGTGTAGAAAATGCAGACATCCGAATCGGGATCGACCGTCACTGCAGGCATAGAGCCGGACTGGGCCAGTACCTCGCTCCAATCGGTTACGCCTTCTGCGTGGCCGGTCACCCTGACGCCAACCAGCGGCAAAGCTGCGGCAATATCGCCGCTTTCGCGAATACGAGTCAGGCGTTCCTGATCGCAGAACAGCACCTTGGGATCAGCATCCTTCAGCGCATAATCAATTTCTTCGCTTGTCCACCATGCGTTCATCCCCACAGCCGCTACGCCTATGCAGGCGCAGGCCCAGTAAATTATCATCCATTCGGGATAGTTACGCATGGCAATAGCGACGCGGTCGTCTGCACGGACGCCTTGGTTCCACAGCCAAGCAGCCACGGCCGCGACCTGCTTATGCGCCTCGGCATAGCTTAACCGCTCGTCCTGATACACCAAATAGGTCCGGTCAGCGAAGACGGCCGAGGCCAGCCACAGTTCGCGCACCGAAGACGGGGCATTCTTGTAGCCTAGGATTTGATTGCCCAGGATATCCTCTTTGACAATTTCGAACTGGCCGCCCGGTCCGGTCAGTTCCGCGCGCGCTTGACGCAGCTCGGCATAGTGCATCGCTCATCCCGTCTTATTCTTTGTGACAGGCATGCCGCAGACGAGCCAATGGGGCAAGCAGCGATAGTCTCGCCTCACGCGGCGATTATGCGTAAGGCGGCTCGTATGACGCTTCCGCCGGACCGCCTTGACCGCTTTGCACGCCACATAGTGCTGCCCGAAGTTGGCGGGGCGGGACAGATTGCCTTAGCCAAGTCGGCGGTCGCGCTGGTCGGATGCGGCGGAATTGGGTCACCCGCGCTGCAATATCTTGCCGCAGCAGGTGTGGGTACATTGCTGCTGATCGACGATGACCATGTCGAGACCAGCAATCTGCAACGCCAGACGGTATTCACCCCCGCCGATGTCGGCAAGCCGAAGGCTGAGCTTGCCGCGCAGTGGGTCCGGCGATTTGATCAGAGACTTGATGTCCGCGCGCATAGCGGGCGGATAAATGGCAACAACGCTGGGCGGATACTTGAGGGTGTGAACCTGGTCCTTGATGGATGTGATAATTTCGCGACGCGTCTGGCGGTGTCGGATGCTTGCGTTACGCTTCGCATTCCGCTGACAAGTGCGGCAATCGGGCGCTTCCAGGGGCAGGTCGCGAACTTTGCCGGTCACTTGCCGGGTGAAAGCTGCTATCGCTGCTTTGTTGGCGACGCCTTTGATGTGGACGATTGCGATACCTGCGCTGCCGACGGTGTGCTGGGGGCCATGACTGGAATGATAGGTGCCTTTGCAGCGATGCAGGCTATCCGCGTACTGCTACAAGGAAACGCATCGCTAGGCGATCCGCAATGGGGCAAGCTGCACGTGATCGAAGGGCTCGCGCCGGCCATGCGCACGATGCGGATCACCAAAGATCCTTCGTGCAGAGGCTGTTCACCCGCCGCCTAATATCTCCGCTACCCAGGCTGGGACCAGATCGCCCGCTTTGCCCAGGCGCGTTTCATGGAACATGGCTGAACCTTGGCTAGGTTCGAGATTTAGTTCGAGCGTTTGCGCACCCAGATCACGGGCGTTACGGACGAATCCGGCAGCAGGATAAACCGCGCCAGACGTGCCGATGCTGACAAACAGATCGGCATCGAGCAGGGCAGCATGGATCCGGTCCATTTCGTAGGGCATCTCGCCGAACCAGACCACATCGGGCCGCAGTGACCGCGACTGACACACGGGGCAGGGGGGCCGTCCGAACAGAGCTTCACGCCAAGCGCTGCGTGACCTGCAGGCGGTGCACCATGCTTTAAGATGCTCGCCGTGCATGTGCAGGACGCGGCGTGCGCCGGCGCGCTCGTGCAGGTCATCGACGTTCTGCGTGACAATCAGCAGATTGTCCGTCCAGACAGCGTCCAGCCGGGCAAGTGCCATATGCGCAGCGTTGGGCTGCTTCTGCTGAATGGCGGCACGGCGCATGTCGTAGAACCGGTGGACCAGATCGGGATCACGGACAAAGCCTTCAGGCGTTGCAACGTCTTCAATGCGGTGCTGCTCCCATAGGCTGGGACCGCCATCGGTACCGGCACGAAAGGTGTCGATGCCACTTTCAGCAGACACGCCCGCTCCAGTCAGGATCACGATATTGCGGATTCGGTTCATGTCGCCCATGAAGCACGGCTTGAAGGGGACATTCAATGGCACGGATCGGCATCATTGGCAGCGCCGGGCGCATGGGGCAGGCACTCGCCGAGGCGATTGCTGCTGGAGGCGATGTGTTCGCCGGCGGGGCCGACATGGGTGACGATGTCGGCGCGCTTGCTGCTGCCAGTGATGTGCTGGTCGATTTTTCGAGCCCCCACGCGCTGGAAGCAAACCTTGATGCGTCGGTTGCGGCGCGGGTTCCGATCTTGATCGGCACAACGGGACTGGAAGAACGCCACCATTTCCTGTGCGACAACGCGGCTGAGCAGGTGGCCGTGCTGCAAACTGGCAATACTTCGCTGGGGGTGACCCTGTTGGCGCATTTGGTGCGCGAGGCGGCAAGCCGATTGGGCGAGGGTTGGGATATCGAGATCTCCGAAACCCACCACCGCATGAAAGTAGACGCACCGTCAGGAACGGCGCTGCTGCTGGGCCAAGCCGCAGCGCAGGGACGCGGAATCGATTTGGCATCGGCCAGCGAGCGAGGGCGCGACGGCATGACCGGTCCGCGTACTGCGGGCGCAATCGGCTTTGCAAGTCTGCGCGGGGGGTCCGTGGCAGGCGATCACACGGTCAACTTTCTGGGTGACGATGAGCGGATTGCCGTGTCGCACCTGGCCGAAAATCGCCGTATCTTTGCCAAAGGGGCCGTTCGTGCGGCGCAGTGGCTGATCGGCCGGGACGCCGGACGCTATACCATGGCACAGGTGCTGGGGCTTTGACCAAGGCCGACACGTTCGAGTTTTTTCGCCGCCTTGCCGAGGATAACCCGTCCCCCCAAACCGAGCTGGCATTCAGCAACACCTTTCAGCTGCTGGTCGCCGTAGTGCTGTCAGCGCAATCCACCGATGTGGGCGTCAACAAGGCGACCCGGGCGCTGTTCCGGGATGTGACCACCCCTGCGCAGATGGCGGCGCTGGGGGTCGATGGACTGAAAGAGCACATCAAGACCATCGGTCTGTTCAACGGCAAGGCCAAGAATGTCATCGCCCTCTCTGAGATACTGGTGCGCGATTACGCGGGCGCGGTTCCCGCGGACCGCGATGCCCTGACCGCCTTGCCGGGAGTTGGCCGCAAGACCGCCAACGTGGTGATGAATTGCGCCTTCGGGGCCGAGACGTTTGCTGTCGATACCCACATTTTCCGCGTTGGCAACCGGACGGGTTTGGCCAGGGGCAAGACCCCGCTGGCAGTGGAGAAACAACTTGAAAAGAAAGTGCCCGCCCCGTTCCGCATTGGCGCGCACCACTGGCTGATCCTGCACGGCCGCTACATCTGCAAAGCGCGGCGGCCCGAATGCTGGCGCTGCCCGGTGGCCGACCTTTGCGTATTCAAGGCCAAAAGCAGCGAGCCCGTGCGCCCTGGCTGACAGTTACTGCCGCGGATCAAGATGCAGTCCGCGCTTGCCATGCTCGGGCGTCTGGCTGGGCGCGTCGGGCTCGTCCATGTCGGGATCGAACGGGGGCTGGAGCATGCCTTCCCACTTGGTGATCACGGCCGTTGCTACCGAATTGCCCAGCACGTTGGTAGCGGTGCGGCCCATATCCAGGAACTGGTCGATGGCCAGTACCAGCGCGATTCCTTCGACTGGCAAGTCAAACATGGCAAGCGTGGCCGCGATCACCACCAGGCTGGCGCGGGGAACTGCGGCAATGCCTTTCGAACTGATCATCAGGGTCAGCAGGATCAGGATCTGGGTGCCTATATCAGGTACAACGTTATAGGCCTGGGCGATGAAGATTGTTGCGAAGCTGGCGTACATCATCGACCCGTCAAGGTTGAAGCTGTAGCCCAGCGGCACCATCAGGCCCGAAATTCGCCTTGGCACGCCGAACCGGTCAAGCTGTTCGAACAACTTGGGCATGGCCGCTTCGCTGCTGGCGGTGGAAAAGGCAATCAGCACGGGTTCGCGGACATAGCGCACCAGCATCAGCACGCGCGTGCCCAGGAAGACGAAGCCGATGCCCAGCAAGAACGCCCACAGCAAGCCGAGCGAAAAGTAGAACTCACCCAGCAGCTTGGCATAGGTGACGAGGATGCCCAGGCCGTTTTCCGCCACCACCTTGGCCAGTGCGCCAAACACCGCGAACGGGGCAAACCGCATGACATAGCCGGTCACTTGCAGCATCAGTTCGGCCAGGGCTTCGGCGGCACGGACCAGCGGCTTGCCCTTTTCGCCGATGGCGGTAAGGCCGATCCCGGCAAACAGCGCGAAAACAAGCACTTGCAGAACGTTGTTTTCGCCCATGGCGGTGATGATATTCTTTGGAAATACGTGTTCGATAAACTCGAACATATCGAGCTTCTTCACCTCGCCCACGGCTTGGGTCGGGGCGGTCAGATCAACCCCGACACCAGGCTGAAACAGGTTGACCATCAGCAGGCCCAGGCTGATCGAAATGAAGCTGGCGATGATGAACCACACAATCGCACGGAATCCGATCCGGCCAACAGCGGCGCTATCGCCCATATGGGCCAGCCCGGAAATGATCGTGGCCAGCACCAGCGGTGCGACCAGCATCTTGATCAGGTTGAGGAAGATGGTCGAAAGTACCTGAAAACTGCGTGCCCAGGTTTCATTGGTGGCGATACTGGCAAGCAGGCCCTGGTTGACCATCCAGCCGACCACGATTCCCAGCGCCAGCCCGATCATGATGCAGCGGGTCAGGTGGACGCTCAACACGTGGAGCAGCCAGCCTATTGCCGATCGCCGTTCTGCCATGATGCTTGCTCCCCGTCTTGTAACAATCTTGCCGGCGATGGTAACGCGTGATCCGGCGAATGCAATCAGCCCGCCAACGCAGCCCTGGCTATCCGGGCATAGATCCGCGCCAGAGTATCCAGATCATCAACTGCCACCGCTTCGTCGCGTTTATGCATGGTCGCGTTGCACAGCCCGAACTCGATAACCGGGCACAGGTTCTTGAGGAAGCGCGCGTCGCTGGTCCCGCCGGTCGTGCTGGCTTCGGGGCGCGAACCTGTTTCGGCTTCGACCGCATCGGCAATCATCGCGCTGAACACACCAGGCGGGGTGATGAACGCTTCGCCCGAGATAACCGGGCGTGCGGTGCCGCCGTGCTTTGCCGCAATGGCAATGACGCGGTCGGCCAGTTCCTGCCCGGTATGTTCATCATTGAAACGGATCGACAGGCGCGCGGCGGCCCGGCTGGGGATGACGTTGGTTGCAGGATTGCCCACGGTCACATCGGTAATTTCAAGATTTGAAGGCTGAAACCAGGTGTTGCCATCGTCCAGCGGCATGGCCTTGAGTTCAGCAAGCATGTTGATCAGCCGGGTAATCGGGTTGTCTGCCAGATGCGGATAGGCGACATGGCCTTCCTTGCCCTCAACCTCCAGCCAGATGTTGACCGAGCCGCGCCGCCCGATCTTCATCATGTCACCCAGCCGGTTGACGCTGGTCGGCTCCCCCACCAGGCACAGGTCAGGGATGAACGCCAGTCCGCGCATGTGTTCGATCAGCGCGACCGTGCCGAACCGCGCCGGGCCCTCCTCATCCCCGGTGATGATGAAACTGATCGTGCCGGCTTCAGCGGGTATCGCGGCAGCCGCAGCAACCATTGCCGCAATCGAACCCTTCATGTCGACCGCGCCGCGGCCATAGAGCAGATCGCCGCGCACTTCGGGAGCAAAGGGCGCGCTGGCCCAACCTTCGCCGGGCGGCACAACATCGACATGGCCGGCAAAGGCGAAGTGCCGGGTACCTTCAGGCCCCGTGCGGATTGCGAACAGGTTTTCTACCGGACCATCGGGCGCCTCACCCGCATGAAAGCGGTGCACTGCAAAACCCAGCGGAGCCAATTGGCCTTCCAGGCAATCGAACACCAGCCCAGCTGCCGGGGTTACGCTGGGGCAGGCAATCAGGGCTTCGGCCAGGGGAAGGACGGGGGGCGGCGCGGTAGTCACGATTAACGGCGCGCCGGCTCGGTCTCAAACTGTTCGATGGTCCAGTCCTCGGCTTCAGCGGCGGAGACCCAGGCCTGCATCCACTCGTGCTCCCACACTGCTTCCATATAGGCGAGGGCAAAGCCGGGCACCCCGATGCCATAGCTGATAAATCGGCTCACTACCGGGGCATAGATGATGTCTGCGGCGCAAAAGGTGCCGAACAGGAATGGTCCGCCTTGGCCGAAGCGGGCGCGGGCTTCGGCCCACAGGGTCAGGATGCGCACCACATCGGCCTTGGCCGCTTCGCTGATTTGCGCGCCTTCAACCCGGCGCCGCACGTTGAGCGGGCATTCGCGCCGCAGCGCGAGGTAGGAGCTGTGCATTTCAGCGACCATCGACCGGGCCATGGCCCGGGCAGCATCGCCCTTGGGCCAGAACCGGTCACGCCCGACCTTGTCGGCAAGGTACTCGATGATCGCCAGGCTGTCCCATACCACCGCGTCGCCGTCCCACAGCACCGGGACCTTACCCGATGACGGCGCGATCGCATCATTGTCGCGTTTGCGCTCGTCCCAATCATCGCCGTAAAGCGGTACCATGATTTCTTCAAAGGGAAGACCCGATTGCTTGGCCGCCAGCCAGCCGCGCAGCGACCAGCTTGAATAGTTCTTGTTGCCCAGGATCAGCTTCATGCCACGGACCCGTAACCGTTCAGGTTTATCCTGTCGAGGCTGAACATGATCACAGAAATCACAGTGTCCATGCGGAAGAAACGGGACCCCGCCGCGTGCCGGGCAAAGCGGCTGGGGCAAGGTGCAGCGCCCGTTTTGCATATGGGCGTTCGGGATACGGGTGCGGACAGGTTTGGGGCGGCGCAGGAGCATCGCGATGCCATGCGGGAATGACGCTTGTGTAGGAAAGACGAATCGGTCCAAGTAAGCGCATGAGCCTGCGTCCTTTCCACCTTGCCTTTCCCGTCCGCGATCTGGCTGAGGCACGTGCCTTCTGGGGCGGGGTCATGGGCTGTCCCGAAGGGCGCAGCAGCGACCAGTGGATCGACTTTGATTTTTATGGCCATCAAATAGTGGCGCACTGCACCGGTGAGGCCGCCGCAGACGCCGGTACCAACCCGGTTGACGGGCACGGCGTGCCGGTGCCGCATTTCGGTATCGTTCTGGCGCTGAAGGACTGGGAAGATCTGGCCGCGCGGCTCAAAGCAGCTGGCACCCGGTTCGACATCGAACCCTACGTCCGTTTTCGCGGCGAACCGGGCGAACAGGCCACGATGTTCTTTCGCGATCCATCGGGCAACGCGATCGAGATGAAAGCCTTTGCCGATCTGGGCCAGCTGTTTGCCCGATAGCGATCTGACGCGTCTCAAATCCTGAAAAAGATGAAGTTGCGCTGGAATGAGGCGACCGCGCCCCCCGGCAAATGCAAAGGGCGGGCTGCCGATCAGGCGGTCTTTTTCCCATTTGCGAAAGGTAGCCGACATGTTCCGATCCGTTATCAGCGGCATTGCCACCTTGGTCGTGCTGGCCCAGCCTGTATCGGGCCAGGCCCCGCTTTCTCCTGATGAGTTATTGGCGGGCACAGCCGGCAAATGGCGCGGCGAACTGCAATACCGCGATTACCAGAGCAACGCGTGGCAAGGACTACCCGTTCGCGTTTCTGTGGTCGCTCAGCGCGACGGCGTGACCACCGTCCGCACTGCCGAGTTCGATGACGGTCCGCAGACAGGTCTGGTCTGGATTACGACGGTAAGGCAGGTCGATCTGGCCAGCGCGGCTATCGCTTATGCCATCGCGCGAAAAGGCCGGCCCCTGGACAGCGGCACTGCCCGGCTTATCCAGCCGCAGCCTGCAACGGACCTGCGGCACTGGATCCTGGTGGAAACCGAGCTGCGACGCGACGGCGATGGCATGGCCCAGGTACGCGAAACAACCACTCGTTCCGGCAATTCGATGATCACAGTGAAAGAGGTCAACCCGGTGGATGATGGCAAGGACGAATGGCTGCCCCGCAATCGCACCGTGCTCAAGCGTTCCGGGTCATAGCGCCGCGTCTTCAAGGATCGCCGCGCGCAACTGCGCAATGCCCATGCCCTTTTCGCTGGACGTCACATGGACCACCGGAAAGGCTGCGGAATGCTTGCGCGCTTCGGCCTGGGTTGCGATCAGGACCGTTTCCAGTTCGCTTGCCTTGATCTTGTCCGCCTTGGTCAGGACCAGGCGATAGCCCAC
This sequence comes from Novosphingobium sp., assembly GCF_024642085.1. Classification (GTDB taxonomy): domain Bacteria; phylum Pseudomonadota; class Alphaproteobacteria; order Sphingomonadales; family Sphingomonadaceae; genus Novosphingobium. Next base: position 50,639 of record NZ_JAHEBV010000007.1, on the reverse strand, counting down.
GGCGGCCTCATCCAGCATCTTCATCATGTCGCGGTCGACGTCCTTCACCCCGTGGCGGCTGTCGATCAGCACCAGAGTGCGTTTGAGCACTGCGCGGCCGCGCAGGAAATCGCGGACCAGCCGCTTCCAGGCATCGACCACCTTGATCGGTGCCTTGGCAAAACCGTAACCGGGCATGTCGACCAGCCGCAGCTTGGTCGGTTCTCCGACGTCGAAAAAGTTCAGCTCTTGTGTCCGGCCCGGCGTGACCGAGGCGCGGGCGATCGCCTTGCGCCCGGTCACGGCGTTGATCAGGCTGGACTTGCCGACGTTGGAGCGGCCCGCAAAGGCCAGTTCCGGAAAATCAGGATCGGGCAGAAACTGCAGCCCGGGCGCACTTTTGAGGAACTCGACACGCCCTGCAAACAGGCGGCGCGCCTGTTCGGCGAGGACTTCGGCTTCGTCCACCGGATCAGGCCTTGGCCTTGGCGCGTTTGGCGTCGGCCGCGTCCTTATCGGTCTGCGCCTTCATTTGCGGGTGCTTGGAATAGAGATACGTCTGCTGCGCAATGGTCAGCACGTTATTGGTGATCCAGTAAAGCAGCAGGCCAGCCGCAAACGGCGCCATGATGAACATCATCACCCACGGCATGATCGCGAACATCTGTTGCTGGACGGGATCCATCTGCGCCGGGTTCAGCTTGAATTGGTAGTACATCGTCACGCCCAGCAGCAGGGCCAGTACCCCGATGCCAAGGAATGCCGGCGGGGTGAAGTTGAGCAGGCCGAACAGGTTGAGCACATGCGCCGGATCGGGCGCAGACAGGTCCTTGATCCACAGCACGAACGGCTGATGGCGCATTTCGACCGACAGGATCAGGGTTTTGTACAAGGCAAAGAATACCGGGATCTGCAGGAAGATCGGCAAGCATCCGGCGAGCGGATTGACGCCCTCCTGCTTGTAGAGCTTCATGATCTCTTCCTGGGCCTTCGGCTTGTCGTCCTTGTAGCGGTCCTGAAGCGCCTTCATCTTGGGCTGGATCGCCTTCATCGCCGCCATCGAGGCGAACTGGCGCTGTGATACCGGGAACATGATGCCTTTGACGATCACCGTCAGCAGCATGATCGCCACGCCGAAATTGCCGACCGCGCCGAACAGGGCCTTAAGCAGCCAGAAGATCGGACGGGCAAACCAGCTGAACCAGCCCCAGTCGATCGCCAGGCCGAAGTTGGTGACGCCCGCATCTTCATAGCGGTCGAGCACAGTGGATTCCTTGGCCCCGGCATAAAGCCGCGTGGTGCGGGTGATCTGCCGGCCAGGCGCCACGGCGATATCGCCATAGACCAGATCGGCGCGAAACTGGCCCGCGCCCAGGCTGCGGAAATCACTGATCGCCCCGGCAGCGTCAGGGATCAGCACCGACATCCAGTAGATGTCAGTGAAACCGACCCAGTTGGTCTTGCCGGGATTGGCCTGTTGCTGTGCCTCGGAAACATCCTTGTAATTCGGACCAAAACTGACCTTGCCGTCAAAGGCGCCGAACGGGCCGGAATGCACGTTGAAGCTGTCGATGCTGGCGGTCTTGTTGGTCCGGCTGAGCAGTGCATAGGGCTTTACCACCACTGGCGCGGTGCCGGTATTGGCAGCGGTCTGGGTAACCGTAATCATGTAATCGGCGTCGATCGCGTAGGTCAGTGTAAAGGTCTGGCCAGTGCCGTTGCTGGCGGTCAGGGTGACCGGGGTCTGCGGGGTCAGCTTTGCATCTTGGGGCGCAGTCCACACCGTGCCGGCATTGGGTGCGCCGATGCCCTGGCCCAGGAAGCCAAACTGCGCATATTCCTGCGCAGGCGTCCCGGCGGGCGAATAGATCCGCTGTGGTCCGCTGTTCTTGTCGATCGCGGCGGTATGGCGGTTGAGCGTCAGGTCATCGACCACGCCGCCGGTAAGGTTGATGGATCCCGAAAGTCCCGGTGCCGCAATCGGCACGCGGCCGGCAGGGTTGAGCGCAGCCTTGAGATCACGCGCTTCAAGCGCCTGATCGGCCGCGCTGGTCAGCCCGCCTTCGCGCGTCGGCTTGGCCGGAGCGGCGGCTGACGGCGCCGATGCGGCGGCAACGGGCGCGGGCTTGGGCTTGTTCGCCTGCGGGTAGAAATAGCGCACCCCGGCATCCCAGCCGAACAGCAGCAGCGCGGTCAGCACTACGGCCAGGATGATGTTACGCGAATTGGTCTTGTCCACGAAGGCGTCCTGTATTGTCGGTCGTTGCAGGTCAGATTGGGGGAAAGCGCATTACGATCAAGCGGGCCGCGCGGGTTACGGCACCGGATCGTGGCCGTGCCCACCCCACGGATGGCAGCGCAGTATACGCTTCGCCGCCAGCCAGCTACCCTTAATCGCCCCGTGCTTTTTCCAGGCCTCGATCGCATATTGCGAGCAGGACGGGGCGAAACGGCAGCTTGATGGCAAGATCCGTGATGGGCCAAGTTGCCAGCCCCGGGCGATCAGGATCAGCAGCTGTTTCATCGCGGGCCGGTTCTGGGGCGGCGGGGCGGATCGCCCTTGCCCTGCGCCGCGCGCAAAAGCGCCATGGCCAGTTCCTCGCGCAGTTTGGCAAACTCTCGTTCGACCCCGCCGTCGCGGCCGATCAGGATATGATCATGGGCGGGAAGCCCGGCGCTTGGCAACAGTTCGCGCAGCAGTGCGCGAAAGCGGCGCTTCATCCGGTTGCGCACAACGGCATTACCGATCTTCTTGGTCACGGTGATGCCATAGCGGATCGCATCGCAATCGTTGCGGTTTACCAACAACACAAAACCGGGGCGTGCTACCCGCAAGCCCCGGTTTGCAGCAAGAAAATCGGCCCGTTTGGTCAGGACCGACATCTTTGGCTTTTCGCTCAGGCGGACAGCTTCTTGCGTCCGCGGGCGCGGCGAGCGCGCAGAATGTTGCGGCCGCCAACCGTAGCCGTCCGGGCGCGAAAGCCATGACGGCGGGCGCGAACGAGGTTGCTGGGCTGGAAAGTGCGCTTCATGACAAAACCTTCGAATCTCTATGGCAAGTAGACCGTCCATCTGGACGACCGAATAACAGAGGCGCGCCGTTACGTGACGGACGTGCCGGAGTCAAGCTGTGCCTGGCTCTAGTTCAGGCTGACCCAGCCGCGCATGTCGGCGGCGGTCAGCCACCTGGCATTGGCGAAAGGCACTGAATTGGTCATCGCATAAAACGATGCGGCCTGCTGCGCGGTCATGCCCATTTCGCGGTAATAATCGAGGTAGGCACGGTTTTCAGGAGCATCGGCGGGATAGTCGGTCGCCTCGCGGCCGTCTTCGTCTTCCCAGGCGTGGACGGCAAATTCAGATCCTTCATCGGCCACGCGCCGGGCACCTGCCAGAAACAGTTCGACCCCGCCCGAGCGCACAGATCCGCCTGCCGGGACGTGCGTGGCTATCCCGCGGGCATGAATCATGCGGCCCAGCAGCAGGTTGGCGCGGTCATCTTCGGTGCCAGGGCATTCGATCATTTCGATCACGGCGATGCCGGGATGGGCCTTGAGCATCGCGCCGAATTGCGCCGGACTGCGCGCGTCGGTCACGTCGACCAGCGCGGCATGCCCAGCGTCCAGCACCCGGAACGGACCGTAGGTGGCAATGCCGCGCGGCAGTGCCGGCGGTGCCACGCCCACGATCCGTTCCGAGCCCCCCTGGCTTTCGAATACCACCTCTTCCACCGTTACAACCACAGACCCAGCGTCCGCTGCCCGCGCGGCGGCGGGCGAAACGGTCAGGGCCAGAAGCGGCAACAGAAGGGCGGCAAGCGTGCGCATCAGTGCATAATCGGCCCGCGCGTGTTGCTGCTTTGCCAAGCAGGCCGGTTAAAATCGAGTTACTGCCACTTTTACCGCTGCGCCCCTCGACAGCGCGGGATCGCTCCTGCATCACGCTGTAATTATACGTTAGTTCGGGGGTTTACGCGTGGTCGCGCTGGTTTCTACGGTTGCCTATCTCGGGCTAGAGGCGCGAAGTGTTGAGGTGCAGTGCCAGATTGCGCCGGGCATGCCGCGGTTCAATCTGGTTGGCTTGCCCGACAAGGCAGTGAATGAAAGCCGCGAACGGGTCCATGCCGCGCTGGCTTCAATGGGCCTGTCGCTGCCGCCCAAGCGGATCACTATCAATCTTTCCCCTGCCGATCTGCCCAAGGAAGGATCGCACTATGACCTGCCGATAGCGCTGGCGCTGCTGGCGGCGATGGGTGTCACCGATGCGGAGCAGCTGGCCGATTTCGTCGCGGTTGGCGAACTGGCGCTTGACGGGCGGATCGTTGCGACGCCCGGGGTGCTGCTGGCAGCGATCCATGCCGGCAGCGCAGGCAAGGGGCTGGTCTGTCCCGCGGCCCAGGGGGCAGAGGCAAGCTGGGCGGGCGGCGTTTCCGTTGTTGCCGCGCCCGATCTGGTCAGCCTGCTTAATCATCTGAAGGGGACCCAGCAGCTCAGCCCGCCGCAGCCCGGTCAGGCCGATCCCCCAGGCTTCGGGCCGGACCTTAAACAGGTCAAGGGCCAGGAAGTGGCCAAGCGTGCGCTCGAAATTGCCGCAGCGGGCGGGCACAACCTGCTGCTGATCGGGCCGCCGGGCGCGGGAAAGTCGCTTCTTGCCTCGTGCCTGCCGGGAATATTGCCCGAACTGTCTCCGGCAGAGGCGCTGGAAGTGTCGATGGTCGCATCGGTCGCCGGCACGCTGGAAGAAGGTCGGATCAGCCGTGCCCGGCCGTTCCGATCGCCGCACCATTCGGCTTCGATGGCGGCGCTGACCGGCGGCGGGCTGCGGGTCAAACCGGGGGAGGTCAGCCTGGCGCACCTGGGGGTGCTGTTTCTGGATGAACTGCCCGAGTTTCAGCGCGCCGTGCTCGATTCCCTGCGTCAGCCGCTCGAAACCGGGGTGGTCGATGTCGCCCGCGCCAATGCCCATGTGACGTTTCCGGCGCGGGTGCAGCTGGTTGCTGCGATGAATCCGTGCCGCTGTGGGCATCTGGGCGATCCGGCCTTGGGTTGCAGCCGCGCGCCGCGCTGCGCCGCCGATTATCAAGGAAAGGTATCGGGACCGCTGCTCGACCGGATCGACCTGCATGTCGAGGTGGATCCAGTCAGTGCCGCCGACCTTGCCCTTCCGCCGCCTGCCGAAGGCAGCGCCGAAGTGGCCGCACGGGTGGCTGCCGCTCGCCAAGTGCAGATGGCGCGGCTTAGCGGTACGGCCAAACGCAGCAATGCCGAACTGGATGGTGATTTGCTGGAAGCGCACGCGACGCCGGACGAGCCGGGCCGCAAACTGCTGCTGCAGGCGGCAGAAGCGATGCGCCTGTCAGCGCGCGGCTATACGCGAATGCTGCGGGTTTCGCGCACCATCGCCGATTTATCGGGCAGCGAAGGCATCGGGCGCATCCACGTGGCCGAAGCGCTCAGTTATCGCCGCACCGCGCCGCGCGCATAACCGCGCTTAAACCGCGAACAGCAGGCGGTCTTCGGGGCGGGGAAGAGCTGCCGCTTCAAGGTCGAGCGGCTCAAAGCCATCTTCGGTCAGGCTGACGTTGCCAAGGCCCTTAAGCTTGAAGAAGCCAAGCCGGCGCTCGTCGTCGCTGCGCCAGGCCTTGCCCATGTTGAGCGCGCCCACATAGAGTTCATCGTGCCGTTCGAACAGTTGGTGAGGGGCCAGCAGCATTTGCGCGCCATTATAGTCGGCGCGGATCAGGACACGCCGGGCAATGGCTTCGAGGAACTTGCGCTCGTCGGTATCGGGTAGCTTCTGAACTTGCTGCATTGCAGCATAGTGATTGAAGATGGACTGAAACGCAAACCGGAATACGTAAGCGTTGGTCTGGCTGCTTGCTAACCCAATGCGTTCAGCGCCGGACGGACCGGTGCATCGTCGTCGTTATGAATGGCTGCGCCCACATCAGCGCGGTCACGCCATTCCAGATCCTTGGGCCCCAGGACCCGGCTGTCATGGGCGCGAATGTTGATAGCGCCGATCGGCAGCCCGTCTCGGACATCGCACAGCACAGGATTGCTTGGCACACCTTCGCCGTACTTTTCTCCCCACTGGCGCAGCGCCAGCATGGCAGGAAGTAGATCAAGCCCTTTTTCTGTCAGGCGATATTCGATCTTGCGGCGATCGTCGGGAAGCGCCTCACGCTTCATGATGCCGTGTTCGACCAGACGGGCCAGACGATTCGACAGGATGTTGCGGGCAATGCCCAGCGCGCCAAGAAACTCTTCGAAATGATGCAGGCCGTTAAATGCGGCGCGCAGAATCATGAACGACCAACGTTCGCCCATCACTTCAAGAGCAGCAGGCAGGCCGCAGTTCTGGCAATCCAGCGGTTCGTGAAGCTTTCCCATTGGCGATCCTCTTCTATGGGCCGACCCTAAACCAATCTGGCTTAAGGTTGCACAAAAAAATCTTTGCCCCGCTGAACAGTTTCAGGTTGCAACTAAAAACTTATCTTGATAGGTAGTGATTCGCAACGCAAATCGACACAGCCTCCCTCCCAGGAAATGCCGGTCCCTGCGTTCCAGACATACAAGGGGAATAACCATGATTATCCAGACCCAGAATCCGCTGCCGCGCATGCTGTTCGCCGCCGGCCTTGCCATGGCGGGCACGATCGCCAGCTTCGGCGCGACTGTTTCGCCGGCCAAGGCGGGGACCAATGCCTATTCCGCCACTCTGGTCAGCGGGCTTGAAGCCCCGGCCAAGAAGGTCGTCAACGGCGTTCTGTGGAAGTGCGCTGGCGATGCCTGCGTCGGCCCGGTCGACGGATCGCGCGCGGTCAACACATGCAGACAGGTCGTCAAGACTTTTGGCGCCGTCACCAAATTCGCCACCCCCAAGGGCGAACTCAGCGCTGAAGACCTTCAGCACTGCAACGCTGCCGCCTGAAGCGTAAACCAGGCATCCTGACAGCCCACCCTCAAACGGCCCTCGTTCCTTTGAACGGGGGCCCTTTTTTGTGTGGGATCAGGCCAGCAAGCGCCGGTTGCGCAGATCTTCCTCCAGCCCGTCCGCATCGACAAAGTGATGGGCATGCCAGCCGCAATCGCGGGCGGCCTCCACATTGGGCAGACTATCGTCGACAAACAGCATCGTCCCTGGCGCATGGCCAAACCGCCCCGCTGCCAGTGCAAAGATCGCCGGGTCAGGCTTGGACAGCTTCTCCACCCCAGACACCACGATGTCGCGAAAGCGCTGTGCCAAGTTGAAAGTCGGGGAAAATCCGGCCCAGGTATCCGCGCCAAAATTGGTAATCGCGTAAAGCGGAACGCCGCGGGCATGCAGGGCTTCCACCAGTTCGGGACTACCGGGCACCGGCCCGGGCACTGATTCGTGAAAATGGGTGAACCACCGGGCGATCAGTGCGGCATGGTCCGGGAACAGCGCGCTGCGTTCAGCCACCATTTCAGCGGCGGGCCGGCCAGCGTCGTGCTCGGCGTGCCATGACAGGGGGATAACCTCCTCAAGGAAACGATCAAGGTCTTCGGGATCAGTAAAATGGCCGACAAAAGGCAGCCGCCGATCCCAGCGCACCAGCACATTGCCGACATCGAACACGACCGCTTCGATCTGTGTCATGGCGCCATACCTCCCGGTCATAAACGGCAGCGGCCCGCTCCCCTGTGCGGAGGCGGGCCGTTGGCAACCGGCGGGTCCGGCCCGCCAGCCAGAGCAGTTTAGCCCTGGCGCGCCTTGAAGCGGCGGTTGGTCTTGTTGATCACATAGGTCCGGCCACGGCGGCGAATCACGCGGTTGTCCCGGTGGCGGTCCTTGAGCGACTTGAGGCTGTTGCGAATCTTCATGGTTTCTCTCGTGCGGGCAAATCCCGCTGAAATTGGAAGTGGGGCCGTTATGGGTGCCAGGCCGCGAAGTCAAGAGATTCGCGCCCCGGCACCTTCTTATTCATCCGGATCGGCCACCTTAAACGGATCGGTCGGCACGGGCTTGGCCGGCAGCGGCTGGCGCGGCAGGTCCTTGTCGCTGTTCGCAGCCTGCAGCAGCATCGCGGCCATGATCGTGGCCGCCTGGCGCAGATCGTCGCCGCGCAAATGGTCGACCGTATCCAGGTTGGAATGGTGGACCCGGCTGTCATAGTCGAGCGGGTCCTGGATGAACTGGTATCCGGGCAGCCCGATCGCCTGCATGAAGACGTGGTCAGTCCCGCCGGTCTTGCTGGTCACGACCCGGCTTGCACCCAGACCATCAAACGGGCTGAGCCACTTTTTGAGCATCGGTTCGGCGGCAATGTTGTTTTCCGCATAGACTCCGCGGATCTTGCCGCCGCCGTTGTCCAGATTGAAATAGGCCTTGAGATCGCCGTAGCCCGCCTTGGGAGTGATCGGCCAGGCGTTGGCCCAGGCCGAATAGGCGGCGATGCCGGTTAGCTTGCTATCGACAGGGCGGGTAGCCAGATGCTGTTCGATATATGCGCGGCTGCCGAGCAGACCCTGTTCCTCGCCGGTCCACAGGGCAAATCGGATCGTGCGGCGCGGCTTGACGCCCAGACGTTTGAGGATGCGCGCAGCTTCGATTACCACCACGCTGCCCGCGCCATTGTCCGCCGCGCCGTCGCCGGCGATCCACGAATCGAAATGTGCGCCGGCCATTACGTATCCGGCCTTGGGATCGCTGCCGGCGATATCGCCGAACAGGTTTTCTGCGCGGGTGACCTTGTCGTCATAGCGGGCGGCAAGGTTCAATTCGATCTGCGGCGCGGTGCCCGTTTTGGCCAGGCGGACCAGGCGGCGGTAATCCTCTGCCGCCAGTTCAAAGGCAGGCAAGGCCAGAGTTTCGCCAGCGCGGTAATTGTAGCCCTCACCGTGGACCAGCATACCGTCGCGGTAGCTGATCTTGACCATCGCCAGTGCGCCTTCGTCTTTCAGAAAGCGGCTGATATCCAGCGGTACGTTGACCCGGCGCAGTCGGCGGTCGGTGGCATCGGGATCAAAGCTGGGCAGGCTGTATTTGTCATAGCCGCCAAGGTCCTTGTCATCCAGGCGGCGGAACACCGGCTTGTCCGATTCGGTCGTGCTGCCGGGCATCGATGTCATCACGATCTTGCCCGCCAGCTTGCCCTTCCATTCCTGCTTCCAAAGTTCGAACCGGGCAGGATTGCCAACCGGGGCGACGATGACCGGCGCGCGCAGCGTACCATTGGTCGGCGGAGACCAGGCCACGGGTATGGCGGTCATGCTGACCATGCGCGGCTCGACCATGCGGGCGCTGTAGCTGTCGATGTTCCAGCCCAGGCCGAAATCGAACGCTTCGCGATGGACGTTCTGCAAGCCAAGCGAATCAAACCGCGCGATCGCCCAGTCGGCGGCGCGGCGATAGCCTTCAGAATTGGTCAGGCGCGGGCCGATTCCGTCCATCAGGGCCGAGGCAGTGGTCATCGCTTCGCTGCGGTTCAGGCCTTCATCGATCACCGCATCGATCTGGGCATCGCTGGCATCGGCATGGGCAGCGGTGGAGATGGCGGTCAGCGCCAGCGCGGCTGCGCCGGCAAAAAAGGCATGCTTGATCATCGATGGAGCCCCTTGTCTGGTATGGATGCGGTGCTGCCATGAAGCAGCCCGGTCGCCAAGGGCGCTCTATCAAGTGTCGCGGATTTCCGACAAACGACGTTCCCATGCCAGCGCGTGGGTGACGATCGTATCAAGATCGGCATATTGCGGCTGCCACGGCAAGGTCGCCTTGATCCGGCGGTTGTCCGATATCAGCGCATCGGGATCACCGGCCCGGCGCGGCGACAGTTTGCGCAAGATCGGATTGTTGGTCACGCGGTCAACCGCATCGAGCACTTCGAGTACCGAGAAGCCCCGGCCATATCCCGCGTTCATGGTCAGCGAGCGGCCTGGATCGGCCATCAGTGCCTGCAGGGCAAGCACATGTGCGTTGGCCAGATCAGCGACATGGATGTAATCGCGTACGCCGGTTCCGTCGGGGGTGGCATAATCGGTGCCGAACACCTCGACATGGCCGCGTTTGCCCAGCGCCGCCTCAACCGCGACCTTGATCAGGTGCGTCGCCCCGGCGGTGGATTGGCCGCTGCGCGCGCGCGGATCAGCCCCGGCGACATTGAAATAGCGTAGTGCGCAATAGTTGATGGGATGCGCCGCGGCTATATCGGCCAGCATCGTCTCGGTCATCAGCTTGGACATCCCGTAAGGATTGATCGGCGCCTTTTCGCTGTCTTCAGTAACCGGCGAGACCCTGGGAATCCCATAGGTCGCCGCGGTCGAACTGAAGATGAAATGCGGCACCCCGGCTTTGACCGCAGCGGCGATCAGCGCCCGGCTCTTGGCAGTGTTGTTGTGATAATACTTCAACGGGTTTTCGACCGATTCGGGAACGATGATCGATCCGGCAAAATGCATGATCGCGCCGATCTTCTGTTCGGCAAAAATGCGCGCCAGCAGATCCGCATCCTCGATATCGCCCTGATAGAATGCCACGCCGTCGGGCACTGCCCAGCGAAAACCGGTGGTCAGGTTGTCAATCACCGCGACGGGCCAGCCGGCATCGGTCAGGGCCAGAACCGCATGGCTGCCAATGTAGCCAGCGCCGCCAGTGACAAGAACGGGAAGGGTAGGGATCATGGGGCGCTGTCCTTCGATCTTCAGGCCGACACTTGGAAAAGGCGCAATACAGTATGGGGCGTTCATCACAAGGCAAGGTGGCGGGACTGAAAGCGTAAGGCGCTGGCTGTCAGCCTTGCCCTGCGAAAGATCGTCCATGCCAATGTCCCGCCCAGCGTCTTTTGCCGCCGCCGCTCTGCTGGCCTTGAGCGGAACCGCGGTTCTGGCCCAGGCAGGCCCGTGGCGCGGCATGGATGACACGTTTGGGCGCGGCTACGATCAGCCCGACTGGCGTTCGCGCGCAAGCCGCAACGTCGAAGGAAAGATCGAAGTGGCGCGGTTCCGGGCCGAAGAAGCCTTCGCCCTGCAAAGCGGAACGATCGCGGTGGTGGCGATGCCCGATGGCAGCGGCGGATCGGACTTGCGTCAGGATGCAGCGTTCCAGGCGGCGGTCGAAAGCGAACTGATCCAGTCAGGTTATCGGACCGCACCGTCTGCTGGAAGCGGGCAGGTGGCCGAAGTGCGTATCCTGCGCAGCGAACTGATGCCCGCCGAGGTCAAGCGCAAGCCGGTCAGCGGCGAGATGAGCGTCGGGCTGTCAAACCGCGGCTCGATGCTGGGGCTGGGGCTTTACGTCGATGGAACCAGGCCCAAGCGGGCACTGCTGTCGACCATGCTGGAAGCGCGCATACGCGATCGCGCTTCGGGCACCGTGCTGTGGGAAGGCCGCGCCGCCATTGCCACACGTGAAGGCGACGACAAATGGAATGACGGCGCGGTTGCAGTGCGCCTTGCCAGAGCCCTGTTCGATGGCTTTCCCGGCCGCACCGGCGAGGAAAGCCTGAAACGCTAACATCCTTGCATGAAACGACTTTCAGGGACACATTGTCTGGATACGTGACACGGAAGAGAGGTTGCCGGACCATGAAGTTTCTGCCCCTTGCCGCCGCTGCACTTGGCTTTGCGGCGCTGTCAGGTTGTGTTGCGCCGGTCGGTCCGGTTCAGGTTACGCGGTTTCATGCGCCTGAGTTTGCTTCGCTTTCGCGCGGTACCGTGGCGGTCGAACCGGCCCCGGGGACCGATGGCAAATCGCTGGAATGGCAGACCTACAGACTTGCCGTGCAGCGCCAGCTTGCTTTGCTGGGCTATGCCGAAGCGGCTGCCGGACAGGGCGGACAGATTGCGCAAATGCGGGTCAGCCGCAGCCTGTCCGATCCGGCGCGCAAATCAGGACCGGTCAGCGTGGGCGTGGGCGGGTCAACCGGCAGCTATGGCAGCGGACTTGGCCTGGGTCTGGGCTTCAATCTGGGCGGCGGATCGGGCCAGCAGATGCAGACCGAGCTTGGTGTAGTGATCAAGGACCGCGTCAGCGCGCGCACCCTGTGGGAAGGACGTGCCAGCTTCAGCGTTGATGCCAAATCGCCGCTGGCCAGCACAGACCTGGCCGCGGCAAAAATGGCTGAGGCGCTGTTCGAGGGGTTTCCTGGTCAATCGGGTGAGACTATCGAGGTTAAATGACCGCATCCACCCTTTGCATCGATGCCGCGTTTGATAGCGGCAACATCGAAGTCCTGTCCATTTCCGGAACCACCGCGCAGCTCAGGATACGTAAGGATCGCGAATCCGATTTTTTCCAGTGGTTCCATTTCCGCGCAGCCGGGGCGGCGGGGCAGACGCTGACGTTGAAGATTACCGGGCTCAATGCTTCGGCATATCCCGATGGCTGGCCGGCATACCGCGCTGCGGTCAGCGAAGACCGCCAGTTCTGGGCCCGCGCGGAGTGCAGTTTCGACAAGGGAGCGGCGGATGGCTCATTGACCATCACTTATACCCCCGAAAGCGACCTTTGCTGGTTTGCATACTTTGCGCCCTATTCGATGGAACGCCACCACGATCTGGTCGCGCAGGCGGCGGGCTCTCAGGGTGTGAACTATCGATGTCTTGGACACAGCCTTGAAGGACAGCCGATCGATTGCCTTGAAATGGGCGAAGGTGAGACGCAGGTGTGGCTCTATGCCCGTCAGCATCCAGGCGAATCGATGGCCGAATGGTGGATGGAAGGCGCGCTGGATTGCCTGACTGACCCCGCCGATCCGGTCGCGCGGCGGCTGCGCCAGCTGTGCCGGTTCCATGTAGTGCCCAACGCCAATCCCGACGGGTCGTGCCGCGGTCATCTGCGCACCAATTTTGCCGGGGTGAACCTCAACCGCGAATGGGCCCACCCTTCTGCGGAACGTTCTCCCGAAGTTCTGGCAATCCGCAATGCGATGGACGAAACCGGGGTGCATTTCGCTATGGACGTGCATGGTGATGAGGCGATCCCGGCAGTGTTTCTGGCGGGATTTGAAGGGATTCCGTCATGGAACGAGGCGCAGCAGGCCGGGTTTGATGGTTATAAAAGGATTCTGGCGCGGCGCACGCCCGATTTCCAGACCAGGCTGGGCTACCCGGCGGCGCGCGCGGGCAAGGCCAACCTGACCATGTCGACCAACCAGCTGGCCGAGCGGTTCGGTGCGGTCAGCATGACGCTCGAAATGCCGTTCAAGGACAACGACGACCTGCCGTGTCTGGTGCAGAACTGGTCACCTGAACGATCCGCCCAACTTGGCCGCGAGTGCCTGGGGGCGCTGCTCGAATGGCTGGAAGGGCGCCAAGCCGCCTGACCGCTGCGTGCACTGGTGTGCATTTGCGGGAACATTTGCCGCCATGGTCCGTTTTTGCCCCTGTTAAAGCAGGAGGTGACTATGTCTGATGAACCCAATGTAACAATCATCAAGGAAGAAGGCCGCAGCGGCGGCGGATCGTGGCTGATCGGTATCGTGCTGATCATCGCGCTGATCGTCGGGGTGGTGTTCTTCATGAACCAGTCGAACAGCAACGCGGCCAAGAACAACGCGATTGCCGATGCCGCGAAGGATGTTGGTGCTGCCGCGCAGGACGTTGGCGATGCCGCCAAGCAGGCAGCCGACAACGCTACCAAGTAAGGCACGTATCGGGCGGCTGGTGGTATTCAAACCGGCCGCCCGGTCTTTTTCAACCCAAGCTGGCAGGGCCAAAGGCGTGCGGCAGAAGGTCGGACAGCCTATGTTCGGATATTGAGTGCGATCCAACACACCACACTAACGGATCAGTCTGGCCCAGCTGCGCCAATTCGCTCAGTACTTGCCGGCAGCGCCCGCACGGGGTTACCGGATCCCCAAGAACCCCTTCGATCCCTCCCGTAACCGCGATAGCAACCAGATCACTGCGCTTCCCGTCGTTCATGGCGCGCGCCACTGCCGCTGTCTCCGCGCACAGGGCAAGCCCGTAACTGGCATTCTCGACATTCGCGCCGGTAACAATGTTGCCGTCGGCGAAACCCAACGCAGCGCCGACCTGAAAGCGGCTATAAGGGGCATATGCGCGGGACACTGCCTCCTTCGCTGCAGCGATAAGAGTGTCGCGGTCAATCATGGCCTGTTGTCTTTCATGGCTGCACGACAACCCAGCGCAGGCCATCCTTGGTTGCCTGATTGCTAAGCTGGCCGTTGGCGGTCCACAGCATCCACGGCCGGCCTGCGTAGTCCGGCTGAAAGCGCGTGCGGACCAGCCACAGGTTGCGGTCGATCTGCGAGGCTATGCGGTAACGCGACTGAAACCGCGGAGTCAGCTTCAGGATGGCGGCCTTTCCGGTGTGGTTTTCGATCTGGTTGAGGAACGTTGTCAGCTCGCTTTCGATACTCTGGTCGCTGACCGGCACGGGACAATCGTCCCCCAGCATGTCAAGCTCGACTGCCGGGGGCAGCATCTTGGGATCGCGCGGCACTACGGTGACGAAATTGGCAGCTTGCCGTTCGGCCGGCTGGCACGGATCATAGCGGTGGAGCGCCCCGACCTGGATTTTCGCCACTTTGGCATCCTCAAGATTGCGCGAAAAACTGTCGTCACGGGCAAAGGCGCTGGCCGATGCGTCGAGATAGGCAAACTCTGCGCCGATCGCCTTTAAAGCCCGCCAGTCGATCACCCCGTCGGCGCTGCCCACCTCGGCGCCCTGCATCGGGAATACCCGGCGGTCGGGTTGCCAGTGCTTGACCTGCCACCAGCCCCACGCGCCGCCCGCCAGCGCAATCAGCAGCGCGACGCCCAAGAGACGCAGCCGCAGCCGGCGTGACGGTGATTTTCGAGCCATGACTTTTCGCGTGCGCCCCGGTTATGTCAGCCCCTGATATGCAGGACGCAGATCAGGGTAAAGAGCCGCCGGGCAGTTGCAAAGTCGGTGTCGACCTTGCCCGTCAACCGCTCCAGCAGCATTTCAGCCGCTTCGTTGTGGACGCCGCGGCGGGCCATGTCGATGGTTTCAATCTCGCTTGCCGTAGCGCGCCGGATAGCCTGGTAGTAACTGTCACAGATTGCGAAATATTCGCGAATCGGGCGGCGAAACCGGCCCAGGCCAAGGATCAGCGTTTCCAGCACGGCGCCGTCATCGCTGCTTGCTTCCATGATCAGGCGGCCATCGTCGACTGACAGTTTGAGACGGTATGGGCCCTGGTGTCCGGCGTCCCAGGCGCGAAGCGGCTTGAAGGTATTTTCCTCGATCAAATCGAAGATCGCGATGCGCCGCTCTTGCTCGATATCGGCGTTGCGCCACAGGATCGTCGCTTCGTCCAGCGCGATGTCGATGATCCTTGGGTCGGCCATGGTCGCCGCGCTTTTCGCAGATGCAAAATGGCGGGGCAAGGGGCAGCTGGCCTTCCACAGGCTGTGGAGTAATAAGGGATCAATCCCTGCTTGCACCCGCAGGCCGGTCTTCGCAAAGAACGCGCAACCATGGCCGAACTCGAACTCATCACCCGCCCCGACGAAACTGCCGCGCGCGCCCTTCCCAGCAATGTCGAGGCCGAAGCCGCGTTCCTGGGCGCGGTGCTGATCGATAACCGGGTGATCGAGGAGCTGACGACCCAGGTTTTGCCCCAGCATTTCTTCGAACCCATCCATGCCCGCATATACGAGCGCATTCTCCAGCTGCTCGACCGCAAGGCGGTGGTTACGCCGATTACGCTGAAACCGTATTTCGAGGCGGACGAGGCGCTCAAGGATCTTGGTGGAGCATCCTATCTGGCGCGGCTGACAGCCGATGGACAGGGCCTGCTGGCGCCGCGCGAACTGGCAGGTCAAATCTATGACCTGGCTCTGCTGCGCGAACTGGTGGCGGTCGGCCGCACGTTGGTCAACAACGCGCTCGACACCTCGGAAAGCGTCGAGCCGATGGAACAGGTCGCCGCTGCCGAAGCGGCGCTGTACAAAGTGGCCGAGGGAGCGAGCACGGGCAGCGAGGCACAGGGTTTTGCCGTCGCCACCCGAACGGCGCTGGGCATGATAGAGCAGGCGCTGCTGTCGGGCGGGCACATTTCAGGGACCACAACCGGTCTTACCAGCGTGAATGAGAAAATCGGCGGCTTGCACGATTCGGATCTGATCATCCTGGCGGGCCGTCCCGGCATGGGCAAAACCTCGCTCGCCACCAATATTGCCTTCAACGCGGCCGACCGCCTGCGCCGCGACCTCGCCGACGGTATTGACGCCGACAAGTCGGTCGGAGCGGCGACGGCATTTTTCAGCCTTGAAATGAGCGCGGATCAGTTGGCCACGCGTATCCTGGCGGAACAGTCAGGGATAAGCAGCGAGGCGCTGCGCATGGGCAAGATCAGCCGGGATGATTTCCAGCAGCTGTCCTATGCCAGTCAGCGTCTGGCCGAATTGCCACTTTATATCGACGACACCCCGGCGTTGAGCATCGCGGCGCTGCGCACCCGCGCCCGACGGTTGAAAAGGCGGCACGATATCGGGCTGGTGGTGGTCGATTATCTGCAGCTGCTGCAGGGCTCGGGCCGGGCCAACGACAACCGGGTCAATGAAATCTCGGAAATCAGCCGGGGACTCAAAACACTTGCCAAGGAACTGAGCGTGCCGGTGATCGCGCTGTCGCAGCTGTCCCGCGCGGTCGAACAGCGCGAAGAGAAACGTCCGATGCTGTCGGATTTGCGCGAATCCGGCTCGATCGAACAGGACGCCGACATGGTCTGGTTTGTGTTCCGCGAAGACTATTACGTCGCCGCGCGCGAACCCAAGGTGCCGCAGGACAATGACGATATTAAGACGCATGAGGCCCATACTGCCTGGCAGGCCGAGATGGAGCGGGTTTATGGCACCGCCGAACTGATCGTTGCCAAACAGCGCCACGGTTCGACCGGCAAGGTCCGCATGCGGTTTGAATCGCGCATCACCCGGTTCAGCGACCTGGCCGATGATTCGTTGGCAGGACACAGTTATGAGTGATAGAATTATCCTAATAAAAACAACATCTTATAGTAATTTTTCTTGACTTGCGAATCGCCCGACGCGTAACAGCGATCATTCCCGCATTTTTGTGCTGAATTAGGAGTGCCCGATGGCGCGCGTTACCGTTGAAGATTGTGTCGACAAGATCCCCAACCGGTTCGATCTTGTCCTGATGGCCGCGCAACGTGCGCGCGAGATTTCGGGCGGCGCCGAACTGACGATCGACCGTGACCGGGATAAGAACCCCGTCGTGGCTTTGCGCGAAATTGCCGAACAGACTGTGCGCCCCGATGCGCTGAAGGAATCGGTGGTCAATTCGCTTCAGCGCGTGCTGCCGGATGATGATGACGATGTCGATGACATCGGTTCGCTCAGCCAGCAGGCCGAGGCGCTGCGGATCACAGCTGCGGCTCCGGTTCGCAACACGTCGCTGGGCGGCGATTACGAAGGCTAAACTGGCCTGATCCGAACGATTCGAGCCCGCGCGCCCCACCGGCTGCGCGGGCTTTTTCGTAAGATTGCAACGCTGCACCGCCTTGATTTGACAGCCCGTCGCCAACCTGTTTGCATTCCGGCTTCAAACCGGGGGGCGGGGCGATGCAGAAGACTGGTTTTCAAGAGCGACATCAGTGGGACAGCGCGTTCTGGCTGGCGTTTGTGGCTTCGTCTTGGCTGGCTGTTGCGATGGGTTTCGGCGAACCGATTGCCGAGCGCTATGCGGGCCAGGCGCCCTATGCCGCGCCGCCGATCCTGGTGGTTCATGTCTTTGTCTATTTCGGCTGGCTGCTGCTGCTGACGCTTCAGGTCAGCCTGGTCAACCGGGGCCGGCCAGACCTGCACCGGCTAGCGGGAATGGGCGGGGCGCTGCTGGCCGTGCTGGTGATCGCAACGGGGCTGGGGGCAGAAATCTACAGCCAGCGGTTCTGGGCCAAGACCGACTCTGAAAACGTCCGGTTCTTCACATTTCCTCTCTATGTCCTGATTGCCTTTGCTGCTTGCTCGTTCCTGGCGATCCGCGATCGCGGCGATTCGCCCAGGCACAAGCGGCTGATGTACCTCGCCACGGCCGCGGTCATGGGCGGACCGTACCAGCGCTGGTGGGGATCCGCGATCGACACCTTTACCGGCACCGGGCCGTTCAATTCCTGGGCGCATCTCTACAGCGGCATGAATGCACTGCTGATCGCCGCCGCATGTTACGACTGGTTGACCCGCGGAATGGTGCACCGGGTCTTACGGAACGGCATCCTGCTGCTCGTTACAGGACAGATCGCTGCGATGCTGTTGTGGTACAGCGATTGGTGGCCTCACGTGACACGTACGGCGCTAGGTATCGCCGAACCGTGACGCCGTTTCAGCGGCACGGCCATTTTGCCTGGAGGACACGAAGCATGCCGACACTAAGCGGCAGGGCCCTGCGTTCATTTTGCGGGATTGCCCCCAATCCGCTTAGCATCTCCTCAGATCCCATTTTGGCATTCTGGGGCGGGCAGTAGGTGGGCTTTTCGCCGCGCTTGATCGCCGCTTGCCGTTGTTGCCGCAAAGCCTCTCCAGTGGCTTGACCCTCTTGCATCAGCGGACGCAGCTTGCCCGAAAACAGGGCCATGGCGCCCTTGGCCTTGAGGGCAGCCGCATCGGCATAGAACGCTTCTGTCGTGCGTTCGGCGGCCAATGCGGGGGACGCGAATGTCAGTGCAACCGTAACGGCAAGACTCAGTCGCTTCATCAATCGCTCTCCATCCGATGTTTCACGGTGGCTTGACCGCAGCAAGCTGACAAGACCATGAACAGCGGTATCGACAGGGGAGTATCTTTCTTGAGTGGGAGCGGCGAAATCATCGGGGGCATTGCAGAAGGCGCGATGGCGGCACGGGCGGTCGAACCGACCCACGGCGAAGCGGCGGACGGACACTCCGCTGAAAGCGCCTGCCTGAATTGCGGGACCGCACTGGTCGGCAGTCATTGCCACTCCTGCGGCCAGGCCGCACACGTTCACAAGACGATTGGCGCGTTTCTTCACGATCTGCTGCACGGGGTGTTTCATTTCGAAGGCAAGATCTGGCGAACGCTGCCGCTGCTGGCTTGGCGGCCGGGCAAGCTGACCCGCGAATATATCGACGGACGCCGCGCCAGCTATATCAGCCCGATCGCGCTGTTCCTGTTCAGCGTGTTTCTGATGTTTGCAGTGATCAAGCAGGCCGGCGGGTCGCTCGACAATCTCGCCTCGATCGACGTTAACGGCAAGACGGTGACAGGCCTTGCGGCCAATGAAAGGGAACTGGCGGCATTGCGCATCAAGCGGGATGCCCTGGCCAAGGCGGGCAAGCCGACCGACGTAATCGATGGCGAGATTTCGGGGCGCGAAGCCGGGCTTGCATCGGTTCGCGAAGTGCAGGCAACCTTGGCAGGCAAGCCAACGGCGGACTCGAAGGATGTCAAGATCCACAGCGAGCTGCCGGCGGTCGAACAGGCCTTCAGGGATTTTCGCGCGAACCCCGGGCTGGGCCTGTTCAAGCTGCAGACAAATGCCTATAAATTCAGCTGGGCGCTGATCCCGATTTCGGTGCCGTTCGTGTGGCTGCTGTTCCCGTTCAGTCGCCGCTTCCGGCTGTATGACCATACGGTATTTGTCACCTATTCGCTTTGCTTCATGACCCTGCTGACAACGGCTATTGTCGTGGGAAACCTGGCCGGCGCATCGTTCCTGGCCGGGATCGGTCTGCTCGTGCCGCCCATTCACATGTACAGGCAGCTACGCGGCACATATCAGTTGAGCCGGCTTGGCGCACTATGGCGGACCGGCGCGCTGCTGTTCATCGCAGCCAGCGCGCTGATCCTGTTTACTGTCCTGATCGTGGCTGAAACAGGCGGGTAAGCGGCCTAATCGTTGTGGGCCGATCGCGCCGCTTCGGTAAACCGCTTTCCGGCCTTGGGAATGGCAGATCCGCGCACAGGTACGGGCCGCAATGCATCGCCCTTTGGCGCATCAGGCCGGTCGATCTTGCCGTTTGCGACCAGCTCGTCGATTTCTTCCCCGGTCAGCGTTTCGTATTCGAGCAAGGCCTGGGCCAGCTGGTGAAGCTTTTCGGCGTTGCCTTTGAGGATGTCAGTCGCGCGCTTGTGCCCGCCTTCGACCAGACCGCGGATTTCGGCATCGATCAGCTTGTTGGTATCGGCAGACTGCATGGTGCGCTGCGCTGAACCATAGCCAAGGTAACCTTCAGATTGTTCCTCATACTGGAGCGGGCCCAGCTTGTCTGACATGCCCCATCGCGTGACCATGTTGCGGGCCAGCGAAGTGGCCTGCTGGATATCGGACGATGCGCCAGACGAAACCTTATCGTGACCAAAGATGATTTCTTCGGCCACGCGTCCGCCCATCGCCACGGCCAGCTGTGCGTGCATCTGATCGCGGTGGTAGGAATACCGGTCGCGTTCGGGCAGCCGCACCACCATGCCCAGCGCGCCGCCGCGCGGGATGATCGTGGCCTTGTGGATCGGGTCCGACGCCGCTTCGAACACCGAGACGAGTGCGTGACCGGCCTCGTGATAGGCGGTCATTTTCTTTTCCTCGTCGGTCATGACCATAGAGCGGCGTTCGGCGCCCATCATTACCTTGTCCTTGGCATCCTCGAACTCCTGCCGGGCGACCAACCGCTTGTTGCGGCGGGCGGCCAGCAAGGCAGCCTCATTGACCAGGTTTGCCAGGTCCGCACCCGAAAAACCGGGCGTGCCGCGCGCAATCGTCCGCGCTTCGACATCGGGGGCGAGCGGCACCTTTCTCATGTGGACTTCCAGGATTTTTTCCCGGCCTTCGATATCGGGCAGGGGCACCACCACCTGGCGGTCAAAGCGGCCTGGTCGCAGTAGCGCCGGATCGAGCACGTCGGGCCGGTTGGTGGCGGCGATGATGATGATACCCTCGTTAGCCTCAAACCCGTCCATCTCGACCAGCAGCTGGTTCAGCGTCTGTTCGCGCTCATCGTTCGAATTGCCCAGCCCGTGGCCGCGGTGACGGCCGACCGCATCAATTTCGTCAATGAAGACAATGCACGGCGCATTCTTCTTGGCCTGTTCGAACATGTCGCGCACGCGGCTGGCGCCGACGCCAACGAACATTTCAACAAAATCCGAGCCAGAAATGGTGAAGAACGGAACGCCCGCCTCACCCGCGATGGCGCGGGCCAGCAGGGTTTTGCCAGTGCCGGGCGATCCGACCAGCAGCGCGCCCTTGGGAATCTGCCCGCCCAGCTTGGAAAAGCGATGCGGATCCTTGAGGAAGTCGACGATCTCTTCCAATTCTTCGCGGGCTTCGTCGATCCCGGCAACGTCGGCAAAGGTCACGCGGCCCTGCTTTTCGGTGAGCATCTTGGCCTTACTTTTGCCAAAGCCCATCGCGCCTGATCCGCCGCCCTTCTGTAACTGGCGCATGGCGAAAAACGCCAGAGCGATCAGCAGGACGAAGGGCAGGATGTTGAACAGCAGCGCAAAGACGATGTTGCCTTGTTCGGGCGCCTTGCCATCATATTTGACGCCCTTGTCCTGCAGCAGCGGAACCAGGCTTTCATCCTTGGGCAGCGCGACAGTAGAGAATGTCTCACCCGTCTTCAGTTTCCCGGTGATGCGGTTTTCACCGACTTCGACCGAAGCGACTGCGCCTTCGTTCACCTTGGTGCGGAAATCGGAATAGCCCAGCTGCTGCGCGGCAGTGTCCCCGCGCGCGTTGAACAGCGATACCACCGATAACAGGACAAGGAACACCCCGCCCCAGATCAGCAGGTTCTTGACCCACGGGTTACCGCTGGGTTGTTCGTCGTTCATGCGCGCAATTCCTTTCGTGCCGCCAATGTAAGCGCGCACGGATGAAGCGCAAGTTTACGCGCATGAAGTCTCTGATCGGTTTAGGCGATCACGAGGTCAATTCTTCTATCCGGTGATGCGGCAGAACACGCCACGCCGCGATCAGCAGCAAGACGTGAAACCCTTCGACGGACATCGGCAGCGGCCAGCCGGGGTAAAATCCGTCGAGTGCCAGACTGATCGCCCGCACGGTGAATGCTGTGCCCATCAGGGCAGCCGGGACAAGCAACAGGTCGGCATTACGGCGCCACGCGCCCAGCATCATGCACACCGCGATAACCCCGAAAAAGGCGGTGAAATCGGCACGGATGGTGGACCAGCCCTGGGTTGCGGCGGCGCTGACGCCCAGACCGGGTGCCGCGATCTGCGGGTTAAACAGGAAGTTCAGCCCCATGAAAAGGTCGAAAAATCCGACCAGAAAGACCAGGATCGTCAAGATGATTCGCATGGTAAGGCGCTCCCCGTTAACCGCGATTTATCCTTTGTGGCGCAGGGAAACCCTTATGCAAAGCCTGTTGCGCAAGGGGCTGGGGAATTGCACAAGCTGGTCGCCATGAACGGGCCCAAGATACTTCTGATCGTCGGCGGCGGGATTGCCGCCTACAAGGCGTGCGAACTGGTGCGCCTGATCCGCCGCAACGGGGGCGAGGTCAGCTGCGTGCTGACCGAAGGCGGATCGCACTTCGTTACCGCGATGACTCTGGCCGCTCTGTCGGAAAATCCTGTGCATACCACGCTGTGGGATCTGACGGCCGAGGTTGAGATGGGCCACATCCAGCTGTCGCGGGCCGCCGATCTGGTGGTGGTCTGTCCGGCCACCGCCAACCTGATGGCCAAAATGGTCCAGGGGATCGCCGATGATCTGGCGACCACGCTGCTGCTTGCCACCGACAAACCGGTTCTGGCCGTGCCGGCGATGAACGTGAAGATGTGGGAACATGCCGCCACACAGGACAATGTGCGCACTCTGATGGAACGCGGCGTCGCGGTGCTTGACCCCGATGAAGGCCCAATGGCCTGCGGCGAATACGGCGCCGGGCGCCTGCCCGAACCTGTCGCGGTGTGGAACGCGATCTGCCAGATGCTGCAATTGGAAGCACTGGCGCTGCCTGCGCCGGAACCCGAACTCGCGCTCGAAGCTCCGCGTGATTTCGACAGCTTCGCCCAGTCTGTCGACCTGGGCCTGGGCGGGTTGGCAGCCGGCCTGATCAAGCGCACAACCACATCAAAGCTTGTGTTTGGTGACGATGATCTGACCATCGAGGGTGAGGTAATCCCGCCGGTTTCTGCGGATGACGAGCCGGCACCTGAAGAAACACCGCCGGATGAAGTGCTTTTGGCAGCACCCATCCTGTCGAAAAAGGGCCGGGCCAAGTCGGCCCCGCCGACCGACCCCGATGCGATCAACCATACCGTTACCGGGCAGACCGTTCCCGAACCGATCAAGGGTGACAGCTTTGCCGGCAGCAAGCTGGCCGATGCACTGATCGACGATCCCCTGTTCGGCCAACCCGATTTTGCCGGAGATGATGCCTTTGCCCCCGTCAGCGACCGGCTGGAGGGCAAGCATGTGCTGGTGACCGCAGGTCCGACTCACGAACCGATAGATCCGGTGCGCTACATCGCGAACCGATCCAGCGGCAAACAGGGCTATGCGATTGCTGCGGCCGCTGCGCGGATGGGGGCCAAGGTGACACTGGTCAGCGGCCCGGTGGCATTGGAATGTCCACCGGGGGTAGACCGGGTGTTCGTGGAAACTGCGGTCGAAATGGCCGATGCCGTGAAAAAGGCGCTTCCTGCTGATGCTGCGGTGATGGTTGCGGCCGTGGCCGATTGGCGCACCACCGAAGTCGCTGGTGAAAAAATGAAGAAGCGCGGATCGGCACCGCCGGCTTTGCGGCTGACTGAAAATCCCGATATTCTGGCCTCTGTCGCATCCAGTCCCAAGCGCCCGAGGCTGGTGGTCGGCTTTGCGGCGGAAACCGAAAAAGTGATCGACCACGCCAAGGACAAGCGCAAGCGCAAGGGCGCCGACTGGATCGTTGCCAACGACGTGTCGGGCGATGTCATGGGGGGCGAGGTGAACGCGGTGCATATCATCACCGAAACGGGTGTCGAAAGTCTTCCGGAAATGGCAAAAGACGCAGTCGCCGCCGCCCTTGTCGAAAGAATTGCCGATGCCCTCAACCCCGTCAGTGCCGATCCCGGTTAAGCGTCTTCCTCATTTCGAGGGGCTGGAACTGCCCGCCTACGCCACCGATGGTGCCGCTGGCATGGACGTGCTGGCGGCAGAGGATGTGACCCTTCCGTCCGGAGCGCGCCATGCCGTTGCGACCGGTATCGCGGTGGCCATTCCGCACGGGTTCGAGATCCAGGTGCGTCCGCGTTCCGGCCTTGCGCTCAAGCACGGCATTACGGTGCCCAATACCCCTGGCACGATAGACAGTGACTATCGGGGCGAGCTGAAGGTGATCCTGATCAACCACGGGAGCGAACCCTTTGCCGTGCGGCGCGGCGATCGGGTGGCACAATTGGTGGTGGCGCCGGTCACGCAAGGGGTTTGGCTGAAAGTCGAAGAGCTGGACGAAACCCTTCGAGGTGAAGGCGGCTTTGGATCGACCGGCGGGGTGGTGGCGCTGGGAAGCTGAATGCGAAAAAGGCGGGCCCGCGTCCGGACCCGCCTGTTATCGTATTGCCGCAAAACCGAACGCTTAGCGCTGGCTCATCTTCTTTTCCGGAGCGACCGAAATGCGCACCGTTTCGCCCGAATTGCCGGGAAAATCGGTAAACATTGCTTCGACCAGATTGGGAACAAGATAGCCAAGCCGGTTGGATACTGACGCAGCTTCAGCCTTGCCTTCGAACAGGCGGGCGCCGTCACCCTTGCGGTCGATCTTCAGGCTGATGCCGCTGGTATAGACCGTATAGCTCTCATAGCCCGAATCAAAGAACGGATCGTACCAGCCGTATCCCCACGGCCGGCCATAGCCGAACCGGCTGTAGCCAAATCCATAGCGGCTGTAACCGTACCACGGGCTGTAGAACGGATCGCGGTACATCGCCAGCGAACGGCTAACCTTTTCGCGGCCCTTGTCGACGCCGTAATCAAAGCGGACGAGCAGGTTGGCTTGTTCGGGACTTGCCGGCGTGTAACCCAGCTTGGCCATTTGGCCTTCGACCAGGCGGGCATACTGCGCAAACTCAAGACCCCCTGCCAGCGCTGCATCATCGGCAACGACGGCAAAGGTCTGTCCCTGCGGGGCGGGAAGCTGACTTTGGAAACGGGATACCTTGGCGTTGAAGGGCTGAGCGCAAGCTGCAAGTGCGGCCAGCATAAGCGGCACCAGCGCCGCCCTGACCCAGCGTGCCAGCGAACTGTTATCGTAAGACATCGTGCCGATCCTCCTGAGCCGTAATCTCGCGAATCGTGTGCGAACGGCGAAAAGTGTATAATTAACGATGGTTTGGGCCAAGCCGCCTTAATCGCGGTTGAATGGTTGCACCGGTGCGATGACCCGGCGCGGGAACGTTATCCTTTCCTTATCAATGCGGTGCGACAGTACACCCATTACAAATGGGGGGGGAAGGCCCATGTCATTCTCAGTTCAGGACAAATCGCGTCTCGGCCGCTCAGGCTATTGGACAGCATTTGTCATCAACATCGTTGCAATCATCGGTTTGCTTGGCGCGTGCATAGCTGCGGCCCTTGGCGGACACATTTCCATAGCGGTCCTGCTGTTCCTGCTTGTCGCGCCTGTAGGCATATATTTCCGCGTCATCATGATGCGCCGCTGCCGCGACATCGGCTGGCCCGCAGCCTTGCCGTGGATTCTGTTCGGCGCGGGCATTCTGGCAACCCTGACCCGCTTTTCGCAAGGCCTTGAAGGACTGCGCAGCCCGGGTCTTGGCGGCGTCGCAGGTTTGGTCAGCTTGATCGACTTCGGCTTTATGATCGCAATCGGCTGCATTCAGGGCCAGAGCCGCTCAGGCAGTTACGCCCAGTACTTTGAACCCGATGACGATGATTATTCGGCCGTTCGTCCCGCCAATCGCGCGGCCACGGCGCAGCCTGCGCGCATGCCGCAGGGTTATGAACCTGAAGTCGCGCCTGCCGCATCCTTGTCCCGTGAAGATGAGGAGGCCGGCTGGGATGCTGCCATTGCACGGGCTTTGGCTGCCCGCCAGGACCTCGCTGCGGACGACGAGCGCAATCCAGTCGCGCCCGCCGTTCACCGGCCAGTTCACGGGATCCAGCGACCGGCAGGTGGCTTCGGCCGCCGCGTTGTTTAGAAGCGGACAAGCCCCAGCGCTTGATAGGCCGCTGAAAGAGTTGGCGCGGCCAGTTCGCGCGCCCTTAGCGCGCCCTTTGCCAAGACCGCGTCAAGCGCTTCGCCATCTTCCCGCAGACTGACAAAGCGGGCGTTGATCGGGGCCAGTGTTTCGACCAGCAATTCGCCTAGCGCGGGTTTGAACCGGCCGAAGCCCGCGCCGCCGTACTGCGCAAGCACTGCATCGACCGTTTTGCCCGCCATCGCAGCATAAATCCCGACCAGGTTCGCCGCCTCCGCCCGTCCGTCCAGCCCGGCCTTGTCAGACGGCAGCACTTCGGGATCGGTCTTTGCTTTCCTGATCTTGGACATGATGGTGTCGGCATCGTCGATCAGATTAATCCGGCTCATGTCGCTTGAATCGGACTTGCTCATCTTGGCCAAGCCGTCACGCAGGCTCATGATCCGGGCTGCTTCGGGGGGAATGGTCGGTTCGGGCAGGGTAAAGACCGGGGCGCCTTCGTCAGCAAAGTCGTTGTTGAACTTTTGCGCGATGTCGCGGGCCAGTTCCAGATGCTGCTTCTGGTCATCGCCCACCGGAACGTGGGTCGCCTGATAGAGCAGCACGTCGGCGGCCTGCAGCACCGGATAGGTGTAAAGCGCGACGCTTGCTCCTTCGCGGTTCTTCCCGGCCTTGTCTTTCCACTGGGTCATGCGGTTCAGCCAGCCGGTGCGAGCCGTGCCGTTGAGCAGCCACTGCAGCTCTGCATGCGCGGGAACCTGTGCCTGGTTGAACAGCACGGATTTTTCGGGATCGATCCCGCATGCAACCAGCGCAGCGACCATTTCGCGGGTGTTCGCGGACAGCTGAGCGGGATCGTGCGGCATTGAAATGGCGTGGAGATCGGCCAGGAAATACAGACACTGCCCGCCGCCGCCGGTAACCTCGTCCTGCATCTTCACCCAGTTGCGGATCGCGCCCAGATAATTGCCCAGGTGCAGGTTGCCTGTCGGCTGGATGCCGGAAACGATACGCATCGAAAATCCCTGTCGTCAGGCGGCTTTGCGCCGCAGCAATAGCTTGATATCGTCGCGGCTGAAGGCACCAAGAACTACCGTGGCGAGCGCATAGACCACCGCGCCGGCGCTGACCAGCACCCCCAGCGCCAGCACCCGGCTCCACCACAGGCCGTGGGTATAGGGCATGATCCACCCCTGCGCCGCCCACAAGACCACACCCATCGCCAGTGCAGCCAGCAGCAGCCGCGGCGCACGCCGTTTCAGCCGGGCATCGGCAGCGAACTGCCCCCGTTGCTTGAGCGTGGCGTAAAGCATCCATACGTTTACGGTCGAGGCAATGGCCGTGGCCAAGGGCGGTCCCATGTGCTGCAAGGGGACGATCAGCGCCAGGTTCAACGCCAGGTTCACAGCCATCGAAATCATCGCATAGCGCACCGGCGTCTTGGTATCGTGGCGCGCGTAATAGCCTGGGGTCAGCACCTTGATCAGGATATAGCTGGGCAGCCCTACCGAAAAGGCGGCCAGCGCCTGGGCCGTGAAATGAACATCCTCCGGCGTAAAACGGCCATAGCCGAACAGCGCAGCAGCAATCGGTTCGCCCGACAGGACCAGCGCGGTTGTGGCTGGCAGGGTCAGCAGCAGGGCCAGTTCCATGCCGCGGTTCTGCGTATCCATCGCCTTGCCCTCATCGCCTTCGCCCAGCTGGCGCGAAATGAGCGGGAGAAGAACCGTTCCAAGGCCAATTCCGATCAGCCCCAGTGGCAATTGGTTCAGACGGTCGGCCATGTAGATGTAAGTCACCGATCCGCTCGCCAGCAGCGATGCGGCCAGCGCAGTTGATATGACCAAATTGATCTGGACCGCTCCCGCGCCCGCAGCGGCGGGCCAGATCAGGCTGAGCAAGTGTTTTACCTCTGGGGTAAGTCGCGGTCGGCGCAGTGTCAGACTGACCCCGTTGGCGCGGCAGGCCCAGGCCAGCCAGACAAGCTGGAGCAGGCCCGAAACCGACACGGCGATCGCCTGGTTGCGCGCGGTGAACAGCGGCTCGTGGCTGTGGAATGCCAGCAACGCTGCGATCAGCGTCAGGTTCAGAAGGATCGGCGCGGCGGCATTGACCCAGAACTTGTGCAGGGAATTGAGAATCCCGCCGAGCAGCGACACCAGGCTGATAAAAAGCAGATAAGGGATCGTCAGGCGGGACAGCTGAACCGCAAAGGCAAACTGTTCGGGGCTGATCCCGTTGAATTTTCCCGACAACGCCAGAGTGACCGGCCATGCAAAAACCTCAAGCAGCAGGGTCATTACCAGCAAGACTGGCAACAGAACCGCCAGCGCGGCTTCGGCAAAGGCTATACCATCGTCCAGCCCACGGCCGTCAGGATCGGTGACCTTCTTGTTGAACAGCGGGATAAAGGCCGCGGAAAACGCACCTTCGGCAAACAGCGCGCGAAACATGTTGGGCAGTCGGAACGCCACCAGAAACGCGTCGGAAGCAAAACTTGCCCCCAGATAGCGGCTGAACAGGCTGTCGCGGACCAGGCCCAAGACCCGGCTGGCCAGCGTCAGGCCACCGATCGATCCCAGCGCCTTGGCCAGGTTCATCGGTCAGCCTGTCCGCAGACCATGCCGGCGTAACACCTGATCAATTGGTCGCGGCACCTTCCGCCGCTTCAGTCTCGGCGTCTTGCTGCGCCTGTAGCTGCTGGACGTAGAGGCCGTTGAAATCGATCGGTTCGAGCAGCAGCGGCGGGAAGCCCGCATCGCGCACGGCATCGGACACCACGCGCCTGGCGAACGGGAACAGGATGCGCGGCGCTTCGGCATAGGTGAAGGCGTGCATTGACCCTTCATCAAGATTACGCATGCCGACCAAGCCCGCATAGGTCAGGTCAACGATGAAGGCGGTGCCCGCTTCGCACTTCGATGTAATATCGATCTTGAGCGCGATCTCGCTCACTTCCTCGTTAAGCTGGCGCGCGCTGATGTTGAACTGCACGTCGATCTGCGGCGGGTCCTGCCACTGGAAGCTTTCCGGCGCATTGGGATTTTCCACCGACAGATCGCGGACGTACTGCGATATGACACCCGCCACGGGCGAAGTATCGGCGCCGTTTGGAACCGGGTTTTCAAGGCCAAGATCAGTGATGATGCTGCCGTCGTCGGACATGGTTGATCGCTTCCTGCAAAGCTGAATGGTTGGAACGTGGCCGCGCGCCTAGCACCACGCCGACGGTGCGGCAACGCTTAAGCAGCACTGCGAACTTCAGGGGGCGGTAAACAGGTTCAGCCTAAAAAATACACGACCAGCGCTGTCCACGCGTTGTTCATTTGTCTTTGTTACCTATCTCTGGCTAAAGTGATGCGAGCGCTGCGTGCTTTTGCATCTTTCGCGGCAAGGACTGGATTTGTGGACAAGACCGTAGAAATCGTAATCCTGGCCATGGTTGCCGCCTTTCTTGGGCTGCGCCTTTATTCCGTGCTCGGCCGCCGGGCTGAACACGAAGAACGCCCTGTTCAGCCGCGGTTCGAGCCCAAGGCCGACACTGCGCCGCGCTCGCTTTCGCCGGAAATGCCCGCCAGCGGACCCGGTGTCATGCCGCCCCGCGCCCTGGTACCCGGGGTTACCCCGGCGATCGAACGCGGGCTCAAGGAAATCGCCGCTGCCGACCGGCGGTTTGATATGCTGGCCTTTCTCGATAGCGCCAAGGCGGCTTACCGCATGGTCTTGGAAGCGTTTTGGAAGGGCGACAAGGAAGCGCTTGCCCACCTGTGCGACCCTGCTGTGCTTGCCAGCTTCACCGCTGCCATCGACGCACGCGAGGCAGCCGGCGAACAGCTCGCCAATCGGTTGGTTCGTATTGAGGAAGCGACAATTGCTGCGGCCTCTTTCCAGGCGCCAACCGCACGGATCACCGTGCGATTTCTTGCCGACATCGCGGCACTGACCCGAAATGCCGAGGGCGTAATGATTGCCGGCTCGCTCGACGATGCAATCGAAGCGCGTGATATGTGGACTTTCAGCCGCAACACGGCTGCGGCAAGTCCGGACTGGCTGCTCGACGAAACCGACGAGGGGTAAGCGCCCGTGCTGCGGCTGCCCTTTCGCCGGTTGGCCGCGCTATTCTTGATAGCCCTGCTGGCGGCTTGCGGCCGTATTATTCCTCAAACTCGCACTCCGCCTCCGCCCGTCAGGCCGCCCCTGGCGGTGCCTGCCCCGCCCGCAACCACTCTTTCCAGCGCCCTTCTGCTTGGTGCGATGGCCGGTCCATCGATTGCCTCGCTCGGCCTGGCCGGCGATGACGCGGCATCAGCATTGGCATCGTTCCGCGAAAGCTGCCCGCGCGTAACCACCCGCACTGACTTGTCGGGGCTGACCCGGCCGGAGGACTGGAAAGCGGCCTGTTCGGCTGCAACAAATTGGCCGCTTGGCAATGCCGCTGCGTTCTTTTCAACCTGGCTCGAGCCGGTGCGAATTGGCGACGGCAAGGCCTACGCTACGGGATATTACGAACCGGAAATCGCCGGTGTCCGCATCCGCCAGCCCGGTTTCGACGTGCCGGTCTACCGCATGCCGCCTGACCTGGTTCGCGCCCGCGCTGAAGACGCGCCACCCACCGAAAAGGGCAACCAGCCGCTTGGCCGCTACGACGAGGCGGGCCAATTCGTACCCTATTACGATCGCGCCCAGATTGATGCCGGTGCGTTGGCTGGCAAAGGTCTGGAAATCGGCTGGGCGGCGGATCCGGTTGAGCTATTCTTTTTGCAGGTGCAGGGCTCGGGCCGGCTGCGTGCGCCAGATGGCACGGTAATGCGGATCGGTTATGCCGGGCAGAACGGGCTTTCCTACACCGGGATCGGCGGCGTGATGCGCGCCCAGGGTCTGATCGGCGATCAGCCGGGCCAGTATCCCGGTTCGATGCAGGGGATCATGCAATATATCCGCGAGCACCCGGTCGAGGGCCGGGCCCTGATGGAGCAGAACCAATCGTGGGTGTTCTTCAAGGAATTGAATGGCGAGGGACCACTTGGAGCGCTGGGCGTTCCGGTCCGCGCGAAAAGCAGTGTTGCCACCGATCCAGCCTATGTTCCGCTTGGTGCGCCGGTTTGGCTTTCCCTTGACCGGAGCGAAGCAAGCGGACTGTGGATCGCGCAGGATACCGGCGGCGCGATCAAGGGCGCCAATCGGTTTGACACCTTCTGGGGCGCGGGATCAGCGGCGCGGAGCACTGCTGGCGGGATGAGCGGGCGCGGCCAGGCCGTGCTGCTGCTGCCCAAGGGAACGCTTGCCCGCCTGAACAAGAAGTAATGCGCCCGCCGCGCGGCCTTTCGCCGGACGAGGCCGATCTGTGGAGCCGGGTGGCGCGCACGGTCAAACCGCTGCCCCGGGTGGAGCGCCCCGCCCCGTCCAGGGCCGCCCCGGCGCCCACGTCCATGCCGGTCCAGCCACAGCCACAGCCGAAACGTCCCAAGGCGCCGCCGGCGCCGCCCGCTGCGCGCCCGGTCCAGCCGCGGCCCACGCTAAGGCCGCTCGACCGCCACGGGCTCGATACATCGTGGGAGCGCAAGCTGAAAGGCGCGGCGATCCAGCCTGACTTCACGCTTGACCTGCACGGCCACAGCCTTGAAGCGGCGCACGCCCGGCTTGACTGCGGCTTGTCCCAGGCCGCCGCGATGGGCGCGCGTCTGGTGCTGGTGATCACCGGCCGTCCGCGTCCCGTAGAGTCCGCTGACCGGGGCGAGCGGCGCGGCGCGATCCGTGCCAAGGTGCTCGACTGGCTCGCCGCCGGTCCCCACGCCCGCAGCATCGCCGCAGTGCGCGGGGCCCACCGCAAGCATGGCGGGGCAGGGGCAATCTATATCATCATGAAAAGGCCGCGCTGACCCTGCAGGGCCGGCGCGGCCTGATCATGGCGCCGCAGGGACAGTGATCCCCGGCACATCGCAAGCAATCAGAAGTTCAGCGTAGCGGTTAGATAGACCTGGCGGGGATTGCCGTAATAGGCAGTCAGCACGCCTTCCTTGCCCAGCGTCGGGATCGGCTGCCCGCCGGGGGTCAAGACCGGAACACCGGTCACGGCATTGCCGGCAATGAAGATATAGCCCGATGTCTTGTAGCGTTTGTCGGTCAGGTTCTTGCCGAACACGCCGATCGACCAACGCTTGTCGGGGGCGTGATATACCAGGCTTGCGTCAACCAGTGCATAGGCGGGCTGGTCAAGATAGTCGCTGGGCGTTTCGAACTGGTAGGTCTTGCTCTTCCAGGACAGGCCCGCACCGAAGTTGAGTGACCCTTCGCCAAGATCGACGCCGTAATCGGCGCTGACGTTGCCGGTCCAGGCCGGCGTGTTCTGGATTTTGCGATAGGCCGCCACATCGGTAGGTTTGCTGGCGATGTTGGTGATATATTGCCGGAACTTGGCATCGATGTAGCCAAGTGACCCCTGCAGCGTCAGACCGCCGGTGCGCAGGCGCGCTTCGGCTTCGACACCGCGCATCCGGGCCTTGCCGGCATTGCTGACCACGCCGCAGAAGCTGGGCAGGCCAGCCACCGTGCAGGCCACCGAGCCCGGAATCTGCACATCGGTGTAGTCGGCATGGAACGCCGCCAGGTTAAGCGACAGCTTGCGATCGAACAGGCGGGTCTTGTAGCCCACTTCATAGCTGTTGACCTTTTCGGGCCTGAAGCTGAGGTAAGCCGCGATCTCGCTATCCTCGCGGGTGCCATTGCCGTTGACGTCCGGTGCGTTGGTGCCAACCCCGCGCGGATCAAATCCCCCGCCTTTGAAGCCTTGCGAATACGAGGCGTAAAGCGTGTTGTCGCTATTGGGCTTCCACGCGAGCGATGCCTTTGGCGTAAACTTCTTGAAAGCGTTGGTACCCCGAAAGTTGGTTGATGGCCCGCCGAAGGGGGCGCCGGTGCCGCCGAAAGTGGTCGACCCGCCGCCCAGGTAATTCTGCCGAAGGATACGGGCCTTGCGCTGATCCCAGGTATAACGTCCCCCCAGTTCCACACTGAACTGGTCATTGAGGTCGAAGGTGAAGTTGGCAAAACCGGCCATCGTCTCGGTACGGACATCGGCATTGGTATAGGCCGTCAGCCCGTTCAGTGTCGTGAACAAGCGTACATCGAACTGGGTCAGTGCAGTGGCGTCCAGGTAATAGAAGCCCGCCAGGCCATGTACCGGCCCGCTATCGTACAGTACCTGCACTTCCTGGCTGAGCT
This sequence comes from Novosphingobium sp., assembly GCF_024642085.1. GTDB lineage: Bacteria > Pseudomonadota > Alphaproteobacteria > Sphingomonadales > Sphingomonadaceae > Novosphingobium. The sequence continues at coordinate 17,349 of NZ_JAHEBV010000007.1, read as the reverse complement.
GGGTGTTCTTGTAGAATGCCGGAACATCAACATCGGTCGCCGGCAGCGCATCGAAATCGATCGGAGAAGAACTGTCGTCCTTGCGGTATGATGTGATCGATCGGACTGTCAGGCTGTCGGTCGGATGCCCTTCCATGAACAGGGTGGCGCCCCACGCTTCGACGTCCTGCTTGGGTGAGGTCAACCCGCCGCGGGTATCGAACACGTTAGGAAGGATCGGTGCGCCGCTTTGTGCACCGATCATCAGACGGTGGCCGCCGCGCGCATTCGACGTGTCACGCGAATAATCGCCTGACACGCGCGCAAAAAAGTCAGCCGCGTGAAGCTCGATCGTACCGCGGCCGGCCCAGATGTTCTTGTTATAGTTTTCATCATTGGTGGTGAGGTTGGTCCCGAACCCGTTTCGGGTCAGCCGTGCAAGCGATCCCCCGATCCGCACGGTGCCGTCACCAATCGGGGTGCTGGCAGTAATTACGCCGTCAGCCTGGTTATAGCTGCCATAAGTGCCGCGAAGGCTGAGATGCGCGACATCGCCGAGCCGCTTGGTCACGTACTTGACCGCGCCGCCGATGGTGTTGCGTCCATAGAGTGTGCCCTGCGGTCCGCGCAGAACTTCGATCCGTTCGACGTCATAGATATCAAGCACGGCGGCTTGCGGACGGTTCAGATAGACATCATCAAGATAGATGCCGACGCCCTGTTCAAAACCCGACACCGGATCCTGCTGGCCAACCCCGCGGATGAAGGCCGACAAGGTCGAGTTTGTGCCGCGCGATGCCTCCAGCGTCACGTTCGGTGCCTGTTCGGCAATCGCGGTAATGTCGATTGCGCCTCTGTTCGCCAGTTCTTCACCGGAAATGGCAGTGATCGCGATCGGCACGTTGGTCAGCGTTTCTTCGCGCCGGCGGGCGGTGACGATGATTGCGCCGTCATCCTCGTCCGCCGCGGTCTGCCCCGCAGTTTCCTGTGCGAAAGCTGGCATGGCGTAAAGGCCGGCGGTTGCTGCGGCGATCAGTGAAGCGCGGCAAAGCAGAGTGCGCGTGTGCATCGGAAAATCTCTCCCTCAAAATGCGAAGCCGATGCTGCGACCGGCTTTCTGGTCCCGTTATATAAAAGTTGAACCAACTTTCAACTTGGTTATGCTTGCGCTTCGCCCGGGAAGAGGGAATGGTGCGCAAACGTGGCGCGAATGTCACATCAGGCTTTTGCTTCTGGCGCACAGATCAAGGGGAAACGCGTGCCTGCAAACAGTGCCGCACAGCCATCGCGCACCCCGCGGACCGAGCGTGGCCGCAGGACCCAGCGGGCCATTCTCGATGCCGCCGCGGCCGAGTTTGGCGAGCGCGGCTTTCACGAAAGTTCGATCGTGTCGATCACCATCCGTGCGGGCGTCGCGCTGGGCAGTTTCTATACCTATTTCGAATCGAAAGAGGCGCTGTTCAAGGCGCTGGTCCAGGACATGAGCGGGCGGGTGCGCGATCAGGTTGCACCGGCGCTGCGCGGCCACAGCGGCACTGCTGTCGCGGCCGAAGGCGTCGCGCTCGGAGCCTTTCTTCGCTTCGCGCGTGAACACAAGGAAATCTACCGGATCATCGACGAGGCCGAGTTCGTCGCGCCAGATGATTGGCGCGCCCATTACCTGAGCACGGCCGCACGCATTCTGGAGCGCCTGCAAGCGGCCTATGACAAAGGCGAATTGCAGGTGGCTCCCAGCGAGGTCCATGCCTGGGCGATTATGGGCATGAACGTGTTTCTGGGTCTGCGGTTCGGCGTGATGGACAGTGAAACGAACCTGGGCGAGGTGGCAGAAGCGGCCAATGCACTGCTCAGGGATGGGCTTGGCTAGACCTTGCGCGGCTGCCCCGCTAATGGCCGCCCACCATGTCCAACCGCCGCACCTTCGCCATCATTTCCCACCCGGACGCCGGGAAAACCACGCTGACCGAAAAGCTGCTGTTACAGGGCGGGGCGATCCACCTTGCTGGCGAGGTAAAGGCGCGGGGTCAGGCGCGGCGGGCGCGGTCGGACTGGATGAAGATCGAGCAGCAGCGCGGCATTTCGGTCACTTCCAGCGTGATGACATTTGAACGCACCAGTCCCGATGGCAGCGTGGTGACTTTCAATCTCCTCGACACCCCGGGGCACGAGGATTTCTCCGAAGACACCTACCGCACGCTGACCGCAGTCGATTCGGCGATCATGGTAATTGACGCGGCCAAAGGGATCGAACCGCAAACCCGTAAGCTGTTCGAGGTCTGCCGCCTGCGCTCGGTCCCGATCATCACCTTTGTCAACAAGGTCGACCGCGAAGGCCGCTCGGTGTTCGAAACGCTGGACGAGGTCGCCGATGCGCTGGCGCTTGATGTTTGCCCGATGTCCTGGCCGATCGGTATGGGCGGCGTGTTCCAGGGCGTGCTTGATTTTGCGACTGACACGATCAGCCGCCCTGAAGGCGACAGCCGCGAGTTTCTGGGCAAGCGCACTGCGGCCGAGGGTATTCCTGACGACATTGCCGAGGAAATCGAACTGGCCCGCGGCGGCTATCCCGCTTTTGATCTGGAGGCCTACCGCCACGGCGATCTTACCCCGGTCTATTTTGGATCGGCGCTCAAGAACTTTGGCGTGGCCGAACTTATTGATGCAATCGCCCGCTATGCCCCGCCGCCGCGCCCGCAGCCCAGCGATGCCGGGACCATTTCGCCCGAAGGTAAGGAAGTGACCGGCTTCATCTTCAAGGTCCAGGCCAATATGGACCCCCAGCACCGTGACCGGATCGCGTTCATGCGGCTGGTTTCAGGAACCTTCAAACGCGGGATGAAGCTGACCCCGTCCGCCCTGGGCAAGCCGGTGGCGATCCATTCACCGATCCTGTTCTTTGCCCAGGACCGCGAAATTGCCGATACCGCCGAACCGGGCGACATCATCGGTATCCCCAATCATGGCACCTTGCGGGTCGGCGATACACTGAGCGAGACGAACAAGGTGCGCTTCACCGGCTTGCCCAATTTTGCGCCTGAAATCCTGCGCCGCGTCGCGCTGAAGGACCCGACCAAGACCAAGCAGCTGCGTAAAGCGCTGGATGACCTGTCCGAAGAAGGCGTGATCCAGGTCTTTTATCCGGAACTGGGCGGGCAATGGATCGTCGGGGTGGTCGGCCAGCTCCAGCTGGATGTGCTGATCAGCCGGCTGGAAGCGGAATACAAGGTTGAGGCGATGCTGGAAGCTGCGCCTTTTGAAACCGCGCGCTGGCTTAAAGGCAGCGATGCCGCGCTCAAGGGCTTTACGGATTTCAACATGGCTCACCTGGCCAAGGACCGCGATGGCGATCCGGTGTTCATGGCGCGCAGCAGCTGGGATGTGTCCTATCAGCAGGAAAAGAACCCCGATCTGGTGTTTTCGGCGACCAAGGAACGGTAAACAGCGGTTCCTGCGGGGACGCGGATAATAAACGCAGGCGCAGGGACTTTACGATTACGGCGAAGCAGCCTCTTTTCGTGATTTTTTTGCCGCCGATTGCCGCGGCGGAACAGGAAGTGGGCCTTGGGTCCGCCGAGCCGCCACTGCTCCTTCCTTACGTCTTTCGCGCCTCAGCGTAGACCATCCTTCTTCTTGCCCCGCAACCACGCCCCGCCTAACCTGCGGCTATGGAGTTCACCGACCACATCACCGACGCGCACTGCGCCATGATTGCCAGGCAATCGGTTTTCTTCATTGCCACTGCCGCTGCCGATGGCCGGATCAATCTTTCGCCCAAGGGGCTTGACGGGACGTTCAAGGTTCTCGGGCCAAGGCGTGCGGCCTATCTCGACCTTGGCGGGTCGGGAAATGAAACCCACGCCCATCTGGCCGCAGATGGACGGATCACGATCATGATGTGCAATTTTGAACAGCCCGCGCTGATCCTGCGGCTTTACGGTACTGGCAGGCCGGTGCTGCCACAGGACGCTGCCTGGGACGAGCTTGCGGCCCATTTCACCCTGCTGCCCGGCACCCGCCAGATCTTCGACATCGCGGTGGACAGCGTGCAGACCAGCTGCGGGTGGGGCGTACCGATCATGCAGCTTGATCATCCCCGCGAAACGCTGGTCAAATACCACGCCCAGTCCGATCCGGCGAAGTGGGAAGCAAAGATGGCAGAGCGCACCCGCTCGATCGATGGACTGCCGACCCGGCCGACCGACCGCTACATCGCGGGCTGAATGCGCCTCACGTTCGCCAGTTACAACATCCACAAGGCAGTGGGGCTAGACCGGCGGCGCGATCCCGACCGCATCCTGGCGGTGCTGCATGAAATCGACGCCGATGTCGTTGCGCTGCAAGAAGCGGACCGCCGTTATGGCCGGCGCGAAACGGTGTTGCCGCGCCAGATGCTCGACGATCTGTCGGACTATCGCGCGGTCCCGCTCAACCACCGCCCTGATTCGATCGGCTGGCACGGCAATGCCTTGCTGGTGAAAAAGGGTATCACGGTGGCAGAGGCGGGGATTGTTCCCTTGCCGACACTGGAGCCGCGCGGCGCCGTGCGTGCCGATCTGCTGGCGCAGGGCCAACGGCTGCGCGTGGTCGGTATGCACCTGGACCTGTCCGGCCTGCGCCGCCGCCATCAGCTGCGCACTATCCTTGCAGACGTGAAAAAGTGCGGGCCGGCCTGTCCTTCCGTACTGATGGGCGATTTCAACGAATGGGCGATCCACGGCGGCTGCTGGCGTGAGTTTCATGGCCCGTGGCGCGTGCTCAGTCCCGGCCGCTCGTTCCCCGCGCGCCGTCCGGTTGCACAGCTCGACCGGATCGTGGTGTCCGAAGACTGGACCGTGTCGAGCGCCCGCGTCCACCACTCCGCCCTGGCCGCCCAGGCTTCGGACCATCTGCCCGTGATGGCGAGCCTGGAGTTGCCTAAAAAATAGGCAGGTGCGCAGGTTTCGCGCTTGTGCAACCCGTCTGGCGCAGCGCCGTTTCAAATCGACTGCTGAAAACCTTGTACAAGTTCCGCTTGGCACGGCTCTTGCTGCGATTGCGAAGTCGGCGCGAGGCCGGCGGGCTAACAGGGGGTCGGCATGAAATACATCATCGCCATCATCAAGCCGTTCAAGCTCGACGAGGTGCGCGACGCTCTCGGCGCCATCGGCGTCGCCGGCATGACCGTTTCCGAGGTCAAGGGCTTTGGCCGGCAAAAAGGACAGACCGAGATTTACCGCGGCGCGGAATATTCCACCAACATGCTGCCCAAGGTGAAGATCGAAGTGGCGTGCAGCGATGCCCTGGCGCCGCAGGTGGTCGAAACCATCCAGCAAAGCGCAAGTACCGAAGCGATCGGCGACGGCAAGGTTTTCGTGCTCGACCTGGCATCGGCCACCCGCATTCGCACCGGCGAAACCGGGGATACCGCGCTGTGAGCGGCGCTGCGTACATCAACTTGACCAGGGGGGAATTCCCAATGATCCGCAAACTTCTATGCGGCGTGGGCGCGGTGGGGGCCAGCCTCCTGACCGCCAGCGCCGCTTTCGCGCAAGAGGCTGCCGCAGCCGCTGCGCCAACTGTCGACAAGGGCGATACCGCGTGGATGATGACGTCCACTCTGCTGGTCCTGATGATGATCCTGCCGGGCCTGGCGCTGTTCTATGGCGGTCTTGCCCGCACGAAAAACATGCTGTCGGTGATGACGCAGATCGGCGCCGTGGCCTGCCTGGCAATGCTGATCTGGGTCGGCTGGGGTTATTCGATGTCGTTCGGCAACGATTTTGCCGGGGACACGCTGAAGCAGTTCATTTCAAACTTCGACAAGGCATTCCTCAAGGGCGTCACGTCAGAATCGACCGCGGCTACTTTCACCGACGGCGTGGCCATCCCCGAATATGTGTTCGTCTGTTTCCAGATGACTTTCGCCGCGATCACCGTGGCGCTGGTGCTGGGTTCGGTAGTCGAACGGATGAAGTTTTCGGCTGTGATGGTGTTTGCCGCAATCTGGCTGACCATCGTCTATTTCCCCATCGCGCACATGGTCTGGGCCAGCAGCGGGCTGTTCTTCGTGATGGGTGCGCTCGATTTTGCCGGGGGCACGGTCGTGCACATCAACGCAGGCGTTTCCGCGTTGGTCGCCGCCCTGATCCTGGGCAAGCGCGTTGGCTACGGCAAGGAAATCATGGCACCGCACTCACTGACCATGACTGGCATCGGTACAGGTCTGCTGTGGGTGGGCTGGTTCGGTTTCAACGCCGGGTCGGCGCTTGAAGCCAACGGGTCGGCCGCGCTGGCAATGATGAACACCTTCGTCGCCACGGCTGCCGCAGGTCTGGCCTGGATGCTTGCCGAAAAGGTTTCCGGACACAAACCGTCAGCGCTGGGCTTTTGCTCGGGCATCATTGCCGGTCTGGTCGCGGTGACCCCGGCTGCCGGCAATTCCGGGCCGCTGGGCGCGATTGTCCTTGGCGCGGTAGCGGCATTTATCTGCTATCTGGCGGTTACCAAGCTCAAGACGAAACTGGGCTATGACGATGCATTGGATGCCTTCGGGATCCACGGCATCGGCGGGATGATCGGGGCGATCGGCACCGGTATCGTCTATTCTTCGGCACTGGGCGGTCCAGCGGGTGAAGATTGGGTGATGGCCGACCAGCTTGCCACCCAATTCAAGGCAGTGGCCACTACGATCATATGGTCGGGAATTGGCACCGTGATCGCAATCTATGCTGCCAAAGCCGTTACCGGTCTGCGCGTCACCCCCGAAGTCGAGCGCGAAGGTCTTGACCTCGGCGAACATGGCGAGCGCGCCTACAATTACTGAGCATCCGAGCTTGGCGGGGTTGGGTTCCTCCTCTCCTCCCCCGATCCCGCCACCCCACGTTCCTCCTGCGAACGCAACTAACCGGGCCGGAGCTGCAAAGCTCCGGCCCCTTTTTTGTCAGCATTGGCGGAAAGGTGATGCCCGTCTAGCGACCCAGCGCTGCCTCGCTCTGTTCCACCAGGCGCTGCATGATCGTTGCTACGGGTTCCTCGGCAGTGACCATGCCGACCGACTGGCCGGCCATCAGGCTGCCGTTTTCAACATCGCCGTCGATCACTGCACGGCGCAGGGCGCCGGCCCAGTAATGTTCGATCTGCAACTGCGCCTCGCCCATGTCGACGGCGCCGGCATCCAGCAGTCCGGCCACTTCGCGCTGCTTGGCGGTAAACTCTTCGGTGCCCCTGTTCTTCAATGCGCGGACCGGGATGACCGGCAGGCGCGGATCGACCTGGACCGATGCGACCGCATCGCGCGCATTGGCCCGGAAGAAAGCCTTCTTGAACAGGGGGTGGGCGATCGATTCGCTGGCGCAGGCAAAGGCGGTGCCCAGCTGCACGCCCGACGCGCCCATTTCCAGATAGGCGGCTATCATGTCGCCGTGGCCAATCCCGCCGGCAACGAAAACGACGTAGTCCTCGGCCAGTGCGGGCAAAAACTCTTGCGCCAGAACGCTGGTTGCGACGGGGCCGATGTGGCCGCCCGCTTCGCTGCCTTCGATCACCAGGGCGTCGGCGCCGCTGCGCAGCAGCTTCCTGGCCAGCGCCAGGGTGGGGGCAAAAACCAGCACCTTGCCGCCGAATGCCTTGATCGCATCGACACTGCCCTTGGGCGGGATACCGCCAGCGAGGACTACGTGGCTGACCTTGTGCCTGGCGCAGACCGCGATCAGGTCGAACAGCATCGGGTGCATGGTGATAAGGTTCACGCCGAAAGGCTTGGCGGTCAGCCCCTTGGTCGCGGTGATTTCTGCATCAAGCAGATCGGGGGTCATGGCCCCGCAGGCGATCACGCCGAACCCGCCTGCGTTGCTGATCGCCGAGACCAGGCTGCGTTCTGACACCCACGACATGGCGCCGCACAGCACGGCGTATTCGGTGCCCAGAAAGTCGATGCCGCGTTGCATCAGGCGGCGCGTATGGGAAAAAGTGGTCATGCCGGCGACGCTTAGGCAGGGCCGGTGCCAACGGCAAGTGGCTGACCTTGCAGGGCGGAAAGCAGTCCGGTCGATTAATCGATAAATTGACAGACAGTAAGTGAATATGATCGTTTATAACGATTTATCGCCTGCGCTACATTGCAAGGATCAGATTCTACAGATGCAGGAGAGACGCCATGGATATGAAAGCCAGTTCGAGCGAGGGCGGTTGCCCGTTTCATGAAGGCGGCGTGCGGGCCCTGCTTGGCCGGCAGAACCGCGACTGGTGGCCTGATGCCCTGGCGGTCGACATCCTCTCGCCCAATGGCGCCAGCGATCCGATGGGCCCGGATTTTGATTATGCGCAGGCGTTCAATGCATTGGATTACAACGCTCTCAAGACCGATCTGACCGCGCTGATGACCGATAGCCAGCCGTGGTGGCCGGCTGATTATGGCCATTACGGCCCGTTCTTTATCCGCATGGCCTGGCACGCTGCCGGCACCTATCGCACCGGCGACGGGCGCGGCGGCGCCAATTCGGGTCAGCAGCGCTTTGCCCCGCTCGATTCCTGGCCGGACAACGGCAACCTTGACAAGGCGCGGCGCCTGCTTTGGCCGATCAAGCAGAAGTACGGCCAGAATATCAGCTGGGCCGACCTGTTCATCCTGGCCGGAAACGTCGCAATCGAATCGATGGGCGGCCCGGTGTTTGGCTTCGGTGGTGGCCGCAAGGACGTTTATGAGCCTGAACGCGACATCTACTGGGGCGATGAAGACAAGTGGGTCAACGAAGGCGTTGCCACCCGCATCCGCCCCGATGATGGTTTCGATGAACTCGACGGGCCTCTCGCCGCGATCCAGATGGGCCTGATCTATGTCAATCCCGAAGGACCGGGCGGCAACCCAGATCCGCTGCAATCGGCGCGCGATATGAAGGCGACATTCGAACGCATGGCCATGAACCCCGAAGAAACCGTCGCGCTAACCGCTGGCGGTCACACCTTCGGCAAGGCCCACGGCAATGGTGATGCGGCTACTCTGGGGCATGCTCCGGCTGGCGGTGACATGATCTCGCAGGGCTTTGGCTGGGTCAGTAGCCAGGAGCATGGCGGGATCGGCCAGCACACGGTGACCAGCGGGATAGAGGGATCGTGGGTCAATACCCCGACCACCTGGAGCGAGAACTACTTCCGTCTTTTGCTTGACTACGATTACGAGCTGGTCCGCTCTCCCGCCGGCGCGCAGCAGTGGCAGCCGATCAACCAGAAGCCCGAAGACATGGCCCCCGCTGCCTGGGACGCCAGCGTCAAGGTGCCGACCATGATGACCACCGCCGACATGGCGCTGAAGATGGATCCCGAGTTTCGCGCAGTTTCGGAAAAGTTCCGCAACGATCACGAAGCCTTCAAGGATGCCTTTGCCCGCGCCTGGTTCAAGCTGTGCCACCGCGACATGGGCCCCAAGGTGCGTTACCTTGGCCCCGAAGTTCCAGCCGAAGACCTGATCTGGCAGGATCCGGTGCCGGCCGGGACCACGCCTTCAGCAGCAGATATCGCAGCAGCCAAGGCGGCGATTGCCGGCAGCGGGCTTTCGGTCAGCCAGCTGGTCAAGACCGCCTGGGCATCGGCCAGCACCTATCGCAAGTCGGACCACCGCGGCGGCGCCAATGGCGCACGCATTCGGCTGGCTCCGCAAAAGGACTGGGACGCCAACGAACCCGCGGAACTGGCCAAGGTGCTTTCGGTGCTGGACGGCCTGCGCGGCAACCTGTCGATGGCCGATGCCATCGTGCTGGGCGGCGTGGTCGGTCTGGAAAAGGCGATCAAGGACGCCGGCTTTAACGTCGCCGTGCCGTTCACCGGCGGGCGCGGCGATGCCAGCGCCGATCAGACCGATGCTGACAGCTTCGCGCCTCTGGAACCGCAGGCGGATGCGTTTCGCAACTATCTGCCCAAGAAGCTGCGGGTAAAGACCGAAGAACTGATGCTCGACAAGGCATCGCTGCTGGGTCTCTCAGTGCCCGAAATGACCGTACTGGTGGGTGGCCTGCGCGTGCTGGGTGCCAACCACGGCGGACGCGGACACGGCAGCTTCACCAAGCGTTCCGGGCAGTTGACCAATGACTTCTTCGTCAACCTGCTCGACATGACCAACGTGTGGAAAGCGGTCGACGGCAGCGACGAGGAAGAGTTTGTCGCCACCGACCGGACCAAGGGCGGCGAAAGCTGGCGCGCCACCCGCGCCGACCTGGTGTTCGGTTCCAACAGTGAACTGCGCGCCGTGGCGCAGGTCTATGCCGAAAACGGGCACGAGGAAAAGTTCGTGCGCGATTTCGTCAAGGCCTGGACCAAGGTGATGAACGCCGACCGCTTTGATCTGGGCAAGGGTGTTGAACCCGCCTGAAGCAACAGCCCGTAAAGGGTCGCAAGGTCCCGCCCCGGGCAACCGGGGCGGGATTTTGCTTTGTAGTTTCAGCTCAGCCCTTGAGGCGTCCCGCGATCGCGGCCACCCGTTCTCCGTAATGGCGTGCGCTGGCGAGATCGCCGCTGGGCACTTCTTCGGCCGATGCATCAGAAGGTGAGCGGGTCATCAGTCCGACCGATCCGCCCAGATGGTTGAGATCGGCGGGGCTTGATGCCTTGGCATTGCTGGGTGCCAGGCCCAGACTGACCCAGATCCCGCCATGCTGGCTGGCCAGGGTCTGCATTCCGATCAGGGTAACCTGCTTGTCGCCCGAGGGGCTGGCCGAATTGGTGAAGCCGCCGAATATCTTGTCGGCCCAGCCGCGGGTGAACCAGACCTTGGATGTCGCGTCGGCAAACTTTTTGAATTGCCAGCTGGCGCTGCCCATATAGGTGGGCGCGCCGAACACGATTGCATCGGCAGCGTCCAGCGCGGCCCAGTCGTCCTGTGTAATCTCGCCATCGGGGCTGATCGCAACGAGCGTTCCTTGCGCGCCTGCGGCAACCTGCTCGGCGACGACTTTGGTATGGCCGTAGCCCGAATGATAGATAACGATTGTCTTGGTCATGACGGTTTCCCTGTGGTTGCTGGTTTCTAAAAGTAACTTGATGACGAATCGCTACATAGGTCCTATGTGGCATCTGACCAGAGGGCACTCGCCTGACACCAGGTTACGCAAGGGAAACTGCCCGGAAGGAACGCCGATGGCCTATGATGTCTACAGTGCTGAATGCCCGGCCCGGGCGGTTCTTGATCACGTTGGCGACAAGTGGGCGCTGCTTGTACTGAACCGGCTGACGCAGGGTGCGACCCGGTTCAACGCGCTGCGGCGCGAGATTAGCGGGCTGTCGCAAAAAGTGCTCAGCCAGGTGCTCAAGCGGCTAGAGCGAGACGGCCTGATAACGCGCCAGGTTTTTGCAACTGTGCCGGTAACGGTCGAATATGCATTGACGGGGCTGGGCGAATGCCTGACCGCAAATGTCGGCCCGCTGCTGCGCTGGGCTGAAACCAACATGGACCAGATCCGCGCGGCGCAGGCGGAATATGACAGGCGGCTGGCCCAGGCGGCCTGAAGCGTTCTGACCAGCCATGAAGTGACCCGTGCGCGACAAATTGCCCGAATTGACCACGCCTCTGCTGGCCCGCCTGCGCAGCCGTTATGGCCAGCGTATTCCGTCGCTTGTCCTGACCTTGCTGGTCGAGGCGGTGCTGATCCTGGCGGTTTTGTCGCTTGGTCTGGCGCCGGATCAGCCAAAAACCAAACCCGGCACGCCGCTGGTCAGCATCGCCATAAGACCCGCTGACGATGACAAGCCAAAGACGGAAAAGGCGGCTCCTGCAAAAACCGCGCCGGCCCGCACGACCTCGCGCGTTCAGCCCAAGCAGGCAAATGTGGTGACGCCCGCGCCAACCCCGCTGGTCGCCCCAGCCGTACCGCCGCCCGCCTATATCGCCGTGCCCAAGAACCAGATGGCCGCCCTTGATATATCGCGCGTCCCGCGCACGGCGCCTGCACCGGGACCGGCCAAGGCGCTGTACGGGCCAGCCGATAACGGCGTTGCAGGGGACAGCAAGCGGGTGGGATCGGCGCCCAACGGCCAGCCGCTTTACGCCGCGGCGTGGTACCGCGAACCGTCGGACGGCGAACTGGCCGGCTATCTTTCGACCGCGCAGGGTCCGGCCTATGCCTTGATCGCCTGCCGCACCGTATCCGACTGGAGGGTGGATGACTGTGTTGCGCTGGACGAATATCCGTCCGGTTCCAACATGGCCCGCGCGGTTTTGGCCGCTGCCTGGCAATTCCGCGTCCGCCCACCGCGGCTGGGCGGGGTCTACAAGGTAGGCGAATGGGTCCGGATACGGATCGACTATGAAACCCGCCCGCGCCGGGGCGGCTGATCAGGCGGCCTCGCCTTCTGCATCCATGCCATAGGCGCTGTGCAGCACGCGGACAGCCAGCTCGGTCTCATCTTCGTCGATCAGGACCGACACCTTGATTTCGCTGGTGCTGATCGCCTGGATGTTGATGCCGCGATCGGCCATCGCGCGGAACATCGTGGCGGCGACACCGGCGTGGCTTTTCATGCCGACCCCGACAACGCTGATCTTGGCAACCTTGCCGTCGGTAATGATGCGGTTGTAACCGATCGCTTCCTTTTGCGCTTCCAGCAGGGTCTGGGCACGCAGCAGGTCGGCGCTGGGCACGGTAAAGGTCACGTCCGTTTCGCCTTTGTCGCGCCCGACGTTCTGGATGATCATATCGACGTTGATATTCGCGCCCGCCAGCGGGCCAAAGATGGTTGCCACCGCGCCGGGCCGGTCGGGCACCCGGGTCAGGATGATCTTGGCCTCGTTCTTGTCGGCGGCAATGCCGGTGATCAGCTGGCGTTCCATGTCCACGTTCTCCGTCAATCTGGCCAATTCTTCGTCGCTGACAATCAGCGTGCCGGGGATTTCGTCCGCCGGTGTTGCATCGTCGTCAATGAAGCTCGACAGGACCTGTACCCGGACGCCTTCCTTCATTGCCAGACTGACCGAACGGGTCTGCAAGACCTTCGAGCCGACCGATGCCAGCTCGAGCATTTCTTCATAGGTCACGTATTTGAGTTTGCGCGCCTTTGCGACAATCCGCGGATCGGTGGTGTAGACGCCGTCGACGTCGGTATAGATATCGCAGCGGTCCGCGCCGATCCCGGCGGCAACCGCCACGGCCGATGTATCGGACCCGCCGCGGCCAAGCGTAGTAATGCGGCCGTGATCGGACAGCCCCTGGAAGCCGGGGATCACTGCAATTTCGCCAGCGGCCATGCTGGTCAGGAGCGCTTGTGCATCGATTCCTTCGATCCGCGCCTTGGCATGGACATTGTCGGTGTGGATCGGCAATTGCCAGCCCAGCCACGACCGCGCCTTGCAACCCAGCGCCTGAAGGGTCAGCGCCAGCAAACCGGCCGTGACCTGTTCTCCGCTGGCCACAACGACGTCGTATTCGGCGGGGTCGTACAACGGGTTCGCCTCGCGGCAGAAGCCCACCAGCCGGTCGGTCTCGCCCGCCATGGCGCTGACCACCACGGCAACTTCGTGCCCGGCGGCCTGCTGACGGCGAACGATATTGGCCACGCGGCGGATCCGTTCCGATCCCGCCATCGAAGTGCCACCAAACTTCATCACGATGCGGGCCACGTAAAATCCCGTTCCTTGCGCAATAAAATTGCCGCCAGCACCCCTCGCGCTGCGGCGGGCGCCCTGTTAGGGTCGGGGCATGGCTAATGCAAGTTCGACTACGACGATCCGTCCCGATGAAGCCGCGCATTTTGGCAAGCTGGCGGCGGACTGGTGGGATCCCAAGGGTTCATCCGCCATGCTCCACCGGTTGAACCCGGTGCGGCTGGTGTTCCTGCGCGATGCGATCGACCGGCATTGGGCGGGCGATTCGCGCGCCGTCCGGCCATTGGCTGGCAAGCGGGCGCTGGATGTAGGCTGCGGGGCGGGGCTGCTGTGCGAACCGCTGGCACGGCTGGGCGCGGCGGTAACCGGGGTGGACGCAGCGGCAGAGAATATCGCCGTAGCCAAGGTCCATGCAGCAGGGGCAGGGCTGACCATTGATTATCGCCACGGCGAACTGGACACACTGGCCCCCGGCACTTTCGATCTGGTCACGTCCATGGAAGTGATCGAACACGTTGCTGACAAGTCCGCTTTCATTGGGATGCTGGCCGCACGATTGGCGCCGGGCGGATTGATGGTGCTTTCCACACCCAACCGCACAGTCCGATCGCGGGTGCTGCTGGTCGAAGGGGCAGAACGTATCGGCATGGTCCCGCGCGGCACGCACCACTGGGACGATTTTGCCACTCCGCTTGAATTGCACGACCTGCTGGCAGCGCACGGCTTGGCTATGGGCAACCCGCGCGGGATCGCCTGGAGTCCGGGCAAAGGGTTACACCTGTCGGACGACCTTGCGCTGAATTACATTGTCGCGGTGACGCGGACCTAAGGCCGGGGCGACAGATCGGTCGGCGTGGCGGACTGCTGTGCGCCTGCCGGAAGCAAAGCGGCGCGAGCGGCGGCCCGTTTCTTGAGCCCTTCAGCCAAGCACTGCGGCAGCTTGGACATCACATCGACTTGGCGGCCGTGCAGGCCTTCGATCACCGCCTGGCGCTTTTCCAGATACCATGCGCGTTCGGCGGCATAGGGGTCAGGACAATCCTGCTGGATCGCGGCCAGCATGTCGTCCCGCTCCAGCCGCTCGTCGATGGATTTTAGCGCGCCGCTGCCCAGGGCATAGATCGGATCGTTGAATGGCTTGCCGGCCACACCTGGGAGCAGCGCCAGATCGAGCGTGCGTCCGATGATGTCGCGCACCGTCGTCGGGCCCAGCAGCGGTACAAACAGGAAGGGACCGGGTTTGACCCCGTAATAACCCAATGTGTAGGCAAAGCCGTTTACGTGGTAGTCAATCTTGAACGGCTTTTTCTTGGCAACGTCGAACAGTCCCGCGACACCGATCGTGGAATTGATCACGAACCGGGCAAACGTCTTGAACGCCCGCCCGATTTTCAGTTGCAGCACGTCGTTCACGAAGACGATGGGTTCAGTCAGATTGATCAGCACGTTGTGCAGGCCGTCCTTGACCGGTTCGGGCAGGACCGAGCGATAGCCATAGGCAATCGGAGCGACAATCGCGCTGTCGACCGCCTGGACGACTTCAAAGGTCTGGGCGTTGATCGCCTGGAGCGGATCGCTTTTAGGCGGGCGCCCGCGCCCGGTGACGACGATTTCATTCGGCACGGCCGGGGGCACCTGGCCTTCGGGCGGAAGCGCTGGCGCTGTCGGATCGACTGGCGGCGGCGCAGGATTGGTCTGTGCCGCTGTCCCTGAAGGCTGGTCAGGTTCCTGTGCGGCGCTGATCGCCGGCGCGACCAGATCGACCTGCAGCGGCACACCGATATCGGGATTGCCAGCCATAGCAGCAAGCAAAGTCACCGCAGCGGGAAGTGTCATGCGCTCATCATCCGTGGTTGTCGTTCCCGACTGTCCTGGAGCCTGGGCTTTGGCATGGCAAGGTCAAAGGACCGGTTAACCGCTTCTAACACGGCATAAAAACAAACCGCCGGGCGCGGTCCACAGGCGCCCGGCGGTCAGTTTTTAGACGTGTCCGCTAATTTGAGCGGGATCAGTCCTTCTTGGCTTCGGCTGCAGGTTGACCCTGCACTTCGCCTTCTACCTTGGCCGCACCATCAGCGGCTGCATCGGCAGCAGCGCCAGCAGCGGCGGCAGCTGTCGCGGCGCCATCGGCTACGGCGGCGCCGGCAGCATCAGCGGCAGCAGATGCATCGCTGGCAGCCGAATCGGCGGTGGTGGCGGCAGCGTCTTCGGTCTTTTCCGAGCAGGCGGCGAGCGCCAGGCTGGCAACACCAAGCGATACGATAGCAAACTTGCGCATCAATTTACTCCCAAATTGTTTTCCGTGCGGCCCGGCTAAAGCCGTCCGCGGGGCATGGCTATGGAATGTGCCGTCGCTTGGCAAGCATCACCGACAGGTTCCCGGTGACGAAATGACTGGATCATTCCCGGACGTGACCTGATCTAGCATGTGACGGGCGGTGCTGGCACGCTGTTCCCACGTTCCGCCAATGCGGCAAAACGGCACGTTGGCGCTAACCAGTACATGTTCAGCCAGGGCGGCAAATTCAGCTCGTTCGCTGGCCTCGCCGAAAAAGCGGGTGCCATCATCCAGCCACGGGACATCGGCTTCGAACAGAAAATAAAGGTCGGCGCGCGGATAACTCATAAGTTCATCCGGCACACAGCCGAACAGTTTTTGCGCCCAGGCGGCGGTCATGAGCTGATCGGTATCGAGGATCAGCAGGTCCGGCGCGGTTGAGCGAGCGCTGTCGATCGCGTCCTGTTCGCCGCGGGCGATGGCCAGCAAATCATCCATGACAAGGCTGGTGCCGCGCTCTTCGCAATAGGTCCGGCCATATTCCGCGACCCAGGGACAATCCAGTTCTTCGGCAAGCCTGGCCGCCAGCACCGACTTTCCAGTGCTCTCTGCGCCGTGGAAGCAGACGGTGATCACGCGGCTGCCGGTTTGCGCTGAAAAGCCTCGACCCATTCCTTTAGGCCGAACAAGCTCATCACCAGCATTCCGCCGTAAAGCCCGGCGGTGGGATACAGCCCGCGGTTGATGTAAAGCAGCACGGCCGCCACATCGACCGCGATCCAGATCACCCAGTTTTCGATCCGGCGGTACCCCAGCAGGATTTGCGCGGCCACGCTGGCCCCGGCGATCGCGCTGTCGGCAAAGGGCATGGCGGCATTGGTGTAGCGGTGCATGACCCAGCCCAGGTTTAGGCTGACCGCGGCAGTTGCCGCCAGCCAAACTGCACGGCTCTGCCAATCCAGCCAGCGCACCGGCACTTCGCCCATGCCCTGGTTCGCCGCCACTTGCCGCCACAGAATCCAGCCCCAGACATTGGCCAGGATGAAAAACACCTGCAAGCCACTTTCAGCGTAGAGGCGCTTTTCAAGAAAGATGAAGACATAGATCGCGACCGAGGCAATGGCGAAGGCGAAGTTCCACTGCGAACGGAAGATCAGCAGCGCGATGTTGATCACGCCCAGTGCTGCTGCCACCCATTCCAGCAGCCATAGCGTTTCGTCCGACAGGATCATGCCAACGCGCCTTCCCATTCACCAGGTTTGAAACCCACTAGCAAGCCGCCCGGATGTTCCACGATCGGGCGTTTTATGCAGCTGGGCTGCGCGATCATCACGGCGATGGCGCGGTCTTTGTCCAATCCCTGGAGCTGCGCCTCAGGCAACTTGCGAAAAGTCGTTCCCGCGCGGTTAAGCACCACGTCAAGGCCGGCTCGGTCAATCCATTCACCCAGGTGTCCAGCGTCGATTCCGGCCTTCTTGTAGTCATGAAATGTGTAGGCCGCGCCGCGCGTATCCAGCCAGGCCCG
>NZ_JAHEBV010000049.1 GCF_024642085.1 Novosphingobium sp. | reverse complement strand
GCCGGTACCGGCAAGAGCCGCCTGTTTTTCGAGTTTGCGGAGCTGTGCCGCAGCCACGATATTCCGGTCTACTCCGGGTCCGCATCTCAAGTCGGCAAAAACGCCCCACTGCAAGCCATCATGGACGTAGGGCGAAGCTTTTTCGGAATTGAGGCGAAGGACGAGGCAGATGCGGCGCGCCGCAAGATCGCCACGCGGGTGAAGGTTCTCGATCAGGCCATGACGGGATCGATCCCGCTGGTTTGTGACCTTGTCGGTTATCCGGATCCGGAAGCCCCGCCGGTGACGCTCGATCCCGAGGCGCGCCAGCGCCAACTGGTTGGCATGATGCGTCACCTCATCAAGCTGGACAGCAAGCACCGCCCGACCGTGGTGATCGTCGAAGATCTGCACTGGATCGACGATGCCAGTGCCAGCGTCCTTGAACAATTGGTTGATGGCCGTGATGGGCTTCATAGTCTTCTGTTGCTCAATTACAGGCCTGAGTTTCGTGCAACCTGGATGCAGAACAGCAATTGCCGCCAGATCACGCTTTCACCGCTGGCCGATGCGGCGGTCGGTGGACTGCTTGATGATTTGCTCGGCGATGATCCCAGTTTGGGCGTACTTGCCGCACCGATTGCCGAACTGACCAAGGGGAATCCCTATTTTGTAGAGGAAATCGTCCAGACCCTTGCTGAAACCGGCAAGATCGAAGGAACGCGCGGCGCTTATCGCCTCGCGGGTGCGTTCGAGCGGCTCGAAGTGCCGCCGACGGTCAAGGCAGTTGTTGCGGCGCGCATCGATCGTCTGCCTGAAGCTGCGCGCAGGGTGCTGCAAATTGCCGCAGTGGTCGGCATGGTCTTTCCTGAACCGTTGGTTTCGGAAGTGGCGGACTTGCCATCGACTGCACTTGGCGAGGTGTTTGGCCAATTGCGCCGCAACGAGTTTCTGTTTGAACAGTCAGCTTTTCCGGTTGCGGAATATGCGTTCAAGCATCCACTGACCCTGGAAATGGCTTCTGCCAGCCTGATCAAGGCGGACCGCCGTGACATTCATCGCCGCGTCGCGGTCGCGCTCGAAGCGCAGGAGGCGCACCGGCTGGAAGAAGTGGCGGCAACACTGGCGCGGCACTGGGAAGAGGCGGGCGAGGATATGGCTGCTGCGCGCTGTCACCGCGATGCCGCGCTGCGCGTTGTTCGCACCGATTTTCAGGCATCGGTTTGGCATTGGCAACGGGTCAGGGCCCTGTCGCGCGACAAGCTGGCCGAACCGGCAGACTTCGAAATGGCCTTCGCCGCCTATATCAATCTGCTCAATTTCAACTACCGCGCCGGCAAGCCCGATCTGGACGTAGCCAACGAAGTGCTGGCCGAAGGCGATGCGCTTGCTGCCGCGATCGGCCAGGAACAGATGCGCCTTGTGCTGGCGCTTTGCCATTCGCGCAACCTGTGCGCGGCAGGCGACGCGACCGGATATGCCGCCCTGGCCGAGCGGAATCTGGGCGCTGCATTTGAGCCTGGGATGGAGGATTTGCGGGCGTTGGCAATGGTTCTTTACCTCGATTCACTGGGCCACACCGGTCAAAACCAGCGCGGGCTGGACGAATCAAACCGGGCGTTGGAGCTTTGGCCTGAACCGCTTTCCCGCGAATACTGGCAAAGCGGGATCGATCCGCACACATTCTTCCGCTTCATGAATGGTATTTTCCTGAGCTGGTCCGGCCACCTTCCGGAATCGATCGAGATGTTTCAGTCAGCCGTCGATCTGGCGCATATTGAAGGAACGCCTGAACTGATTGGCTGGGCCGAATACGGACTTACCCAAGCCTACGAATGGGCCGGTGAACCTGAAAGCGCCAAGGTTCATGCCGGCAGGCTCAGCGTTGTGGCCGAAACGCTGGGCTCGCAGCTGCTGGTGCTCTACGATCACTTCTCGCACGCCATCATGCATCGCGCTTTCCGCCAAGGCGACGATGCTGTCGCTGCGGCGCAGCGGGCTCTGGCAATGACAGAGAAAACAGAAATGCAGTGGACGGGCGCGGCGCAATCGCAGCTGGCCTGGTGCCTGCTGATCGCAGAGCGACTGGACGAAGCGGAGGAGATGGCCCGCGCCGCGATCACCAGTTGCGCCGCCTCGGGGACCAAGCACTTCAAGACAGTCAGTCACGCGGCTCTGGCGCTTGTTCTGCATGCGCGCCGCGGCGATGCAGCACGGATCGAAATTGAGCGGGAACTGGATCAGGTCGACGCGCTGATCGCAAGCGGATCGGCAATGGTGTT
Organism: Novosphingobium sp.; assembly: GCF_024642085.1. Taxonomy (GTDB): domain Bacteria; phylum Pseudomonadota; class Alphaproteobacteria; order Sphingomonadales; family Sphingomonadaceae; genus Novosphingobium. Next base: position 7,067 of record NZ_JAHEBV010000049.1, on the reverse strand, counting down.
TTCACGATTTATGCCAACGTGGCGTGAAAGGCTGCTTGGTCAGTAGCTGCGCGGCAGGCCCAGTACGTGTTCGGCAAGATATGACAGGATCAAATTGGTGCTGATCGGCGCCACTGTGTAAAGCCGCGCCTCGCGAAACTTACGTTCGACATCGTATTCCTCGGCAAAGCCAAATCCGCCGTGGGTCTGCACACACATGTCGGCAGCGGCCCAGCTGGCTTCGCTGGCGAGCAGTTTGGCCATGTTGGCTTCTGCGCCCGGATTGCCGCCCTGATCGAAGACGTGCGCGGCGTGATGCACCATCAGCTCCGCCGCACGCATCTGCGCATAGCAGCGCGCGATCGGAAACTGGACGCCCTGGTTCTGGCCTATGGGACGGGCAAAGACGCTGCGATCCTTGGCATAGTCGGTTGCCTTGCTGATGAACCACTTGGCATCGCCAACGCATTCCGCTGCAATCAGGATACGTTCGGCATTCATGCCCGACAGGATGTAGCGAAAGCCTTTCCCTTCTTCGCCGATCAGGCTGGTGACTGGGATCCGCATGTCATCGAAGAACACCTCGGTAGTCGAATGATTCATCATCGTGCGGATCGGCTTGATCGACAATCCCTTGCCTAGCGCTTCGCGCATGTCGACCAGGAAGATCGACAGTCCTTCGGTCTTGGCCGTGACCTGATCGCGCGGGGTCGTGCGGGCCAAGAGCAGCATCAGGTCGGAATGTTCGGCCCGGCTGGTCCAGATCTTCTGGCCGTTGATGACATAGTGATCCCCGTCGCGCACCGCCACCGTACGCAGCGACAGCGTATCGGTGCCGCTAGCAGGCTCTGACACACCAAAGGCCTGAAGACGCAGCGATCCATCCGCGATGCCTGGCAGATAGGCTGTCTTCTGCGCCTCGCTGCCATAGCGCAGGAGCGTATTCATGATGTACATCTGCGCGTGAGCGCTGGCGCCGTTGCATCCGGCGGCCTGGATTTCTTCCATGATCACCGCAGCCGCATCCAGCTTCAAACCCGATCCGCCGTAAGCTTCAGGAATCAGCGCAGCAAGAAATCCCGCCTTGGTCAGGGCATCGACGAACTCTGCCGGATAGGCCCGCTCCCGGTCCTTTTCACGCCAGTACGTGCCCGGATAGTCCGCGCACAATGCCCGCACCGCTCGGCGTATTTCGGCGATGTCTTCGCTTTCAGTCATTGAGGTCCGCTACGCCGGGATCTGGTTGAACGGAATGCCTTTGTCAGGGCGGTGATCCTGCGGCAGGCCCAGCACCTTTTCCGCAATGGTGTTGAGCAGCACTTCGTCCGAACCGCCGGCAATGCGGCCCGTCGGCGCGTTGAGCCAGCTCGTCCCCCAATCAGTCTTGACGTAGGCGTGGGGATCGAAGGCAAAGCTGTCGTTACCTTTGAGGTCCATCGCCAGTTCGGACAATTTTTGCCGGCTGCGCACCGCGACCAGTTTTTGCAGTGAGCCTTCGGGGCCCGGCTGCATCCCCGCCTGCATCATCAGGAACGCGCGCTTGGTGATTGAATCGAGCCCGGCGCGCATGGCGTGGTTGCGGGCGATGGCCGAGCGAATGCGCCCGTCCTCTATTGCAGGTTTTCCGTTAATTTCGGTCTCGTTCGCCAGTTTGACGAACTGATCGAGGTGCGGGCCAAAGCCGGCGCTGTCGGTGGCAATGTAACGCTCGATCATCAGCGTATGCAGCGCCACACCAAACCCGCCGCCAACCGCGCCCAGGCGCTGTTCGTCCTCAAGCCGGACGTCGTCAAAGAACACCTCGTTCACATGACTGTCGCCCCCGGCCAGCTTGATCGGGCGCACTTCCACGCCCTTGGCCTTCATATCGATCCAGAAGTAAGTCAGGCCCTTGTGCTTTTCGACCGTGGGATCGCTGCGGGTGACAATCACGCCATAATCGCAATATTGCGCCCAGCTGGTCCAGATCTTCTGGCCGTTCATTTTCCAGCCATTGCCATCCGGCTCCACCCGCGTGCGCAGCGCCGCAAGATCGGACCCGCCCGAAGGTTCGGAGAACATCTGGCACCAGATTTCTTCGCCGCGCAGGGCTTTGCGCACGCGCTCCTTCACGAAGTCCTTGTCCTCGCAATAGGCGATCAGGATCGGCACCGGCATGCCCAGCGAAATGCCGAAGAACTGGACCGGCATGCCGCGTTCCATCTCTTCGGCATCAAAGGCAATCTTGTGCATGTTGGACAACCCCTGCCCGCCAACGTCAGGCGACCAGTTGATCCCGCCAAACCCGGCGTCATAGCGCGCTGCCATATATTCCCGGCCAAGCGCCAAATCCTGCTCGACCGTGTTGCCGGCGCGCGCGGTACGCGCATATTTGGGCACCATGCTGTCCAGAAAAGCGATGGCATTGCTGCGAAACGTTGCAAGGTCGGTCATGCCGCTTCTCCGGTAAGTTGATTGACCAGCAGGTCTTCCCAGAACAGCAGGTTGCCCTGTTCTGCCGCCAGGCTGCGCGCGCGTCGCATGTGGAGGTGAAGACCCAGTTCCCAAGTCACGCCGATCCCGCCGTGAACCTGCATGCAATCGCGGGCGTTGGTATCGTAGGCCTCGGTTGCCGATATTCGCGCGTCGGCAGCGGCGATCAGAAAACCGGGCTGGCCTTCGCTGGCGGCTGCATGGATGCAGTTGGCACGCGCGATTTCAACCAGCCCGTACATTTCAGCGATCCGGTGCTTGATCGACTGAAACGCACCGATCGGCTGACCGAATGCCTTGCGCGTCACTGCATATTCACGCGCTATGTGCAGCAAAGCTTCGGCGCCGCCGACCTGCTCGTGTGCGGTGACCACCGCCATACGGGCCAGCACGTCACGCGCCATGGCCAAAGCCGCATCGCCTTCGGCAACGATGCTGGACGGTGCATCGGCAAAAATCAGATCGGCATGAAGGCGCGTGTTATCGTAGCTGCTGATGGCGCTGCGCCGTACGCTTGCCAAATCCGCCAGAGCCAGCACCGGTCCGTTCGGGCCGCTGGACCAGACCAGCGCGACGTGGGCCTTGGCGCCGCCAACCACGGCGTGCTTCGTCCCGGACAGCTTGCCATCTGCAAATGAGACAGCAGGTGCGGCGGGCAAGATTGTATTGCCCTCGGCAAAAGCGATCGCCGCAGTCACCTCGCCTGCCGCAAGTCGTGGAAGCCACGCGGTCTGCAGATCGACGTTCGCACTGCTCAACAATGCTGACGACAGACCGTAACCCGACGTGAGAAACGGAGCGCCTGAAGTTGCCGCGCCAGCAGCCTGGGCGACGAGCCCCAGTTCCACCAGGCCCAGCCCCAGACCGCCAAACGCTTCAGGGACGGCCAGCGCAGTCCATCCTTGCTCAACCGCCGTATCCCAGAATGGCTGATCAGCCTCTCCCACCTGCTCAAGCAATCTGAGCAAGCGGGCCTTTTCCATCCGCGCATCCAGTACACGGCGCGATTCGGTGGCGATGGCTTGCTGGCCTTCGTCGTAAAGCATCGACATGGGTGATTCTCTCCCTTTGATCCGATGGTTTAACCGTTCGATTAAGAATCGCAATCGTACATCTATGGGCAGTGTGTTGACCTTCGCTGCTGCCGTGGCATGGTAACCCATTGCCAGACGAAACCGATCGGCGATGGAGGGGACAGATTTATGAAAGCACAGCTGCTGTGCACCGCGATGCTTTGCGCGGCGCTTTCGCTCACCGGGTGCGACAAGGTCAGCCAGGCGATGGCCGGCCAGAAGGCGGCTGCCGATATACCGGAAAGCGCGTACCCCGAGCGCGTGCTGTGGGGCGATCTGCACCTTCATACCGCCAATTCGGTCGATGCCTTCGGTTTTGGCAACCGCCTTGGTCCCGAAGATGCACTGCGCTTTGCCCGCGGCGAAGAAGTAACCAGTTCCACCGGCATAAAAGCCAAGCTGGCTCGTGCACTCGACTTTGTAGTCATCACCGACCATGCCGAGGGGATGGGATCGACCATGGCGCTGTATAACGCGCCGCGGATCATGGTCCGCGATCCGCAGGTCTTGCGCTGGTACGATATGATGCACGAAGGGCCCGATCAATCGGTCCAGGCTATGGCAGAAATACTTCAGGCGCGGGCCAAAGGCACCCTGCCCCCGATGTTCCGTGATCCCGCGGCATCGGCCAAGCGCACGCACAATGTCTGGAACACCCACCTCGACACGGTTGAGCGCTATAACGATCCGGGCAAGTTCACGGCGATGATGGGGTTTGAATACACACTGATGCAGGGGGGCAACAACCTGCACCGCAATGTGATTTTCCGCGACGGTAAGGACCGGGTCGGTCAGATTGATCCGCTGGACCCGACAAACGAGGCGACACCCGACAAGCTGTGGGACTACATGGACGCCTATCAGGCCCGGACCGGCGGCAAGGTCCTGGCGATCCCGCACAATTCCAACGTTTCGAACGGTCTGATGTTCATGATGAGCGACGGAGCGGGCAAGACAATGACCGCAGCCTGGGCCAAGCGCCGCGCCGACCATGAACCCGTGGTAGAAGTGACCCAGATCAAGGGGGACAGCGAAGCCCACCCGTTCCTGTCGCCTAATGACGAGTTTGCAGGCTTTGGCACAAACGGCTGGGACATCGGCAACCTCATGCTGACCGAGGCAAAGAAACCCGAAATGTATGCTTCGGAATATGTACGCGAGGCACTCAAACGCGGCTTGGCGCTGGAACAGAAGCTGGGCAACAATCCCTACAAGTTCGGCCTGATCGGATCGACGGACAGCCACACATCGTTGTCGACCGGTGACGAGAACAACTTCTTTGGCAAGCATACCGGGAATGAACCAAGCGCAAGACGCGCAATGGCCACGCAGAGCCTTGGCACCACGCTGGGCCGGTTTGGCTGGCAATATCTGGCGGGAGGATATGCCGGGGTCTGGGCCAAGGCCAATACCCGCGCCGCAATCTGGGATGCACTGGCAAGGCGCGAGGTTTACGCCACGACCGGCCCGCGCATGACCGTGCGGTTTTTTGGCGGAGCGGATTTCAAGATAGATGATCTGAAGGGCGATTGGGTCAAGACCGGCTATGCCCGCGGCGTGCCGATGGGCGGAAACCTGACGGTCGGCACCGGGGCCAGACCCAGCTTCATCGTCTCTGCACTCAAGGATCCTGACGGCGCAAATCTGGACCGTGTGCAAGTGGTGAAAGGCTGGGTCGATAGCGCGGGCGCACTGCACGAAAAGGTCTTCGACGTAGTGTGGAGCGACATGGCCAGACGCAAACAGGCGCAAGGCAAGGTTCCTGCCGTGGGCGACACGGTAGATGTCGCCAAGGCCAGCTACACCAATACAATAGGCGCACCCGTACTGGGAACGGTCTGGACCGACCCCGAATTCAATCCCGCCTATCGCGCCTTTTACTATGTCCGGGTGCTGGAAATTCCGACACCCACCTGGCCAGCCTATGACGCACTGCGCTTCAAGATCCAGCTTGGCCCGGACGTAGTCACCAAAGCGCAGGAACGAGCCTACAGCTCGCCGATCTGGTACACTCCTGCTTCTGCGAAACCCGCTGCGGCATGACCTTGCGTGATCGTGCGGCAGCATGGCTGCACGAACCTCTTGTCCATTTCCTGCTGGCAGGCGCGGTCGTTTATGCGATGCTGTCAGGCCGCGCGCCTGATCTTGGCGAAAGGCGCATCCTGGTTGATCAGGCCGCGGTATCGCAGCTTGCGGCACGCTGGACGCAGTCGTTTCGCCGCGCGCCTTCCCCGGGCGAGCTTGATGGACTGATTGCCGACTATGTCCGCGATCAGGCCTATTACCGCGAGGCGCTGCGGCTTGGCCTCGACAAGGATGACGAGGTCGTGGTCAAGCGGATGCGCAACAAGATGCTGGCCCTGGCGGCTAGCGAGGCTGAAGCTGCCAGCCCCAGCGATATCCAGCTGCAGGAACTGATCGATAAGAATCCGGCGCGCTATGCGGCGGAAACGCGGTTCAGTTTTGATCAGGTCTATGTCGGTGCCGATAGTCCTAAAAGCCGTGACAAGGCGCGGATGGCCCTGGCTAAGCTGCGCGGCGGTTCACGCAGTGAAGACGTCAGCCAGCCTGTGCCGATACCGCTGCATTTTGCCGGCGAACCTGCCAGCACCGTGGCCAGCATGCTTGGCGACAGCTTCGTTGCATCGCTGCGGGACTTGCCAACGGGTCAATGGAGCGGTCCCGTCCTGTCGGGTGTGGGGCTTCACCTGGTCAGGGTTTCGGCGCGCACTGCTGCCGCCAAACCGCGCCTGGAAGACGTCCGTCAGGCCGTGGAAAACGACTGGCGAGCGAACACAGCGCGCCGCGCTGAAGACGCAGCATACCGCCGCATCCTGGAGGGATACGACGTGGTAATCGAAATGCCCAAGTGACACTGCGCCTGGCCCTTGTCTGCGTCCTCGCCTGGCTGACAATCATTCCGGTTGCCCGCGCCGATGAATTGCGCCCCGGTTACTTGGAACTGACCCAGACCGATGCAAGCCATTGGCGGATGATCTGGAAAGCGCCTGTATTAGGCGGCCTTGCCACGCAAACCCGTCCCGCCCTGCCTGCGTTCTGCAACATCGGCCCGGCTCAGTCACGACTTGATGGAACAGCCCTGGTAGCACGCATGACGGTGACCTGCTCACAGCCCCTGGACGGCGCGACAGTTGGCATTGCCGGTATGGACGCGGCATTTACCGACGCATTGCTGCGTGTGGCACCGCTTGGCCGCCCGGTTCAAGCAGAGCGCCTGACTTCTGCGCGCCCGGCTGTAACGATCGCTGCAGTGCCGGACCGCTGGCAAGTGGCCAGAACCTATCTCAATCTGGGCATCGACCACATTCTTACCGGCTACGATCATTTGCTGTTCGTGATCGCGCTGGTGCTGCTGCTGGGCCGCATCGGGGCGGTGGTGCGCGCAGCGACTGCGTTTACCCTGGCGCATTCCATAACGCTTGCGGGGACCAGCCTGGGTCTGTTCGGGCTGGCCCAAGCCCCGGTCGAGGCACTGATCGCACTGTCAATCGTGTTCCTGGCTGTAGAGATCGCCAAGCAAAA
>NZ_JAHEBV010000062.1 GCF_024642085.1 Novosphingobium sp. | reverse complement strand
AATCACTTTGCCCATGGCCTGCGGGCCGCTGGCACCGGTATCGGCTATGGCCTGAGCAATCATGGCCTGAATTTGCTCCTGGCTTAAGGGCTGTGGCAGATAATCCTGGATAATTCCAGACTCGAAGATTTCGATCTCGGCCAAATCGTCGCGGCCGGCGGCTTGGTATTGCTGGATCGAATCCTTGCGCTGTTTCATCATTTTTTCCAGCACAGCCAGCACCCGCTCATCTGTCATTTCAACACGCTCGTCGACTTCCTTCTGCTTGATGGCGGCGTTGATCAGACGGATGACGCCCAATCGGCCTTTGTCGCCGGCTTTCATCGCGGTTTTCATATCGTCGGTGAGTTGTGCTTTCAATGACATGGCAATCTCCGTTTTCTCATAGGGGAATAAACACAAAAAGCCGGAAACGCGGATGCGCAACCGGCTTTGTGGCGCGAGCCTTGCGGCTCAGCGAAACATCAATACATGCGTTGACGTTTGGTGATATCGCGCGAGCTGCGGCGGGCCTGGCGTTTCACGGCGGCGGCGGCTTTGCGCTTACGTTCCTGCGTCGGCTTTTCGTAGAATTCTTTCTTGCGGGTATCGGCCAAGACACCGGCTTTTTCGCAGGTGCGCTTGAAACGGCGCAAGGCAAATTCAAACGGTTCGTTTTCGCGGACTTTCACATTAGGCATGGTAGCTCCAAAAAATTGATTTCCCGGCGGATGCGTTTTCCTGCCAGAGAGCCGGTTATCATAAGGGAACAGGCGCGTTTTTGCAAGTATATCGCGCGGTATTGAAAGGACAGGGCATGCGGGTATTGGGCATTGAATCCAGCTGTGACGAAACCGGTGTGGCGCTGTACGACAGCGCCAAGGGCTTGTTGGCACAGGGATTGTACAGCCAAATCGACCTGCATGCGGCCTACGGCGGGGTGGTGCCGGAGCTGGCCAGTCGCGACCATGTGCGCAAATTGTTGCCCTTGATTCAGCAAACCCTGCACGATGCCGGCCTGACTTTGACCGATATCGACGGTGTGGCCTATACCGCCGGCCCCGGATTGGTGGGGGCATTGATGGTGGGTGCAGCTACCGGCCGTGCCATGGCGTGGGCGCTGAATGTTCCGGCCATTGCCGTTCACCATATGGAAGGCCATTTGTTGGCGCCTTTGCTGGAAGATAATCCGCCCCAGCCGCCGTTTGTGGCGCTGTTGGTCTCGGGCGGGCATACCCAGCTGATGCAGGTAAATGCGTTGGGCGATTACGTCTTGCTGGGCGAAACCCTGGATGACGCCGCCGGTGAAGCCTTCGACAAAACCGCAAAATTAATGGGGCTGCCTTACCCCGGTGGCCCGCAACTGGCCAAAGCGGCGCTCAGCGGACGGCAGGGTGCATTCAAATTTTCCCGGCCAATGGTGAACCGGCCGGGCTTGGATTTCAGCTTTTCCGGCCTGAAAACCCAGGTATTGCTGGCCTGGCAGGCCAGCACACAGACCGAGCAAGACATGGCTGACATTGCCCTGGCCTTTGAGGAGGCAGTAGTGGATACCTTGGCCATCAAATGCGAGCGCGCCCTGGAGCTGACCGGTTGTTCGCGCTTGGTGGTATCCGGTGGTGTGGGTGCCAACCGCTATCTGCGTGACCAATTGCAGCAGCGCACGGCTAAACGTGACGCACAGGTGTTTTTCCCTCGGCTTGATCTGTGTACCGATAACGGCGCTATGATTGCCTATGCCGGTTATCTGCGTTTGGCCGCGGGCCAAAGCGAGCCGCCGGTGGTGGCTTGCAAGCCGCGCTGGGATCTGGCCGGCTTGCCGCCGCTTTCACACGTTGCCCCGTAAGGTATGGCCATGGATAAAGTCTTTATTGAAGCCCTGCAGATTGAATGCATCATCGGTATTTACGATTGGGAGCGCACCATCAAGCAACCGATCGTACTGGACATCGAAATGGCGTTCGATAACCGCATTCCGGCGGCCAGCGACAACATCGAACATACCTTGGATTACAAGGCGGTCAGCAAGCGCTTGATCCAGTTCGTCTCGGAATCCAGTTTCGGGCTGGTGGAAACGCTGGCCGAACGCTGCTGCGACATCATCCTTGACGAGTTCAAGGTGTCAAAGGTAAAGCTGAAGCTCAGCAAGATCGGCGCGGTGCGCGGCGCAAAAGCCGTGGGCGTGAAGCTGAAACGCACGCGTGAGCACGCATAAAGCCTACCTGAGTCTGGGTTCCAATCAGGACCCGGAAAAAAACCTGCTTTCGGCGGTAATAGCCCTGCGCGAAACCTTCAAAAACGTGGTGGTGTCCGATTGGTTTCCTACCAAGGCTGTGGGCTTCAATGGCCCGGACTTCATCAATGCCGCCGCCATTATTGAAACCGAATGGGATGTGGTTACCTTGGATGCTTGGCTGCACACGCTGGAGGATCGGCACGGCCGCCGCCGCGATGTGCCGCGTTTTTCCAGCCGAACGCTGGATATCGACATCATCTTCTTCGACGATTTAGTGCTGAATGGCCCCGGCAATCTGCAAATCCCCCGGCCGGAGTTGAAGCATGCCTTTGTACTGGAGCCGTTGGCCCAAATTGC
>NZ_JAHEBV010000021.1 GCF_024642085.1 Novosphingobium sp. | reverse complement strand
AAGCCCGGCCACAGTCAGCCGATCAATTCGCGGTGTCGCCTGCATAATACCCCCCTGTAATCGGGGCCGGTCTATTCGGCTGTGTAGGATGCGGCAAGCACCAGCCGCTGATCGTTCCATTCAGGCACGGCGGCGTCGTTCATTGGCACCATGAAGCGCTTGCCAGGTTTGCCATCAACAGCAGGTCGTTCGATCTCAAGCACGTCGCCAGCCCCGAAGTTTTCAACCGCCACGCAGGTGCCGAGCACCTCGCCATCGGTCGATATAGCGGGCAGGCCCAGCAGATCGGCGTAATAGTATTCGCCATCGCCCAACGGCGGCAGGGCGCTGCGCGGTACGGTCAGCGCGGTGCCGCGCAGGGCTTCGGCGGCGGTGCGGCCGCCCACCTCGGCAAAGCGGGCGATGGCGCCGCCCTTGCCATCGGTCTTGATCTTTTCAACCGTCAGCGCGCCATCGTTGAAAGCGCGGAATGCCTTGAGCGATTCCGCGCCTTCACCGAACAGCTTGAGGCGAACCTCACCCGTCACGCCGTGCGCGCCGATGACGGCGGCCAGAGTGACGGGACGATTGCCGGACAAGGGTTAGCCCTCAGCCGGTTCCTGCGAGCTTTGGCCCGACACGTCGGCAGCGGCATCGCCGGCATCGCTGTCAGGCGTGGCTGCGTTGACTTCCGCAGCGGGATCTTCAGCAGCAGGCACTTCTTCAGCGGCAGGCGCGTCTTCGGCAGCAGGCGCGTCTTCGGCAGCAGGCGCTTCTTCGGCAGCCGGTTCAGCGGCAGCTTCTTCGGCGGCGGGCGCTTCTTCGGCGGCAACTTCAGCAGCAGGGGCCTCTTCGGCCGGTGCTTCTTCGGCCGCTGGAGCCGGAGCAGCAGCTGCTTCTGCCGCGGCGGCTTCGGCTTCCTTGGCGGCTTCGGCCGCTTCGGCAGCTTTGGTAGCCTTGTCTTCAGCGCGGTCCTTGGCCTTCTTGCCTGGTTCGGCCTTCATCGGATTCACGGTCGCAGCGCGTTCCTTGATCCCGGCCTTGTCGAGCATGCGGGCAACACGATCCGTCGGCTGCGCGCCAACGCCCAGCCAATAGCGGACGCGGTCTTCGACCAGGCGGACGCGGTTTTCGTCATCCTTGGCAAGCAGCGGGTTGTAGGTGCCGACCTGTTCCAGATACTTGCCATCGCGCGGGGCGCGGCTGTTGGAAACGACGACCTTGTAATACGGGCGCTTCTTGGAGCCACCGCGCGAAAGACGAAGAGATACAGACATTTGAACTACCTTTCTGAACTAAAAACGTAAAATCTATTTCTTGAGCAGGTCGCCCAGGTTGGACGGCAGGCTACCGCCGCCAAGGCCAGGCAAGCCCGAACCCGGACCACCCAGACCCGGCATGGCAGCGCCCATCCCGCCCTTGCCGAACAGCGCGCCCAATCCCTTGAGCCCGCCCATTTTCTTGATCTGCTTCATCGCGCGTTCCATTTCCTGGTGCATCTTGAGCAGCTTGTTGACGTCCTGAACCTGCACGCCCGATCCATTGGCAATGCGAATCTTGCGCTTGGCGTTGAGCAGATCGGGCTTGATCCGTTCCTTGGGCGTCATCGATCCGATGATCGCATCCATCCGCAGCAGAACCTTGTCGTCCATGCCCGACTGCTGCATCGCTGCCTTGGCTTTTTTCATCCCCGGCATCATGCCCGCCAGCGCGCCCAGTCCGCCCATCTTCTGCATCTGGCGCAATTGCTGGCGCAGGTCGTTCATGTCGAACTGACCCTTGGCCATGCGCTCGGCCATCTTTTCGGCCTCAGCCTCATCAATGGCAGCCGCGGCCTTTTCGACGATCGAGACGACATCGCCCATGCCCAGGATGCGGCCGGCCACGCGGCCGGGCTGGAACGCCTCGATCGCGTCCATCTTTTCGCCGGTGCCGGCAAACTTGATCGGTTTGCCGGTTACCGCGCGCATCGACAAAGCCGCACCGCCGCGGGCATCGCCGTCCATCCGGGTCAGGATCACACCGGTCAGATCAACCTGTCCGGCAAAACTTTGTGCAACGTTGACCGCGTCCTGGCCGGTCAGCGCATCGACTACCAGCAGGGTTTCGCGCGGCGCGGCAATGGCGGCTACCGCCTGCATCTCGTCCATCAGGCCCTGATCGACGTGAAGCCGGCCCGCGGTATCGAGCAGCAGCACGTCGATCGCCTGGAGCTTGGCCGATTGCATCGCGCGGGTCGTGATTTCGATCGGCATCTGCCCTTCGACGACCGGCAGAGTGGCCACGCTGACCTGTTCGCCCAGCACCCGCAGCTGTTCCTGCGCGCCGGGGCGGTTGACGTCGAGCGAGGCCATCAGGACCTTCTTGCCCTGCTTTTCCTTGAGCAGCCTGGCCAGCTTGGCCGTGCTGGTGGTCTTGCCCGAACCCTGCAGGCCGACCATCATGATGACCACCGGCGGCGCGGCGTTGAGATCAAGCCCGGGCGTTTCTTCCCCGCCCAGCATCTCGACCAGCGCATCGTTGACGATCTTGACGACCTGCTGGCCCGGCGTCACCGAACGCAGCACCGACTGGCCTATTGCCGCCTCTGTCACCGAATCGATAAAGCGCCGCACGACAGGCAGCGCCACATCGGCTTCGAGCAAGGCGATGCGCACTTCGCGCATGGCATCGCGAACGTCCTGTTCGTTCAACGCACCGCGCCCGCGCAAGCGGTCGAAAACGCCGCCAAGCCGGTCTGAAAGGGTGTCGAACATCGAACCAAAACTCCGAAACGCGAAAAAAGCCGGTGGGCGAAACCTCGCCGACCAGCTTGCCGCTCAAGTACTCAACTTCACGAACGAATGGTGGAGCCTAGCGGGATCGAACCGCTGACCTCCTGCATGCCATGCAGGCGCTCTCCCAGCTGAGCTAAGGCCCCGTAACCATTCATCCAGCAAGCCCTGGGGAGGCCCGCCAAACCCCGGCTTTTGGCCGGGAAGGCCGCCCCTCTAGTGGCGGCCTACCGGCTTGGCAAGGGTATTTTGCCTTAGACGTCGTCGTTTTTGTCGTCACCGTCGAGGCCGACGCCAAGGTCGTCATCGCCGCCCAGATCGACATCGTTATCCGGCGAATCGCCATCTTCATCGATGTCCAGATCGGGATCGGCAAGATCGCCGTCTTCAACCGTTTCGACCTTTTCCTTCTGGATTTCTTCATAAGGAATCGGCTGCTTGGACTTCAGCACCGGATCGGGCTGCCAGGCATAGCCGCATTCGATGCAGGTGACGGGATCGTCCTTGCCCAGATCGTAGAACCGCGTGCCGCACTTCGGGCAACCATGCTTGGCGCCCCATTCTGCCTTGACCATAAAAATCCTCACATGCGTCACCGCGCCGGCGATGACGGAAAACCGGTAAATACGTATTGGGAGGCCGCTGTGCCAGTCCCAGCGCGGGCGCGCCTTGCCATAGGCTGCGCCCGCTGTCAAAAGCCGCGCGCATTTCCCGGCCATTCCACCGAAAGTCCGCCCCCTGTGTCCAGTGCCGACCCTTCTGCCATGCGCCCGCGCCGTTTTCGCCCGACAGGCGCGCTGAAGGGCACGATCCGTGTGCCGGGCGACAAATCGATCAGCCACCGATCGATCATGCTGGGCGCACTGGCGGTAGGCGAAACACGCGTGACCGGCCTTCTGGAAGGGGAGGACGTGCTGGCCACCGCCGCCGCCATGCGCGCGATGGGCGCACAGGTAGAGCGGACGGGCGAAGGCGCCTGGTCAGTCCACGGAGTAGGCGTAGGATCACTGCTGCAACCGCAGGCGCCTTTGGACATGGGCAATTCGGGAACATCGACCCGGCTGCTGATGGGGATTGTCGCCAGCCACCCGATCACCGCCACTTTCATAGGCGATGCGAGTTTGTCAGCGCGCCCGATGGGCCGGGTGATCGATCCGTTAAGCCAGATGGGCGCTTCGTTCGAAGCGAGCGAAGGTGCCAATGGATCCCAGACCCTGCCGCTGACCATGCGCGGCGCATTGCCCGCCGTGCCGATCGAATACCGTCTCCCGGTCGCCAGCGCACAAGTGAAAAGCGCTGTGTTGCTGGCTGGACTGAACACACCGGGTATCACCACGGTGATCGAACCGGTGCCAACCCGCGATCATTCGGAACGGATGCTGCGCGGGTTCGGCGCAGACCTGTGGGTGGAGGACAGCCGCGGCGGGCGCGTGATCCGCATTCGCGGTGAAGCAGACTTGAAGCCGCAAGTGATCGAGGTGCCGGGCGATCCCTCTTCCGCCGCCTTTTTCATCGTTGCCGCGCTGCTTGTTCCGGGCAGCGAAGTGCTGATCCAGAACGTCGGGCTTAACCCCACCCGCGCCGGGATCGTCACCGTACTGCGCCAGATGGGCGGATCGATCGAGGAACTGAACCCGCGCGAGGTTGGCGGAGAGCCGGTGGCAGACTTGTTGGTCCGGCATTCCGAACTGACGGGCATCACAGTCGATCCCGCGGTTGCACCAAGCATGATCGACGAGTTCCCAGTGCTGTTCGTCGCCGCTGCGCTGGCGCAAGGCACCACCGTGACGACCGGCCTTGAGGAATTGCGCGTCAAGGAATCAGACCGCCTATCGGCCATGGCCGCCGCGCTGACCGCAGCCGGGGCACGCGTAACCGAGACCGAGGACGGGCTGACCATCACCGGCACGGGCGGCGAACGGCTGGCGGGTACAAGCGGCCCGATTGCGACCCACCTTGACCACCGGATCGCCATGGCCATGGCGATTGCCGGCCTGGCCAGCGCGGGCGGAGTGGAGTTAGATGACACCCGCCCGGTCGCCACCAGCTTTCCGGTGTTCGAAGCCCTGCTTGACGGACTGGCGCGATGATCATCGCGGTCGACGGACCCACCGCATCGGGCAAAGGCACGATTGCCAAGGCGCTGGCGGCGCATTTCGGACTGCCGCATCTTGATACAGGTATGCTGTACCGCGCTGTCGGGCGGCAATGTGCACTGACTGGCGGCGATGCCGACAATCCGAACGATGCGCTGGCGGCCTGCGCATTTCCCGATAGCCTGCTGGAAGATCCCGAATTGCGCAGCGAGGCGAGCGGCGGTCTGGCCAGCCGGGTTTCGGTCCACGCCGATGTGCGCCGTGCGCTGTATGAACGCCAGCGTGCCTTCGCATTGCAGCCGGGCGGCGGTGTGCTTGACGGGCGCGACATCGGCACGGTCATCGCGCCTGAGGCTGATGTAAAACTGTTTGTTGTCGCATCGGTTCCAGCGCGGGCCGAGCGGCGCTTCAGGGAAATGCAGAACCAGGGCCGTTCTGTCTCTCTGGCCGAAATCGCTGCCGATCTGGACCTGCGCGACCAGCGCGACCGCAGCCGCGCCGAAGCTCCGTTGCTCGCCGCGCCCGACGCGGTACTGATAGACACCTCAAACCTGGGCCGCGACGCTGCCATCGCGCAGGCAATCGCAGTGGCCGAAGCCGCACGGCCCTGCTAGGCCCGCAGCGATGACCACTGCCGTGCCAGCCCTTCGCATTATCGAGTACGACGATAGCCAGGCACGCGCTTTTCACGATATCAATGCGCAGTGGATCGAGGCGATGTTCGTGCTGGAGCAGACCGACCGCGACGTGCTGGAAAACCCGCAAGCACGGATCATCGATCCGGGCGGAGCGATCCTGATGGTCGAGGCGGACGGACTTGGCGTGGTTGGCGCCTGCGCCTTGCAGAAAACCGGGCCAAGCCATTTCGAACTGACGAAGATGGGCGTGCTTGAACGTGCGCGCGGGCTTAAAGCGGGAGAGTTTCTGCTGGCCGCAGTGATCAAACGCGCCAAGGCGATGGGGGCTGACCCGCTTTACCTGCTCACCAACCAGATCTGCGCCGCGGCCATCCACCTTTATGAAAAACATGGATTCGTGCACGATGCTCAGATCATGGCGGCCTATGGCGCGCGCTATGAACGGTGCAATGTCGCCATGCGGTATCACGGTTAGCAGCCTGCCGAACGGCAAGTGCTGTTCGTCGCAAGGCGGGCCAGGCTTCAACTAGACCTTAACCACGCTGCGTTGACGGCGGTCGGGTTTCCAAGGAGCCCCGCCCCCATGGCTGTTGCCGCCCATTTTGAAGTACCCCGCACCCCGGCCGGCGCCGCGCGCCCGGCGCGCCGCCGCCTGATGCTGGAAACGGCCGGCGAGACGGCCGACGGCGACGTGGCTGACGTTACCGTGCACAACGTGTCCGCTTCGGGCCTGCTGCTTGAAACTGCTGTTGCCCTGAGCCCCAACGAAGTGATCGAGGTCGATCTGCCGGAAGCCGGATTGCAGGCAGCCCGCGTGGTGTGGAGCGACGGCGCGTTCCACGGCTGCCGCTTCGACGCCGACATTTCAGCTGCTGCCTTGAGCGCAATCGAATTGCGCAGCCTGTCGCCGGCGATGCCCGCCGGGTCCGTGCCCAGCGAAGCCGGTGATGAGGAAACCTTTGCAGCGCGCCTTCACCGCCTGCGCAAGTCCAAGGGCATGACGCTGGCGGCCATCGCCGACCAGCTCGGTGTCAGCAAGCCGACGGTCTGGGCCTGGGAACAGGGCCGCGCCAAGCCCACTGCCGGACACATGACTGCGCTGGCCGCCACCCTGGGGCTCGACCAGGCCGACCTGGCCGGCAGCACCGGTAGCGCCGAACTGCGCGCCGTGTTGGCGCAGGCCCGTCAGCAAATTGCCGAAGTGATGCAAATCGACATCACCAAAGTGCGAATCCTCCTCGAACTCTGACACTCGGTTCGTCTCTGCCACAAAACCCTTTGCCGAATCGGGAATCGTAGTTAACACATTGAAACTACGATGTTTTTTTAGTCATGTTAGCTGACATGCCTAACAAGCAAGACGGGGAACGAAGGGCATACAGACAAGCCGTCAGGGGGCTTTCCTTGCGCCGCACAGGGGGTGGCGCACGGGAGGCAGGACGGCTCCAGGGGGCAATAGTACAATGGGTGTGGAGTTCACGCTGCATGAGCGCTCGGCGCTTTACGGGATGCTTGCGGACAATTCGGACGATGTGATTTTCAAAAGCGATGGGCGGGGCTTCATTGTTACCGCATCACCGGCGATCGCAGGGCTGGGCGTCAACCTGCCGGCCATGCTGATCGGTCCGCACCTGCGTGATCTGGTGACGCCGCGCTTTGCACCGGCGATCGAGGCTGACCATCACGCAACGTTCAATGGCCGCGGCAGCGGTCAGTGGCGCGAATACCGCGGCGCTGACGGCGGCTGGTTCGAAATCCGGATGCGGCGGCTGTGCGATGATCGCGGCCGCGCCTATGGTGTGCTGTCGATGATGCGCAGCGTGACCGAGCGCAAGGCGCTGGAAGACCGGCTGTTCAGCGCTGAACTAACCGATCCGCTTACCCGCCTGACCAACCGTGTCGCATTTACTGCCATGTTGGATTACCTGATCGGCAACGGTGCGGAAGGCTGTATCGCGCTGTTCGATCTCGATCATTTCATGACGCTCAACATGCACTACGGCCACGCTGCGGGCGATGACCTGCTGCGCGCCTTTGCCGACCTGCTGGGCAATCTGACCCGCAGCGAAGACATCCTGTCGCGGGTCGGCGGCGAGCGTTTTGCCGTACTCATGCCGCAAATTGATCCGCTGAGCGCGCGCGAGGCGTGCGAGCCGGTTATCGAGACGCTGGCCGCGCTGGGTCATGGCACGATCGATTTTGCCATCACGGCCAGCTGCGGCGTCACCCGGATTGCAACATCGGTCGATCAAACGGTCAAGCGGGCCGAACTGGCGCTGTTCATGGCCAAGGCCAAAGGCCGATCACGCGTGGAAATCGGCGTCGGTGAGGCGGCTGGCAGTGCCTTTGCGCGCAGCGCGCGGCACGGCAATATCCTTGCAATTCCGCCAGAGTTCGCTTAGGGGCCGCGCGTCCCGTTCGCGGGGCGCCATGTGCGGCATCCGGCCCATATGGCAGAGCGGCCCTTTTGGCCCGCAACCGGGATGGTCCCGGCGGCGGAGGAAAGACCGGCGGAAACAACCGCCTGGCCGGAAACACAGTACCTGAGGAAACTCAAACCTATGGCATCTTCTGCCAACCCCACCCGCGACATGTTCGCGGCTCTCCTCGACGAATCACTCGGCGGCGCCGCCGATGGCGGATTTGAAGGCCGCGTCGTCAAGGGCACCATTACCGCCATCGAAAACGACAAGGCTGTCATCGACGTCGGCCTGAAAAGCGAAGGGCGCGTCGCGCTCAAGGAATTCGCAATGCCCGGGCAGCCTCACGGCCTCTCCGTTGGCGATGAAGTCGAAGTCTTCGTCGACCGCGTCGAGAATGCCGATGGCGAAGCCATGCTCAGCCGTGACCGCGCCCGCCGCGAA
Source organism: Novosphingobium sp. (assembly GCF_024642085.1). Taxonomy (GTDB): domain Bacteria; phylum Pseudomonadota; class Alphaproteobacteria; order Sphingomonadales; family Sphingomonadaceae; genus Novosphingobium. The sequence continues at coordinate 29,666 of NZ_JAHEBV010000021.1, read as the reverse complement.
GCCGCCTGGGACAAACTGGAAAGCGAGTTTGGCGAAGGAAAGCGCGTGGACGGCGTGATCTTTGGCCGCGTCAAGGGCGGCTTCACCGTCGATCTAGACGGCGCCGTGGCCTTCCTTCCCGGCAGTCAGGTCGATATCCGCCCGGTGCGCGATGTGCAGCCGCTGATGGATATTCCGCAGCCGTTCCAGATCCTCAAGATGGACCGCCGCCGCGGCAACATCGTGGTCAGCCGCCGCGCCGTGCTGGAAGAAACCCGCGCTGAACAGCGTTCGGGCCTGATTCTCAACCTGACCGAAGGCCAGATCATCGATGGCGTAGTCAAGAACATCACCGATTATGGTGCCTTCGTTGACCTGGGCGGAATCGACGGCCTGCTGCATGTCACCGACATGAGCTACAAGCGGGTCAACCACCCGAACGAAGTCATCAACATCGGTGACACCGTCAAGGTCCAGATCATCCGCATCAACCAGGATACCCAGCGCATCAGCCTGGGCATGAAGCAGCTGGAATCCGATCCGTGGGAAGGCGTCGCCGCCAAGTATCCGGTTGGCGCAAAGCTGCACGGCGTTGTCACCAACATCACCGAATACGGCGCTTTCGTCGAACTGGAAGCGGGCATCGAAGGCCTGGTCCACGTGTCAGAAATGTCCTGGACCAAGAAGAACGTCCACCCTGGCAAGATCGTCAGCACGTCGCAGGAAGTCGACGTTCTGGTTCTTGAAGTGGACAGCGACAAGCGCCGCATCAGCCTTGGTCTCAAGCAGGCCCAGCAAAACCCCTGGGAAGCTTTCGCTGAAAAGCACCCGGTCGGCTCCAACGTCGAAGGCGAAGTCAAGAATGCGACCGAGTTTGGCCTGTTCATCGGGCTCGACGGCGACGTCGACGGCATGGTCCACATGTCGGACATCGCCTGGGGCATCTCGGGCGAGGATGCGCTGGCCCTGCACCGCAAGGGCGAGCAGGTTTCGGCCATCGTTCTTGACGTCGATGTCGAAAAGGAACGCATCAGCCTGGGCATGAAGCAGCTTGAAAAGGGCGCTCCGGCGGCTGGCGGCACTTCGGCCACTGCATCAAGCGGCCTCAAGAAGAACGACGTCGTCACGGTCACCGTGCTCGAAGTGCGCGATGGCGGTCTGGAAGTGCAGGCCGGCGACGATGGTGCCACCGGCTTCATCAAGCGCAGCGACCTTGGCCGCGACCGCGACGAACAGCGTCCCGACCGCTTCCAGGTCGGCCAGAAGCTGGACGCCATGGTCACCGGTTTCGACCGGTCCAAGAAGCCCAACTTCTCGGTCAAGGCGCGCCAGATGCACGAAGAGAAGGAAGCGGTTGAGCAGTACGGTTCGTCCGATGCCGGCGCTTCGCTCGGCGACATCCTCGGCGCTGCGCTGAAGGCCAAGCAGTAAGCCTTCGCCGCCTTCAGGCAAAAGCAAGGCCCGTCCGGAGCGATCCGGGCGGGCTTTTGCTTTTCTGCGAACCGGCGTAGAGTCCGCGCCATGCTCGAAATCCACCAGTTCCCTTGCCTGTCCGATAACTACGGCTACCTGATCCACGATCCGGCGAGCGGTGAGACGGCGTGTATCGACACCCCCGATGGCGCCGAATACCTGCGTCAGGCGGCCGCAAAAGGCTGGCACATAACCCAGATCTGGAACACCCACTGGCATCCTGATCACGCCGGCGGCAATGCAGTGATCAAGGCGGCGACAGGCTGCCTTGTGGTTGGCCCGGCCGAGGTCGAAAAGCTCGGCACCGCGCCAGACCGGGTTATCGGTCACGGCGATGTGGTCATGCTGGGTGATTGGGATGCCGCGGTGATCGATGTCGGCGGCCATACGCTGGGCCACATCGCCTATCACGTGCCCGATGCCGAAGTGGCATTCGTGGGCGATTCGATATTTGCGCTGGGCTGCGGGCGGATGTTTGAAGGCACGGCGGACCAGTTCTGGACCAGCCTTAGCCGGATCAAGGTACTGCCCGCCGCCACGCTGCTGTACTGCGCGCACGAATACACCGCTTCCAACGCCCGCTTTGCGCTTTACGCTGATCCCGGCAACGCTGCGCTGGCTGACTATGCCGCGCAGATCACCAGCCTGCGCGATCAGGGGCGCCCGACAGTGCCGACGCCTTTGGCGCGCGAACTTGCCACGAACCCCTTCTTGCGCGCTGATGATCCGGCACTGGCAGCGCGGTGGGGCGGCGGCGATGCGGTAGCCACTTTCGCTGCGCTAAGGGCTGCGAAGGATACGTTCTGACAGCTTCTCGCAGAACCGAAACGGAAGTTGGCATGAAAGCCCTGCTGGTTGAAAACCTGTCTCCTGACCTGACGGGCTTGCGCTTGGCAGAGGTGGCCGTGCCCGCTCGCAGCCCCGGTCAGGTGCGGGTCAAAGTGCGGGCAGTCTCCCTCAACTTTCCCGACCTGCTGATGACGCGGGGCGAATACCAGCTCAAGCCTGATCTACCCTTCGTGGCAGGACTGGAGTTTGCCGGAGAGGTGGTCGAGGCCGACACGGGCTGCACCTTTGCGCCCGGAGATGCGGTTTTCGGTGGGCAGAAGACCGGCGCCTTCGCCGATTTTGCCGTGGTCGATGCCGGCGCATTGAAAGCGATCCCGCCAGGGATGGATTTTCGTACCGCTGCCTCGCTCGGCGCGGCCTACAGCACCGCTTATACCGGCCTGGTCGAACTGGGCGGCGTGCAGCCCGGCCAGTGGGTGCTGGTTCACGGCGCAACCGGGGGGGTCGGCCTGGCTGCCTGCGATCTGGCCAAGGCCATGGGTGCGCGGGTGATCGCCAGCACCGGATCGCCGGGCAAGGTCGCGGCGCTGAAAGCCGCCTGCAATCCCGACGCGGTGATCCTGGCCAGCGGCCGCTTTCGCGATGAAGTGGCCGCGATCACCGGCGGCGCGCTGTGCGATCTGGTCTATGATCCGGTTGGCGGAGACGTGTTTGACGAAAGCACCCGCTGCACCGCCTTTGGCGGCAAGCTGCTGGTGATCGGCTTTGCCGGGGGGCGGATTGCTGATGTTTCTACCAACATCCCGCTGATCAAGGGTTTCTCGGTCGTCGGGGTGCGCGCCGGCGAATACGCCCGGCGCTTTCCGGATCGCGGCGCCCGCATTCGCGACGCCTGGCTTACGCTGGCCGCCGAGGGCAAACTCCACCCCCACATCGACCGCACCCTGCCGCTGTCACGCTGGCGCGAAGCCTATGAAGCGATGGCGCGGCGCGAGATTGTGGGCAAGGTGGTGCTGGAGCCGGGTGCCTGAAACGAAGAAGGGCGACCATTACGGCCGCCCCTTCCCCTCTCCAAAGATCGTAACACCGCAATCAGATGCCGGCGATCGCCTGATCGACCAAGGCCTTGTCAGCGACGGCACCGTGCTGCTCGGCAATCAACGTGCGCGCGGCGGCTGTGGCGGCAGAAGCCGCTTTGGCCCGCAGCTCATCAACCGCGGCGCGCTCGGCACCGGCGATCTTGTTCTGCGCCATCTTTTCCCGGCGCCCGATCAGGGCCGTCGTATCCGCCTCAGCCTTGGCGATGATCGCATCGGCCTCGTGGCGGGCATGGTCAAGCATGGCCGCGGCGTCCTTTTCGGCACCGGCGATCTTGTCGGCATATTCCTGGCGCAGCGCTTCGGCTTCGGCGCGCAGAGCCTTGGCTTCGTCCAGCTGCTTGCGGATCTGCGCGATCGAACCATCAAGGCCGGAAGTGATCAGCGAAGGTACGCGCTTCCACACCATAACGGCAATCAGGACCGCCATCGAAAGCGCTACCCACATGCCCGGGGTCAGACCAAGCGCGGCAAGTTCATGTTCACCGCCATGTTGGGCAGCAACAGCCAGCAGGTTGAGTTCAACCATGCAGCGCCTCCTTTACGGCAGCACCGGCGGCCTTGGCATCGATCGAAAGTCCCGCAACACGGGCGACGATCGCGCTGGCCGCTTCGCTGGCGACGGTTTCAATCTCGCCCAGCGCGTTGGCGCGGGCGGCTGCGATGCGGGCATCGGCTTCGGCCAGACGGCTATCGACGACACTGCCGGCAGCGGCCAGCCGCTTTTCACCGGCAGCCGCAGCGTCAGCCTTGGCTTTGGCGATAAGCGCCTGGGCTTCTGCCCGACGCGCGTTTTCGGCCTGGCGCCAGGCCTCTTCCTCGGCAGCGGCAGCGGCTCGGGCCGCGTCAGCTGCGGCCAGATCGTCGGCGATCTGCTTGTCGCGCGCTTCAACAGTTGCCATCACCTTGGGCACCATACCCCGGCCAATGACAAAGAAGATGAAGCCGAAGAAGACCAGCATCCAGAAGATCTGGCTGGCATAAGTCGCGGCAAGCTGCGAGATTTGAGGCATCGGGGTTTCCGGTCGGTTCGGGCAGCTTGCGCGCCTGGGCGCGAAAGCCTGCCAAATCGGTCAATCAGATCTGCGCCGCGCTTAGGCGACGAAGATCAGGATCATCGCGACGACGAACGAAAGCAGGCCCAGAAGTTCAGCGGCGGCAAAGCCGATGAACAGGCGGCCCTGCTGGCCATCGGCAGCACCGGGATTGCGCAGCGCGCTTTCCAGGAACGAACCAAAGACGTTGCCCACGCCGATGGCGGCCATGCCGGCACCAATAGCAGCGAGACCAGCGCCGATCAGCTTTGCGCTTGCAGGTTCCATGTCAAAAACTCCTCTTTTTTCGGTAATGCGGTTGGATAGAAACGGACTTAGTGAAGGTTCTCGGCGTCGTTCAGGTACAGCGACGTGAGCAACGCGAAGACATAGGCCTGGATGCCGGCGACCAGCAGCTCAAGCGCACAGATCGCAATCATCAGCAGAAAGCTGGGAATGCCGACGATGCTGCCCCACAGCGGCCCGGAATTGGCGCTGCCGATCACGAAGCTGGACAGCACTTCAAGCAGGACGTGTCCGGCCATCATCGCCACGAATAGCCGCAGCGCCAGGCTGAACGGGCGGACCAGGAACGATATCAGTTCGATGATCGGGATCAGCCAAAGCAGCCACCATGGCGTGCCGTGCGGCACGAACAGGCTGAAAAAGTGCAGGCCATGGCGGGCAAATCCCACGATCAGCACAATCGCGAACGACATGATCGCCAGCACACCGGTAACGGTGAAGTGGCTGGTCGGGGTGAACGGATGGACGCCAACCAGCATCAAGGGCAGCAAGCCCAGCACGTTGGCAAACAGGATGAACATGAACAGCGAGAAGATGTACGGCACGTACTTCTTGCCGGCAGGACCGATGTTGGCAGCCAGCAGGTTGTCGATGAAGCCGGTAAAGCCTTCGACCGCCATCTGCCAGCGGCCGGGGACCAGTTCGCGCTTCATGCCGCCGGCCACAAACAGCAGCAGCACGCCAGCCGTCAGCGCCATCCACAGCGCGGAATTGGTGAACGGGATGGAATAGCCCGCGATTGACCAGTGATCGGTGCCGAATAGCGGCTCGATCGTGAACTGGTGCATCGGATCGACTTTGCCCTGTTCGGCTGCCACGCGACGTGCCTCTTCACTCGGTTTCGATGGCGCAGCGCCCTATTTGGGCGGCTGCGACATCCGGATGATGTTCCTGAAGGTCACGATGATCCCGAGGGCCATCACCACCAGCAGACCCCAGGGCGACGTTCCGGCAAATCGGTCAATGACCCAGCCGATGAACGCTCCGCCCCCGATACCCCCCAGCAGTTCCGCCAGGACCCTGTTGCCGGCGCTGTAATTGGCGTCGGCTTCAACGGTCCCGCGCGGCGTGTTGCGCTTCTCTTCCCGCTCGCGTGCGGCTTTTAACCGCGCTTCGAGCGCGTCGATTCGCGCGTCTTCGCCGATGGGGTCTCGGGCTGGCTGCTCGTCATTCATGCCATGCTCCTAACCGGAACGAGAGGCACGGGCAACGGCTGCCCGCCGAAGGCGCCGCCCCCTTAGCAGTCCATACACCTGAGTCAACCGCTGTGAGCCCGCCATTGCTGCACTGCACACAAAGCAAAGGCCCCTTCGCGCCGGTGACGCAAAGGGGCCTTGAATGCCATCACAAAGCTCAGGCTGTTACGGACAGCGGCTGTCGCGCAGCGGCGCCCCGGCACCGCGGGTCTGCCACGATCCGTCAGGGGCCTGGTACTTTTCACCGGCAACCGTGCGGGCAATCGCCAGACAGCCCGATGTGAATGCGTATTCTTCAACCGTTGCGTTGTTGGCCTGTGCTTTTTGCGCATAGACCGCCTTGCGCTTGATGTTGAGGTCTTCGATGACGTGGCGCAATTCTGCGCTGGGCGCCGTGGGGAAGCCCAGATAACCGTCGGTCTTTTCGCCAACCTGACCCGACGCGCGGGCGGCGGCATAGGCCGGGTCGCGCGACTGGGCGGATGCGGGGGCAGTCGCCGTGAGGAGCGCGAGCGCCAAAGCGCCGGCGCCAAGCGTCAACGGGCTGTGCTTCGTGTTCGAACGGGCCTTCATTACTGCAAACTCCATCAGAAAATATCTTTGTTTTCATCGATCGTGTTCCCGGCATCGGCCGCGAGACGATAGATAACCTCTTGCTTGATGTTGATATTGAGCTCGATCACGATCGGCTTGTCCGGTGCATTGACCGAAACACATCCGCCGAGCGCCACCGCGCCGCCTGCCAACACCCCTAGCGCGGCCTTCGCCCGCCAGGTTGACCGGTCCGGCCCTGATTGCTTCCCCTGCATGGGCAAGGTTGTCGCAATCCTGGCGCGATTGGTCAATTGAAGGCTGTTCATGGCGGTGTCCTGCTGTCTGAAGGCTGAATATCATTCGATTTTTTCGGTTCCGGGTTGGCAACCGAAGGCGCCAGCACTTTACCGTCCTTGTCGATCAGGCCCAGTTCACGCGGATCGCGCAGGGCCTTGGTATCGTAAAGCGAGCGAAACGTGCCGACCAGTTTCTGGAAGGGTGCGCGCACGTTCAGGTTGAACTGGATCGGCAGCTTGGCGAACCGTTGGGTAATGAAATTGCGTTTCGCGCCCGTGCCTTGCGTCACCCCGTCAAACCGCACGCGGGTGACGATTTCGCCTTCAAGTTCGCCGTCCATGGCAATCTGCATCCGCTTGTAATCGAGCGAGCGCAGCGCCTGAAAGGCGAAGTTGGCCATGGTGCCAAGGTCTTTGTAAGTCAGTTCCCCGACGTAGGATACATTGCCGCCGGGCGGGCGCGAAATCAGCATTCCGCCTTCGATCCGGCCACCGTTTTCGTCAAACACCAGCGGCAGAGTGCCGTCGAACTTGCCGCTGGCGGAAATGTTGGCAAGGTTCATCCGCTCGACAAAGCGGCCCGCCTCGATCCCCACAACCTCAAGAGTGAACCGCCGCACGTCCGCCGTGCCGAGCACAAAACCGGTTTCGCGCAGGCGCAGTTCCCCATCCAGGAACGGCCAGGTCGCGCCGTTGACCCGCAAACGTAGTCCCCGTTCGAGCTGGAACGATAGCTCGCCGTCATTGGCTTCGATGCCTGGATTGATCGAAGCAAAGCGCAGTTTCTGGTCCGGCGCGGTTTCAAGGCCAAGCAAATCGCTGAAGTAGATGGTTCCGGATGTTCCCTTGACCGGCCCAAATGCAGCGGCGAAATCAAGATCGTTGGTGTGAAACTGGCCGGTGCTGGTCACTTTTCCGCCCTGCCAGTCAATCCGCCCCGTGCCATCGACCGTGCCTTCGGCGTTGGCTATCACGCCAAGGGCCAGGGTAGTCAGCGTGGTCGGCTGCATCGTGCGATCGAACACCAGCCCGGGAATGTCGAGATCGGCAAAACCGCGTTCGGTATCCAGATCGTGAACGATATCGGCGGTGACGACATGCCGGTCGCTGCGCGGTTCGCGCAGGATCGCATGGGCGCGGAACGTGGTGCTGTGCAGGGAAAGCGTGGCATCGCGGGCGATCAGCGGGCGAAACCGGTCATCGACCTCGCGGTCTTCGACACGCAGGGATGCGCCGCCAATTGCCAGATCACCGCCGCCAAAGCGCCAGTTGCCCGCAGCATCAAAGATATCCAGCGGCACATTCGCCAGTTTGAATTCGGTCCCGGCAAAGGTGCCGCTGCTGATCTGCCCCAAAGTGCCGCGCACATTGGCGATTTTGAGCGAGGTCTGCTGGTCGAGCGGGCCAAGAGATGCATCAATATTGCGCACCGACAGCGCTCCGGGCCAAGCCACGCCGACTGCACCGGTACGCAGGCGAACCGGTGTCGTCCCCAGCTTGCCGCTGAGATTGAGCGAAGGTGAACCAGCTGCAAAGCGAGTGCCGCGCGCATCGCTGCGCAAAATTGCACCGTCCGGCCCCGGACACAGCACAATCTCGCGCTTGTCCAGGCTGAGGTTGCTGATCGCGAACCGGTCAAACCGCACCGGCGTGCAGCTGCGCCAGACTGACGCACCGCGCTGGCGCGACCAGGTGCCATCGATTGGCAGGATCAGGTTCTGCGCGATCCCGCCGGGCAGACGCCCGGTCAGCTGGGCCTGCCCGGCGAAACCCAGTTCGCCGCCCGGGCGCTGGACCAGCGCCAGTTGCGGCACAGCAAGGCGGGTATCGCCCGCCCGGTAATCCTGCATTACGAACCGGCCCAGCGTGGTGCCGTTGCCCTGCGCCTCGATCCGGCCCTCTATGCGGGGCAAACCCGGCCCGCCGGTAGCCAGATTACCCACGAACTGGGGTGATCCCTTGCCAGCTGTAGTAAGCTGGAAACGCGATACGGCGATCAGGTCTGCCCCGCTTGTGCCGCGCAAGGCAGCGCGCGGGACCAGCAGGCTGGTAACCTGGCCAGTCTGCCGGAAGACATAACTTGCCGAGAGCGCGCTTGCCCGCCCTTCCCGCGAAAGCGCTGCGCGCATCTGCGCCGCGACGGGGGCGATCAGCGTGTCCTTGCCCGCCGTTTCGGCATCGGACAGTGCTTTGTCCAGCACCGGGGTGGGCCGGATTGCGGTTCCGCTCAGGCCGCCGTCAGCCTCTATCGCGGCAAAATGATCGCGCGTGCGCACCATGCCTTCAAGCCCAAGCGCGCCTGCTGCACCATAGGTTGACTGAACCTGGTTCGCAGCAAGATCATAGCGTGCTGTAAGATCGCCCGCAGCAAAGGCAAAGTCACCCTTGCCGGTTGTAGCGGCGGCTTTGATCCCTGCTGCGGCAAGACTGGCCAGCTTTGCATCATAAGTGCCGGAAAAACGGTCAAACTTCTCTGTCGTTTCAACGGTTAGCTGCAGTGCCGCCGCGCGCGCAGCCACGGCTTGGCCGGGGCAGTTCAGCAAGGCAAAACGCAGCGGCCCGGTGAACGCAGGCTTGGCGGCAATCACCTTGATCGATCCGAATGCACTGGCACCCTCGGCGTTGCAGCGTCCGATGGCCAGCTTGGGCGCAACTGCCGCCAACATCCCGATGAAGCCGTTGCGCAGGTTGCCAGTGCCGTCAGTCTTCAGTCCGATGACCCCATAATCGCTGTCGATCCGGGCGCGGCCGTCCACCACCGTCAGGTTCAGGTCTGGAATGCCGCTTGTCTTGCCCGTCTTGCGGAACAGAACCTTGTCCAGCGATCCGAAGCTGATCACGCCCTGCTTGAAGCTGCCATAAAGCCGCGGCTTCATCAGGGTTACCGTTTCCAGCGTCGGCACTCCGAAGCGCGGGGAAATCTGCACGATGGCACGTTCAACCGTCATGTCGGGATGCCCGGGATCGCCGATGACGATGTCTGTCAGGATCTGACGGCGCGTGCTGATCTTCTGGATCTTGTAAGTGGCGGGCAGGCCCAGATCACTAAGCTGCCCGGCGATTATGCGGTTGGCGATGCCATAGCGCTGCCACCAGACCACGCCGATCACGACAAGGCTGACCAGTGCGATCAGGCCAAGCGCGATCGCCAGGCACGAGCGCCGACGCGGCGCCGGACCTTCGATTATCAGCTCGGCAGGTTCGCCATTGTCGTCGGACATCGCCCTACCCTTGCGCGCTGCGCCGGTGAAAGGCAAGGAAGGCCAGACCAGCCGGGGAGCGGAAGTGACTGACAAGCCAAGCGAAGCGCACGACCACGCCGGCCACCGCGCCCGGCTGCGAACGCGTGTGCTTGATGGCGGCGAAGGCGCGCTGGCCGATCATGAACTGATCGAATACCTCCTGATGACCGCCATTCCCCGGCGGGACATGAAACCCCTTTCCAAAAGCCTTCTCAAGCGTTTCGGTTCCCTGGCCGGGGTATTCAATGCCGATGCCAAGGCCCTGATCAACCACCCCGGCATGGGCGAGACCAGCGCCGCGGCGATCAAAATCGTGGCCCAGGGCATGCGGCGGCTGGCCCGCACCGGGGTGCAGGAACAGCCAGTGCTGGGTTCGTGGCAGGCGCTGATCGATTACCTGACGATCGACATGGCCCATTTGACACATGAACGGGTCCGTATTCTGTATCTCGATGTCCGCAACCGCCTGATCCTCGATCACCTGCTGACCGACGGCAGCATCGACGAGGCAGCAATCCACCCGCGCGAAGTGGTCAAGAAGGCGCTCGACCTGGGGGCCAGCGCGCTGATCCTGGTCCATAACCATCCATCCGGTTCACCCGAACCCAGCCGCGCCGACATCCAGATCACCAACCGGATTGCCGAAGCGGGGCGGCTGCTGGGCATCACGGTCCACGATCACGTGATCATCGGCAAGGAAGGCCATGTCAGCCTGAAAGCCAAGGGGCTGGTGTGACATGTGCGTAGCTGCCATCGCCTGGGCCGCGCATCCCGCATGGCGTCTGGTCGCCATCGGCAACCGGGATGAGTACCACCAGCGTCCCACTGCCCCGCTGGCCCGGTGGGATGATGCGCCGATCCTGGGCGGGCGCGATCTGCAGGCAGGCGGAACCTGGCTGGGGGTGAGCGAGGGCCGCTTTGGCCTGGTCACCAACCTGCGCGTCTCCGGGTACCCGCGCGCAGATCTGACATCGCGAGGGGCGCTGGTTTCGGACTGGCTGCAGGCGCGCGAACCCGATGGGATCGCAGGGATGAACCCGTTCAACTTGTGGCTGGCCGATACAGACCGGCTGCGCTTTGTTTCAAACCACCCCGACATCCATCATGTAGAGCTGGCGCACGGCATCCACGGCCTGTCGAACGGTGCGCGGGGCGATCGGTGGTTCAAGACTGCGCGGCTCGAAGCGGCGCTGGAGAACTGGCTGGCCAGCGATCACGATCCTGCGGATTTATTCGCCGCCCTGGCTGACCCGGTCTCGCAATCGGGCGATCCCGAAGACGCTTTCTCATCCGTGTTCATCCGTCATCCGGATTATGGCACGCGCTGTTCAACCGTGGTGCTGATCGGCCGCGATGGCACGGGCTGGATCAGCGAACGCCGGTTCGGTGCTGACGGCGCGGCGACCGGCGACACAGCCCTGGATTTTACCTGGCCGGTTTAGCTGTACTGCGCCGCCAGCAGATGCGGCCGTTCGTTTGCGACCTTGACCACCAGTTCACCGAACAACCCGTTGACCCAGGCAAACCAGGCGCGGGTAAACCGGGCCGGATCGTCCTTGTCGAAGGCTTCGTGCATGAAGCCGGTCCCGGCGTGGCTGGCGCGCAAGGTCTTGAGGCTCCACGCGATCACCGCGTCATCATCACTGGAAAGCGCACGCACGATTATCCCCATCGGCCAGATCTGTCCTTCGCCGATATGCGGCCCGCCCACCCCTTCGGCTGCGCGCCCGGAAAAGAACCACGGGTTGGCCTCGCTCCACACCGCCTGCGCGGTCGTTTGCCACAACGGATAATCGGCCGGAAGGCAGCGCAGATAGGCCAGTCCCAGCAACGACGGCACGTTGGCATCATCCATAAACAGATGGTTGCCGTATCCGTCGGTTTCATAGGCAAAAACCTGGCGTCCGTCGGGCAGCACCATCGTGCCGTGGGCCATGACCGCCGCCTCAACCTCTGCCGCCAGGGCGGCGGCGTCAACCGCCAGGGCAGGCTCATTCAGCAGCGATCCGGCCATGGCCGCCACTTCTCGCAAGGTTGCCACGGCGAACAGGTTGCCGGGAATGTTGCAGGGATAAGTGCAGGCATCGTCTGACGGGCGGAACGCCGAATGGATCAGCCCGGTCTTGCGGGTCGGTACGCCGATCCCGGCGAGCGTCGTTTCGGTCGGCTGATCGCTGCGCCGCTGGAACCGGTACGGGCCCGGCCCTTCCTTGCGCTGCTGGGCGCGGAACGTGGCAACGATGGTCTTGGCGGCTTGCACGAAGGTCGCGTCATAAGGCTCGGTATCGCCGGTCGCGTGCCAGTAATCGTGCGCCAGCCGCAGGACATAGCACAGCGAATCGACCTCCCACTTGCGCTCGGCCACCCCCGGTTTCATCTCGGTCCGGTCGCTCGTCGACCAGCTGAGCGACGTTGGCGCCGCCGGGTCTTTCATAAAGGCGTTGGCATAGGAATCGATCAGCACGCAGCGCGCGTGGCGGCGGATCAGCCCGCGAAACAGCCTGGTCAGCGGCGCGTCATCCTTGGCCAAGTGCAGATAGGGCCGCAGCTGCGCCGCCGAATCGCGCAGCCAAAGGCAAGGAATGTCACCCGTGATGACAAACGCATCGTCCTTGCCATCGACCGTGCCCAGGCGAACCGTGGTGTCGAGCGTATTGGGAAAGCAGTTGGCGAACAGCCATTTCAGTTCCGGATCGGCGATCAGCGCGGAAACGCGGTCAATCTCGCGCTCTGCCGCCGTGCTGACAAACATGCGCGCAGCGGCCGCCGGACGGTTGGATGTGAACATCGGCATCTCCTGTGCGCGCAGTCCCCGCGGCATCAGCGCAAGCGCTGCGCCAGCGGCCATGAACGAACGGCGTGTTGTGACGGCGGATCCCACTGCGCCCCTTGGTGGCCGCTCGGCGCGAACAGCGCAAGGCCCGGCTGGCAATCCGCGACCGGGCGGACTAGCGTGATCCCGAAGCGAAGGAGCGCGCACATGAACGTCCAGCACCCCGATGGCATCCACCACATCGCGATCATGTCGGCCGACATGAAGGCACAGCTGACCTTTTTCACGCAGGTAATGGGTTTCCCGCTGGTCGGACTGTTCGACATGCACGGCGTTCCGGGCGGCAAACACGCCTTCCTGCAAATGGCGGATGACAGCTTTTTCTCGGTCGTCGAAATGGACGGGATCGCTGAAATCCCGTCAACCATCGGCATCACCCATGCCGGCACCGGCGCGGGCAAGTGCGCGGCGGGCGTAACCCAGCACATCGCCTTTCGCGTGCCGGATGAGGCCGGCCTGACCGGAATGCAGAACCGCATCCGCAGCCACGGCGTTGCCGCCATCGGGCCGATCGGTCACGGCTTTTGCAAATCGATCTATTTTGCCGGGCCCGAGGGGCTGACGCTGGAAATCAGTTATGCGGTCAGCGCTGTCGATCCGGCGCGCTGGGTCGATCCGGCCGTTCTGGCGCAGTGCGGCTTTTCGGCAGAAGAAGCCCAGGCCATGCTGAACCCCGCGCCGTGCAGCGCGGCCAGTCCGGTGCCGCAGCCAGCCTACGACGAGGGCAAGCCGCAGCTCGCCTATCCGGTCGCTACACTGAAGGCGATCCTGGGCGCGCCCGACGCAGCCATTACAATGCAGGGATCGTACAACGACCCGCCGGTGCCGGCATAGGGCGCTGCCCTTTCCTACACGGGGCGAAAATGGCACTTTTGAAGGCATGGAAACATACTTGTCCGCCCCGTTTGATCTTCTGAGAGCGCGCGCCGCGCTTTGCCCTTGCCCGCGCAAATTGACACCAGGTGTCTTGCCCGGTTTTTTCGCGCAGGACCCTGTGATCTTGGTGTGAACATGTTCAGCAAAACCCCCAGCGAAGATTAACCGCCCTTGCCTTTGCCCGCCCCTCCCCTTAGCGGCAGCGGCATCAATCCAAGGAGTCTGCCTGCATGGTCCCCCGTTACGCCCGTCCTGCCATGACCGCGATCTGGGAGCCGGAGGCACGCTTCCGCATCTGGTTCGAGATCGAGGCGCATGCGACGCAAAAGCTGGGCGATCTTGGCGTAGTGCCAAGCAGCGGGGCAAAAGCCTTGTGGGACTGGTGGGCAACCCAGCCCAAGATCGACGTCGCCGCGATTGACGCGATCGAAGCGGTGACCAAGCACGATGTTATCGCTTTCCTCGATTGGGTAGCCCAACAGGTCGGTCCCGAAGCACGCTTCATGCACCAGGGCATGACCAGTAGCGACGTGCTGGATACCACGCTGTCGGTGCAGCTGGCCCAGGCAAGCGATCTGCTGCTGGCCGATCTCGACGATCTGCTCGCCGCCATCAAGCGCCGCGCGATGGAGCACAAATACACCCCGACCATCGGCCGCAGCCACGGCATTCATGCCGAACCGACCACCTTTGGCAAAAAGCTGGCCGAGGCCTATGCCGAGTTCTCCCGCTGCAAAGCGCGCCTGCAGAGCGCCCGCGCCGAAGTGGCCACCTGCGCGATTTCGGGCGCCGTTGGCACCTTTGCCAATATTGACCCGGCGGTTGAGGAATACGTTGCGCAAAAGCTTGGCCTCACCGTCGAACCGGTCAGCACGCAGGTGATCCCGCGCGATCGCCACGCCATGTTTTTTGCCACGCTGGGCGTGATTGCCAGCAGTATTGAACGCCTTGCCACCGAGGTCCGCCATCTGCAGCGCACCGAAGTGCTTGAGGCTGAGGAGTACTTCTCGCCCGGGCAGAAAGGCTCGTCAGCCATGCCGCACAAGCGCAACCCGGTGCTGACCGAGAATCTCACCGGCCTCGCCCGCGTGGTGCGTTCTGCGGTAACTCCCGCCTTGGAAAATGTAGCCTTGTGGCATGAGCGCGACATCTCGCACTCCTCGGTCGAACGTTTCATTGGTCCGGATGCAACCATCACGCTGGACTTCGCCCTCGCCCGCCTGACATCGGTGATCGACAAGCTGGTGATCTATCCTGAACGGATGCAGCGCAACCTCGACAAGATGGGCGGGCTGGTCCACTCGCAGCGGGTGCTGCTGGCGCTAACTCAGGCGGGGCTTGAACGCGACGCAGCGTACCGGCTGGTCCAGCGCAACGCGATGAAGGTGTGGGAATCGGACGGCGCGCTGAACCTGCTCGACCTGCTCAAGGCCGACGAGGAAGTCACCGCCGCCTTGCCAGCCGCCATGCTGGATGAAAAGTTCAACCTCGATTATCACTTCAAGGCGATCGACACGATCTTCTCGCGCGTTTTCGGGGAATGACACAAAGGGGCGGTTATGAAGCGGGCACTTAAATGGATACTGGGCCTGCTGCTGCTGGCCGTCATCGCATTGTTCGCCTGGGGCTATTCGCCCGATACCGATCCGGCGGCGATGAAAGCCAAATATGCCAGTGCGGCGTCGCAGTTCGTCGACGTTGGCGGCGGGCTGACCATGCATGTCCGCGATGAAGGCAAACAAGACGGACCGGTGCTGGTGCTGCTCCACGGCTCGAACGCCTCGCTCCATACCTGGGAACCCTGGGTGGCGCGGCTGGGCGGCAAGTACCGGATCATCAGCCTGGACCAGATCGGCCACGGACTGACCGGACCCAACCCAACAGGGCAGTATGACAGCGCGGCCTTTGTAGGCACGCTGGACGCGCTGCTCACCAAGCTGGGCGTGACCCGCTTTGCCCTCGCCGGCAACTCGATGGGCGGCTATGTCGCGTGGGAATACGCGCTGGCCCATCCCGGCAAGCTGACCCACCTGGTGCTGGTTGACGCGGCCGGGCCGCCGCAGGATCCCAGCAAGAAGCTGCCGATCGGTTTCCGGATTGCCCAGACGCCCGGCTTGAACAAGCTGGCCCTGATCATAACGCCGCGTTCGGTATTCGAAACGTCCCTTCGCCAATCGGTATCGAACCAGGCCATCGTCACCCCCGCCGCAATCGACCGCTATTGGGAACTGAACCGCTATCCCGGCAACCGCAAGGCGACCGGACTGCGGTTTGCCGGCTACAGCGGCCGCGAAGCCAATGTGGGCAGGCTGGGAGAAATCAAGACGCCGACGCTGATCCTGTGGGGCGCCGAAGATAAACTGATCCCCGTCAGCGGCGCAGACTGGTTTGCCAAGGCCATCCCCGGCGCGCAAAAGATCGTCTATCCCGGCATCGGTCACTTGCCGATGGAGGAAGCGGCAGACCGCAGCGCTGCCGATCTTGACGCATTCCTGTCGAACCCCTTTCCTTCGCCCGGCAAACTGCCTAGCCTTGGACCGAACGGCTAAGGATCTGGAGAGCTCCGCATGCAAATAATCCGCACCATCGTCTGGGTTCTGGTCTTGGTTGCACTGCTGCTGTTTTCGCTGAACAACTGGCAGACTGTATCGATCAAGATCTGGGAAGGCCTGATCCTGGACACCAAGTTGCCGGTGCTGGTGATGCTGTCCTTCCTGCTTGGCCTGCTGCCGATGTGGCTGCTGCACAAGGGCGTGAAATGGCGTTTTTCCCGCCGGATCAACGCGCTGGAAAACTCTGTCCGGGCCGCGGCAGTCTCTACGCCGGTTGCTGTTGCCACGACCACCCAGCTTGATGCCGCCGCAGCCGATCCGCAATCGCCGGCGCCATGAAGACCAATCCGGTTTATCTCGCGCTTGATTTTCCGCGCCTCGAAACGGCCGAGGCAGTGGCCCGCAAGGTCAAGGATCACGTCGGCGGGCTCAAGCTGGGGATGGAGTTCTTTTACGCTCATGGCCATCACGGCGTTCACGAAATCGCCAAGATCGGCCTCCCGTTATTCCTCGACCTCAAGCTTCACGATATTCCCAACACAGTCGCCGGGGCAATGCAGGCGGTCCATGTGCTGGAACCGGCGATTGTCACGGTTCATGCCAGCGGCGGTCAGGCGATGATGGAAGATGCCAAGGCCGCGGCTGGCGAACATTGCAAGGTTGTCGCCGTCACTTTGCTGACCAGCCTTGATGAAGGGGACATGGCCGCAACTGGCGTGGGCGGAAGCGCGCATGACCAGGTGCTGCGTCTGGCCGATCTGGCACACAAGGCCGGGCTCGACGGGATCGTGTGTTCCGGCCACGAAGTTGGTGCAGTCCATCACCAGTGGAAGGACGGGTTTTTTGTGGTTCCGGGCCTGCGCATGACCGATGGCAAGACCGGGGATCAAAAGCGCACGGTCACCCCGCGCCAGGCGCGCAACGATGGGGCCAGCGTGCTCGTCGTCGGCCGCCCGATAAGCCGCGCCGAAGACCCTGTCGCCGCTGCCCGCGCGATCGAAGCGACCCTGTAGTTCACCGCAGCGAAAGCACGGCCTGCCCACAAGGTGCGCATCTGCCGCCAAGGAGCAATCATATGAAGCCGTTCACACTCGCTCTTGCCGCTTCGGCGCTTGCCGCAGCAACCCTCGCTTCCGGAAGCGCCATGGCCCAGTCAGCATCATCCGTACCCGTGATCGCGCGGGGCAGCACGCTGCTGACTGTGTCGGCCGATGGACGCAGTACACGCACTCCCGATCTTGCCGTTTACAGCGCCGGGGTAACCACCCAGGGCCGCACGGCGGGTGAAGCGATGGTCGCCAATTCCGCCGCGATGAACAAGGTATTTGCCGCGCTGAAGCAGGCTGGAATCGCCGACCGCGATGTCCAGACCAGCAACATCAACCTCAATCCCGTCTACGGCCAGCCGATGATGGGGCCCAACGGGCAGGTGATGCAGGAACCGCGGATCATCGCCTATCAGGCCAACAACTCGGTCTTGATCAAGCAGCGCAACCTGAAAGCAATGGGCGGCGTGCTCGATGCGCTCGTCAATGCCGGGGCCAACAACATCAACGGGCCCAGCTTCCAGATCGACAACGCCGATGCTGCGCAGGACGAAGCCCGGGTTGCCGCAATGACCAAGGCCCGCGCCCGTGCCGCGCTTTATGCCAAGGCAGCCGGCCTGCGCGTGGTGCGGGTGATTTCGATCAGCGAAGGTGGCGGCTATTCCCCGCCGATGCCGGTGATGTACGCCAAGGCGGCGATGGCCGATGCAGCGCCGCCGGTTGCGGTGGGAGAAGTTGAAAGCGCGATCAGCGTGACCGTGCAATTCGAACTTGCCCCCTGATCCAGTGAACACTTGACCGGTGGGCATTGCGCGCTAACCCGCAGCGCCATGCCCGCTCCCCTGATCAAGATCTGCGGCCTGACCGAAGCCGCAACGCTGGAAGCAGCCATTGCCGCGCGGGCGGACTATGCCGGGTTCAATTTCTGCCCGCCATCGCCGCGTTACCTTAACCTTTCCAGCGCGCGCGATCTGGGTGCGCGGGCGGCGGGAAGGATTGCCAGGGTGGGGCTGTTTGTCGATGCCGACTTTGGCGCCATCGGTCAGGCTGTTGCCGCCTGTTCGCTGGATGCGCTGCAACTGCATGGCAGTGAGACGCCGGACGCTGTCGCTGCTCTGAAACAGCAACACGGCTTGCCGGTATGGAAAGTGATCCCGGTAGCCGGCGCAGATGATCTGGCCAAGGCCGCGCGCTATGCCCCGGTCGCCGACCTGATATTGCTTGATGCCAAGACGCCCAAGGGCGCGCTGGCGGGCGGGCTCGGCCTGCGGTTCGACTGGTCGCTGCTGGCGGGGTGGAAAGCGCCGGGACTGTGGGGCCTGGCCGGCGGGCTGAACCCCGCCAACGTGGCCGAAGCGGTGCGGATCACCGGCGCGCCGCTGGTTGATTCGGCTTCGGGCGTTGAGAGCGCGCCCGGGGTCAAGGATGTGGACTTGATTGCCGCCTTCTGCCAAGTGGCGCGAAACGCTGGATGACATGATGAACACCGCCAATTCCTTTCGTACCCAGCCTGACGAGCGCGGCCATTTCGGTCA
The DNA here is from genome assembly GCF_024642085.1 of Novosphingobium sp. Taxonomy (GTDB): domain Bacteria; phylum Pseudomonadota; class Alphaproteobacteria; order Sphingomonadales; family Sphingomonadaceae; genus Novosphingobium. The sequence continues at coordinate 10,878 of NZ_JAHEBV010000021.1, read as the reverse complement.
GTTCGGCGGGCGGTATGTCGCCGAAACGCTGATGCCGCTAATCCTCGATCTTGAACGCGAGTATACCGCGGCCAAGGCCGATCCGGCGTTCCAGGCCGAGTTTGACGACCTGCTGGAACACTATGTCGGCCGCCCCAGCCCGCTCTACTTCGCACCGCGCCTGACCGAAGTCCTCGGCGGCGCGCAGGTCTGGTTCAAGCGCGACGAATTGAACCACACCGGCGCGCACAAAATCAACAATTGCATCGGCCAGATCCTGCTGGCGATCCGCATGGGCAAGACCCGGATCATCGCGGAAACCGGCGCAGGCCAGCACGGCGTTGCCACGGCCACGGTCTGTGCGCGCTTCGGCCTGCCCTGCACGGTGTTCATGGGCGCGACCGACGTGGCGCGCCAGGCCCCCAACGTGTTCCGGATGAAGCTGCTTGGCGCAGAGGTGCGCGCCGTGACGGCGGGCGCTGGCACGCTCAAGGATGCGATGAACGAAGCGCTGCGCGACTGGGTCGCCAACGTCCACGATACCTTCTACATCATCGGTACCGCCGCTGGCCCGCACCCCTACCCCGAACTGGTCCGCGATTTCCAGTCGGTGATCGGCAAGGAAGCCCGCGCGCAGATGCTCAGCCGCACGGGCCGCCTGCCCGACCTGCTGGTCGCGGCGATCGGCGGGGGCAGCAACGCGATCGGGCTGTTCCATCCGTTCCTCGACGATATGGATGTGAAGATGCTTGGCGTCGAGGCGGCAGGACATGGGCTCGACAAGGAACACGCCGCCAGCCTTGCCGGCGGACGTCCCGGCGTGCTTCACGGCAACAAGACATACCTGCTGCAGGATGAAGACGGCCAGATCACCGAAGGCCACTCAATCAGTGCCGGGCTCGACTATCCCGGGATCGGCCCCGAGCATGCCTGGCTCAAGGAAGTTGGCCGGGTTGATTACACCAGTGTCACCGACACCGAGGCGCTGGAAGCCTTCCAACTGCTCTGCCGCACCGAAGGGATCATCCCCGCGCTTGAACCCGCCCATGCGATTGCGGCAGTCCAGAAGGTCGCGCCGACCATGCCCAAGGATGCGATAATCCTCGCCAATCTGTGCGGGCGAGGAGACAAGGACATTTTTTCGGTTGCCGATCATCTCGGAGTTAAGTTGTGACCTTTCCGACGCCCGCCGTCATCAACAGGTTTTTGCTTGTCGTCCTGGGAGTCCTTCTGGCTGATAAGCTGGCCCGCGTTGCTCTTTTTGACGGCGCGCGGGAGGATTTGGGTGGTCTTGATGTGGTGGTAGCCATCACTGTAGCCGTCGTCGTGGCTGGCAGCTGGCTGCGGCGCTCGACCTCGACCTGATGACCCGCCTCTCCGCCGCCTTCGCCAAGCCGCACCCGGCGCTGGTCTGCTTCGTCACCGCAGGCGATGGCGACACTTCGGCGATCCTCGACGCACTCGTCTCCGGCGGGGCCGACGTCATCGAACTTGGCATGCCGTTCACCGATCCGATGGCCGATGGTCCGGCGATCCAGCAGGCCAATTTGCGCAGCCTGGGCGCGGGGACCACCACGGCGGACTTGTTCCAGATCGCGTCCGACTTTCGCGCGCGCCACGCAGAAGTACCGCTGGTGCTGATGGGCTATGCCAACCCAATGATCACGCGCGGGCCAGAATGGTTCGCGGAACAGTGCGCCAAGGCCGGGGTCGACGGGGTGATTTGCGTCGACATTCCGCCCGAGGAAGACGGCGAGCTTGGCCCTGCATTACGCGCGGCGGGGATCAGCCCGATCCGGCTGGCCACACCAACCACCGACGCCGCGCGGCTGCCGGCGGTGCTCGATGGTTCGTCGGGATTTCTGTATTATGTCTCGGTCGCCGGAATCACCGGGATGCAACAAGCTGCCCAGGCTTCGATCGATGAAGCAGTCGCGCGGATCAAGCGGCACGCCACCATACCTGTCGCGGTTGGCTTCGGCGTGCGCACACCCGAACAGGCCGCTGCGATTGCCCGGGTGGCGGATGGTGTGGTGGTTGGGTCGGCGCTGGTCGATCTGGTCGCGCAGTACGGCGCCAGTGCGGCTGGGCCGGTTCGTGAACTCACTGCAGCGCTTGCCGCCGCGATCCACAGTGCTAGGTAAGCCCGCATGAGCTGGATCGATCGTGTTCGCAAAGCGCTACCGTTTCAGGACAAGCGCGACACTCCTGACAATTTGTGGACCAAGTGTCCCTCCTGCAGCGAGATGTTGTTCACCAAGGAATACGAGGAAAACCTGAGCGTGTGTCCCCGCTGCGAGCATCACGGCCGGATCGGTGCCGATGCTCGGCTGGACCAGCTGCTCGACCCGGGCTTCACAGTGCTGGCAAGCCCCAAGGTCAAGGAAGACCCGCTTAAGTTCCGCGATCAGAAGAAGTATCCTGACCGGCTCAAGGCCGCTCGCGCCGCCAACCCGCATCCCGATGCGCTGACCAATTCGGCTGGCAAGATTGATGGCCATAATGTTGTTCTGGGCGTGCAGGACTTTGCCTTCATGGGCGGATCGATGGGCATGGCCGTGGGGGCGGCATTCGTTGCCGGGGCCGAGCGCGCGATCAAGGACAAGTGCGCCTATGTCATCTGCACGGCGGCCGGGGGGGCACGGATGCAGGAAGGCATTCTGTCGTTAATGCAGATGCCCAAGGCGACCGTGGCGATCAGCCGCCTGAAGCGCGCCGGCCTGCCCTATATCGTCGTACTGACCGATCCGACCACCGGCGGCGTCACTGCCAGTTACGCCATGCTGGGCGACGTACAGATTGCAGAGCCGGGTTGCCTGATCGGCTTTGCCGGGCAGCGAGTGATCCAGGACACGATCCGCGAGAAATTGCCCGAAGGGTTCCAGCGCGCTGAATATCTGTTGGCCCACGGCATGATTGACATGGTCGTGCCCCGCAAGAACCTCAAGGCGACGCTCGCCAGCGTGCTCGACTACCTGGGCGCGGCACAGGCGGCCTGAGCCGCAAATGCGCGATTTCGCCGTTTCCGACGATCCGCGTGTGCAGGCGCAGCTCGACCGGCTGGGCGCGCTCAGCTTGCCGCAAGGGCGGATCGGACTGGAGACTATCCACGCACTGCTGGCGCGGCTGGGCAACCCGGAGCGGGCGCTTCCGCCAGTTTTTCACATTGCCGGGACTAACGGGAAGGGCAGCACCTGCGCCTATCTGCGGGCCATGCTGGAAGCCGCAGGACTGCGCGTCCACGCAGCGACCAAGCCGCATCTGGTGCGCTATAACGAGCGGATCCGGCTAGCCGGTAAGCTAATCGCTGACGATCTGCTGGCCGATCTGCTGCGCGAAGTACTTGACGCCGGAGAAGAATTGGCCCCCAGCTTCTTCGAGGTTACTGCGGCGGCCACCTTCCTTGCTTTTCAACGCATACCTGCCGATGTCTGCGTGATCGAGGTTGGCCTAGGCGGCCGATTCGATGCGACCAACGTTCTGGACGCGCAGGCCGCCTGCGGCATCGCCAGCTTGGGCATTGATCACGAGGCCTTTCTGCTCGTCCCCGAATCCGGCGTGCCCGGCGATCCGCTGTGCCGCATCGCCTTTGAAAAGGCTGGAATCGCCCGCCCCGGCGTACCGCTCGTGACGCAGGCTTACCGCCCCGACGTGACCAAGACCGTAATCGATCATGCCATGCAGGTCGGCGCCAAAACGGCGATTCGCGGGCTGGATTGGGACGCCGAAATCGACCTCGGCATCGCCTACCGCGACCGTTTTGGCATTCTCGATTTGCCCCTTCCTGACCTTGCCGGAAGCCACCAAGCTGATAACGCCGCGCTGGCGGTGGCCATGCTTCGTCACCAGTCGCACTTTACAGTTTCGACAGAAAGCATGGCCAAAGGTATTCGGACTGCGCGCTGGCCTGCACGGTTGCAGCCGCTGGGCAAGGGCCCGCTGACAGATCTGGTGCCCGGTCGGCAAGTTTGGCTGGACGGCGGACACAATCCCGATGCGGGCCTCGCCATCGCGCGCTATTTCGAAGGGGCGTCGCCCCTCCATCTGATCACCGGGATGCTTTCAAGCAAAGATCCGGCAGCCATCGTCGCCCCTTTGCGCGGCATGCTGCTTAGCCTCTCGGTCGTCCCGGCACCCGGGCACGATGCACACCGACCCACCGATATTGCTGCCCACGCCGACATCCCGGTGCGCCCCTTCGCCGATGTACCATCCGCACTGCAAGCCTTACCGCAAGGCGGGGACGTGCTGATTGCAGGATCGCTATATCTGGCCGGGGAAGTCCTTCGGCTTAACCAGGAACTTCCCGACTGAGTCGATTGGCCCGCACTGCTCGGTTCCATTCGACCAGCGCGAACAGGATCGCAAGGGCTCCGGCCAAAGCGGTCCATCGGAAGACGGAGGCGTAACCGATCTGGTCGATTGCTTCGCCGGCAATCCCGCGGCCCAAGCCACCGATAAGGAAGGTCAACGAGGAGAGCAGCGCATATTGGACTGCCGTATACTGCTTGCTGACGATGCCCGAAAGATAAGCGACAAAGGCCGCCCCGGCGAGGCCGGTCGAGACGTTTTCGAAACTTATCGCCAGCAGCAGTCTGACCATGCGTGCATCGAACCCGAATTGAGAGAACAGCCAGTTAAGGCCGATCGCATCGCCGACCATGTCAATGTGCCGCCCGCCTTCTGCCAGATCGGCATAAACGAAATTGCCTAGTACCGGCAAAATTGCGCCGATCAGGATCGTAGGCATGCGGCCGATCCGGGCAAACAAGAAACCGCCCAGGCTGATCCCCAGCATAGTCATGAAGATGCCAAATACCTTGGAGGCGAAGGCCACTTCGTCCTTGGTATACTTGAGCTCGTCGAGGTAGAACGGAAAGGCAAAGCTGCCCCAGATATTGTAACACAGCGTGTAGGTCAGGATCATTCCGACAACGCCCAACACAGCCCAGCCAAGACGCCCCGACAGTTCTGCCAGCGGCGCGACAAGCGCGACGTAGAGGTGATTTGCAGCAGTTCGGCCGGCTGAATGATGATCGTCCTGTTCGGTCAGAACAGAGTTGTGATGCCCTTTGAGCCAATTGGTTCCTGCTGCCACCATAAGTGGTACCACAACTGTCGCGACCACGATCCAGGGCGCGTAATGCTTCGTAAAATCGGCAACCGAGGGCGGCGCGGTGCCAGGCGCGACGAGCAGCATACTCAGCATGAAATGCAAGATGGTAACAATGGCCCAGGCCCAGCTGGCTCCGACAATTGCCAAAGCCAAGATACGCGTTTGCGGCTTCAATTCACCCACACGGGCAAGATCGGCGTGAAGCTTGCCTTTTTCCGGCCTTTCGGTATCCGGCGCGCGCAGAGTAACCAGCAGCATAAGTAGGACGAGACACGCCATCAGACCATAAACTGCCCCCCAGCTCATCCGGGCCGCCAGAACCAGCGCCAGGGCGCCGCCGACGATAGACGCAATACGGTAGCCGAACTGATAGATCGGGCTCAGCAGTTCAACCGGAGTGACTTCGTCCGCAACATCAATGCGCCAGGCATCCACCGCCACGTCCTGCGTCGCCGAAGCCAACGCCGCCAAAAAGGCAAATAGGGCAAAAGTCCCGATAGAGGTTGCGGGATTTGTCATGGCAAGCCCGGCAAAGGCAAGCGCCATCACCAGCTGGCAAAAGAAAATCCAGCTCTTACGGCGACCAAGCGATTCCAGCACCGGCAACGGCAAACGATCAACCAATGGCGACCACAGGAACTTGAATGAATAGGATAGGCCGATCCAGCTCAAAACGCCGATAGTGGCCATTTTGACGCCCACCTCGCCAAGCCATGCGTTTAGCGTTCCGATCAGCAGCGCATATGGCAGGCCTGACGAAAAACCGAAGCCTAACATACACGCCGACTTGCGGTTCTGGAGTGCGATACGCAACAATTTGAAGCCCTTGGGGCGCTCGACTTTAGGTGTGTCGGCGGCCATGCGATCCCTTTCCGTTGATTTGGCGCGAACGTAGCGCACAAATACGCTATGACCAGTCTTATGGAGAGGACTTCCACGCTTGCCTCCCGGTCTCCGACCGTTCCGCAGCTCGCTCTGGCGCGGCAGATCGCAGATGGGTGTGCACGTCCCACCCACGGGATCACTAAAGTACCGGCGTCTGTTTATACCGATCCGGCGCATTGGACACGCGAAAAAGCCGCGTTGTTCGGGCACTTGCCGCAGGTACTGTGCCCTTCATCTGTCATCGCCAATCCTGGGATGAGCGTGACGCACGATTCCTCCGGAAAGCCATTGCTGATCACGCGCGATGCTGGCGGCGCCGTCCACGTGTTTCTAAACGTGTGCCGTCACCGCGGCACGCGGCTGGTCGAAGGACAGGACGTTGTTTGTGGCAAACGGCTGACTTGTCCTTACCACGCCTGGACCTATGCGTTAGACGGACGGCTGCTCGCACTGCCTCGTCCCGAAACGTTTCCTGGACTGAACAAAAGTGATCATGGCCTGATAGAACTGCCCAGCTGCGAAGCGGGTGGACTCATCTGGTATGCGCCGGGCAATCAGGCAGATTTTTCGCTCGCTCGCGAACTGGGCAAAGATTTCGATGCCTTCGCCATGCGCGATCATCACCTGTTCGCCCGCGCCACGCATGACGTTGCTTCCAACTGGAAGCTCATCATGGATGCATTCCTGGAAAGCTACCACGTTACCCGCTTGCACGCTCAGACCATTGGCCCGTTCTTCAAGGACGGCGTATCAAGTGGCGATCAGGTCGGCCCGCACCAGCGCAGTCTGGTCTGCCGGGCTGAAGAGCTGCAGGGCGTTGACCTGTCAGACATGGAAGCGCTGCGCCGGATCGGTACCTTTGCCTATCAACTGTTCCCGGCGACCGTCATTGTCATAAGTCCCGATTATATAAACGTCATGGCGTTGTGGCCGCAGAAACATGACCGCACCTTGGTCGAAGACTTCATGCTGATCCCCGAAAAGCCGAAAACAGATAAGGCGCGCGACCATTGGCAGCGCTCGTGGGAGCTGCTTGACGGCGGCGTCTTTGCGGGCGAGGATTTCCGCGCCGCTGCTCTCGGCCAGCAGGGGCTTGAAAGTGGCGCAATCAGCGAACTGACCATTGGTACGCTGGAAGGCGGCATCAGACGCTTCCACGAAATCTGTCAGGAACAGATCGCCTCTACAAAGGGGTGACGCCGCGGCAATGCTGGCGTAAGGGCGCGCGATGACTGCACCCGCCGACACACCCCGCTCCGGTGATCGCATCGCCAAGCTGCTTGCCCGCGCCGGCATAGCCAGTCGCCGAGAAGTGGAACGGATGATTGTCGATGGCCGTGTGCGGATTGGCGACGCGGTCGTGACGACGCCCAACACGGTGCTGACCAATCTTAAGGGGGTCACAGTCGATGGCAAAGCGGTAAAGGCGGCCGAACCACCGCGCCTTTTCATCTTCCATAAGCCGTCCGGGCTGATCACCGCCGAACGTGACCCCGCCGGGCGCCCGACAATCTATACTGCGCTGCGCAACGCCCTGCCCGCTGACGCACGCCGGGTCATGCCGATTGGTCGTCTCGATTTCAACACAGAAGGGCTGCTGCTGTTGACCAATGACGGCGGGCTCAAGCGCACCATGGAACTACCATCGACCGGCCTGCCCCGGACATACCGCGCCCGCACTTTTGGTGAGGTGACCCAAGACCAGCTCGACGAACTTATCGAAGGGGTCGAGATCGAAGGCATGCGCTACGGTAAAATCAACGCCAACATGGAGCGCAGCACTGGGCGAAACCAATGGATCGAAGTGACGATCACAGAGGGTAAGAACCGTGAAGTGCGCCGCGTGTTGGAGTACCTCGGGCTTGAAGTGAGCCGCCTGATCCGAACCGTTTACGGGCCGTTCGAGTTGCTCGACCTGCCGCGCGGCGCGGTGGTAGAAGTCCGCCAGGTCGAAGTAGAACGCTTTATGCGCGGGCTTAAGCAGCCCGGCGTACCGGCTGAAGCCCGCCCCTCGCACGAACACGCGCGCAACCGCGTGCTTCGGGATCGCCGCCGGTGAGGATTGTCGCGGGCGAATGGCGCGGGCGCAAGCTGCAGGCCCCTACAGGCGAAACGACCCGCCCCACCTCAGACAGGACTCGCGAAACGCTGTATTCAATGCTGGTCAGCCGGATCGGCACCTTTGAGGGCCTCGCTGTGGCAGATTTATTCGCTGGATCGGGCGCGCTGGGATTTGAAGCTTTGTCGCGCGGCGCGGCGACATGTCTGTTTGCCGAACAGGACCCTGCGGCAATCCGCGCCCTGCGCGCAAACGCCGCCGCTTTGCGTGCCGCGGATCGCTGCGATGTGCGGGCCGCATCGGTTATGATGCTTGGACCGCTCAAGGCGCCGCTCGATCTTATCCTTCTCGATCCGCCCTACGGTTCGGGCGCAGGTGCAGTGGCGCTCGACAAATTGGTGCGATTGGGCTGGATCGGCCCGGCGACCTGGATCAGCCTGGAAACGTCCGAAAAAGAGGTGCCGCAGGTCAAGTCTCTGAAGCAGGTGGCCGAACGCAAGGTCGGAAAAGCGCGGCTTACCCTGCTTCGGTTGCCGGGCGCGCCAGGCTGACACCCAGCACGGTCAAAGCACCTGCTGCGACCAGCAGATAGCCGATCTGGCTGCCGTAACCCGCGTCGTTCATCGCTTTGGCCAGCAGCGGCGTGACCGCCCCGCCCACGATACCTCCAGCATTGAACGCCACCGAGACGCCGCTGTAGCGTACCGACACTGGGTAGAGCGTGGTCAGCCACCCGCCGAGCGGACCATAAACGAAGCCCATCACGAACAGCGCCCCCGCCAGCGTCAGGAAGACCGAAAGTGTACTGCCAGCAAGCCCTTGCGAATACAGCAAGCCGACGCCGACCGTGGCCACGGCCCCGCATAAGATGACTTTTCCCGCACTTGACTTGTCGGACAACCAGGCGGCGACCAGAATGCCCAGCGCGAGGAGGCAGTTCGCGCCAAGCTGCAGGGTCAGAAACGTCTCGCGCGGATAGCCCAGCTGGCGCGTTCCGATATCGAGCGCAAAGGCAGTGGAAAGGTAGAACAGCGCAAAGCAGGCAACCACGCCCGCGCTGCCGGCCAAAACCGCGCCGCCATGATCACGCAGCAAGGCAAGTAGCGGCACGGGCGGAGGTGGCGCCCGGTCAAGTGCTTCGCGAAACTGCGCGGTCTCTGCGATATTGAGCCGTACCCAAAGGCCAATCCCGACCAGGATCGCGCTTGCCAGAAACGGCACCCGCCAACCCCATGCAAGGAAATCCTCATCGCTGAGCCACAGGCCCAGCAACAAAAAGAGCCCGTTGGCTGCCAGGAAGCCCAGCGGTGCGCCGAGCTGCGGTGCAGCGCCAAAACGGCTTTCCCATCCCTTGGGCGCGTTTTCCGTCGCGAGCAGAGCAGCCCCGCCCCATTCACCCCCGAGGCCCAACCCTTGGCCAAACCGCAGAATGCACAGCAGCAGCGGCGCATACACCCCGGCATCGGCATAGCCCGGCAGAAACGCCACAAGCAGCGTCGATGCCCCCATTAGCAGAAGCGAGGCGACAAGGGTGGCCTTTCGCCCTACCCGATCGCCGAAATGGCCGAAGACCACTGCCCCGATTGGCCGGGCGATGAACGCCAGACCGAACACCATGAACTTGGCAATCCCCTGCACTTCAGGAGAGCTTTTGGGAAAGAACAGCTCGCCAAAAACCAGCGCCGTCGCGGTGGCAAACACATAGAAATCGTAGAACTCCACCGCTGTGCCAGTCAGCGATGCGGTCAAGATGCGGCGGTGCTGTCGAAGCGGGTTCATCGCGATGCAGGTTGAGGCGCGGCGCGGCACTGTCAAACGAAAAGGGCGCCGGCGAAACACCGACGCCCTTTAAGGCGACCCTTGAAATGGGCTCGTCGTGCTTCAGCACGGACAGGTAATCAACACACGAAACCCCAAACAGTTCCACTCTGCGGTTGCGCCTTTGTGCCGCGTTCCCTAACTGTTCGCATGTGTCCCCCACCGACGACTCCTCTGACGACGCTCTGCTGCAGGGGCTAAACCCGCCTCAACGCGAAGCCGTGTTGGCGGTTGACGGCCCGGTTTTGATGCTGGCCGGCGCCGGGACCGGCAAGACAGCGGCACTGACCACGCGGCTGGCTCATATCGTGCGCAGCCGCCGCGCTTGGCCCAGCGAAATACTGTGCGTCACTTTCACGAACAAGGCTGCGCGTGAAATGAAGGAACGGGTAGGGCAGCTGGTTGGTCCCGCTGTTGAAGGCATGCCTTGGCTGGGTACGTTCCATTCAATTGCGGCCAAGCTGCTGCGCCGCCATGCCGAACTGGTGGGGCTGCAATCCAACTACACAATCATCGACACTGACGATCAGCTGCGCGTATTGAAACAGTTGATCCAGGCCGAAGGGCTAGATGAAAAGCGGTGGCCCGCGCGGGGTCTGGCGCAGTGTATCGATCGCTGGAAAAACCGGGGGCTCAATCCGCAAGATCTCGATGCCGCGGAAAACGAAAGCTACGCTAACGGCCAGGGGCAGAAGTTCTACCGGCTGTATCAGGAACGGCTAAAGACGCTGAACGCCTGCGATTTCGGCGATCTGCTGCTGCACATGCTAAACGTTCTGCGGACCGAACGGACAGTGCTGGAACAGTACCAGCAGCGTTTCAAATACATCATGGTGGACGAATACCAGGACACCAACCAGGTCCAGTACCTATGGCTGCGGCTGCTTGCCCAAGGGCACCGCAACATCTGCGTCGTAGGCGATGACGACCAGTCGATCTATTCATGGCGCGGCGCAGAAGTGGCCAATATCCTGCGCTTTGAAAAGGATTTTCCTGGCGCCAAGGTTATCAAGCTGGAGCA
>NZ_JAHEBV010000048.1 GCF_024642085.1 Novosphingobium sp. | reverse complement strand
GGTTAAGCACCACGTCAAGGCCGGCTCGGTCAATCCATTCACCCAGGTGTCCAGCGTCGATTCCGGCCTTCTTGTAGTCATGAAATGTGTAGGCCGCGCCGCGCGTATCCAGCCAGGCCCGTGCTTTCTTAACTGTGTCGCAGTTGGGGATGCCGTACAGCGTTATGCTCACAAGGCGGGGCTTTCAAAGCGGTGTGTGCGCGGGTTTTCGCAGGTGTAGAGCGTGTAACCGGCGTAATAGTCCGCCCGCCCGCGCGCCTGGGTGCGGGCATGATCGGGCTGGCTGCCCCAGGCTCGCGCCGCGTCTGCGTCGGCCCATTCTGACAGGGCGATCACTTCGCCGTCGTCGGCGGTGTAGCTTTTGAACGAAACAAAACCGGGCTGGGCACGGGCAAGTTCTTCCATCCTCGCGGCATCGGCGGCATAGGCCGCGCCATCGATATCGGCGCGCTTGCGGTTACGAAAGACAACAAGGAACATGGCGCACCTCCTAAACCGGATATGGACAGCGGCGCAATCACGCGCCAAAGCCGTGGCCATGTCCGTCAACACCTTTGGCCGCTTGCTGCGTTTCACCACCTGGGGCGAAAGCCACGGGCCGGCGCTGGGTGCCGTGGTCGATGGGTGCCCGCCGGGACTGATGCTTGATGAAAGCGCGATCCAGCCGTTCCTTGATGCCCGTCGGCCCGGCCAGTCCAAGTTCACCACTCAGCGGCAGGAACCCGATGCCGTTCGCATCCTGTCCGGCGTGTTCGAAGGCAAGACTACCGGCACCCCGATCTCGCTGATGATCGAGAATGTCGACCAGCGTTCAAAGGATTATTCGGAAGTCGCCAAGGCTTACCGCCCCGGTCACGCCGACTATGCTTACGATGCCAAGTATGGCTTTCGCGATTACCGCGGTGGCGGTCGCTCATCCGCGCGCGAGACAGCGGCTCGCGTGGCGGCTGGCGGCGTGGCGCGGCTGGTCATCCCCGAAGTTGCGATTGTGGGCTATGTCGCCGAAATCGGCGGCGATGCGATAGACATGGCTAATTTCAACCCAGACGAAATTGGCAACAATCCGTTTTTCTGTCCAGATAGTCTGGCGGCTGCTCGCTGGGAAAAGATCGTCGACGATGCGCGGCTGGCGGGAAGCTCGGTCGGCGCGGTGGTCGAATGCCTGGCTACGGGTGTTCCGGCCGGCTGGGGCGCCCCGGTTTACGGCAAGCTCGACGCCGATCTGGCCGCGGCAATGATGGGCATCAACGCGGTCAAGGGCGTCGAGATTGGGGACGGTTTTTCCGCCGCGCGGCTGACAGGTGAACAAAACGCCGATCCGATGCGGCCCGGCAACGATGGGCCTCTCTTTGCCCAGAACCATGCGGGCGGGATCGCCGGGGGGATCAGCACCGGCCAGCCGGTCAAGGTCCGCGTGGCGTTCAAGCCGACCAGTTCGATCCTGTCTCCGGTGGAAACCATCGGCCGCGACGGTCAGGCGACCGAAATCCGCACCAAAGGCCGTCACGATCCCTGCGTCGGCATCCGCGGGATGCCGGTTGTCGAAGCAATGATGGCGCTGGTCCTGGCCGATCATATGCTGCTGCACCGGGGGCAGTGCGGCTAGGCCGCGCCTGCCATCACAAATACGCGCCAAGCCCTTCAAATACAGCGGCCAGCCCGGCGGGCTCATCGCTTGCTTGCAGCGCTAGAAGCGCTGGCCCCACACCAAGGGCAAAGTCGGCCACTCCCTTTTCTGACGCACATCGTTCGCCGCCCAGCGACCGGATGAAGCCGATGGCTGGCGCGTTTTCCGCCAGGATCTGCGCATCGAGGGCGGCGATTCCTTCGTGCTGGCAATGGATCAGCAACACTGCGGTCAGCATCCGGGCCAGACCCTGGCCGTGATAAGCGTCCAGCACGCCAACCGCAAACTCTGCCCGGGGTTGCGCTTCGTCGCTGCGGATCGCGTGGACCACGCCAATGGCGGTTTCCTCAGGGTCATCGCTCAGGATCGCACCCCAGGCCAGGTGCCGATGGCCGTCCACCCGGACCAGCTTTTCAATCACATGATCGGGCGGCACGGGCGCGACCGAGAAGAACCTCAGATAGCGCGATTCCTGGGAAAGTTGCTGGATACCATCACGCAGCCGCACACCATCACCGGGCCGCACAGCCCGCAGGCACACCTTTCGTCCATCCTCAAGACGGGTGTGGACGATGACATCGTCAATCGGGCCGGGATCCGCAGATGCTGCCATTTTGGCAGCGTAACCGTATCGGCCAAGGGTGGCTATCCCCGCAGGATTCCGCCCAGCTTGGCCGCAGCGGTTGTTATCCGTTCCGCGATGGCTTTCAGGTCGGCCTCGGTGAAGCTCTTTTCCGCCGGCTGCAGCGTGACTTCGATCGCCAGGCTTTTCTGGCCATCCGGGACACCTTGCCCGCGAAAATCGTCAAACACGCGCACTGCAACGACGTTGGCTTTGTCTGCGCCCTTGACCGCGCGAACCAGGTCACCTGCCGGCAAGGCAGCGTCGACCAGGAAAGCAAAGTCGCGGGTTACGGCCTGCAAGGCCGGAGGGGCATAAGCCGCGCGGGCGAAACCGGGCGCACCCTTGCGCGCCGGAACTGCATCAAGGTACAGCTCGGCTGCCGCAACCGGCACATCGATGTCAAAGGCTTTCAGCGTGGCCGGATGGACCATGCCAAAGCGGGCCAGCACTGTTTTGGGACCAAGCCGCAGCGTGGCGGACTGGCCGGGATGAAACTGCGGCCCGGCCTCAGCCATCACTTGCAGGTTGTCGACCGGGGCACCGGCCTCGGCCAGCAGGGCCAGTGCCTCGGCCTTGGCGTCGAACGCGTCGAACGCTTGCGGCTTCCCGGCGGCCCAGCCGCGCGCCGTCTTTTCGCCTGCCAGCACTATGCCCAGCGTCAACCGCTCGTCGCTGTGCCCGGCGTCCCCGCGCAGATAACGGCGGCCAAGTTCGAAAATACGCAGGCCCGCAGCCCCGCGATTGAGATTGCGCTGCGCTGCCGCCAGCAGGCCCGGCAGCAGCGAGGGACGCATGACCTTCATGTCCTCGCTGATCGGGTTGGCCAGCATCCACAGGCCGCCACTGCCCTCCGCAAAATGCTCTCCCTCGGCCTCAGGCAGAAACGACCAGGTGACCAGTTCGCTTAGCCCGCGCGCAGCAGCACCGCGGCGCACCTTTCGCTCCAGCTTTTGCGCCGGGGTTGCGGTAGGCCGCGCGACACCGTCGGTGCGGGGCAGGGCGGTGCTGGTCACGCGGTCGATACCGTGGATGCGGACGACCTCCTCGACGATATCGGGCCAGCCAACTATGTCCGGGCGCCAGGTTGGCACTCGGACCAGCCAGCTGTCCGGATGCTTCGCCAGCGCATCATCCCAGCCGACCGTTGCCAGCGCTTGGGCCTTGTGTGCAGCGTCGTTCCAGATTTCCAGGCTGTCTGGATCAGGCGTCAAAAAGCCCAGCCGGCCCAGAATGCCGCGCTGCGTTTCGGGTGCAATGTCGACCCCGCCCAGGGTCAGGGCCTGTGACGGGCTGTAAGGGACCATAAGCTGCACAGCCGGATAACCGTCTGCCGGGAACTGCCCGGCAATGACCGGTTCGGAAACGTCACCGCCGCACAGATCGATAATCATCTTTGCTGCGGTTTCGATGCTGACCGACAGCATCATGGGATCGACACCACGTTCAAAGCGCTGGCGCGCGTCGGTTGTTACAGCGTGACGCTGGCCGCTCCGGGCGATCCAGTCCGGATCAAACCAGGCACATTCCAGCAGAATGTCGGCGGTCGTGTCACAGACGCCGGTATCCTCTCCGCCGATGATCCCGCCCAGACCTAGCACCGCACTGTCATCGGCGATCACGCAATCTTCGGAAGTTACGGTGTAAGTCTTGTCGTTGAGCGCCAGGAAGCTTTCGCCCGCGCGTCCGCGCCGGACGGTTATCCCGCCTTGCAGCTTGGCCAGATCATAAACGTGAAGTGGCCGCGCACGATCAACCGAGAAATAGTTGGTGATGTCGACCAGCGCAGAAATTGGCCGCAGCCCGGCTGACATCAGCCGGGCCTGCAGCCATTCCGGACTGGGGCCGTTCTTGACGCCGCGGATGACCCGTCCCCAGAACACGTGGCAGCCACTGTTCTGTTCGACCGTGATCTTGACGGGACAGGGAAAACTGCCGCTGATCGGCTGATAGGACGTTGACTTGTGCCGGAAAGAGCCCAGTCCCGCCGCCGCCAGATCGCGTGCGATCCCGTCAATCCCCATGCAATCGGGACGGTTGGGCGTTATCGCCACATCGAACACCGGATCGCTGCCGTGGTAGCGGGAAAAGGGCATGCCGATCGGTGCATCGGCAGGAAGCTCGATGATCCCGTCGTGATCGTCGCCCAGTTCCAGCTCGCGCGTGGAGCACATCATACCGTTCGATTCGACGCCGCGGATCGCGCTTTTCTTGAGTTCAAACCCGCCCGCCGGAACCACTGCGCCGGGCAGGCCGAGAACGCCGACCAGGCCCGCTCGGGCGTTAGGCGCACCGCAGACCACCTGCAGCGCTTCGCCCGATCCGGTATCGACGCTCAGCACCTGCAGCTTATCGGCATTGGGGTGACGCTCAGCAGTCAGGACACGAGCGACGGTAAAGCCGGACAGCCGCGCTGCCGGATCATCCAGCGATTCAACTTCCAGTCCGATCGCGTTCAATTTCTCGGCGATCGTTTCGGCGGTGGCTTCGGTTTCAAGGTGATCCTTGAGCCAGGAGAGCGAGAACTTCATGATCCGCGCCCTCCTTATGCCGCAGTACCGACGCCGCCCGACAGAGTCGGTACGTCGTTGGGGTTGAAGCCATAGTGACGGTTCCAGCGGGCATCGCCGTCAAAGAAGGCGCGCAGATCTTCCATTCCGTACTTCAGCTTGGCCAGCCGATCGACTCCAGTGCCGAACGCGAAGCCCTGCCACTCATCAGGATCAAGGCCGCCCGCCGCGATTACCTTGCGGTTGACCATGCCGCTGCCCAGTACTTCCATCCAGCCGCGACCGGGCTCATCGCCTGATCCGCCGACTGCGCCGTTATCGCGCGCATAGCCGACATCGACCTCAACCGATGGTTCGGTGAAGGGGAAGTAGCTGGGGCGCAGGCGCAGGACGATGTCATCGCGTTCGAAGAAGGCCTTGAGAAAGGTTTCGAGCGTCCATTTGAGGTGGCCCAGGTGAATGCCGCGGTCGATCACCAGACCTTCGATCTGGTGGAACATCGGGGTGTGGGTGGCATCGCTGTCGCTGCGATATACCCGGCCAGGCGCGATGATCCGGATCGGTGCGCCCTGATCAAGCATGGCCCGGATCTGCACTGGGCTGGTGTGGGTTCGCAATAGCATGGCGCGGCCATCGCCGTCCTTGTCGGGGAAATAGAACGTATCGTGCATCGCCCGCGCCGGGTGGCTTTCGGGAATGTTAAGCGCGGTGAAATTGTGCCAGTCGTCCTCGATCTCGGGGCCGGTGGCGACGGAAAAGCCCATGTCTGCGAAAATCTCGGCCAGTTCGTCCATCACCTGGCTGACCGGGTGGATTGAACCGCGCGGCGCTTCTGGCGCGGGCAAAGTCAAGTCGACGGTTTCGCTTGCCAGACGTAGCGCCAAGGCGGCGCTTTCCAGGGCGTCCTTGCGTGCGGCCAGGGCCTCGGTCACGCTTTCGCGCAGGGCGTGGATTTGCGGGCCAATCCGCTGGCGTTCGTCGGGCGACATGGCACCAAGGGTCTTGAGCAGGCCCGAGATCGAACCCTGCTTGCCCAGAAAGGCAACCCGCAATGTCTCCAGCGCGCCCAAATCCTGCGCGGCGGCGATTTGCGCCAGCGCCTGTTCACCGGTTGCTGCATGGTCCACTGGTATTGGTTTCCGTCTTCTGGCGGTTAGACAAGCGCGCCCTTTAGCCAGCCGCGACGCGCGTGCAAAACGGAAAAACTTGCCTGCCTTGGCTCAATCTGCGCCGATCACGGTCCCGTGAGGCGAATCCATGGTCTGCACTGGCGCGCCGTGGATGCGGGCGCGCTCATGCATAAAGTGATCCAGCACCGGGTGCGGCAGGGCGGCGTATTCGCCCGGGGTCATGCCCATGAACTCGTGAAACTCGCGCACGAACTGGGCCTGGTCGTGATACTGGCTGTCGATTGCGCCGATCCATTTGAGCGAAGGGTCCAGCATGAACTGCGCCAAACTCCGCATGAAACGCTGGCGGCGCAGCAGCAGTTTGGGCGGAAAACCGAATACCCGGCGGCACAGCCGTTCGATCGTGCGCTGGCCAATGCCAACGCGCTCGACCAGGTGGGCAACGGTATCGATCTGCGGATCGACCAGCGCGGCGTGGATTGTCTGAATGCGCGCGGCATCTGCTTGCGGCCCATTATCCAGTGCGCGAAAAAATGCGACGATCCGGGCCAGCTCTGCTTGTTCGTCCGGTTCGGTCCCGAACAGTCCATCCGCTAGTGGGACAAATGGGGCGAAGGCGGGATGCGTGCGCCCGTCGGCCATCAGGTTGCAATGTGCTGCGGCGGGCAGGCGTACAAATCTCTCCCAACCCAGCGGTAACAGGCCGATCCCCCAAAAACGGGTCGCGCCCAGCTTGAAATGACAGGTTTTGCTGCTGGGGCCGGTGGCGGTAAAATTGGTGCCGGAAAGTTGAGACTGTCCATCAAACCAGGAGACCGGACTTTCGCCGTCGAAAAACCGCAGATTGGCCCATTCGGGCTGCAAGGCATCCTCGATCCACTCGCCTTCGGGCAAGTGTACGCGCGACACGTAGAACGTGGTGAAATAGCAACGCAAGTCTTCCGGCGGCGTATGAAACCGCACGTCGATCATCGGATCCGGCGACACCGAAGGTTACCCCCTTGGCCTGTATTGCAAGAGGTTGCCTGACCGCAGCTGGGTATGCAAGCTGATGGTCAGGCAGGCCTATGCAGCGCTTGTACCGCCTCTCCCGCCGCAGCGCGCCTGGCCTGGGCTGCGGCGCGCAGCACAGGATGGTCAAGCGCGGCATAGGCGCTTGGGCTCATACCCATGAAGCGTTTGAAATCGCGCACGAAATGGGCCTGATCAACGTATTGCCAGTCCAGCGTCGCGATCCACTTGAGCGAGGGGTCCAACATGAACTGCGCCAGACTGCGCAAGAACCGCTGGCGGCGCAGCAGAAGCTTGGGCGGAAAGCCGAAAGTGCGAAGCGACAGGCGTTCGAGCGAACGCGGCGACATGGCGATTCGCGCGGCCAGTTCGGTGACAGAAGCGGTGGCGGGATCGACAAGGGCGGCATGGGCGGCACGCACGCGATTCGCGTCGGCCACGGCAGCGCGGCTATCGAGGACCGAAAGAAGGTGGGCGTCGATCCGCATCGCTTCGGCCGCCGCATCGTCCTCATCACCGAAAACCGAACCAAGCAAGGGCGTAAAGGCGCTGAACACGGGATCGATCAAAGCATCGCAGAACCGGTCGGCATAGTCCGATGCCGGAACGTCAAAAAACCGCGTCCAGCCCAGCGGCAGAATCCCGATGCCCCAGATCCGCGCCGTGCCGGTTATGAAGCGCGAGGAATAGCTCGACGGACC
Source organism: Novosphingobium sp. (assembly GCF_024642085.1). GTDB lineage: Bacteria > Pseudomonadota > Alphaproteobacteria > Sphingomonadales > Sphingomonadaceae > Novosphingobium. The sequence goes on along the minus strand of NZ_JAHEBV010000048.1, from coordinate 2,447 downwards.
GGTGGCAACCAGGTGCGGTAAGCTGCGCAGCGGATCGCTGCCAATCGCCGCTTGCCAGCTGTCGTTGCGCGCCAAACGGATGTTGCCCCATTCCGGATGAAGATAGTCGTCTATCACTTCGCCCTCGGGAACGCTGACTTCGGTCAGGTAGTAGGTCGAAATGTAGGGAGTAAGGGCCGGCGAAGGCATGAAGAAGCGCACGGCCACACGGTCGCCAACACTGTGCGGGATCATAAAGATATTGGCCCCTGCGCTATTCCGCGGCACGCTGCCCGAAAATATCAGTCTGCGCGAAGCGGGCAGTTGCGGCAAGGGGCGACGCGCGCAAAGCACCGGTTTGGAAAGAAAAAAGAAAAGGCGCGGACAGCAATGCCGTCCGCGCCCGATCCTGTCAGCGTGTGCGCTGGCTTCAGGCCGGCAGGGCAGCCTTCGCCTGGGCGATCACGGCATTGAAAACACCGCCTTCGTTCATTGCCAGATCGGCCATGACCTTGCGGTCCAGCGTGATCCCGGCCAGCTTGGTGCCGTGGATGAACTGGGAATAGGTCAGGCCTTCGGCGCGGACCGCAGCGTTGATGCGCTGAATCCACAGAGCGCGGAAGGACCGCTTCTTCACCTTGCGGTCGCGGTACGCGTACTGGCCGGCCTTTTCGACCGCCTGGCGCGCAACGCGGATGGTGTTCTTACGGCGACCGCGATAGCCCTTGGCCTGGTCGAGAATCCGCTTGTGCTTGGCGCGGGTGGTAACACCCCGTTTGATACGGCTCATTGTCTAGCGCTCCTCAGTTCAGCCCGTAGGGCGCCCACTTTTTGATCACCTTGGCATCGGCATCCGAAATGGTGTCGGTGCGGCGATGCTGGCGAATGTACTTGGCGTTGTGGCTGATCAGGCGGTGGCGCTTGCCGACCGCACCGTGCTTGATCTTGCCGGTAGCGGTGAGCTTGAAGCGCTTTTTGACGCCGCTCTTGGTCTTGAGCTTGGGCATTTTCGTCTCCTTGTTTGAGACACGTCCGACTCGCCCTGGCAGCCCTAGTTGGCCAGGCGAGCCATCGATTCCGTGTCAATGAAGGGCGCGCGGTTAGACCACTTGCCGCAATTAGGCAAGGTCCTGCGTGCCCATAACCGAGAAGTCGAAGCGAAGCTGCAATCCGGGCGAGGCGAGCGACCAGTGCGCCTTTGACCCAAGGCTGGACAGCGATGCGCGGATGACGCGCATGCCAAGACCGTCGCTGACTTCGGTCTGCATCAGCGTTGCAGCATCGGCGCAGCCGTTGTCACGACAAACCACAGTATAGGCATGGCCATCGCGTCGACCCGTGACCATGATGGTGCCGCCGCAGTCTTCTTCAAAAGCATATTTCCCGGAATTGGTCGCGAACTCGTTGACCACAAGACCGATCAGATTGGCTTCGCTGGGTGATACTTCAAGCGAATCGGCCTGCACTTCAAGTTTCACTCCGCGCGGCATCAGGTCTGACAGCGGCGCCGCCAAACGGTGCAGAAAGCGGGCAAGGTCGATCCGCATGGAATCGCTGCCAAGATACAATTCCTCGTGCAGGGCTGTAAGAGCGATGAGTTTGGCGCTGACCGCGTCGAGCGCCATGCGGGCATCGTCGCTTGCTGCGCGGCGCTGCAGCGTACGCACGCCGGCCATGACGGAAGCGAGCGAGTTTTTCACCCGGTGGTCAATCTCGCGCCGCAAGGTCTGCAACTGTTCCACATTGCGGCGCAGTTCAAGCAGCACCATGACCTGGCGTGCCATCGCCAGCAAAGTCTGCCGCTGCAATTGGCTGATCCGCCGCGGCTGGTGATCAACCACGCAAAGCATACCAAGCACCGCACCGTCTTCGGCAACCAGAGGGGCTCCCGCATAAAAGCGTATCCCGTCTTCGGCCAGGCACAGAGGGTTGTCGTTGGTGCGCGGATCCAGGTGTGTGTCGGGGATTTCGACCAATCCACCTTCGTGCATGACCCGCGCACAGATGCTTTGTGACCGCGGAGTTTCGGTTTCATGGAAATTGGTGCGGGCTTTGAACCATTGCCGGTGTTCGTCGACCAGGCTGACAAGCGCGATCGGTGTCTGACAGATTTGCGCGACCAGATCGGTGATTGCGTTGAAATCGGCGTCCGCTGCGGTGTCGAGCACGGCAAAACTTCGCAGCGCCGCCAGCCGCCGTAGTTCCTCTCCATGGGTAATTGCCTTCATTGGGGGCGGGCTAGGTGTAAAATTGCCGCTTTGCAACCGCTTGCCGTGCGTGATGGGCATGGCATTTCGTCAACGGCCGCGGCGGCGTTCCCGCTTGCCTAATGCGTATGCACAGCGCACCTCGATCGGTGTGACGGAAATTGAGTCGACTTTCCTTGCCGGGCGTTTGCTGCTCGCCATGCCCGGAATGGGCGATCCCCGGTTTGATCGCGCGGTGATTGCAATGGTCCAGCACGACGC
>NZ_JAHEBV010000047.1 GCF_024642085.1 Novosphingobium sp. | reverse complement strand
AGGTCGATATCCCCGGCGGTCCGGCGATGAGCGGGCTTAACGATGCGGTTGGCCGGCTTGAAGGCGTTGACGGCATCGCGATCACGCGCTTTTCGGTTGCCGATGTGGTCCGTCACCCCATCGTTGGCCGGATCGTCGAGGCCTACGAAGGTGAAGGCGCTTAGGGGGCTATGGCCATGCTGTTCGCAATTATCCTGCTGGGCGCGTTTATGTTGGTGGCGGCACTGCTCAGGGGCTGGCTACGGGCAAAAGCCGAACGCGCCTCTCGCAAGCGCGATGTGAGCAGCTTCGATTGACGCTGTTGAGTGTGCTGTTCAGAAAATGATTGTCGACGTGTCCATAGAGGCCGAATGGCCGTCGCCGCCCGACTGGTCGGCCCTTGCTGATGCGGCTTGTGCGGCGCTTTCAGCTTTTGCGCCGGAAATCGCCAGTCCGCGCCTCTCCACCAGCCTGCTGTTCGCCGACGACGCCGAAGTCCAGGCGCTCAACCGCGAATGGCGCGGCAAGGACAAGCCGACCAATGTGCTGTCCTTCCCCATGCTGGAGCGCGATGACCTGCTGGCTCTTACTCCCGATGGCCCGCCCGAATTGTTGGGTGACATCGCGCTCGCGCTTGAAACCTGCGCGGAGGAGGCGGCTGACAAGGGCATCAGCCTTGAACGTCACGCTGCACACCTGATCATCCACGGCCTGCTTCATCTGGCGGGCTATGATCACGAAACGTCGCCCGATCATGCCCGCGCGATGGAACAGATCGAGATAAAGGCGCTTGCGCAATTGGGCATCACCGACCCATATGGCGATCACGACGCGTAACAAGGATTTATCCAGGCCAATGGCCGACAATCATTCACCGGAGCCGGACAGTAAACGCACGCTGTGGCGTGCCATCCGCCGGTTCTTCGACGGCGTTGACGGCGATACCTCACTGCGTGCCCAGCTTGAAGAAGCTATAGACGAGCATGAGGACGGCAACGAAGCGCGCGCCGGTGGCAATGGCGATCTTACCCCGCTTGAGCGGGAGATGGTGCGCAATTTGCTCCATTTCAGCGAACTTGACGCCGATGATGTGGCGATCCCGCGCGGCGAAATCATCGCGATCCCGGCCAGCGCCAGCTGGGACGACGTAGTCGGCGCCTTTGCCCAGCACGGCCATTCCCGCCTGCCGGTTTATGGCGATACCCTGGATGAAGTGATCGGCATGGTCCTGATCAAGGACGTCTTCCCTTTGCTGGCCAGCGGTAAGGCGCCGCGCGACTGGACCACCCTGATGCGCCAGCCGCTGTTCGTGCCGCAGGCGCGCAACGCGCTCGACGTGCTGAACGACATGCGCGCCAGCCGCGTTCACCTGGCCGTGGTAATAGACGAATATTCGGGCACCGACGGGATCATCACGTTTGAAGACCTGGTCGAGGAGATCGTTGGAGAGATCGAGGATGAGCACGACGATGCTCCGCAAGACCTGCTGGTGCCACTAGATGGCGGCATGTGGGAGATCGACGCGCGGGCCGAACTGGAAGAAATTGGTGAGCGGGTCGACCCGCGGCTCGGCGATGTAGAGGAAGATGTTGATACGCTGGGCGGGCTGGCCTTCCTGCTTGCTGGCCAGGTGCCACAGAAAGGTGCGATCCTGGCGCATGACAGCGGGTGGAAGCTGGAAGTGGTTGCGGGCAACGAAAAACACGTTACCCGTCTGCGCCTTCACCCGCCGCCGCCTGTCGTGGACGAACCGGAAGAGTAACCCCGCTTGGCCATCCGCCGCCTTCCTCCCCTGCGTGCCATTGAAGCCTTTGTCCGGATCGTCCGGATGGGCAGCGCCCGTGCCGCAGCGGACGAGCTGGGGCTCAGCCCGTCGGCATTGTCACGCCGGGTGGCCGCTCTGGAAGAGTTTATCGGGCGCCGACTGTTTACCCGGCAACACCAGGCGATGAAGCTGACCGATGAGGGTCAGGCGTTTTATGATGCGGTCAGTCCCAAGTTTGATGAACTGGCCGCCGCAGTCGAAGGCCAGGTGGAAGACAGCAAGGTCCTGCGTCTGCATCTGGGGGTCCTGCCGCTGTTCGGCACCCAGCGTCTGTTTCCGCGCCTGCCCGAATTGCGCAAAGCCCACCCCCGGCTGCATATCGACATCGATACCAGCCCCCATCTGCTTACACGGGTTGGCGATACGCTGGACGCCGCGATCATCCTGTCCAAACAGCCCGATCCGCAGTTTCATGCCGTGCGGCTGGACCACAACCGCGTCTACGCCTTCACTTCCACCGCACTGGTCGAAGAAATCGGGCTGAACCCGGATCAGGCCGCGCTGTCACGCCAGACCTTTCTGATCCACAACGAACTGCCCGACAGCTTCACCGCGTGGAAACTGGCGATAGCCATGCCGGGCCTGGAGCCTGCCGCAATCGACCATTACGATTCAGGACAGCTGATCCTGGAAGCAGCAGCCAACGGCCTTGGCATCGGCATCATGCACGACGATCATTTTCATCGCAGCCATGACAGCCGCCTGGCCAAATTGTTCGAAATCGAAGTGGAAAGCCCCTATTCCTATTGGTTTGTGTGCCGTCCGCACGCCTTGGAAGTGCGTTCGGTCCGGATTTTCCATGAATGGCTGATCAAAGCGGGGCTTTAGCGTTCATGTCAGAGCGTTAAGATCACACCATGAACCGCCGATTCGCCCTTGCCGCCGCGCTTTGCGCGCTTGCACTCAGCATCGCTCCTGCCCAGGCTGCCAAGCCCAGAAAGGCTGTAGTGAAAACCAAGCCGGCACCCCCGCCGGCGCCGCTGCCCGATACGGTCCGTGTGGCCATGGTCACTGCGCTGGGAACGATCGAGGTCGACCTCGATCACAGGCGCGCGCCGATCACGGTCGAAAACTTCGTGCGGTATGTCGATGCTAAGAAGTTTGACGGAATGCCGTTCTACCGGGCGATGCGACTGAACTGGGGTACCCAGCCCAACGGACTGATCCAGGCCGGATTGCAAGCCAATCCCCTGAAAGTGTTCAAGCCGATTGCGCACGAGCCGACCAGCCAGACTGGCATTCTGCACAAGGCCGGGACCATCTCGATGGCGCGCTATGCGCCGGGGACCGCGATGGCCGATTTCTCGATCCTGCTGTCCGACCTGCCCAGCCTTGACGCCGATCCGAAGTCGGCCAACGCAGAAAGCCAGGCCGGCTTTGCCGCCTTTGGCCACGTGGTGACCGGCATGGATGTGGTGCGGAAAATCTGGGACGCGCCGCTTTCCCCGACCAAGGGCGAAGGGCCGCTCAAAGGCCAGATGCTGGAGCCTCCGGTCAAAGTGCTGACTGTGCGGCGAGTGTCGATACCGGCCCCTTAACCCTGAATTATCCTGTCGCGTGCCATCATTGCCTGGCAGCAAAAGGCATTGAGACATGGGCAACTACATCGGCGAATCACCGGCAACCCGCGGCTTTGGGCGCAAGGGCGCAGGTTCCGTGTCGGGCACCTCCAGCGGCTATACTTTGAGCAGTGCTGCCCAGGACTTTATTGCCGCTGAACGCCGGCAGCGTGATGATGACATGGCCGGCTCGGTGCCGACCCCAACCCAGGTTCCAGACGCGCTGGTCAACGACATCGATTACGCGATCGGAGGAACCGATACGCAATACGTCGAGATTGAGCTTGACCCGGGCGAAGCGATCATTGCCGAAAATGGGGCAATGATCTGGAAAGACCCGGTTGTCGGATTTGACACGCAAGTGGGAGATGGAACAGTCAACGGCCTCTGGGAAAAGGTAATGTCCGCTGGAACAAGCGTCATAAGCGGCGAAAGCCTGTTTCTGGGCGAGTTCCGCCACGGCGGCGGTGCGGGCAAGGCACGGGTCGCCTTGGGTGGGCGCACGCCAGGCCATGTTCTGGCTGTCAGGCTTGAAGAAATGGGCGGCAAGATCGTTTGCCAACGCGGCGCATTCCTGGCCGCCGCCAAAGGTATTTCAGTGTCAGTCCGCTGGGTCGGCTCCATGTGGACCGGCCTTGAGGGCGGCGAAGGTTTCATCTTGCAAGAGCTTTCGGGCGAAGGCTGGGCCTTCCTCCACGTCGGGGGAACCTTGATCGAACGGGTTCTTGGAGAGGGCGAGCAGCTCCACGTCGATGCAGGCTGTATTGCCGCGTTTGAACCGGCGGTGACCTTTGATACCGCCAGTCTCAACAGTGGTCAGATCGCGCGAAGCGTCAAGAATGCCATTGTTGGCGGCGAGGGCTGGCAGTTCGCCCGTTTGACCGGGCCGGGCAAGGTTTGGATCCAGTCTCTGCCGTTCCGGCGCCTTAGCCGTACTGTCCTTGCCGAAGCGCAATTGCCCAATGAGACGGGCTTGCTCAACGGCGGCGGGCTGGGCCTGGGCGATGTAGTCAGTGGCGTCGGGCTGGCCCGCAAGCTGTTCGGATGACGGACGGGGCGGGCGCAGTTCGTCCCGCCTCCGCCGTCCAAACAATCAGCTAACCGAGGCCGAGACGATCTTGCCCGGCTCGCGCGGGGGTTCGCCCTTGGGCAGGGCATCGACGTGCTCCATGCCTTCGACCACGTTGCCCCACACCGTGTATTGCCGGTCAAGGAAGCTGGCATCGTCGAACACGATGAAGAACTGGCTGTTGGCTGAATTGGGCGCGCTGGTGCGGGCCATCGAACAGGCACCGCGGGTGTGCGGTTCGTTGTTGAACTCGGCCTTGAGGTCCGGCTTGTCCGAACCGCCCATGCCGGTGCCATCGGGGCACCCGCCCTGCGCCATAAAACCGGGGATCACGCGGTGAAACTTGACTCCGTCATAGAACCCTTCGCCGACCAGTTCCTTGATCCGCGCAACGTGGCCGGGGGCCAGATCGGGGCGCAGCTTGATCTTCACATCGCCGCCTTCACCGCTACCGGTGTCGAGCGTCAGGGTAAGGTATTCGTCGGCCATAGGGGATGTCTCCTGTTGATTTGCAGGCCGATATAGGGGCCCTGACCCTAAAGTCACGCCCTGCCCGGTTGCTTTTGCGCGGCAGCGGCCTAGACCGGCGCCGATGACTCCCGACGACTACGCCCCCGACGTGCTGGACGATGCGGCCATTGCCGCCGATCCGCCCCGTGAAAGCGATAGTCTGGACCAGGAAAACACCCTGAAGAAGGACTTCGTCCGCAAGGTCAGCGATCTGCTCGACGCGGGCGAGGACGATCAGGTTTATGACCTTGTCGAACCGCTGCACCCGGCCGACATCGCCGACCTGTTCGAGCTGCTCGGGGCGGACGAACGCCCGCTCCTGGCGAACGCCATCACCGACCTGATGGGCAGCGAGGTTTTTGCCGAACTTAACGATCACGTCCGCGAACTGCTGGTTGAATCGCTACCCGCCGGCGAAGTTGCCGACATTGCCGAGCAGCTCGACACCGACGACGCGGTGGCGATGCTGGAAGACCTTGACGAGGAAGACCAGCAGGCCGTCCTGGCTGAAATGGAGCCCGAGGACCGGGCCGCGATCGAAACCGCGCTGTCTTATCCCGAGGAATCGGCCGGCCGGCTGATGAGCCGCGATTTCGTTGCGGTTCCTGAACACATGACTGTCGGCGACCTGATCGATTACTTGCGTGAAGGGCGCGATCTGGCCAACGAGTTCTGGGAAGTGTTCATCGTCAATGCGCGCTATCACCCGATCGGCAGCTGCGCGCTGAGCTGGATCCTGCGCTGCCCCCGCAGCATCGCCTTGACCGATGTGATGAAGCGCGACCAGAGCCTGATCCCGGTCGACATGGACCAGGAAGAGGTTGCGCTGCGGTTTCAGAAATATGCGTTGATCAGCGCCGCCGTGGTTGATCATGACGGGCGCCTTGTAGGCCAGATCACGGTTGATGACGTGGTCCATATTATTCAGGAAGAAGCGGGCGAAGACGTCCTGCTGCTGTCCGGTGCGGGTGACGGCGACATCAACGAACCGATCCGGGAAAGCTACGCCAGCCGGGTGCGCTGGCTGATTGCCAACCTGGTTACCGCACTGCTTGGAGCAACGATCATCAGCCATTTCGGCGGTGCCATAGAAAGGCTTGTTGCGCTGGCCGCGCTGTCGCCGATGGTGGCCTCGATCGGCGGCAATGCCGGGACGCAGACCATGGCCGTGGCGGTGCGTGCCCTTGCCACCAACCAGCTCACCCGGGCCAACACCGGCCGCATCCTGTGGCGCGAACTTCGTGTCGCCATGCTCAACGGAATAACCGTGGCCGCGCTGATCGGGATTGCGACCGCACTGTTCTTCGGCAATCCGCTGCTGGGCGCCGTGATCGCCACTGCCGTAGTGCTCAACATCATTACCGCGGGTTTGGCCGGCGTAGTCGTGCCGGTCCTGTTCGACCGGTTCGGGCAGGATCCGGCAGTGGCCAGTTCCGTTTTCGTGACAATGATCACCGATTCGATGGGTTTCTTCGCATTTCTGGGACTGGCGGTGGCCAGCGGGCTGGTCTGACGGTCGTGCCGTTGCATCTGACCAAGGTTGCCTATGGCGCGCAGTCGCTGGAGGAAATGCGCAGCTGGTTCTCCACCCGCGGGCCTGAAGCACGACTGACCACGCGTTATCTTCCCAAACGCCATGCCGAAATCGTCCCCGGCGACGGGTCCGGCCAAGGATCGCTGTTCTGGATTTTCAAACACCAGCTGGTCATGCGCAGCCCGATCCTTCGCTTTGAAGCGGCCGAGGGCGGCAAGACCAACATCGTTATCCAGCCGCGCCTGATCGACGTCATGCCCAGCCCCAAGCGCGCGCACCAGGGCTGGCGCTATCTTGATCACGCCAACGCCCCGCGCGATCTGGCCGAAGGCGAAAGCAGCGGCGATGTGATGCCCGGCAAACTGGCGAGCGACCTGGCGCGGCTCGGGCTCGTCTGACCCCGCAAGCGCGGCATAGAATTGCTTTGGGGCCGCACGGGATTGCTCTCTTTGCGCGGGGCGGGCAGGATGGCAGGGCGTTTTACCGCTGACTGGTTTCAGCGGAACGGGGGATGACACGCAGCTGATGCCTGACTTTGCCGCCCTTGACCTGCCCCACGCCCTTGCCGGGCTGCTGGTGGGTTTTCTGGTCGGATTGACCGGCGTCGGCGGCGGCTCTCTGATGACACCACTTTTGGTGCTGGTCTTCGGCGTGAGTCCGGCGACTGCGGTGGGCACGGATCTGCTTTATGCCGCAATTACCAAGACGATCGGCAGCGCGGTCCACGGGGTCAAGGAAACGGTCGACTGGAAGATTGTCCGTCGCCTGGCTACCGGCAGCCTGCCCGCTGCGGGCGCTACCCTGATCGCACTCAACACGTTTCTCAAGGTTGGACAGAACACCAACGCCGTTATCCTGGACGTACTGGGTGCGATGTTGATCCTGACCGCGATTGGCATCCTGTTCCAGCGCCGCCTGCTCGCTTATGGCGCGACCCATCATCCGCCGGTTCTGGCCGAATACGCGCTCGTCCCGACAATCGTGTTGGGAGCGGCGCTGGGCGTGCTCGTCACATTATCGTCGATCGGTGCAGGGGCGATCGGAATGACCGTGCTGCTGATGCTCTATCGCCGATTGCCGGTGCTGCGGCTGATCGGATCGGACATTGCCCATGCAGTGCCGTTGGCACTCGTTGCGGGCATGGGCCATTGGTTTATCGGAGGAGTCGACGCTACCCTGTTGCTCAACCTGCTTCTGGGTTCAATTCCGGGGGTGATCGCAGGCAGCCTGCTCGCGAGCCGCGCTCCCGATACGTTTCTGCGCCCGGCCTTGGCCGCTGTGCTGGTGCTTTCAGGCTACAAGCTGCTGACGCATTAGGTGTCTGCCGTTTGCGCGGCGGCTTCCTTGGCCGCGATCCGCCTTAGCGCATTGGCATAAACCTCGGGCTCCTGCGCACCGGGGATCAGAAACTTGCCCTGAACGATCATCGCCGGCACTCCGCTGATGTTCATGTCCCACGCCCGGGCCTCTTCTGCGCGGACGATCTGGCTCAGCGCGTCATCGTCCAGCGCGGCGCGCGCACCGTCTCGGTCAAGCCCTTGCGATGCCGCGATGTCGACCAGCACTTCGGGATCGGACACGTTGCGGCGCTCTTGAAAATGGGCATCGAACAAGGCCAGCTTGAGCTTGTTTTGCACCTCGGCCCCCGCTTCGATCAGCGCCCATTTAAGCAGCTTGTGCGCGGCAAAGGTGTTCCACATTTTTGCCGGCGGCGGATCACCTGCACCGGCATAGGCGAATGAATAGCCCGCCCGCTCCCCAATAGCATGCATCTGACCACGACTTTCGGCGGCCTGCTGCGGCGTGCGCCCATATTTGCGGGCAATATGTTCGGCCTGGCCCTCACCTCCGGACGGCATGTCGGGGTTCAATTCGAACGGCAGCCAGCGAACTTCGGCCGAAAGTTCGCCTTCCAGCTCGTGCAGTGCCTTTTGCAGCTGCCTGTAACCGATGATGCACCACGGGCACATCACGTCGGAATAGATATCGATCGTCAGACGGGCAGGTTGGGTCATCGGTCAAGCCACCAGGTCACGAGGTGATGGGCAATGGCAAAAGAACGCGGAAACACCAACGTATCGTTGCCGTCCGGTCCCGCCGCGCGGGCATCGAGCAATTCCTCGCGGGTGAACCAGCGCGCCTCTTCCAGTTCGGTGTGATCAATGGTCAGGGCGCCGTCATCGGCCAGTGCAAAGCAGCCGATCATCAGCTGGGATGGGAACGGCCAGGGCTGACTGGCGATGTACTGGACATCACGAACCCGCACTCCGGCTTCCTCGAACACTTCACGGGCAACCGCTTCCTCGATGCTTTCGCCCGGCTCTACAAACCCGGCCAGCGCCGAAAACATCTTGGGAGGAAAACGCGGCTGGCGGCCCAGCAGCAATTTGCCCTGGTGTTCAACTGCCATGATCGTGACCGGATCGGTGCGCGGAAAATGTTGCGCGCTGCAGCCGCCGCAGCTGCGCTGCCAACCGCCTTTGGCCAACACCGTAGGCTGGCCGCAGCGCGCACAAAAGCGGTGGCGGGCGTGCCAGTCAACCAGGCTGCGCGCGCCGCCATACAACGCCAGTTCTGCCGGTTCCAGCGCAGTCATCGCTCGCCAGATCGCGGGTTGGGCATAGGCCGGACCTTCAGCACCCTCACCTGGCACCGCAGCAAAACAGGCCTTGGTGTCGAGCATCCCCAGAAACACCAGGTCGGCATCGGGCGCAGCATCGGCCAGGGTGCCCCACTCCAGCTGCCCATCATCGGTATGGACTGGCGCCAAGCCATCAAGCTTGAGCAGCCGCGCCCGCCAGTCCATCAGGCTGGCCAGCCGTTCGGCATCGTTGCGGATATCGTCAGCCCGGTCGAGCGGCGAGCCGACGAATGCCATGGTCATCCCGCTCAGCCCTTGCTGCGCATTTTGGCAAGGTCCGCCTGGACGGCCTGGGGGAACTCGGCATGCACCGGATAGGCGTCTGACGGCATATACTGCGTGAACAGCGATGCGCGCAGTCCGTATTTCAGATTGACGAAGGCCACCGTGCCGGCTGCCCCGCCCCAGCCATATGTACCGGCATCGCCGCCCAGACCGACTCGGCCGCCAGCGCCAAAGCCGGCACTGTCGGCAAATGTGCCAGCAGTTTTCGCGCCGTCGGGCAGCAGGTTTGACGTGCCAACACGCACTGCCAGTTCGCTCATCACGCGCGTGGTGCCGATCTTGCCATAACCGGCCAGCATTTCCAGGAACCGGTCATAGTCGCGCGGGCTGCTGACCAATCCGGCCCCGCCAAACGGGAAGGCCGGCTTATCGAGATAGACCGAGCTCTTGGCCGGGTCGATTGGCAGTAACATGCCCAGCTGCGGCGAATAGTTGCCGGTCAGCCGGTGCTCGTCCTTGGCTGGAACCCTGAACCAGGTCGAAGTCATGCCGGTGGGGCCAAAAATTCGGTCCTGCAGGAAGGTATCGAAGGCCTGGCCAGAAGCAACTTCGATCACGCGGCCCATTAAATCGAGCGCAACCGAATAGGACCATTGTGTGCCTGGCTCATAAACCAGCGGCATTTCGGCCAGCCGATCAGCAAACAGCGTCAGGCTGGGGACTGGCTTGCCCCGGTCCAGCCCTGGCAGCGGCAGGCGCGTGACCTGGCCTGGCACCAGCCCGGCAGTTTCATATGCTTCCTTGATCGGGCCTTTCTGGATGATCGAATAACCAAGCCCGGCCGTGTGGGTCAGCAGGTTGCGGATGGTGATCGGGGTCTTGGCCGGCCTTAGTTCGGTAATTGATCCATCGGGCGTTACCTGCACTTGCATCTTGGCAAACTTGGGCAGCAGATCGGCCAGCGGCTGATCCAGTCCCAGCTTGCCTTCATCAATCAGGATCATCGCCGCCATGCCAGTAATCGGCTTGGTCATCGAATAGATCCGGAACAGACTGTCCGGGCCTACACCATCGGGATCGTCCAGACCTTCCTTGCCGCGC
>NZ_JAHEBV010000046.1 GCF_024642085.1 Novosphingobium sp. | reverse complement strand
TCCTGCGCGATACCAAGTCTGTCACTTCTGATTACTCGTTCGACGTCAAATGGAACGTCAGCGATCGCTTGCGCCTCAAGTTCGAGGCGCAGCGTGTCGAATCGGACCTGCGTCGGGATTCGGTGTTCGGCGCGATGAGTACCTGGGCGGATATCGGCATCAATCTTGCCGGCAACACACCGCAAATCCAGTTCCTTGCCCCTCCGGGCGCGCCGGCCGACTACTTTTCTTCCGGCTTCTACACCTATTACTGGTTCGGTCTTGACAGCCGCGAAAAGAACGATGGCAAGATGGATACGCTGCGTTTCGATGCGGAATATGACATCAACGATACGGGCTTCTTCAAGAAGGCTAGCTTCGGCGCGCGCTGGTCGGACCGCGATCGCACAACGCGCAACACCGACTTCAGCACTTGGGGTAACCTTTCCGCTCCCTGGGCTGGCCGGGCCGGCTGCGCGCCGTGGGGTAGCGGCCCGACCTGTCCGTTTGTACCAGGGCGGTTCTACACCGGCCTGCCAGGTCAGGAATTCGCGATCGCCGGCGGTGCCTATACCGACGACTTCCCTGCCTACAGCCAACTGCGCAATCCGTTTGGGAGCAATTTCCAGCGCGGGGCAGCGCCCACGCCGATCCCCAATGGGCAGGCCTGGTTCTATGGCGGCGATGATTTCCTAAAGGAATATCTCTCTGGCGTGACCGACGGGCAGTGGGACCAGATTGCTACATTTTCACAGACCCCGAATGCTGGCAATCTTGGCGTCAATGGTCGCACCCGGCCTGATCCGCTTACCGGAGTTGCGGTGCCCTGCAACATCGAAGGCGTCTACTGCCCCAACGAGATTTCGACCGTCGGCGAGATAACCAAGTCCGCTTATGCGCGGATCGACTTCGGCCACGAGTTCTCCAGCGGCTGGAACATCGTTGGCAATTTCGGTCTGCGCTTTGTCCAGACCGAGGTTGCAAGCGGTGGGCGGATCGGCTTCCCTGATGCCGGCCAGTTCGACAGAGTTGTGAATGGCGGCAATGGCGATGGCGTTGTCCAGGTTTCGGAAATCGATTCCAATTGCGCCGGGCCAGGCGTGCCTGGCCAGGTTCGCGGTTACTGCGATTTATCGGCCGCCCGCAGAGCCGAGTTCGCCGCGGCCTTCACCGGAGAAATCCTGAACGACAACCGCAAGATCCGTTTTGACCACTGGCTGCCAAGCTTCAACGCGAAGCTTGACGTTGGCGACGGCCTGCTGTTCCGCTTCGCGGTGTCGAAAGGCATCTCGCGCCCTGACCTGCAGCTTTTCGCGGCAGGCGGCTTTATCGGCGACAACACAGCTGCGCTTAAAACGGCCGGCGCAAATGCGCTCGAAACCGGGCCGCTGTTTATCCTGAACACCGGCAACCGCAATTTGCGTCCGGTCACTTCGTGGAACTATGACCTTTCAGCTGAATGGTATTTCAGCAAAGTAGGATCGCTGACGGCTGCGGTGTTCTACAAGGACATCAAGGGAAGGGTCGATACCGGGTTTACCGATGTCGTCTACACCACCAAGGGAACCCCGGTCGATGTTGTCGTCAAGGGGCCGGCGAACTCGCAGGACGGGAAGATCAAGGGTTTCGAGCTGGCTTATCAGCAAACCTATGATTTCCTGCCAGGTTTGCTAAGCGGTCTGGGTTCGCAGATCACCTACACCTATGTCGATGGCTCGGACCTGACCAACGCAAATCTGGCCAACCCGGGCGAGCCTTCGGTGACCACAAGCGGAGAGGAACTGTTTGGCGGCTCGTTCGCATTCCAGCAGCCACTTGCGGGCCTTTCCAAGCACACCATCAACGCAACACTGTTCTACGAAAAGGGTCCGTTGGCCATACGCGCCGCCTATAACTGGCGGTCGGCGTTCCTGATTACACCACGCGATGATATCTATCCGTTTTCGCCGATCTGGCAGGAGGCAAGCGGACAGCTCGATGCCTCTATTTTCTACGCAGTGAACAAGCATGTGAAGATCGGTGTTCAAGGCGTGAACTTGCTGGATGAAGTGACCCGGACGTCACAGGTGGTCGATTTTTCAGGAACTCGGTTTCCCCGCTCGGCGTTCCGCAACGACCGGCGGTATACGTTCCTGGCGCGGTTCGATTTCTGATCGGGTGTGGGCCGCCGGTTGATCCGGCGGCCCGTACCTGTCACGGAGGGCAGCAATGCGCCCACGATTGATCGCCCTGGGGATGGCTCTAGGCCTTGCCGCGCCTGCCCTTGCCGCCGATGCGCCGGCAGCACCTCCGCAATGGAAACTTGTCTGGGTGGACGAGTTCGAAGGTACCGAAATCGACCGGACCAAGTGGATTCCCGAACGATCGTGCTGGGGTGGGGGCAACAATGAACGCCAGTGCTATACCGATCGGGCTGCCAATATCCGGGTGAGTGGCGGTCAGTTGCATCTGATCGCCCGCAAGGAACGCTTTCGCGGGCCCGATCGCCCACCCGAGATCGCCGCGCAGTCCAATCCCGATGTGAGCCAGCACTATACCTCGGGCAAGGTCCGCACGCTGGGCCTGCACGCATGGAAGTACGGCAAGATCGAATTCCGCGCCCGTCCACCCAAGGGGCAGGGGACATGGCCGGCAGTTTGGATGATGCCGTCCCAAAACGTTTACGGCGGCTGGCCGCTGTCGGGCGAGATCGATATACTCGAAGGCGTCAATCTCGGTGCCAAATGCCCGGAATGTCAAGGTGATGTCGGTGAAAACCGGATGAGCAGTGCCATGCATTTTGGCAACGCGCCGCCGGGCAACACCTATGTCGTGCAGCATGTCGCGCTGCCCGACCAATCGCTTCCTTCGGACGATTTCCATGTCTGGACACTTGAATGGGGCAAAGGGCTGCTGCGCTATTATCTCGACGGGCGGTTCTATTGGGAAGTGACCGCGGACAAGTGGTTCACCGCTTCGCCCAATGCGAAGGGCAATCCCGCCGCGCCGTTCGACCAGCCATTCTATCTGATGGCCAACCTGGCATTCGGCGGCAAACTTGCCGAAGAAAACAACGACAAGGGGATTGCGAAGGGATCGGTCCCGGCCGAATTGGCAATCGACTGGATCCGGGTCTATCAATGCGATCGCGATTCCGATACGGGGCTGGCATGCATGGGACCGCGCAAAGGGGCTGAGTGAACCATGGCGAGACGCCGCCAAGCGGTCACCATCAAGCACGTTGCAAGTGACGCCGGTGTTTCGCTGCAAACGGTCAGCCGGGTCATCAACAATGAGCCTAACGTCCGCCCGGCGATGAAGCAGCGCGTTCAGGCGTCGATTGACAAGCTGGGCTACGTTCCATCAATCGCGGCGCAGCGGATGAGCGGCTCACGGTCCTATCTGATCATGGCGATCAACGACCGTGAACGCACCATCGCCGACTGGCGTGCGCGTCAGGGCGGAGACTGGATCGACCAGATGCTGCTCGGCGGCATGCTTAAATGCGCAGAATACGGGTACCGGATGATTTTCGAATTGGTCGATACCCACAGTGACCATGTCGAACGCGAACTGGGCGCGACCATTGCCGCCTTGCAGCCCGACGGCGTGATCCTGACCCCGCCGCACTCGGACAATCCACTGATCACCGGAATGCTGTCCGACAACAAGATACCTTTCGCCCGGATCGGCTCGATTGCCTCCGGGCCGGGTTTTGCCATTACGATGGGTGACGAGGGATCGGCAGTTTTGGCAACCGATTATCTGGTTGGCTTGGGACACCGCCGGATAGGCTTCATCGCGGGTTCGGATGAATACAGTCTGTCGGGCTGGCGGCGCGATGGTTATGTCCGGGCGATGACAAGCCATGGCCTAGATCCTGTTGCCTACTGCAAGCCCGGCGATTTCAGCTATGCCAGCGGGGTCGCGGCAACCAATGCTCTTCTGGCGATACAGCCGCGCCCAACCGCCATCATCGCCAGCAATGATCAGATGGCGCTGGCTGCGCTTGATACTGCGACCGCTCAAGGCCTTGTTGTCCCGGGCGATCTTTCGCTGATCAGCTTTGACAACACCCCGGTAACCCGTTTTACCAATCCGCAGCTGACAGCTATTGACCAGCCCATCGCGGCAACGTTTTCGCGCGCTGTGGAGCTGCTGCTTAACCGTGACGATAGTGCCGACGCGGCAAGTCCGGTCGACGTTCCGGGCGAACTGGTGATCCGCGCCAGCACAGCGGCGCCGCGTTCTGATGCCCCCTGACCACGGAGCGGAAATACGCCAATCGGCTCGGTTCCTATATCTTTATGCCCTCGCTGCTGGCGGCGGCGCTGTCGCCTATGTCCCGTTTCTGACTATTCTGCTTCCACTGCGGGTCCAGGTTCTGGGCGATGCACGAGCGCTTGATGTGCTGGCGATCATTGCCTTTTGCGGCGCCATTGCCGCCAGCCTTGGCAATGTAGCATTTGGCTGGTTGAGCGATCGAAGCGGGCGGCGAACACCTTGGATCGTCGGCGGCATGTTGGCGTCAAGCGCCCTGCTGATTGCGGTGCCGCTGGCGCAAAGCCCATCAATGCTGATCGCTCTGATCGTGGCGTGGCAATTGGCGCTTAACATGATGTTGGGTCCTTTGTCTGCCTGGGCCGGAGATTGCGTACCTGACAGCCAGAAGGGGATGCTGGGCGGATTATTGGCATTTGCCCCGGCGATTGGCGCACTGTCGGGATCGGTCGTCACGGTGAAAGGTTTTGCAGCCGCCGACGTACGCCTGCTGTGGGTAGCTGGAGCTGTTGTCGCAATGGTCAGTCCTGTCCTTTTGTTCGGAAGGCCACGGGCGATGCCCCACCTTGTTACCCCGCGCACCGTTGAAGGATCGGAACACGGCAAGGCGGGCTGGGCCGTGCGCCGGATGTGGTTGGCGCGGCTGCTGGTCCAGGTGTCCGAAGCATCGCTGTTTGCATTCTTGCTGATGTGGCTGCGCAGCCTTGACCCCGGCATCCATGAAAACCGCGCGGCCGGTATTTTTACAGCAGTCCTGTCAGCAGCAGTTCTTATCGCACTGGCCGTGGGGCGATGGTCCGACCGCACCGAACGCCCGATCGAACCTTTGGCGGTCGCAGCAGGAGTGGCCGCAGCAGGGTTGACGATCATGGCTATGGCGCCCGGTATGACGGCTGCCCTGATTGGTTATGTGGTGTTCGGTTTGGCCAGCAGCGTGTTCCTGGCCCTCCACACTGGCCAGACCCTGCGAGTTTTGCCCCAGCCCCAGCATCGCGGGCGGGACATGGGCGTGTTCAATCTCACCAACACGGTCCCGTCCCTGATCATGCCGTGGCTGACGCTGGCGCTGGTGCCGCGCTACGGGTTCGAGTCGCTGTTTGCCGTCCTGACCGTTCTGTCGGCCAGTGCCGCAGTCATGCTGGCACTGATGGCGCGGCGCAGCTGATCACTTTGCCGCAGGTGGGCAGGACGATCCCGCAGAGCCCGCCGTCACTGTAACTGAACGCAAGGTCGCGGCGAAGCCAGCTGGCGCTTCAAGCCGGAATGGTCCGCCCACCGCATCGAGCTTGCCCCCGGCATTGGCAAAGCAGCGCAAGGGTATCCGGGTCAGCGCTGGTTGTCCGGCCACGACCGGGACTGACAGCTGGCTAAGACTGATCCTGCCCCCACCGAGCGCCAGGAAAACATCGCCCGTCGCGGGTCGATCAATCCGCCAGTCGATGAGCAAGTCCATGCCAGCAGCCAGTGCTGCCGACAGGTCGACTGCCGGCCCTTCAATGGCTAGCGCCGATGCGCTACCCCAAGTGAATTGGCGGGCATCTTCCTGAGCGCCCAGATCGACCGGGCGCGATGTGATCGCGCCGTCCATCGTGATGTGCCACGGTGCTGGTGCCTTGCCCCGCAGCAGAAGAGTGGACGCCGCGCTGTCCGTCGCCGCAGCTATGCGCGGATCGGTGTTGACTGGGCCAAGGCTGCGCGGATGCGCGTAATCGAGTCCGAAACCCAGCGGAAACAGCGGTGCAAGGATTGGCGAACGGGCATCGTCGGGCCAGGCAAAGGGCAGGCGTCCGGTAAAATCACGGGGCGCTTTTCCGTCTGCGCCTGCGACCAGCACATCGGCCACGCCGCGGCCTTGCGTGCCCGGCAGCCACGCTGCGACAAATGCATCGGCCCGGTTTAACAGGCTGGCGACAAAGCGCGGGCGGCCCGACAGGAAGAGCACGACTACCTTGGTTCCCTGCGCCTTCAACCGGTCGATCTGGGCCAATAGACTGGACGATGGATTGAAGGCCAGGTCGGAGATGTCGCCTTCAAACTCGGCGTATGGTGTTTCGCCCAGCACTACGACCGCGACATCGGGCTTGGCCGGGGTATTGCCCTGCGCAGATACGATCGCCGTGCCGCCGCTGGTTTGCACGGCATCAGCAATCGCGCGGCCTATCGTCTGGCCGTTGGGAAAATCGGCAGAAGCCGTGTCAGTGCCCTGCCAGGTGATCGTCCAGCCGCCGGCCTGCATCGCCATGTTGTCTGCGCCCGGACCCGTTATCAGCACGCTTGCGCCCGGCCGCAGCGGCAAAACGCCGCCGTTGTTCTTGAGTAGTACCAGCGATTTGGCCACCGCTTCGCGGGCGGTGGCAAGATGCGCCAGGGCACCAACCTGCGCCGGATCACCGCGTTGGATCAGATGGTCGCCGATCAGCCCGAGTTTGGCTTTGACCCGCAGGATGCGCCGCACCGCATCGTCCAGCCGCGCTGCGCTGATCCGGCCGTCCTTTACCGCGGCAAGGGTGCTGTCGAACAGTCCCTTCCAGCTGTCGGGAGCCATCAGCAGGTCAACGCCTGCGTTGATCGAAGCCGGGCAATCCGTGGCGGAGCAGCCAGGGACCTGACCGTGGCCGTTCCAATCGCCGACGACCAGACCTTCAAAGCCCATCCGCTGCTTAAGCACGCCGGTAAGCAATGATCCGTTGCCATGGTGTTTGACACCGTTCCAGCTGGAGAAACTGGCCATGACGGTCAGTGCCCCGGCATCGATCGCGGAGACATAGCCCTGCGCGTGCTTGGCGATCAGTTCGTCCTCGCCGATCCGTGCATCCCCCTGGTCACGGCCGTCCAGGGTGCCGCCGTCGGCAAGGAAGTGCTTTGCCGTGGCGGCTACCTTATCAGCCCCAAGGCTTTGCCTGGCGCGCAGCGTTCCCTGCAGCCCGACCGTCATAGCGCGGCCATAGCGGGCAACCAGCGCCGGATCGGCGGAAAAGCCTTCGTAGGCGCGGCCCCAGCGCACGTCCTGCGGAACCGCAAGCGTAGGGGCAAAGGTCCATTCGATGCCGCTGCCGGCGATTTCAGCCGCGGCTGCCGCGCCGATCCGTTCGATCAGGGCCGGATCGTTGGCGGCTCCAAGACCAACGTTGTGCGGAAAAATCGTGGCGCCGGGCAAATTGGAGTGGCCATGCACGGCATCGACCCCGAACAGGATCGGCACCCCGCTGCCAGCTTTCAGCGATGCATCCCGAAACTCGCGCACCAACCGCGCCCAGGTCTGGGCGTCGGCCCGTTCGTTGCCATATGGGCCCGAATTACCACCGGCCAGGATCGAGCCAAGCGGATATCGGGCCAGATCGGCCGGATTGATCGCACTGATATCCGCCTGGATCAGCTGGCCAACCTTGGCTTCCACAGGCATGCGGGCAATTATCGCGCCAATCATTCTTTCGGTGGCGGGGTCGGTTATCGCAGAAGGGCTGTGCGCTGCGGGCCACAAGCGGGGATTGGCAGTTGCGGCTGCGGCGACAGGGGCGGGCTGTGACACAGGCTGCACGTCGTCCATCGCGGCGCAGGCGGCCAGTGCGGGAACCATCGCCAGCGTCACCGACGCGCGCAACATGCCTGATTTCAACGCCAGATCTCCCATTACATCCCGCTTGCTGTGAACGTTCCCACATTCATGACAAAGCGCTGTGCGGAAAGCAAGGCTTTTGCGGCAATCGACAGGCCGCCATAGCGTCTGTCCAAGACTTGCAAGGCAGCGGGCATCGGGGCAAGCAGCGTGCCATGCGCATCGCCCTGTTTGAACCCGAAATTGCCCAGAACGTTGGTGCTGTGCTGCGGCTGGGCGCATGTATGGGCGTAGCTGTCGACTTGATCGAACCTTTGGGCTTTGCCTGGGATGACAGACGGGTGCGCCGCACGGCGATGGATTACATCGATCACGTCAGGGTTGAGCGTCATGTCGATTTCGGCGTTTTTCAGCGTCACATCGGTCCTTCGCGGTTGGTTTTGTTCACCACCAAGGCAAACCAGTCGCTTTACCAATTCGCTTTCAATGCCGACGATGTCTTGCTGTTCGGCAAGGAAAGTGCCGGTGTTCCGCCGTCCATTGCGGATGCATGCCAGGTCAGGTTGCGGATTCCGATGCGCGCCGGGGTCCGTTCGATGAACCTTGCATCTTCGGCTGCTCTCGCCTTGGGAGAAGCCTTGCGCCAAACCGGCGAACTGCCTGGATAAGGCCGGCGCGCGTGGCCCATCGGCACCGCCAAACGCGTTGACAGAATGCCCGCAGTCGCGTAGATAGTTTCTATTGTAACTACATTGCGGAGCATGTGATGGCCGACCTGTTCGAAAACCCCGCCGGACTGGACGGATTTGAATTTGTTGAGTTCTGTGCGCCTGAACGCGGTCAGCTTGAGCCTGTATTTGCCGCAATGGGCTTCACCCATGTGGCGCGGCATCGCAGCAAGGATGTCGATTTGTGGCGCCAGGGCGGCATCAACCTGATCGCCAACTACGAACCGCGCAGTGCCGCCTGGTATTTTGCACGCGAACACGGGGCGAGCGCCTGCGGCATGGCGTTTCGCGTTCGCGATGCCAAACAGGCCTATGCCTATTTGATCGCGCAAGGGGCCGAACCGGTCGCCAATGAACCCGGGCCGATGGAACTGCGCATCCCGGCGATCCGCGGGATCGGCGGGGCGATCCTTTATCTGGTTGATCGCTATGCTGACGAGAGCGGAAGCGGCCTGTCGATCTATGACATCGATTTTGCCTATCTGCCGGGGGTCGATCCGCATCCGGTCGGTGCCGGGTTCAAGCTGATCGATCATCTGACTCACAACGTCTACAACGGACGGATGAAGTATTGGGCCGACTATTACGAAACGCTGTTCAACTTCCGCGAAATCCGATTTTTCGACATCAAGGGCGAATATACGGGGCTGACGTCCAAGGCCCTGACTGCGCCCGATGGCAAGATCCGCATCCCGCTCAACGAAGAGGGAGAAGGGGGCAAGGGCCAGATCGAAGAGTTCCTGCGCCAGTTCAATGGTGAAGGGATCCAGCACATCGCGCTGATCTGCGACGATCTGCTGGCCTGCTGGGACCGCCTCAAGGCCTTGGGCGTCCCCTTCATGACTGCGCCTCCCGCCGCCTACTATGCGATGCTGGATGCCCGTCTGCCCGGCCACGGCGAGCCGGTCGACCAATTGCAGATGCGGGGAATACTGCTCGATGGCACGACCGAGGGGGGCACGCCGCGGCTGCTGTTGCAGATCTTCGCCCAAGCTCAGGTCGGCCCGGTCTTTTTCGAGTTCATCCAGCGCAAGGGCGATGACGGCTTTGGCGAAGGCAACTTCAAGGCGCTGTTCGAAAGCATGGAACGCGACCAGATTGACCGCGGCGCGCTTAAGATAAAGGAGCCGGCACAATGAGCGGCCATCCCATCAAGCTGGGCGGTGTCCACCACGCTGCCTATCGCTGCAAGGACGCCAGGGAAACGGTCGAATGGTACGGCCGTGTGCTGGGCATGGACTATACCAGCGCGTTCAGCGAAGATCACGTGCCGTCAACCGGCGCCTATGATCCCTACATGCATGTCTTCCTGGATGCCGGAAATAACAACGTCCTGGCCTTTTTCGAACTGCCCGAACAGCCAGGCATGGGTCGCGATGAGAATACCCCGGCCTGGGTCCAGCACTTGGCGTTCCGCGTCGGCAGCATGGCTGAATTGCTGGCCGCCAAGGCACATATCGAAAGCTGCGGCATCGAAGTTCTGGGCCCGACCCATCACGGCATTTTCCAATCGATCTATTTCTTCGATCCCAACGGTCACCGCATCGAACTGGCCGCCGATATCGGCACGCCGGATCAGTATGCCGAGCTCAAAAAGGTTGCGATGCCGATGCTGGACGAATGGACCGCCACCAAAAAAGCCCCCCGCCACGCCGACTGGCTTCACGCCATCGCCCGCAAGGGGCATGGCAGCTAGCGCAAGCTGCACGATCGGATCAGGTCGTGTGCGTTTGGGTTGAACCTTTGACGGAGTGGCGGGCGGTAAAGCGTAAAGCAATGGGACGTTAGTCGCTTACGCTTGAAGGGCGGAGGCGTTGTAGTGATAAAATCACTGACATTGCGGCTCGCCGCGCTCGCATCATTGGCAGCCGAACCGCCATTGCATCCATTGAGGAACAAGACGCCAGCCAGGGCGAGGGCAACTACGCATCGGACTGCTCCTCATCTGGGTGCTGGTTCGCCGCGCAATTGCGCAGCGGCTTAGCAATCTGGTTAGCAATTCGGCCGACTGGGTGCGCGCTTTTTCGGTCAAGCCGGGCGATGCGCTGTACCTGTCGCCGCAAGATCGTCTGTCCGTTTGGTAAGATCGCAGAGCGCGCCTTTAAAGGTCGCCTTGACCCATCGAGGGCAAGTAAGTCTGGACTGATTGGTGCGGTCGAGAAGACTCGAACTTCCACGGGCTTTCGCCCACAACGACCTCAACGTTGCG
>NZ_JAHEBV010000045.1 GCF_024642085.1 Novosphingobium sp. | reverse complement strand
TCCCTCCTCCGCTACCAGCAATTGAAGATGAACCAGCCGGGCATTTGTCTTATTTTGATCGCAGCACACAGCGGACTGCGGCCATCGCCGTCGGGTGTTGAGATGCCGTGCCGAGCGGCGCACGGCGCGCGATCTTTCACCAGTACGTCGGGGTACTGATACCGCGTTCCAAGGTCGGCAGTGGCTTGCTAATGCGCAAGGCGCAGCTGCTTGGTCAATGCACGAAGCCCTGCTCGTCAAAAACGAGCAGGGCCCTGCAATTACGGATTTGATCAGGCCGAGAGCTTGCCCGTCATCGGCATGGTCCCGAAAGCGCCAGCGTTGATCCCGCCAACAAGTTCCCCATCGGTAATGGTGACATCGCCTTCCAGCTTCATCGGCATCGGCACGGTCATGTTCATGGTCCAGGTCAGACGGTTGCCGTCGATCTTGCCATCGACCACGTCCATAGAACCCATCGCTCCGGCATTGCTGCCAGTGAAGGTGTCACCATCGACGATGACAGTGAACTTCGAAGATTGATCGCCCATCGGGCTCTTGGTCACGCAATCATAAACACCGGCAACAGACATGGCTTGAACTCCTGATGATAACTCTGGCTTCCCTTGTCGTGCCACACGCAGCAGTGTCAATAGGCAGATGATTGCCAATGGCAAACCGGGCCGACGCGACCTTCAAGGTGCTGATTTTTTGCGGACACGCAAAACTGGGATGAGCCTTGGTGTCGAACTGCTGGTTGACCTGCCCAGACGCAATATCCGCTTGTTGCACGGCGCGGGATTGTGCAATCGAACGCCATGACGGATTTTGCCGCATGACTGACTGGGTCGCCAAAGCTGCGACCGCTGCCGAGGCGGCTGACGCCTATGCCGAGGCCGCGCGGCGGAAGATGGCATCGGCAATTGCGCCCGACGGCCGGGTCGTAGCGGCCCTTGCCGATCGTGAGCAGCGTCTGGTCCACGGCTTTGCATGGATCGCCACCACCTCTGAAGCGCTGGCAGCCACGGCGCGTTGGGCCGCGCGGTCGCAAGCTGAGGACCGCTTTGGCAAGATTGAAGAACTGACCTTGCGGGTCGGGTTCGGAGAATATCTGGCGCAGTTGATCGGCGGCGTACCGATGAGCCAGAGCGAGTTTGCTCGGGCCGGGGAACTTGGCATTGCCGATGCTGCGGTGGCCCTGGCTTTCGATCCGGCAGTCCAGGACTTCCTGGGCGAGGGCAGCACTGCATCGTCCCGTTTGGCTCTGGCGCAGCGCCTGCGCACCGGCGAATTGCCCGATGAAGCACTGGACGACGACACTATGGATATGGTTCGGGTCCAGTTCCGCAATTTTGCGCGCGACCGGATCACGCCATCGGCCCATTCATGGCACCTTGCGGATGAATTGATCCCCGATACGATAGTTCAGGAGATGGCCGAACTGGGCGTGTTCGGAGTCTGCATAGATGAAGAGTACGGCGGGCTCGGACTGGGCAAAATGGCGATGTGCCTGGTTTCTGAAGAGCTGTCGCGCGGCTGGATTTGCGCCGGATCGCTCGGAACCCGCTCGGAAATAGCTGGCGAATTGATCGGTCAGAACGGCACGCCGGAACAAAAAGCGCAGTGGCTGCCTGGGATTGCTTTGGGCAAGGTCCTGCCGACCGCCGTGTTTACCGAGCCGGACACCGGCTCTGACCTTGCCTCGGTTCGGACCCGGGCGGTGCAAATACCAGACGGTACCTGGCGTGTTACCGGGGCCAAGAACTGGATCACTCATGCAGCGCGCACGGATCTGATGACGCTGCTGTGTCGTACCAATCCGGACATACCAGGCTATGGCGGTCTGTCGATGCTGCTGGCGGCCAAGACCCGCGCGTCCAGCAACGCTGATTTTCCCGACGCAGGCCTCGATGGTAGCGAGATCGAAGTGCTCGGTTATCGCGGCATGAAGGAGTACTGCCTGTCGTTCGACAGCTTTCCGGTTGCCGCGGACGGTCTGCTGGGCGGCAAGGAAGGACAGGGCTTCAAGCAATTGATGCGCACCTTCGAAGGTGCTCGCATCCAGACAGCGGCCCGAGCGATCGGGGTCGGCTGGAATGCATTTGACCTGGCACTGCGCTATGCCACCGAACGCAAGCAATTCGGCCAGCAGCTGGCGGATTTCCCGCGTGTGTCGGACAAACTTGCTCTGATGGTCGCCGAGCTGGTGATGGCCCGCGAGCTGACCTATTCGGCCGCGCGCCACAAGGACAAGGGTGAACGCTGCGATATTGAGGCAGGCATGGCCAAGCTGCTCGGTGCGCGGGTCGCCTGGTCAAACGCCGACGCTAATGTCCAGATCCACGGCGGCAACGGCTACGCGCTGGAATATGAGGCGAGCCGGATTTTGTGCGATGCGCGCATCCTCAACATTTTTGAGGGTGCGGCGGAAATTCAGGCGCATGTCATTGGTCGGGGTCTGGCAGTATCCGCGCGCGGCTGAGAGGGCAGCGGGTTGATCGGCGATAACGTACGTTACGCATACTAATTTTGATTGCGCGTTGAACGTTGCTGCGGCATTGTGCAGGGGCCTGCCAAACCGAAGGCTGACGTGACGCACGTTGCGCGTCTGGTCGAAGCGCTTCGGCACCCGGACGGCAGGTGCGCCTAAAACCGGGCGGCACCATTGGTGGGAGCGGATTATGCGAGCAGCATGGCTGACGGCATTGGCAGCGGCTTTGGGCTTGGCTGCATGCAGTCCTGCTCAGCCTGGCTACGATCTGGACAAGGCTTCGCCTGGCGCGGTTGACCAAGCCCGGCTGCTGGCGGCAACGGGGGACGGTGATAACTGGCTGGCCTTTGGCCGCACTCCGGATGAACAGCGTTTCAGCCCGCTTGATCAGGTCAACAACGAAACGGTCAAGAATCTGGGCCTGGCCTGGTCGGCGGATATGGACACCGCGCGCGGCCAGGAAGCGACGCCATTGGTGGTCGATGGCGTGCTCTATGTGTCGACCGCCTGGTCGATGGTCAAAGCCTATGATGCGGCCAGCGGCAAGCCGATCTGGTCATACGATCCGGAAGTGCCGCGCGATACACTGGCACGCGTGTGCTGCGATGCGGTCAATCGCGGGGTGGCGGTTTACAACAACAAGGTATTTGTCGCTGCTCTGGACGGGCGCCTGATTGCGCTAGATGCCGCCACCGGCAAACCGGTGTGGTCAAAGGTTGTGGTGCCGGACCAGAAGAGTTACGCGATCACGGGCGCGCCGCGCGTTGTCAAAGGCCGGATCATTCTTGGCAATGCCGGGTCGGAATACAAGGCGCGCGGATCAATCGCTGCGTTCGACCCCGAAACCGGGGACGAGGTCTGGCGATTTCACACCGTTCCAGGGGACCCGGCGAAGGGGTTTGAAAATCCCGCAATGGAAAAAGCCGCAAAAACCTGGACCGGCAAGTGGTGGGAACTGGGCGGCGGCGGCACGGTGTGGGATTCGATCAGCTATGATCCCGCGCTGAACCTGATCTACTTTGGCACCGGCAATGCCGAACCGTGGAACCCGGCGCCGATGGAGCGGACCGGCGACAACCTTTACACCAGCTCGATCGTTGCGGTGAATGCCGATACCGGCGAATATGTCTGGCACTTCCAGGAAACTCCTGAGGATCGCTGGGACTTCGATTCAAACCAGTCAATCATCCTGGCCGATCTGCCGATCAACGGCACGCCGCGCCGGGTCGTGCTACACGCGCCCAAGAACGGGTTCTTCTATGTCCTGGACGCAAAGACCGGTGCGTTCCTGTCGGGCAAGCCGTTCACCGCGGTTAACTGGGCCAGTGGGCTTGATCCAAAGACCGGCTATCCGGTCATCAACCCCGAGGCTCGCTATGAAAAGACCGGCAAGCCGTTCATTTCGGTTCCCGGCGCGGCGGGTGCGCACAGTTGGCAATCAATGGCATTCAGCCCCAAAACCGGGTTAGTCTATATTCCGGTCCAGGAGGCCGGCTTCCCGTACGCGGCGCAAAAAGATTGGCAGCCTAGCGCGATCGGCTTCCAGACCGGGCTTGACAACGCTGCCGTGGCGATGCCGGCCGATGCCAAGGTGCAGGCGGGTGCAAAGCAGGCCACAACGGGTTCACTGCTTGCCTGGGATCCCGTTGCCCAGAAGCCGGCCTGGTCGGTCAAGTATCCCGGCCCGTGGAATGGCGGCGCGCTGGCCACCGCAGGCAATCTGTTGTTCCAAGGCACCGCTGGAGGTGAGTTTATTGCCTACAGCGCCGACAAGGGAGCGAAGTTATGGTCTTTCCCGACGCAAAGCGGGGTGATCGCCGCACCGATGACCTACCGGGTCAAGGGTGAACAATATGTCGCCATTCTGGTCGGCTGGGGCGGGGTATGGGATGTCGCTACAGGGGTATTGGCGGGTAAGTCCGGCACCACCCGCAACATCAGCCGCTTGCTTGTGTTCAAGATCGGCGGCAAGGGCGCGCTGCCGCCTGCACCGCCGCTGGCGGCTGTGCCGCTTGATCCTCCGCCAAGCACCGGCACGGCTGCCCAGATTGCCGCGGGTGGGCAGACCTATGGCCGCTATTGTTCCGCGTGTCATGGGGATGCTGCCGTAGCCGGCGGGGTGAATCCTGACCTGCGGCACAGCGGCGCGCTAAATGACGGCGCGGCATTCAAGTCGATCGTGATCGAAGGGGCATTGCAGCACCAAGGCATGGTGTCATTCCGTGCCGCGCTCAAGCCCGATGATGCCGAAGCGGTGCGGCATTACGTAATCAGCCGGGCCAATGAAGATTTACGGCTTGAAAAGTAGTAGACTGCGAACCGTGCGGGCCCGCCGCAACGGCTAGACGCCAAAGCAACTGACAAACGGATGACAATGGAGAACGCTATGACCCAGCTTTACCGCAATCTTATCGACGGTGAAATGATCGAAACAGCCGCGACTCTCGACGTCGTCAATCCTGCTAATGAGCAGGTTGTCGGCCGCGTTCCGGCGTGCGGCGCAGCAGAGCTGGACCGCGCGGTCGCGGCTGCACGGCGCGCTTTCAAGACCTGGTCCAAGACCCCGGTTGATGATCGCCGCGCTGTAATCATGGGTATATCCGCTGCGATTGAGGCCAACGCCGACGAACTTTACCGCCTGCTGACGACTGAACAAGGCAAGCCGCATATGCAGGCGCAGCACGAAATTCACGCCTCGGCCGGGATGGTTGCCGCGCAATCGACGTTGGTGCTGGAAGACGTGATCAACGAAGATACAGAAGAACGGTTCAGCCGCACGCGGCGCGTACCGGTCGGCGTGGTCGGCGGGATCGTGCCATGGAACTTCCCGGTGCTGATGGCGGTCCAGAAGATCGCCCCGGCCATTCTGTCGGGCTGCACCATCGTGCTCAAGCCATCGCCGTTCACCCCGCTGACAACGCTTCGCCTGGCCGAATTGATCAAGGATGTTGTGCCGGCCGGTGTCGTCAACATCATCACGGGCGAGGATTCGCTTGGCCCGCTCATCACCGCCCACCCGGATATCGACAAGATAACTTTCACCGGATCCACCGCCACCGGCAAGAAGATCATGGAAGGGGCCAGCAAGGACCTCAAGCGGATTACGCTAGAACTGGGCGGCAACGACGCCTCGATCGTGCTGCCCGATGCTGATGTCGCCAAGGTGGCCGAACAGCTGTTCTGGTCAAGCTTTACCAATGCCGGGCAGATCTGCGTGGCGGCCAAGCGCGTTTATATCCATGAGGATATCTACGAACCGCTGAGCAAGGCGATTGCCGATTATGCCAAGACCGTAACCGTCGGCGATGGTTCACAGCAAGGCACCGGGGTTGGCCCGATCCAGAACAAGAAGCAGTTCGACCGGGTCTGCGAACTGATCGAGGATGCCAAGACCAATGGCTATAAGTTCCTGGTTGGCGGCGATGTCGATCCTTCGGGTTCGGGATACTACGTACCGATCACGATTCTCGACAATCCGCCAGAAGACGCCCGGATTGTCGCCGAAGAACAATTCGGCCCGGTGATGCCGCTGATGAAGTTTTCCAGCGACGACGAAGTGATCGCACGCGCCAATGCGTCCGATTATGGTCTGGCCGGTGCGGTCTGGACAAAGGATACCGATCGCGGCGTTGCGATTGCCGAACAGCTGGAAACCGGCACGGTGTGGATTAACGAGTTCCTCCACCTGACCCCGTTCGCGCCGTTTGGCGGGCACAAGCAATCGGGATTCGGCGCCGAATACGGCATCGAGGGATTGAAGGAGTTCACTTATACCCAGGTCATCACCGTCAAGCGTGATGCCTTGGTCTGAACGTCAGAAAATGATGAGCAGCCCCGCCGGACTGGTTTCTGGCGGGGCTTGCAGTTGAAGGAAGCAGACGGTGCCGATTGACCTAGCGCAGATCAGGGCGATCGACGTGCATGTCCACGCCGAGGTTTCGTGCCACGATCCCGAAGACCCGGTAATGGGCAAGTACTTCGATGCCGCCAGCGCCTATTTCAAGGCACCCCGCGAACGGCCCAAGATACCGGAAATCATCGAACTCTACCGTGAACAGAAAATTGCGTTTTGTCTGTTCACGGTCGACTGTGAAAGTGGGATCGGGGCGAAGCGGGTCAGCAATTATGAAATTGCCGAGCTGGCCGCAAAAAATGACGACATCTGCCTGGCCTTCGCTTCGATCGATCCGCACAAGGGCAAAATGGGCGCGCACGAAGCACGCGACCTGATCGAGAATTACGGCGTCAAAGGGTTCAAGTTTCACGGCATTATGCAAGATGCCCATCCGGCCGACCGGATGGCCTATCCGATTTACGAAGTGATCGCAGAATACGGCTTGCCGGCCATCTTCCACACCGGTCATTCGGGCATGGGAACGGGCATGCGCGGCGGCGGCGGGGTGCGGCTCAAATGGGGTCAGCCGATGCTGATCGACGATGTTGCAGTCGATTTTCCCGATATGAAGATTATCCTGGCGCACCCATCGTGGCCATGGGTCGATGAAAGTCTGTCGATGGCCTTGCACAAGGAAAACGTGTTCATCGATTTGTCGGGGTGGAGCCCCAAATATTTTCAGCCGCAGATAATTCAGTATGCCAATGGGCAGCTGAAAAAGAAGATGATGTTCGGTTCCGATTTCCCGTTGATTCATCCGGACAAATGGCTCGAAGCGGCCAAGCAGGCAGGCTTCAGGGACGACGTGCTACCCGGCATCATGAAGGACAACGCGGCGCGCCTTCTTGGGCTGAGCTGAATCAGGCGCAACATAGATGGCCAGTTTCATCCTGATTCATGGATCGTGGCACGGCGGATGGTGCTTTGATCCTGTGCGAAAAATACTTGAAGCCGCCGGGCATGAGGTGATCGCGCCTGATCTGCCCGGGATGGGCGGTGATGAGGCGCAATTGCGCAAAGCGACACTGGCGGTATGGGCCGATTTCACCGCCGAAATCTGCCGCAATGCAGCGCAGCAGCCTGTCATCCTTGCAGGCCACAGCCGCGGCGGACTGGTTGTCAGCCAAGCTGCCGAACGCGCTGCCGAGACGATAGACGCGCTGGTCTACATTTGCGCTATGATGCTGCCCGACGGTATGTCGAGGGCCGCGTTTAAAGAGCTTGAAGGGCCCAATCCCGCCTTCGATGCGATCATTATGCCCGTGTTCGGCGGTGCCGGAACCATTGTCGATCCGGTCGCAGCGCCTGCGGTCTTCGCGCAGCTTTCGCCTGCACCTTTGGTGGAGGCAGCAATGGGCCGGTTGATGGCAGAGCCGCACGGCCCGCGCTCTACTGCGCTGCAATTGACCGAAGCCCGCTTTGGATCGCTTCCGCGCACCTACATCGAATGCACGCAAGACCGGACTATTCCGATAGCGAGCCAAAGAAAAATGCAGCAGCTGGTGCCAGGCGCGGCGGTGACTACGCTGGAGTCCGATCATTCACCCTATCTGTGCCGGCCCAGCGAACTTTCCGCGATGTTGATCGCAGTTGCCAACGCGGTCAGCCGCTGAACACAACGGTTTTATGACCGTTCAGGAACACCCGGTCTTCCAAATGCGCACGCACCGCATTGGCCAGCACCCGCCGCTCGATATCGCGGCCCTTGCGCACCAGATCATCCGACATATCCGCGTGACTGATTGCTTCGACATCCTGGTGGATGATCGGCCCTTCATCAAGATCTGCGGTGACGTAATGCGCGGTTGCGCCGATCATCTTGACCCCGCGATCAAAGGCCTGGTGATACGGCTTGGCACCCTTGAAACCTGGCAGAAAACTGTGGTGAATGTTGATGCAGCGGCCCGACAGAAAGGAGGCCAGATCGTCGGACAGGATCTGCATGTACCGCGCCAGTACCACCAGCTCGGCGCCGGTTGTGGTGACCAGTTCCTTGATCTGCGCCTCTTGCAGCGACTTTGTCTGCGCAGTGATCGGCAGGTGATGATATGGAATGTCACCGACAAGCGAAATGTTCAGCGCACCGGCCGGATGGTTGCCGATTATGCCGACGACATCCATGCTGAGTTCGCCAATGCGATTGCGGTAAAGCAGATCGCCCAGGCAGTGATCGAACTTCGATACCATCAGCATCACCTTGCGCCGCGCGGAAGCGCTACGCATCGACCATTGCATGGCGTTCTGGCCGGCCAACGAGGTAAGATCGTCCCGCAACAGGGCGGCGGAATCCTGGTTCGCCAGATCAAAGGCGATACGAAGGAAAAACATCCGGGATTCGGTGTCGTTGAATTGCTGCGAGCTTAGGATATTGCCGCCATTGTCGGCCAAAAGCCGCGTAACCCCGGCAACCAGTCCGGGCTTGTCGGGACACGATAGTGTCAGGATTTGGCGGTTTTCAATCATTTTCTCCGTCTCCCGATCCAAATATAATGTTTGTGTTACATACAAAAAATGCTATGCGCAATCGACAACAAGAACGCAAGCAGAGGATGGTTTGGATGGCGCAGAATCTTGAGCAAGTGCTGGCCGGCACGGGCAACATTGTCGAGATGTTGCGCAATTCGCAACTCGGCGCCTACGTCTATCCCGTGGTCGCGCCAGAGTTTCATAACTGGCGCGATGAACAATGGGCCTGGCAGCACAGCGCTGTCCTGTTCGATCAGTCTCACCACATGGTCAACCTTTACGTGCGCGGGAAAGATGCGCTCAAGCTGATCAGCGATACCGCGATCAACACGATGAAGGGCTTTGCAGTAAACAAGGCCAAGCAATATGTTCCGACCACGCCTTATGGCCATGTCATTGGCGATGGCATTATCTTCTATCTGGCCGAGGAAGAGTTCGTTTATGTCGGCCGTGCGCCGGCTTCCAACTGGCTGCGTTATCACGCCGCAACTGGCGGTTATGATGTTGATCTGGAACTGGATGACCGTTCTCCGATGCGGCCCATGGGCAAGCCGGTAACGCGATCGTGCTGGCGTTTTCAGATCCAAGGACCGAAAGCCTGGGCGATAATTGAAAAGCTCAACGGCGGCCCGGTCGAACAGCTCAAGTTCTTCAACATGGCGGAAATGACGATTGCCGGGCGGACTGTGCGGACTTTGCGCCACGGCATGTCGGGCGCCCCTGGGCTTGAAATCTGGGGTCCTTATGACGAGCAGGAGGACATTCGCAGCGCGATCCTGGATGCCGGGCAAGAATTCGGCATCGTTCCCTGCGGTAGCCGCGCTTATCCGTCCAACACACTGGAATCAGGCTGGATCCCGTCGCCGCTTCCCGCAATCTATACCGGCGACAAGCTTAAGGAATACCGTCAATGGCTTGGCGCCGACAGCTATGAAGCGACCGGATCAATCGGCGGCAGCTTTGTATCGTCTTCAATTGAGGACTACTACCTCAACCCGTGGGAGCTGGGTTACGGTCCTTTCGTCAAGTTCGACCATGATTTCCATGGCCGTGAGGCGCTGGAGGCGTTGAAAGCAGAAGATCAGCGCAAGAAGGTTACCCTGGCGTGGCATCCGGATGACATGGCAACGATCATGGCATCGATGTTCAATCCCGATGGCGAGGCTTACAAGTTCTTCGACGTCCCGCTCGCCAACTATGCCTCGTCCAACTATGATCGCGTGGTCGATGCCGGCGGCAGAACGGTTGGCCTGTCGATGTTCACCGGCTTCAGCTACAATGAAAAGCAGGCTCTCAGCCTTGCTACGGTCGATCCGGAAATCCCGGTGGGAACCGAACTCAAGGTGATCTGGGGCGAAGAAAATGGGGGCACGCGCAAGACGACTGTCGAGCGCCATAAGCAGATTGAAGTCCGGGCGATTGTCAGCCCGGTGCCCTATAGCCGGGTCGCCCGCGAAACCTACCAAGAAGGGTGGCGCACCGAGCGGTCCGCTTGAAGCATTCAAGACCCCGAAACTAGGGAGGTACGAATGACCGCACCGATCATTCATCCAAATTGGGACCTTGCCCCGGCGGGTGTCACCGATGGCTACTCGCTTGAAATCACGGCCAAGGATGTCGCCGCCTTGCGCGAGGCAGCCCCGCGAATTGTGCCCGATACCCCAGTTGCCATAACTTTCCTTCCTGGAGAGGAAGCCGAAGCCCGGATTGCCGCAGCAATTGCGGTGCGCGACCTTGGATTTGAACCCATGCCGCACTTCTCCGCGCGCCGGATCCTTTCTCAGGACGAGTTCGGCAGCTATCTGGAAGCGGTAGTTGATCGTGCAGGGGTACGCCGGTGTTTCATCGTTGCCGGCGATCCGCTGCAGCCCGAAGGTCCTTTTTCAGACACCACCGCGATGCTGGCGACCGGGGCCTTTGAGCGGCTCGGTATCAAGGCGATCGGCGTCGGCGGCCATCCTGAAGGTCATCCCGTAATGACCACGCAGCAATGTTGGGATGTACTTGT
>NZ_JAHEBV010000020.1 GCF_024642085.1 Novosphingobium sp. | reverse complement strand
ATGCGCTGCTGGCTGCTTCGGGCCGGCTGGTACAGTTCCCGGTCTGGCGGAAAGCCGCCTAAACCCTTTCCCAAATCGCGGAATCGGATTAAGGAGCCGCCCAGACAACCGTCTAAGGAGATTCTAACATAGCACCCCCACCCCGGCGCATGATGTCGCCCCCCGTGAAGAGCGGGCCGCGCTACAACCAGATGATCACGTCCGACAAGGTTCGCGTCATTGACGAAACCGGCGAAAACATCGGCGTAATGTACACCCGCGAAGCCATCGAACAGGCAGCCGGAGTCGGCCTCGATCTTGTCGAAGTCAGCCCCAATGCCGACCCTCCGGTGTGCAAGTTTCTCGACGTCGGCAAATTCCGGTACGAGGCGCAGAAAAAGGCCAACCTTGCGCGCAAGTCGCAGAAGACGCAGGAGATCAAAGAGATCAAGATGCGTCCGAATATCGACGACCATGACTACGACACCAAAATGAAAGCGATCCACAAGTTCATTGGAGAAGGTGACAAGGTCAAAGTTACCTTACGTTTTCGAGGCCGCGAACTGTCACACCAGCAGCTGGGGATGAACCTCTTGAAGCGGGTGCAGGACGATACTGCCGAAGACGCCAAGATCGAAGCCTATCCCCGCATGGAAGGCCGCCAGATGCTGATGGTGTTGTCGCCTAAGTAATCGGTCTGGAGCGGGGGGACGACTAATGGTTAAACGGCTGTCGATCCCTCGCCAGCGCCTGGTCTCGATTATCGGCGGCTCGGCTGGCAATCTGGTCGAATGGTATGACTGGTTCGCTTATGCCAGCTTCGCGATCTATTTCGCCCCGGTGTTTTTCCCTAAGGCCGATCCCACCGCGCAATTGCTCAGCACAGCGACGATTTTTGCCGCGGGTTTCGTCATGCGACCGATTGGCGCCTGGGTGATGGGCCGCTATGCTGACGGGCGCGGCCGCAAAGCGGGCCTCACGCTGTCGGTTGCACTGATGTTTTCCGGATCGCTTCTGCTTGCCGCTGCGCCAACCTACGCCCAGGCCGGGCTGCTTGGCCCGGCGGTGCTGCTGCTGGCGCGGATACTACAGGGTTTGTCACTGGGCGGTGAGTACGGCGCCAGCGCGACATACCTGTCGGAAATGGCACCAAAGGAAAACCGCGGGTTCTGGGCCAGCTTCCAGTACATGACGCTGTGCGGCGGGCAGTTGTGCGCGATTGCCGTAGCAGTGGTGCTACAGGCCTTCCTGACCGAGGCTGAGCTGACCGCTTGGGGCTGGCGCATTCCCTTCGTGATCGGCGCGTTGTTGGCGCTGTTGGTCTACATGCTGCGCCGCAATCTTGCCGAAACGCCCTCATTCACCAACCAGGCGGTCGACCGACCAGCATCGACTGCAGCTTTGCTGTGGAAGCACCATCGGCGCGAAAGCATTCTTGTCGCCATGCTGTCGGCCGGCGGCGGGCTCAGCGCGTATACCTATACCAGCTACATGCAGAAGTACCTGTTCAACACGGTCGGCTTCGACAAAGCGACCGCAACCTACATCATTGCCGCGGCGCTGCTGTGGTTCACCGCGATGCAGCCCGTGTTCGGTGCGCTGGCCGACCGGTTCGGGCGCAAGCCGATGCTGCTGATCTTCGGGATCGGCGGGGCGCTAGCCGCAGTGCCAGTGTTCCTGCTGCTGGAACAGACCACCTCGCCAGTGGCGGCCCTGCTGCTGATCCTTATCCCGTTGACCCTGCAAAGCGGCTATAGCGCCAACAATGCGCTGGTGAAGGCCGAGCTGTTTCCTGCCCACATCCGCGGACTGGGTGTGGCGCTTCCATATGCGATCGGCAATGCCGTGTTCGCCGGAACGTTGGAAATGGTAGCGCTGGCACTGAAAGGCGCGGGGATCGAGCGGGCGTTTTACGGCTATGTCGCGGTGGTCATCGCCATGGCTGGTGTCGCGACGCTGCTGCTGCCTGAAACACGAGAGCGCAGCCTGATTGTGGAGGACTGACCGAGCCTTAATCCGGTTTCAGTTGAAATCATTTCACAGCTTGGCTAAGCACCCGCCCTGTTCCGGGACCGGGCCGGAGATGCGTTCCTGCGGAGGTTAGGAACGCCAGCGCCCCCGCCGTCCCATCACGTTCCCGCCTTCCTGGGAGCGCCTGTTCCGGAAGGATGCCACGCGATGGCCGATGCCCCGACCCCGACCCGTAAGCCCAAAGCCGCAATCACCCGCCTGGGCAATCACCAGTTGTCGCCCGCCACGCTGATGATGGGTCACGGTTATGATCCAGTTTTGTCCGAAGGCAGCCTCAAGGCACCGATCTTTCTGACTAGCACCTTCGCTTTTCCCAGCGCGGCAGAAGGCAAACGGTTTTTTGAAGGGATCACCGGCAAGGTCCCCGGCGGGACCGAGGGCCTGGTCTACTCGCGGTTCAATGGCCCCAACCAGCAGATCCTCGAAGGCCGTCTCGCGGTGTGGGACGGTGCCGAAGAGGCGCTGTCGTTTTCCAGCGGGATGACCGCGATCTGTGTTCTGTTTCTGGCCTTTGCCTCGGCGGGGGACGTCATCGTTCATTCGGGGCCGCTGTACGCCGCCAGCGAAGGCTTCGTCGCCAAAACGCTTAGCCGGTTCGGAATAACCTACGTCGATTTCCCCGCAGGGGCAACGCGCGCGGAACTGGACGCAGTGATGGCGAGCGCCAAGGAACAGGCCGCAGCGCAGGGCGGAAAGGTGGCGATGGTCTATCTGGAAAGCCCTGCAAACCCAACCAACGCGCTGGTTGACGTCGAAGCCGTAAAGGGCGCTCGCGATGGCGCTTTCGGGCCGGAATGCCCGATTGCGATCGACAACACTTTCCTTGGTCCGCTCTGGCAGCGCCCGATCGACCAAGGCGCGGATATCGTGGTCTACTCGCTGACCAAATATGTCGGCGGGCATTCCGATCTGGTGGCCGGGTCTATTTCCGGCGCCAAGAAGTGGATGACCCCGGTGCGCATGCTGCGCAATGTCATGGGCGGCATCGTTGATCCCAATACCGCCTGGATGTTGATGCGCAGCTTGGAGACGGTCGAACTGCGGATGAGTCGCGCGGGCGAAAATGCAGCCAAGGTATGCGCCTGGTTGGCGGTACACCCTAAAGTCGAAAAGCTCGGCTATCTGGGCATGATTGATGACCCACGCCAGCAGGATATATTTGACCGCCACTGTAGCGGCGCGGGCAGCACCTTTTCGCTCTACATCAAGGGCGGCGAGGCCGAGGCGTTTCGCTTCCTCGACAGCCTCAAGATCGCCAAGTTGGCGGTTAGCCTTGGCGGGACCGAGACACTGGCCAGCCTGCCCGCGGCGATGACGCATCTTTCAGTGCCGGATGAACGCAAAGCCCAGCTCGGCATTACCGACAACCTGGTCCGGATCAGCATCGGAATCGAGGATGCAGACGACCTGATTGCTGATTTCGAACAGGCCTTGGCCGCCGTGTGATCTGCCTTGCGGCGGCGTCGGCATTGTGCTTGGGCCGCCTTATGAGCTTCGAACCCCACGACAAGATGCAGCCCGACGGCGCGGCGCCCGTGTCCTGGCGGCTTGCCCCGGCGCAGGATCCGGCGTGGGATGGATGGTTTCATTGGGAACCGGCCGACGATTTCGAGGATTACGCTGGCCCATTTTATTGCCAGCCCCAATCTGGCGGCATCCTGTGCGGCTTTGTGCCCGAAAACAAGAACCGTAATGGCGGCGGAAACATCCACGGCGGATCGCTGATGACCTTTGCGGACTATGCACTGTTTATGATCGCTGGGGGGATGGAAGCCAACGTCCATGGGGTAACAGTAACGATGAACTGCGAGTTCGTCGGCGCAGCCGAGCCAGGACGTTTGCTGACCGCACGGGGCGAAGTAGTCCGCGCCGGTATGTCGATGGTCTTCGTGCGCGGCATGATCGACGATGACGGCCGCAATGTTCTGGCTTTTTCCGGTACGATCAAGCGAACCAGCCGCAAAAGTTAGATGTTCAGACGCGTTTGCCGCTCAGACGGCGGCGGTTGCTTTCCACTTTGCGGCGCAACGTTCGCACCGCGCGGTGAGCTTGGCCCTGAGGGGTCATGCCAAGGCTGCCAGTCATCGCCATAGTCTGCAACTCGATTGCGGCGTCGATTTTCTCGTTCACCATGCGCTGCGCTTCGTTCATGGCATCGGCATCGCCAGACGCCAGTTTAGTAAGCCGCAAGCCGATAACGGCAGTTGCTTCGAAACCCAGTGCCGCGCTGTCAAACCACAGTGACGTCCAGTTGCGGTACACCGGCAAACCTACCCTTTCCATTCGCGGCGCTCTTCCGCAGCGCGGAGTACTTCATAGGCCAGTTGCAGTGCCTGAAACGCTTTGGCCGCATCTTCGTCGCCAGGGCGCACATCGGGATGTACCAGCTTTGCCTTCGCCCGATAGCTTTTCTTGACCTCGTCAAAATCGACGTCGGCAGTTAACTCAAGCAGTTCAAGCGCGCGCATTTCGTCACGACTGCGGCTGCCATCGCCTGAGCCGCCCCAGCCATAGTGCGCTGCTTCCTTGTAGCCAGAATTATCCCTGGTCTCTTCCGCCTCGCGCTGAGCTGCCTCCTCCTTGTCCAGGCCCTCAAAATAGTCCCAGCCTGAATTGTATTCGGCGGCGTGGCGTTGACAGAACATCCAGCGTTCAGGGCTGTTGGGACTTTTTGGCGCAGGACAGGTACCGGAGTCCGCGCAGCCATG
This sequence comes from Novosphingobium sp., assembly GCF_024642085.1. Lineage (GTDB taxonomy): Bacteria > Pseudomonadota > Alphaproteobacteria > Sphingomonadales > Sphingomonadaceae > Novosphingobium. The sequence goes on along the minus strand of NZ_JAHEBV010000020.1, from coordinate 38,990 downwards.
GCGGTCACACAGACGGATCGTCGCCGCCTCGCGCGCACCTTCATAGCCGCGCCAACGCGGGAAACCCCAACTATCCGAACGCCCAGCCTTGCTCATCCCTCCAGAGATAGTCGCTGGCGGGGGCTGGATGCAAGCTCTCGTGCAATGATTGCCCTTTTGAACAGATTGATCATTACTTGAAAATTGCCAATTTTTAGGACAAGAAGACCGCCGCAACGGGAGTTTTTCGCCATGAGCAAGCAACTGGCCCTGTCGATCGCACTATCGGTGCTGGCGATGACCGCCTTTGTCTTGCTGGGTCCGCAGCGCAGCGCATCAATGGCGGAAGATGGTGGCCTTAGCTTGCCGATCAAAGCCCATGCTCCGGCGCTGCCAAGCTTAAGCCATTTGATACCGTCGCTGCAATAGCACCCGGCCAGCCCGCTCGGACGCGCTGACTAAGCAACTGCCTGCTACGAATCAGTCGATCGTCACAGTCACCGCACGGCGGTTGCGCGCCCAGCTTGCCTCGTCCGACCCCAAGGCGGCGGGGCGTTCCTTGCCATAACTGATCGTGGCTATTCGCATTGGGTCAACACCAAGCGTGGCAAGGTAATTCTTGGCCGCGTTAGCGCGCCGTTCACCCAAGGCCAGATTGTATTCGCGGGTGCCTCGTTCGTCGCAATGCCCTTCCAACGTGATGCGTTTGGCCGGATATTTCGCCAGCCACTGTGCCTGGGCGGCAAGCGCTGTTTGGTCGGCACTGTCGATGTTGTACTTGTCGGTATCAAACAGGATCGTATCCTGGCCCATTAGCGTCGCGGCGAAATCGGCCTGACTGCCGGGAACAGGCCCCTGGCTGCTGGCCGGCGTTTCGGTCGATACCGCGGCGCCGGGATCGGGCGGCAGCACTTTGGGCGGCTTTTTCGAACAGGCCGATACGGCGAGGCCCGCGGCCAGCAAGGCGATCAGGGCGGGGTTGGTTTTCATGGGACTTACTCCTTTTGAAACTGCGAATTAGGGACGCAGCGCGCCCCAGGCGGGATCGCTGCCGTCGACCGGTGTATCGAGCTTGCGCAGCGTTCGGCCGGTCAGATCAACTTGCCACACGCTGGTTCGCCCAGTTGACTTGGCAGTGCGGAAGAACTGTATGACACGGCCATTGGGCGCCCAGGTCGGGGCTTCGTCCTGCCAGCTGTCGGTCAGGTACCGCAGCGATCCGCCTTGCGGGTCCATCGTGGCGACGCGCAGGTTGCCGACTATGTGGGTAAAGGCGATCTGGTCGCCGCGCGGACTCCATTCCGGGGTTGCCCCGCGTCCGCCAAAAAAGCTAATCCGCTTCTGGCCGCTGCCATCGGCATTCATAACATAAATCTGCTGGCTGCCCGAACGGTCGCTTTCAAACACAATCCGGCTTCCATCGGGGGAAAAGCTGCCGCCGATATCGATCCCCGGGCTGTCGGTCAGCTTTATCGCCGTACCGCCGCCAGCGGCCGGGATCTTGTAGATATCGGTATTGCCAGCGCTGGCCATCGAATACAGCACCCACTTGCCGTCGGGCGACCAGCGCGGCGCGAACAGAGGGTTCTTGGCGCTGAGCAGCAGCCGCTGCGATTTGGTTGCAGGATCGAGTATGTAAATCCGCGGCTGGCCGTTAAAATAAGACAGGTAAAGTATCGACTTGTAATCCGGCGACCAGCGCGGGGTCAGAGCGGTGGTCTGGCCGGTTGTCAGAAACTCGTGATTCTGCCCGTCCGAATCCATGATCGCCAAGCGCTTTAGCCGGCGGTCCTTCGGTCCGACTTCGGCGATATAGGCGATCTTGCTATCGAAGAACGGGCTTTCTCCCGATAGCCGTGAATAAACCAGATCGGCGCATTTGTGCGCTGCACGGCGCCAGTCGCCTGGGGCCAGTGTCCAGCCTGCCTTGGCCAGTTGCTGCTTCAACGCGACGTCATAGAGATAGCAGCCGATGGTAACCTGGCCGCCCGCTTCTGCCCGGACATAGCCCTGTATCAGCATGTCCGTCCCGCGGGCCCCCCAGTTATTGTATTCGGGCGCCTGGATCTGCGGCAGGGCCGGGCGCGGCAAGGCCGCCGGGCCGGTCGGCTTGAACAGCCCGTTGTTCTGAAGATCGGCGGTTATTACCCCGGCCAGCGCGAAACCCAGGGCCGACGTGCTGCCGGCGCTGGCCTGGGTGGGCACGTCGGCATTGGTAGCAAAGGACGGGATGGCGATCGTCTGGTTCTGCCAATCGCTGTCATCGGTGACGTCTATGGCCGGTTCTGCTGTTTGCGCAGTTGCCGCGTCAGGTGCGCTTTGCGTGAACGCGGGCTGCGCAGTCAACGCGAGGGCCAGGGCAAGGGACATAGTGTTCATGGCTCAGATGCTCTTTCTCATCCTCAGGGCGGGCGGCTTCTTCCACGCGTCGTACAATTCGGCTGGCAAGGTGAACGGCGCCGCCAGCTGGACAGCGCGGATTGCCTCTTCGGCATGGCGGCGGGCCTGGGCGCGGTTGGCGTCGTTGATTCCTTCCTGCGCCAGCAGCCGCGGTGATCCGGCTAGCGACCCATCAGCGTTGAGGTCGATGGCGATGACTGAGACCAGATTTTCGGTATCAACCCCTTGAGGTACGCGGCCCTGCCACTTGGGCTTGATCTGCCGCATGATCGCCGCGGCCAGTGCGGTCTTCACCCCCGGACCTACGGCGGCAGCGGGCGGATTGGGGGTGCGCGACTGGCCTTGCGCACCGCTAACGCCTTTGAGAAAATCGGAACCGATGCGGCTTCCTCCTGCAGGCTTAGCCGGGGCGGGAGCGGACTTTGCCTTGGGCGGCACAGGCCTCGCTGCCGGGGCGCGTTGCACAGCTGGCTTTACCGGGGCGGCAGAGACGAGCGGCACCGGGGTGGGTCGCGGCGGAGCGGCAACCGGCTGCGGCGCGCGTTCACCCAGCACCGACGCCTCGTCGGGTGCTGGCGCCGGGGCAGGCTGCGGCGCAGTAGAAGTGACGGCGATATCATCACTTAGCGTCACAGTCATCCGTTCAGGCGGCAATACCAGCGCAGAGCCGTGCGGGCTCAGCGCCAGCCAAGCAACCAGGCCCGCATGCGCGGCCACGGCCAGGCCAAGGCCAATGCGTTCGTCGCGGCGAAGGGCGATGGCTGCCATGGTGCCGGGCCTATTGAGTGGAGCCTGAACTGGTCGTGACCAGCGATATTGCGTTGAATCCGGCGTGATTGAGCTCACCCATCACCGCGATCACCCGGCCATAGTCCAGCGCTTTGTCCGCGCGAAGCGTCACTAGTGGTGGCTGACCATCCACATTGCGGGGTAACGCTGCCAGGCGCGCGGACAGAGTCCCGGGCACAACCTCGCTCTGGTCGATGAACAGGCGTCCTGCTGCATCCATTGTCAGGTTGATCTGCCGGGGCTGCTCATCAAGCGGCTTGGCCGCGCTGTCGGGCAGATCAATCGGAACTCCGGCGTTGAGCAGCGGCGCAGTGACCATGAAGATGATCAGCAGCACCAGCATGACATCGACCAGCGGGGTAACGTTGATCTCGGCCATTGGCGCGCGGCCGCGCCGTTTGCTGCGGCGGCTGATGGCACCTATCGCCACCTTACTGCCCCTCCAGATCGCGGCTCAGGCTGGCGTGGAACCGGTCGGCAAAGCGTTGCAGTCGTGCTTCCAGCTGATCGACCCGGTGCGAAAAACGGTTGTAGGCAATCACCGCAGGAATCGCCGCAAACAGCCCGATCGCGGTGGCAAACAGCGCTTCGGATATGCCCGGCGCAACCACCGCCAGCGATGAGTTCTGCTGCTGTCCGATCTGGAAAAAGCTGTTCATGATCCCCCAGACGGTGCCAAACAGGCCTACAAACGGCGCAACCGCCCCGACCGTCGCCAGAAAGTTCAGACGTTCGGACAACCGGTCCGCCTCCTGCGCAATCGCGCCGTCCATAGCCAGGGAAAGACGCTGGCGCGTTCCTTCCTTGTCGCGCCTGGCCGAAGCGCGCCATTCGGCAAGTCCGGCAGCGGCCACACGGGCTGATGGCGTTTCGCGGCTTTCCCATTCGGCCTGGAACGCGTCGATGTCCTTGGTTTTCCAGAACGCGCGCTCAAACCCGTCACACCGCTTGCGGATCGCGCTGGAGCGAAGACTGAAGGACAGCACGATCATCCACACCCAGACCGAGGCGAGGATCAGCCCTGCCATGACGATCTGCACGACAATATCGGCGTCGAGGAACAGTTTGACCGGGTTAAGATGGCGCGGCGCAGCAGCAGTGCTTGCGGCAAGGAGGGTGGCAAGGCTCATCAGGATCCTTCAGGAACGATGTGGGCAAAGGCCGCGTGCCAGCCGTCCGGCATGCGGCGGGGGCGACCATCGGGAGAAACAAAACCGACGCGAAAGTTAGCCTCTGACAGTAATATGCCGTCATCGCGTAAGGCCTTCTGGTGCATCCGGCACGATGCGGCGCGCAGATCCGCGCAGCGGGTCTCAATCAGTATTGCATCATCCAGTCGCGCGGGCACGGCATAACGGATGGTCAGGTCAACCACGGCAAAGGCGCCCAGGCCGCTTTCGTTTGCGCCGCGCTGATCAATCCCCCGCAGGCGAACGAAATCGCTGCGCGCGCGTTCGAACCAGCGCAGGTAATTGGCGTGATATACCACCCCTGAAAGGTCCGTATCCTCAATATAGGCGCGCACGGCAAAACGGTGAACGGTGCCGTCGATCAAACCGGAAGGAGGCGCGGGAAATGACGTCATGCCGCCGGACCTTTAGCAAGCGCAGGAGTCGCACGGCAACCCCGCTAAAGTGCGCCAGGGCGCAGTTTGCACGGCTGATCAGTCGTGCAGGGCGGCTCAGCGCGCCAGCATCGGACCCAAAGGTCTGCCGCCGAACAAGTGGACGTGAAGGTGCGGCACTTCCTGATGACCGTGCCCCCCTACATTGGCCAGCAAACGGTATCCCGGTTCGACCAGCCCCGCCTCACGTGCGATATGGCCCACGGCGCGGATGAATCCGGCGATTTCGTCTGCCGATGCCCGCGCCGAGAAATCATCCCAGCTGACATAGGCGCCCCGGGGGATAACCAGCACGTGCAGAGGCGCCTGCGGATTGATATCGTGAAACGCCAGCGCCCATTCATCCGCATAGACGGTCTTGTTTGGTATTTCGCCGCGCAGGATTTTCGCAAAAATGTTCTGATCGTCATAGGGCAGGGTGGCGTTGATTGGCATCATTCGCTCCGGCTGGCTTTTTCTGCGATCCCGCTAACGCCCTCTCGGCGGTCAATCTCGGCGGTAACTTCATCAAGGGTGACCCCCTTGGCATCAAGCAGGACGAGCAGGTGGAACAGTGTGTCGGCCGCTTCGCCAATCAATTCCTCGCGCGTGCCAGTCAGCGCGGCAATGACGGTCTCGACAGCTTCCTCGCCCAGCTTTTTTGCAATCACTGGAACTCCGCGCGCATGGAGCCTGGCCACCCAGCTGGTCGCAGGGTCGGCATCGCGGCGCGCGGCGATGGTCGCGGCAAGGCGGGTCAGAGTGTCCATGGCTGCGTGGTCTGCCAAGCTAACTGCGTGCCGGCAAGCCTGCTGCGCGCAGGGCAGAGTGGGCCTGGGCCAGGGTATGGGTGCCAAAATGAAAGATTGAAGCGGCGAGAACTGCGGATGCGTGGCCTTTTGTCACGCCTTCGACCAGATGTTCGAGCGTGCCGACCCCGCCGCTGGCGATCACCGGAACCGATACGGCATCGGCAATCGTGCGGGTCAGGTCAAGATCATAGCCGCCCTGCGTACCGTCGCCGTCCATCGAGGTTACCAGCAGTTCGCCCGCGCCCAGCTGCGCCAGACGGACCGCGTGCGCCAGCGCATCGATCCCGGTGGCCTGGCGTCCGCCGTGGGTGAAGATTTCCCATTTGCCCGGCGCCACCCGCCGCGCATCGACCGAGGCGACGATGCACTGGCTACCCATTTTCTGGGCGATGTCGGCAACCATTTCAGGGCGGCTGACGGCCGCGGAATTGACCGCGACCTTGTCCGCGCCGGCAAGCAGCAGCGCCCGGGCATCCTCCACCGTGCGCACCCCGCCGCCGACGGTCAGGGGCATAAAGCAGACTTCGGCAGTGCGCCTGACGACTTCGAGCAAAGTTCCGCGTCCTTCGTGGCTGGCGGAAATATCCAGGAAGCACAACTCGTCCGCTCCGGCCGCGTCATAGGTGCGGGCCTGTTCGACCGGATCTCCAGCGTCCTTGAGGTTTACGAAATTGACGCCCTTGACCACGCGCCCGTCGCGCACGTCGAGGCAGGGGATTACGCGGATGCGGACGGTCATGCCCTGTTCGCCATTGCAATTGCCGCGGCCAGATCGAGCCGCCCTTCGTAAAGCGCGCGCCCGGTAATTACCCCTTCGATGCCTTCATGCGCGTGCAGCGCCAGAACGTGAATGTCGTCGAGCCCCTTGACCCCGCCGCTGGCGATCACCGGCAAGTCTACTCTGCGGGCCAGTTCGACAGTTGCGTCGATGTTGACGCCTTTCAGCAGCCCGTCGCGGCCGATGTCGGTGAAAAGCAGGCTGGCGACTCCAGCGTCTTCGAACCGGCGGGCGAGGTCGACCACTTCAACGTCCGAGACATCGGCCCAGCCCTCGGTTGCGACCATCCCGTCTTTCGCGTCGACCGCAACGACGATTCCGCCCGGGAACTCTGCCGCCATATCGCGCACGAAATCAGGGTCCTTGAGCGCGGCGGAGCCCATCACGACGCGGCTTACCCCAAGGTCAAACCAGCCTTCGACAGCTGCGCGGGTACGGATCCCGCCGCCCAGCTGTACGTGGCCAGGAAACGCCGCGACAATGGCTTCCACCGCCTCGCGGTTCTCGGCGCGGCCGGCAAAGCTGCCGTCCAGATCGACCACGTGGAGGAATTGCGATCCGGCCTCGGCAAACAGCGCTGCCTGTGCCGCCGGATCATCGCCATAGACCGTGGCGCGGGCCATATCGCCCTCGGCCAGACGAACGACCTGACCGGCTTTAAGGTCGATGGCGGGGAATACGATCACGGCTTCCACTCAAGAAAGCGAGACAGCAAGGCAAGTCCATATGCCTGGCTCTTTTCCGGGTGAAACTGAACGCCTACCAGATTGTCGCGCCCAACCGCGGCGACCAGTCCGCCGCCGTGGTCGGTCATCGCCAGCACATGGCGGCCATCATCAGGGACAAAATGGTAGGAATGAAGGAAATAACCCTCACCCGGTTCAATCAGCACCGCGTGGGCAGTGGTCGCGACATCGTTCCAGCCCATATGCGGCACCTTGATCCGCCGGTCAGTCCGTTCGATCAGCCGCACTTGGCCCGCGATCCATCCCAGCCCCGAGGTTTCGCCGTGCTCCACTCCGGTCGCGGCGAGCAACTGCATTCCAACGCAAATGCCCAGGAATGGCGCGCCGCCGACGAACACCCGCTCGTGCATTGCTTCGACCAAGTGGGGAATCGCGTTCAGCCCTTCGGCGCAGGCCCTGAAACTGCCGACGCCGGGCAGGACAATCCGGTCGGCAGCGCGAACCACATCGGGGCTGTCGGTAATCGTGACGCCGTTACAGCCCGCCGCTTTTAGTGCGTTGGCGACGGAATGAAGATTGCCCGCGCCGTAATCGACCAGCGCGACAACCTCAGCCACCGAGCACCCCCTTGGTACTGGGAATTGCTCCACCCTTGCGCGGATCAAGCTCGACCGCCTGGCGCATTGCACGGGCAAAACCCTTGAAGATGCCTTCGCAGATGTGGTGGTTGTTCTGCCCGTAAAGCAGTTCGATATGCAGCGTGATCCCCACCGCCTGCGCAATCGACTGGAACCAGTGTTCGAACAGCTCGGTATCCATTTCGCCAAGGCGCGGCTGGCTGAACGCAGCGTTCCATACCAGCCAAGGCCGCCCCGATATGTCGAGCGCGACGCGGGCCAGCGCCTCGTCCATGGGGCTGTAAGCCGTGCCGTATCGTCCGATCCCGGCCTTGTCGCCCAGCGCGCTCGCGATCGCCTGGCCAATCGCGATCGCGCTGTCCTCGGTCGTGTGGTGCTGGTCGACGTGCAGGTCGCCTTTGATGCGGCAGGTCACATCGATCAGCGAATGGCGGCTGAACTGTTCGATCATGTGATCGAGGAAGCCGATCCCGGTCGACACGTCATAGGCCCCGGTCCCGTCAAGATTGACCTCGACCAGGATGTCGGTTTCGTGCGTCTTTCGAGCGATTCTGGCAGTACGCATGGGGCTGGCCTATAGGCCGGATTGCGCACCGTGCAACCATTCGCGTGGCCGCCCGTTGCTGCTATGGCTTGACCTATACCCCCAAGGACGCCAGTTGACAGCCATGAGCGATGACGCACCAGACAGCCTGATCCCCTATGACGAAATCGTCCAGGAGGCGCTGCGCGCTGTGGTCGGCCGGGTGCTGGGCCAGGTTGAAACGACCGGCGGAACCCTGCCGGGCAACCACCATTTCTACATTACCTTCAAGACCGAAGCGCCCGGGGTATCGATCCCGTCACACCTGAAGGAGCGCTTCCCCGACGAAATGACCATCGTCCTGCAGAACAAGTTCTGGGATCTGACAGTTGGCGAAGACGGTTTTTCGGTCGGACTGACTTTCAACCAGATCCCGGCAAAGCTGGACGTACCGTTTTCGGCGATCACCGCGTTTGTCGATCCGGCCGTCGATTTCGGCCTGCAATTTCAGGCACTTGGTGCGCCCGACGGCCCCGAACCGCACGAGGATGCCGAGAACGATACGCCCGATGGTGAAGCTCCGGCCGGAACCGATGATGGTTCCAACGTGGTGACGGTCGATTTCGGACGGAAGAAATAGGCCCGTGGCAAAGGCTCCCAAGACCCTTGCGGGCAAGACAAAGGCCGCTGCCCGCATGGCCGGCGAAAAGGCGCAGGACGCCAGTCCCAATCCGATGACCAATCTGATCGCGGCCGACATTGCACTGCGCGGCGGCGGGCGGATTCTGCGTCACGTGGTTGAACGCACCTTGCTGCAGACCAAGTATGCGCCCGGCAAGGCCAAAGCGATTGTCAAAGGTCGCTCCATGACCCAGACCCTGGTCGGCACCGCGCTTGCCCGTATGGCAACCCGTTCGGTCCCCGGGGCGCTGATTGTGGGCGGCGGTCTGCTCGCCAAAACCCTGCTCGACCGACGCCGCGGCAAGGAAAAGGCCCGCGCAAAGGGCAAGGTGCTGGTGGACAAGCAGGCGAAAAAGGGCGGTGCGGACACCTCGGGCGCTTGATCGCAGCGCTTCCATGAGCGATTGAGCGCCATGGCAACTCCAGATACCCTGCAGCGCCGCGGCCTGATGTTCATCCTGTCATCGCCTTCGGGCGCGGGCAAGACCACGATCTCGCACATGCTGCTCAATGCCGACGCGGAGATCTGCCTTTCGGTTTCCGTCACCACCAGGCCCCAGCGCCCGGGCGAGGTCGATGGACAGGATTACATCTTTGTCGATCAGCCGACCTTTGACCGGATGGTCGAGGAAGAGCATTTTCTGGAATGGGCGCCAGTGTTCGGGCATAGTTACGGCACGCCCAAGGCCCAGGTGAAAGCGGGACTTCGTGACGGGCAGGACTTCCTGTTCGACATTGATTGGCAGGGTACCCAGCAGCTTTATCAGAAGCTGGAAACCGATGTTGTCCGGGTGTTCCTGCTCCCCCCCACAATCGATGAACTGCGCCGCCGTCTGACCGGGCGCGGAACCGATGCGCCCAATGTGATCGCCAAACGGATGGAACGCGCCCGCGCCGAGATCAGCCATTGGGACGGCTATGACTATGTCGTGGTCAACGACGATATCGACCTGTGCTTTGCCAAGGTTCGTGAAATACTCCACGCCGAACGCATGAAGCGCGCCCGGCAGACCGGCCTGATCGGCTTTGTCCGTGAACTGATGCGTGACTAGCGCCGCCGTACCTCAACCTGCGCTCCACCAGTAGCCGCTGCAAAGCGCTTTGCCGCGGCTGCGTCGCCGGCAATCCTTGCTTTCAGGAAGTCGATTGCCAAGGCCCACGTTTCGTTGAACCCGGCTTCCTTGCCGGCAACAAACTCATGCGTCGCGCCCTTTACGATCAGGACCGTGTGATCGCCTTCCGGAAGCCTGTCGAAATAGAACAGGTGGAGCGCAGGATCAGACACGAAGCCAGGCACGGTGTCTGCGGTGCCGGTGACCAGAAGGGTCGGCACCGTTACACCGTCCAGCGGGCCGGGCGCCTGGCTGAGGCCGGGGATCGGTCCGGGCGAGGAAAACATCACCACGGCTTTCACCGCATCGACTTTGGCCGGCACCATCGGGGCGAATGCACCGCCCGCCATCAGCCCGGTCAATGCGCCGTAACTGTGGCCTGCCGCAGCCTGGGCCAATCCGGGAAACCTCTGCGCGGCAAAAGCTGATACGGCGATCATGTCGCCAACGCGGGTCGGGAAGGCGTCCTGCATGGTGGTACGGGTTTCAGCCGGCTGGTCCAGCGAATCGGTGTGGGTTGGCGCGGCCACGGCAAAGCCTGCTGCCACCAGACGGTCGATCACCGGGCGGACCCCGGCAAGCGGGGTACCTCCACCGTGCGAGAACAACACCACGCCCAGTGGCTGTGCCGGTGCGACCAACAGAACGGGCACGGTGCGGCCATCGGCGCTTTTCAGCGTCAGCGTTTCGGCTGAAGCGGTCATCGCAGCAGGAGTGGCTTTGGGCGGCGGGGCGACCGGAGCGCAGGCGGCAGTGGCCGCAAATGCGAGAAGAGCGGCAGAGCGGAGGAAAAGGTTCACGATCAGGTCTTTACAGGGACAGGAGGGCCCCTAGTGCCGACCCGCCTCCGGTCTGTCGAGCGCGAAATCAGGGCAATCCGGCATGGGCGGTCGAAACTTCGGTAACCAGCACCTTGCCGGTTGCCGTGTCGCTCGGTCCCGAATCTGCAGCCACCAGCATGAACAGGTGCCGTCCGGTCGGCCCACCCAGCATGCAGGCGTAGCAGGGCAGGTCGCCGGTCTGGACGACATCCAGCACTTCGCCGCCCGGCGCGATCAGCGCACATTCCGGGGCGGCGGGATTGGCGATCCACACGGCGCCGCTGGCATCAAGGCAAATCCCGTCCGGAATACGCGGCGCGGTCAATGCAAACGGCCGGCGGTTGGTCAGCGTGCCATTGTCTGCGATGTCCAGTTGGGTAAGCCGTGTGCCAAAGGTTTCGGCTACAATTAACGTGTGCCCATCAGGGCTAATCACCATGCCATTGGGGAAAGAAAAACGTTCTCCGGGCGCGGCATCGCTGACCGCGCCGTCGCTCTGAATCAGAGCGAGCATTGTGGTCGGGTGATCGGCCAGAACGCCCGCGACCCCGCGTTCAGCCAATGCTGCGCCCAGATCGAAACCGAAGTTGCCCACATAGGCGCGACCGTCGGGATCGACCACCATGTCATTGCACATGAAAGCCGAATGATCAGCCAGATCTGCGTGGCATTCAAACCGTCCGTCCGGCCAACGCCGCCACACTTGGCGCAATTCCATCCGCACCACCAACAGCGACCCATCGGGCATCCAGCCAAGCCCGGACGGCTGGCCTTCCAGCCTCAGTTCGACGCGTAAGTCCCCGGCCAGATCGACCGAATAGATGCATTGCGCGTAGAAATCGGAAAACCACAGACGTCCATTGCGCCAGCGCGGCCCTTCGCCGAAATGGATTCCGCTGGCGAGCGTGCGCAGGTGGTGCTTCATTACGTCAATGCCCTCCCGAAGCGTCCTGGAAATCTTGCGGAATCCAGCCGTTTACGATGCCGCCGTCAATCGGGATTGTCGTGCCCACGACATAATCCCCCGCGCGGCTGGCTAGATAGACTGCTCCGCCCGCAATATCTTCCGCAACGCCGACACGGGCATAGGGAATGCCCTTGGCGCTGCCTTCCGGATTGCGCGCTGCGGCCTTGTTCATTTCGCTGGGATAGGCACCCGGCGCGATCCCGGTGACGACGATGTTATCGGTGATCAGCCGCGCCGCCATCCGCTTGGTCAGGTGGATCACCGCCGCCTTCGATGCCTGATAGGAATAGGTTTCCCAAGGGTTTGGCCGCAAACCGTCGATCGAGGCGATGTTGATCACCTTGGCCGGCCGCTCAAACGTGCCGGCGGCTTTCAGCAGCGGAAACAGCTTCTGCGTCAGGAAAAACAGCGATTTGACGTTAAGGTCCATGACCTTGTCCCACCCCGCTTCGGGGAACGTTTCGAAATCTCCGCCCCAGGCCGCACCGGCATTGTTGACCAGAATGTCGAGACGGCCTTCGCGCGCGGTCAGGTCTTCGGCCAGCTTTTTGATATCGTCCATCTGGCTGAGGTCGCCAGGCAGGCCGATAACCTTGCCCGGGTAGGCCGCATTGAACTCAGTCTCGGTCTCGGCCAGCTGATCGCGCTTGCGAGCGGTAATGTAGACACGCTCGCACCCGGCGGCGAGATAACCTTCCAGCAGCATCTTGCCGATCCCGCGGCTGCCGCCAGTGATCAGGGCAACTTTGCCTTCGAGGCTGAACAGTTTGGTGAAATCCATTGTGACGCTTCCTTGGGTCTGGCACCGCGCGCGGGCTTCAATAAGCGCAGCCTGAGCGGTTTTGGGTTGCAATCTTTCGTGTCGAAGTCAGTTTCGTGTTGAGGCCCGCCTTTTTGAAACCGTCGGAGGGTGCGGCGCGGTCCGTCTCTTAATATCCGCTCAACTGCGCCACGCGCTGGGCGTGGTAATACTGATCGCCCATAAACTCGGCCAGCGCGCGGTCGCGCTTCATGTAAAGTCCGATGTCGTATTCGTCGGTCATGCCGATTCCTCCGTGCATCTGCACTCCTTCGCGCACGGCCAGGCCCGCGGCCTTGCCGGCCTTGGCCTTGGCGACCGAAACCATCAGGTCCGCCTTTTCGCTGCCCCCGTCGAGGAGCTGCTGCGCTTTGAACGTCGCGGCGCGCGCAATCTCGATTTCGGAATAGAGATGCGCGGCGCGGTGCTGTAGCGACTGAAACTCACCGATCAGCTTGCCGAACTGCTTGCGCTGCCTGAGGTAGGTGGCGGTCATGTCGAAGGCACCGGCGGCCACCCCGACACTTTCCGCAGCCGCACCCACCCGCGCAGCATTGAGCACGCGGTTCAGCACTTCGCGCCCACCGTCAACCTCGCCGATCACCGCATCGGCATCGAGCTGAACACCCTCAAGTTTGATATGGCTGGCGATTGAACTGTCGACCAGGCGAACTGCATCCTGGCTTAGCCCGACGGTATCACGCGGCACTGCGAACAGCGTGATCCCGTCCGCATCGTCATCGCTGCCGGCGGTGCGCGCGGCGACTACCAGCATGTCTGCGCTGGCGCCGTGAATCACGAAAGTCTTGGCGCCGTCCAGCCTGAACCCGTTGCCGCTGCGGACTGCCTGTGTTGCGATGCGTTCCGGACGATGCTTGCGCCCTTCATCGATCGCGACAGCGAACACGCTGTCACCTGATAGCAGCCCGGGCAGGTACCGGCCCTTCAGCTCGTGACTGGAAGCGCCTAGGGCGGTGGCAGCGGCAATGGCGCTGGTCAGGAACGGCGAAGGGGTCAGGTTTCGGCCGATCTCCTCCATCACGATACCCGCCTCGACATGGCCCATGCCAAGCCCGCCATCATCTTCGCTGACCATAATGCCGGTGAAGCCCAGCTCGGCCAATTGCTTCCACAAGGTGTGGCCAAAGCCGTCCTTGCATCCGGTGTCGCGCCAGTGACGGAGCTGCTTGGCAATTGCACCCTCATCGGCCATGAACTGCCGGGCGGTGTCAGCCAGCATCGTCTGGTCTTCGGTATGATAAAGCGGCATTTTGTTCCTTTCGTCATCCCGGACTTGATCCGGAACCGCTGGCATCCTGTCGCGGCCTCGGTGCGTTGAGGCCAGCGGTCCCCGGGCATGCCCAGGGTCGAAGCGAATTAAGCCCCCGGCAGGTCGAGAATGCGCTTGGCGACGACGTTGAGCATCACCTCGCTGGTCCCGCCCTCGATCGAATTGGCCTTGGTACGCAGCCAGTTGCGGGCGCTGGATCCGCCATTGCTGGCTTCGCTTTCCCATTCCAGCGCGGCGCTTCCGCCCGCCGCCATGACCAGCTCAAGCCGGCGCTTGTTGAGCTCGGTCCCGGCGTACTTCATCATGTTGGGCTGGGCCGGGTGGCCTTTTCCGACCTTCACTTCGTCCATGAACTTTTCGCTCATCGCGGTGAAGGCCAGGGCATCGACGTCGAACAGCGCAAGTTCGGCGCGCAGCACCGGATCCTCAAGCGCGGCAGCGCGCGATACGGCCGAACCAAGTGACGCCGCCCGGTCGCCACCACCGGTTGACGAGATCATTTCGCGCTCGTGGCCCAGCAGATACTTGGCCACATCCCAGCCGCGGTTGAGTTCACCCACGATCTGCTCCTTGGGCACCGTCACGTTGTCGAAAAAGGTTTCGCAGAACGGCGAATTGCCGCTGATCAGCAAGATCGGCTTGGTCGATACCCCAGGGCTGGCCATATCGAACAGCAGGAAGCTGATGCCCTGATACTTGTTGGTCTTGTCGGTACGAACCAGGCAGAAGATCCAATCCGCCTTGTCGGCATAACTGGTCCAGATTTTCTGGCCGTTGACCACCCAGTGATCGCCCTTGTCCTCGCCAAAGGTCTGCAAGGACACCAGGTCACTTCCTGACCCTGGTTCGGAATATCCTTGGCACCAGCGGATCTCGCCCCGCGCGATCTGGCCAAGGTAATGTATCTTCTGCTCCTCGGTCCCGAACTTGAGCAGCGCCGGGCCAAGCATCCAGATGCCGAAGCTGGACAGCGGCGGGCGCGCGCCGATCCGGGCGCATTCCTCGCGCCAGATCTTGGCCTCGGCCGCACTCATGCCCGCGCCGCCATAGGCGTTGGGCCAGTCAGGTACGGTATAACCCTTAGCGGCGCAGCGCTCCATCCAGGTTTTCTGTGCTTCGCTTTTGAATTGAAAATTGCGTCCGCCCCAGCAGACGTCATCCTCGTCCTTGACGGGCTGTCGCATTTCGGGCGGGCAGTTCGATTCAAGCCAGTCGCGGATTTCCTCGCGAAAATTCTTAAGGTCGGACATGCAATTCCTACTCCCTGGTTAAGCGCAAGGTTAAGGCCGTTGGGGGGCGCGGCGCAAGCGCGGATTTTCGCCATTTGCCAAGAATCGCAGATACCGTAGCGTCACCACTTGAGCGTTGACCGACACGGCCGCAACCCTAAGTTGTCGAACAAACGGTATGGAGAGAGAGTCGGTGCGATTCAGCGGAAAATGCGTCGTCATCACGGGGGCCGCTTCGGGAATCGGACGGGAAACGGCGCTGCTCTTCGCGCGGGAAGGCGCGCATGTTTTCGCCGCGGACCGCGATTTTGAAGGCGTTCAGGCGCTGGCCCTCGAATCCCCCGGCATTACTGCGGTGGCGTGCGATGTCTGCGCGGTCGATCAGATCAAGGCGCTGATGGATCAGGCTGCCGCCGCGCATGGCGGCATTGATGTGGTCTTCAACAATGCCGGCGCAGCCGGTGACCGCGCCCCGATCGACGAGATCGAGGCGGAAGGTTGGGACCACACCATGGATCTGTTGCTGCGCTCGGTTGCAATGGGCATCCGCCATGCTGCGCCGCACATGAAGGGGCGCCCCGGCGCCAGCATCATCAACACCAGCAGCATCGCCGCGATCGGGCCCGGCTATTCGCCCACCGCCTATGCGGTGGCAAAGGCAGGCGTGCTGCAGCTGACCCGCTGCACCGCGACCGAGCTGGCGCAATACGGCATTCGGGTCAACGCGGTGCAGCCCGGCTTCATCAACACCAATATCTTCACCAGCGCACTCGAGATTCCGAACGAGCTGGTCGATACAGCCAAGGCACTGATCCACCAGGTGTCGAGCAACGCCCAGCCTGTCGCCCGCGCCGGTATGCCCGCGGACATCGCCAATGCCGTTGCCTTCCTTGCAAGCGCAGAGGGCAGCTTCATGACGGGCGCATCGCTGGTGGTCGATGGCGGCATCACTGTCGGCCCGCGCCATGCCTGGGATCCCGAGGCGCCGAAAATGTTCGATGCGCTGCAGGCGATGGCCGAGGCGCCCAAGTGACACCCCGCGCCGATGCGCTGCCGCTGCGGGTAAAGCTGTTCAATGGACTCGGCTCGATTGCCTATGGGGTCAAAGACAACGGCTTTTCGACCTTCCTGCTGATCTTCTATAGCCAGGTCATCGGGCTGGATGCCAAACTGGTCTCTCTGGCATTGATGCTGGCGCTAATTGTCGATGCCTTTGTCGATCCGTTGATCGGCCATTTGTCAGACCGGACCTATACCCGCTGGGGACGGCGGCACCCTTGGCTTTATGCTGCGCCCGTGCCGCTTGGCCTTGCCTGGATGCTGCTGTGGAGCCCACCGGCAGATCACACCCATATTTTCACGTACCTGGTGGTTGTTGCCATACTGGTGCGCACACTGGTTTCTTGCTGCGAAGTGCCGTCCCAATCGCTGGTGGCCGAGCTGACCAGCGACTACGACGAACGCACATCCTTGGTTCGGCTGCGCTACCTGTTCGGTTGGAGCGGCGGGCTACTGCTGTTCTTCCTGGCCAACACCGTGTTCCTGCGCGCGGATGAAACCCACGCGGTGGGGCAACTCAATCCCGAAGGTTATTGGCGCTTTGGCCTGTGCGGCGCGGTACTGATGGTCGGCGCAGTGCTCATTTCGGCCTTGGGGCAACATGGCCGGGTGGCCACGATTCCCGAATTCAAGCCAGCGGCGCAATCGGCGCGCGGCGCGCTGGACGAAATTCTTGAGGCCCTGCGCCATCCGGCCGCAGTGATCCTGCTGTCCGCTGCGATGATCGCTATTGCCAGCACGCAAATGGCCTTCGCCATCGCCAATTATCTGTACCTTTATGTATGGCAACTCGATGAAACCGGCTTTGCCGTACTTCCTGGCCTGTTGCTCTGCACTGTAGTCAGTGCCTTTGTCATTGTCCGGCCGCTGCACCAGCGTTACGGCAAGCGTGACACGGCGATTGCCTGCAACCTGATCAGCGTGATCATCTGGGTGATCCCGTTCGTGCTGCGGTATGTCGGTTTCTGGCCGGAGCCGGGATCGACCCCTTCGACCGCGCTGATATTCGGCTTCCTGCTTGTCACCAATACAGCGGGGATCATGGTGTTCATTTCAGCACAGTCAATGCTGGCCGACGTAGTCGAAGCGTCGTTCGAACAAACCGGCCGGCGCACCGAAGGCACCTTTGCTGCCGGGTGGATGTTCGTGCAGAAATGCGGAACCGCGATTGGCATCGGCCTGACCGGGCTGATCGTCAGTCTGGCCGGCTTGCCTGCGAAGGCTGTGCCGGGCCAGGTTCAACCGCAGGTGATCGACAATCTAACTATTTATTATGTGTCGCTGGTGTTGCTTGCGGGAGCTGGATCAACGCTGATCCTGCGGCGCTTCCCGATCACCCGCGCCGATCACGAAGCGCGTCTCGCCGCGCTCGACGCAGCAGCCATGATCGACCGCGATGCGGAAGGCAGTCACCCTTAACCGCCCGGTTAATTCACCCTTGGCGCGGCGAGCACGGCGTGGCAGGGACAAAACCAAGAGACTCGAAAGTTTCACAGAAAGGATGACCTCATGGACTTCGACCCGACCGAACGGCAGGTCTACTGGCGCGACCGCGTGCGCCAGTTCATCGAAAACCACGTTCGCCCGCGCCAGGGTGACTATAAACGCCAGGACGCTGCAGGTGAGCGCTGGAAAGTCATCCCGGTGGTCGAAGAGGAAAAGGCCCGCGCCAAGGCGCAGGGAATCTGGAACCTGTTCATGCCGCCGCAGTCGGGCCGGACTCATGTCGATGATACGTTCGAATTCGACGGTCCGGGCCTAACAAACCTTGAATATGCGCTGTGCGCCGAGGAAATGGGCCGGGTCGGCTTTGCCTCTGAAGCGTTCAACTGCTCTGCGCCTGACACCGGCAATATGGAGGTGCTGCACCGCTACGGCACGCGCGAGCAGAAGGAACAGTGGCTCAAACCGCTAATGAATGGAGAAATCCGTTCCGCCTTCCTGATGACCGAACCGCAGGTTGCCAGTTCGGACGCCACCAACATCGAATGTTCGATCCGCCGTGAAGGCGACGAATACGTCCTCAACGGGATCAAGTGGTGGTCGTCGGGCGCGGGCGATCCGCGCTGCAAGATTGCAATCGTGATGGGCAAGACCGATTTCGAGGCGAAGCGCCATGCCCAGCAATCGATGGTGCTGATGGAACTTGATGCGCCGGGGGTTGAGATCCTGCGTCACCTGCCAGTCTTCGGCTATGATGATGCCCCGCACGGCCATATGGAAATCAAGCTCAACAACGTCCGCATCCCAGCCAGCAACATGTTGCTGGGCGAAGGCCGCGGGTTTGAAATTGCCCAGGGCCGCCTCGGCCCGGGCCGTATACACCATTGCATGCGCACCATCGGGGTCGCCGAGGAAGCGCTGGCCAAGATGGTCAAGCGATTGTCCAGCCGGGTGGCCTTCGGAAAGACGATCAGCACCCATTCGATCTGGGAACAGCGGATTGCCGAAGCGCGGATCGAAATCGAGTGCTCGCGGCTGCTGTGCCTCAAGGCGGCAGACATGATGGACAAGTTCGGCAACAAGGCTGCCCAAGCTGAAATCGCAATGATCAAGGTCAAGGCGCCGAACATGGCGCTGAAGATCATCGACGACGCGATCCAGGCCCACGGCGGCGGCGGCGTCTCTGAAGACTTCGGTCTTGCCTCGGCCTATGCTCATCAGCGTACCCTGCGCATCGCCGATGGCCCCGATGAGGTTCACAACCGTTCGATAGCCCGGATTGAACTGGGCAAATATGCCCCTCAACCCGCTGGCGGGCCCAGTTCGGGCGATGTCGGTGTGTCGCGGTAGTCGGAAAGTGGTCCCGGGCACCGCCCGGGACTCACGACCTTCAAAAACCGGCCTCAAGTTTTAGAGGCCAGCGATCCCCGCCTGCGCGGGGATGACGAGTGGAGAGAATTAATGAAAGCCGCAGTCCTGGTCGCACCGAACCAGCCGCTTGAAATTGAGCAATTGCAGATCAGCAAGCCTGCCCCGCACGAGGTTTTGATCCGCACGGCTGCTTGCGGGCTGTGCCATTCAGACCTGCATTTCATCGAAGGAACTTATCCCCACGCCCTGCCCGCTGTTCCAGGACACGAGGCGGCGGGAATTGTAGAGGCGGTTGGCAGTGAAGTGCGCACAGTCAAGGTTGGCGATGCGGTGGTAACCTGCCTTTCGGCGTTCTGCGGCCACTGCGAGTTTTGCGTCACGGGCCGTATGGCGCTTTGTCTGGGGGCCGAAACCCGCCGCGCATCCGGCACAGAATCGCGCCTGTCACGCGGCGATGGGAGCCCGGTAGCGCAGATGCTCAACCTGTCGGCCTTTGCCGAAATGATGCTGATTCACGAGCACGCCTGTACCCGGATCGATCCGGATATGCCGCTGGACCGCGCTTCTGTGATCGGTTGCGCGGTGACCACCGGGGCCGGGACGATCTTCAACGCGTGCAAGGTGACCCCAGGCGAAACGGTTGCCGTGGTCGGCTGCGGCGGGGTCGGCCTGGCGGCGATCAATGCCGCCAAGATCGCTGGCGCAGGCAAGATCATCGCCGCCGACCCGGTTGCAGAAAAGCGCGAACTGGCGATGAAGCTGGGGGCGACGCATACGGTCGATGCCTTGGCAGAGGATGCCGCCGCGCAGATCGTGGAAATGACCAAGGGCGGGGTTGATCACGCGGTGGAGGCTGTCGGCCGCCCCGCTTCGGGCGAACTGGCGGTCAAGTCACTGCGCCGCGGCGGGACGGCAACGATCCTGGGCATGATGCCGCTTACGCATTCGGTCGGGCTGTCGGCGATGGACCTGCTGTCCGGCAAGAAGCTGCAAGGCGCGATCATGGGGATGAATCACTTCCCCGTGGATATGCCGCGGCTTGTTGATTTCTACATGCGCGGGCAGCTCGACCTTGATTCGATCATTGCCGAACGCATTTCACTGGAACAGATCAACGAAGGCTTCGAAACGATGAAGGGCGGCGCTTCGGCGCGCAGCGTCATCGTATTCGATCATTAAGCAGGGGGCAGCATGTCCGAAGCAATCAACGCGGATGAAGCCTTTGTCGGCACGGTCGAACCCGAAGGCGCCGACAAGCTGGACGAAGCGCGGCTGGCTGATTGGATGACGGCTAATATCGAGGGTTTTGCAGGCCCCTTGCACCTTACCAAGTTCAAGGGTGGGCAAAGCAACCCGACTTACAAGGTCGAAGCGACGAGCGGCACCTATGTTTTGCGCAGAAAGCCGTTTGGCCCGCTGCTGCCGTCGGCCCATGCGGTAGACCGCGAATACAAGGTCCAGAACGCGCTGAACAAGGCGGGGTTTCCGGCTGCGAAGCAATACGGGCTGTGTACCGATGACAGCGTGGTGGGATCGTGGTTCTATGTGATGGACATGGTTGACGGCAAAACCATATGGGATGGGGCGATGCCGGGCTATGCGCCCGAATACCGCCGCCAGACCTATTTGGCGCTGATCGATGCCCTTGCCCAGCTTCACTCGATCGACGTCGAGGCGGTAGGCCTTGGTGATTTCGGCAAGCCGGGCAACTATTTTGGCCGCCAGGTCGATCGCTGGACCAAACAGTACAAACTGTCTGAAACCGAACACATGCCCGGTATGGAGCGGCTTATCGAATGGCTGCCGCAGACCCTGCCCGAACAAACCCAGACCAGCGTAGTCCATGGCGATTACCGGATCGACAATATGATCTGGTCAAAGGACAAGCCAAATGTGATGGCAGTGCTCGACTGGGAACTGTCGACTCTGGGCGATCCGCTGGGCGATCTGTCTTATGTGTGTATGGCCTATGTGACTGAAAATGCGGGACGATCCGGCGTTCAAGATCTTGATCGCGCAGCGCTTGGCATTCCTGGACTCAGCGAACTGGTCGAACGTTATTGTGCCGCAACGGGCAGGACTTCGCTTCCGGACATGAACTGGCTGTTCGCTTACAACTTCTTCCGCCTTGCTGGCATCCTCCAGGGGATCAAGAAGCGGGTAATCGATGGCACTGCCAGCTCAGCCCACGCCAAGGCGCAATCCGACCGGGTCCAGCCGCTGGTTGACCGCGCGGTTGAGTTTGCGCGGTTAGCCGGAGCCTAGAACTTTCGTGACCAGCTTGCTGCAACTCCGGCATCAGCCGGAAGGCTGGCGGTGTGCCCAGGGTTGTGCCGATAGAACAGACTGAATGCAGCGTTCCCCTCAAGCCAGGGTCCGCGCCATGCCAGCTCGCTGTCAATTTCGCGGCCATGCGGACTGAGCGAGAGCGGGACAGTGGCCAGAGTAGGTGTTTGCGTCACATAGGACCAGGCAACAGGCAAGGTTAGGTTGAGGCCGCCTTTTTCGATTCTAAGCGGTTGCGCGATCCGCAGTGACAGACTGTCGGACGGCCCGAAAACGCCAAGACGAGATGCGTCAAACGACCAAGCTGAACTAAGCAGTCGTGATCCTTGCGCGATCGAACCACCACTTTCAGGGTACGTCAAACCGCCGCGAAGCGCCGCGCCCATCCGCCAGTTTTGGCCCGGACGCCATTCGAGCCCGGTGTCGAGGAACAGGCTCTGTGCACCGCCTGAGCCCAAACTGCGGTGGAACTGTGCCCCCACTACGGAGCGCTGCTCGTGCAGCCAGTTGGCGCCAAATGAAGCTGAAACCGTACCCAGGTCGCGATCAATCGAAACGGCGAAGCGATCAACCGGAGCGCCGCGCGTTTGCACAAAGGTGCTGGCCGGGTTGACAACGGCCGCCGGGGCCAGTGCCGATCCGCGCTCTGCTGCAAGTGTTACGCCCCACGGTCCGGCCTGACGGCGCAGGGCCATGCTAGCGCTGCCTGCCTGCGCAAAACCGAAATTGTCCGACGCATTGCGGGCGACCAGGAAGGCTGGCTGGCTGCGCCCCTGCAGCTGCATGACCAGCCCGTCGGCACCTTGCGCGAAAGCAAAGGCCGCTGTCGAGCGCGGGGCAATTCGTGCCACGGCCCTACCCGCCAACACCCGCGATACTGCGGCGTCACTTGACGACAGCCGCAATTGACCCTGCCATGCCAAGCGAGACATCGCTCCGCGATTGTCGACCGAGAAGGCCAGCGAGGCCTGTGTGGTGCCAAGGGCTATCTGGCGGCTGTCGCCCAGCAACGAGCGCGCCAGCACCGGACTGCGCTGGGCCTGCTGCAATTGAGCCGGGATGTTGAGGCGATAGGCGCGCTGGTAACTATCCAACACCACACCGTTTACTGCCTGCGATCCGCTGGTCGCATCGCCCATTGCCGCAGATGTGACACCCAACGTGTCACCAAGCGGAATGGAAGCGCTGCTGCCCGCCAGGGTAGTCTGACCGCGCGGTGCAAAGGCTGCCGCGATATCAAGGATGCCGCGCCCATATACGGCGTCAGTTCCGCTGGCGCCGGCGTCCCTGGCGCTAGACAAAAGAATATCGACCGAGTCCTTGGCGCTAAGATTAGGAAAGGCCTGACGCAGCAATGCTATCGCGCCGGTTATTTGCGGGGCAGAAAAACTGGTTCCTGAAAACACATAATTGACGCGCGAACCATCGGCCTGGGTAACGACTTCAAGCGTGCCATCCTTGTAGCTGCAACATACCCGTTCTCCGCGCGCTGCCAGATACCACGCCGCTTCACTGCCCGCGCGGTTTGAAAATGCGGAAATCACATTGCTTGCATTAACTGACCCGGCAATGATCACATTTCCATTGCCAGCCGCCCGCAGCCCAGCGCCAAATGGATCGGGCTGGTTGGGATCGATCAACGGGTCGGTCGAATCGCCATCGTTGCCGGCGGACACGACCACCACCACGCCATTGACGGCAGCCGTAGCGATCGCATTGCGGATCTGCTGGTCTGGCGGATCGCCCCCCAATGACAGGTTTATGACTTTTGCACCTGCGGCAACGGCGGCATTGATGCCGGCAGCCACTGAACCGTCAGAGAAATTGCATCCGCCTTTGTCATCGCCGGAAGCCGGTGTCGCGCAGCTTCCCGGATCGTCGGCCCGAAACATCGCAATCGTCGATTGGTAGGCAATCCCCAGAACACCTACGTTGTCGCGCGCTGCGGCAGCGACCATCGCAACATTGGTACCGTGGTCACTGTCGGCGTTATCCAGCCCTCGCGAACCCGCCACATCGCGCGACGAAGCGGATAGCCGACCGGCAAACTCGGGACTGTCGGTGTCAATGCCGGAATCGATGATGGCGATCGTCACCCCGCTGCCGGTGTAACCCGTTGACCACGCCGTTACAGCGCCGTGCTGCGGCGGGCCGGACGATCGGTTGTATTCATTCGTCAGAAACGCCGACGGCGGCGTTGTTGTCGGTGTGGGGCTTGGCGTGGGGGTTGGCGTGGGCGCAGGTGTTGGTGCAGGTGCAGGTGCAGGCGCAGGTGCCGATCCGACTGAGCCACCTCCGCAGGCTGCAAGAAGCGCCAGCGGCATTGCAGCGGCACCTTTTGACACCCGATGCCACGGCAAAAGACGTGCGACCATAATCGAAACCCTCAACGGTGCCGTCGATGACTTGCGGCAACCCTTTGCACAACGCAATGGCACTTTAACGATCAGATGCTTAACGGCAGCTTGCAGGCGCGCTTGTGCCGCAGTCCGGCAGCGCTATAGGCGGCTAGCAGCCATGCGATCAGGAGAAATTACCATGTCCGCCGATCTTGCCGCCGCCATTGAAGCCGCGTGGGATGCGCGTGAAACGGTAACGCTTGCCAGTACGAACGTACGCGAAAAGGTCGAAGCGGCAATTGAACTGCTCGACAACGGCGGCGCCCGCGTGGCCGAGCCTGATGGCATGGGCGGCTGGTCTGTCAACCAGTGGCTAAAGAAAGCGGTCCTGCTGTCTTTCCGGCTCAATGATAATGCGGTGATCGATTTCGGATCGGGCGGCGCTCCGGCGTTCGACAAGGTGCCAAGCAAGTTTGCTGGTTGGGGCGAAAACCGGTTTCGCGATGCCGGCTTTCGCGTAGTTCCCGGAGCGGTGGCCAGGCGCGGCGCGTTTGTCGGCAAAGGTGTGATCCTGATGCCAAGCTTCGTCAACATTGGCGCGTATGTGGGTGAAGGCACCATGGTTGATACCTGGGCCACGGTTGGCTCATGCGCGCAGATCGGAAAGCACGTTCACCTGTCGGGCGGTGTCGGGATTGGCGGTGTGCTGGAACCGCTGCAGGCCGGCCCCGTCGTGATCGAAGATGCCTGCTTCATCGGCGCGCGCAGCGAAGTTGTGGAAGGTGTGCGGGTCTGCGAAGGCGCGGTCCTGTCGATGGGGGTTTACCTTGGCGCATCAACCAAGATCGTCGACCGGGCAACCGGCCAGGTCCATGTCGGAACCGTGCCGCCCTACAGCGTGGTTGTTCCGGGATCAATGCCGGGAAAACAGTTGCCTGATGGGTCGCCCGGTCCTTCGCTGTATTGCGCCGTGATCGTCAAGACCGTCGATGCCCAGACCCGTGCCAAGACCGCCATCAACGATCTTTTGCGCGACTAACTTTGCGATGTCACAATTTGGCCTGCAAATCATCGCCTCGGTCGTGATGGCGCTCATTTCAGTGATGATTCACGGTGCTGGCTTACTAAGTTTGAGCCGGATGCTTCGCAGTGAGTCTACTGTCGAGCATCTCAAGCACATTGATCCCATGAGCTTGCGCGGCGGCTTTTTCACGCTGTGCGTTGTCTTGGCAATGTTCATGCTGCACGGTCTGGAGATACTGGCGTTCGCGTTGTTTTTCATGGCAATCTACGCCATCCCGAACTTCGAGGACGCGTTCTATTATTCGACCATCAGCTATTCCACAGTTGGCTATCACGACATGCACATGGCCGCGAACTGGCGCCTTCTGGGCGCGTTCGAAAGCCTGCTAGGGATATTTCTGTTGGGCTGGTCGACCGCGTTCTTTTTCCGTATGCTTGACCGCATCGAAAGCCACTAAACTGCAGGCCCTTCGCGGAACCCCACAAGGACCCGCGCGTTAAGTGAACGATACTGCACACAATGGAGCGATGGTCATGCACCGCGAAGGCGAAGAAATCCACGTCAGCACCGAAGAGGCTAAAGGCGGCAGTCGCGGCAGACATGTTTTCACGATCCTGATCGTTAGCCTGCTCCTTGCCGCAGGCGCGATGACGATAGCCTGGGTCACCGGCGCTTTGACATCTACTGACGGCACCGCGAACCCGAAGGATACCCCCAGCGCTTCGGCGACTGAGGCGATGTAGCGATCAGAATGCGGTAGGATTCTCCAGCGGCGCATCGCGGCGGTGTTGCGCCGCATAGCCTTCGGCGGCCTTCATAACGCGCATCATATTGCCGCTCGACAACTTTTCCAGGTTGGACTGGCTCCATCCACGGCGGGCGAGTTCTGTGAACAAAGCAGGGTAGGTTGAGACGTCCTCCATCCCGACCACAACTGTGTCAATGCCGTCGTAATCACCGCCCAGCCCGATATGATCGAACCCTGCCACCCTGGCCAGATGGTCGACATGATCAGCCACCTGCGAAAGCGTGGCATGCGGTAGTGGATTGGCTTTGATCCACGCCGCCCGCCCGGCAAGGGCGGCATCGGGATTGCCGATATGGATCGCTTTAAGCCGTTCTTCCTCGCCAATACGCGCGGCTATCCAGCTGCGAACCGTTTCGCTGACGTAGGCGGGTGCGGTATTGACCATCACGATACCGCCGTTGACTGCCATCCGCTTCAATACGCGATCGGAAACATTGCGGGGATGTCCGTCAATGCCCTGGGCGCCCGAATGGCTGAAGATGACAGGGGCTCCGGCCACGTCCAGGGCGTCGATCATGGTCTTTTCGCTCACATGGCTAAGGTCGACCAGCACACCCAGCCGCTGCATTTCGCGCACGACGTCTTTCCCGAACGGGGTCAGGCCTTGCGCCATCGGCGCGTCAGTGGCGCTTTCGGCCCAGGCCAGGTTTTTGAAATGCGTCAAGGTCATGTAGCGCGCGCCGAGTGCGTGCATCTGGCGCAGTACCGCCAGAGAACCGCCGATCGAATGTCCGCCCTCCATACCCAGAAGCGAAGCAACCTTGCCTGACTTCATTGCCTTATCCACGCAAGCGCTGTCGGTACAGAACTGCATTTCAGCGGGATAGCGGGCGATTATCCGCTTCATCACGTCGATTTGCTCAAGCGTTGCCTGCACAGCTTGCGGTTCGGAAAGTCCAGCCGAGACATAGACGGACCAGAACTGCGCTCCGACCTTTCCTGCACGCAGGCGTTTGAGATCAGTGTGCATCGCACCGATGCCTTTGGTGGCATCGCCGGTGGCCAAGGTATCCCGGAAGTCGAAACCGCTCAGCACGTTCTT
Source organism: Novosphingobium sp. (assembly GCF_024642085.1). Classification (GTDB taxonomy): domain Bacteria; phylum Pseudomonadota; class Alphaproteobacteria; order Sphingomonadales; family Sphingomonadaceae; genus Novosphingobium. The sequence goes on along the minus strand of NZ_JAHEBV010000020.1, from coordinate 12,510 downwards.
GCGCCGTTCCCGCAGCTGCTCGGGCACGTCGTTGTGCCCGTCCCAAACCGGCGCTGCTTTCAAAGCAGCGGCTGCGGTCTGTTCGGGTGTCTGCGCCATCGCCGGATGGGCAAGTGCTATCACCAGCACCGTGGCAGCCAGAGTAATCGAACGCATGACCATTCCTTCCAGCAAAGATTCTTTGTGTCGCGATAGAGCCGATCAAAGGAACGTGCGCAAGCAGGGCGTGTCAGGCAGTAAGTTCGCCCGCATCTTCCAGCAGTTTGAGCATGACTGCCGCACCGCATTGCTGCGACCGCGCTTGTGGATCGAAATGCCCATCGGCAACGAACTTGCCGCGTTCGTACAAGTTCGAAAAGCTCCACAGATAGGGGCTGGCGCGGCCTGCCCGGCGATAGCCGAAGCCGTTGTAAGCTTCCAGCCGGTAGAGCAGCCGCGGCAGGCTCCAATCAGATTGTCCAGCAAAGCCCATCAACCGCAGCGCATCGGCCGCGCTGTCTTCCCATTCGCTGGGGGGCAACCACGTCAGCGGGCGCCCCGCAGGTACCTGGCGAGTGCGCCGCGACAAGGGAAAATCGCCGTTGTGCAAATGAGCGCGGAAATTGAAGCTGGCCTCAAGTCCGTGGATTGCGGCGATGAAGTACCACGGCACTCCCATCCGCCGGCTGACCGATTGATAGCGGCTGCGCGACTGACGGAACATGGTCAGATGCCAACTCGCGCTCGACTCATGCTGCGGTCTAAGCGCGGCAGCGGCAAACCAGCTGCGATATTCTTCGGCCAGGTCATCGAACCGCAATGACCGCGATGGCCGTCCCAGCGCCGCCGACGTTTCGGGCAAATCGGGTTGGGGCAGGCTGACCTGCGGCAGTGACAACGGCGCGTCACTTTCCGGCGGGTCGGCAATGCGCAAAGGGCGTAAAGGCAATTCCGGCAGGTGCAGACGCCCGGCACCCGTCTCGATCGTAGGGACTGCAACGGGTCGCTCGGTAAACCAGGCATCGGGCGCATCGTACTGGGTTCGGTGAAGTCTGGAAAGCAGCGCGCCGGCGTCGTCGCCCAAGCCCGGGCTGATCGCTCCGGCGCGGTCAATCAGCGCAACAAGGCGCGGCATCGCCGCTTCATAAAGCTGGTCGGGATCCTTAGGCAGCGGCGCATTTCCGGCCCCTAACGGCGAGGGTGGCAGTTGCTTCGCATCATGTTCCAGGCGCACCAGCTCGGCCACAATCCGGGCCGCTTCGCCCAATTCTTGCGGCAATGCACGGCGCAAAGGTTCGGGCAGGTTCTTGCCAAGCAGTCTGCCCAGATCATCCAGTGTCTGGCCGGCCCGCGCCGGCGCGGCAAGACCTGCCGCGCCCGCCGCCAGCGCGGATACAAGCAGGTCCCTTCTCGCAATAGCCTTTCGCATCGACTCGCCCCTCTGCCGTCAAACTATCACCGATGACTGGACGCAACCAACACGGCTTGCACAGCGCAGCTGCGCATGCTTTGGCGCAAGCCTATGCAGCTGCTGTCCGACCCCTTTGTCGTCATGATGGCGTTGCTGGCTGTGCTGATATTGGGCTTGGCCAAAGGCGGATTTTCCGGACTGGGCGCTCTTGCCACACCGGTCCTTGCTTTGGCGCTAGCACCGACGCGGGCGGCAGCGCTGCTCCTGCCGGTGCTGCTGGTCCAGGACGTGGTTAGCGTCTGGTCGTTTCGAAAAACATGGGATCGGTGGATTGTTGCACGGATGTTGCCCGGTGCGGCCATAGGTGTTGGGCTGGCGGCATGGTTCGCCGCCTCTGTCGATGAGAGCCAGGTTATGCTGCTGCTTGGGTCAATCACCCTGTCCTTTGGGCTTTATCGGCTGTGGCTTGGACGGGGCGGACGGCTGATTGCGGCATCGGATTCGCCTGGCTGGATAGGCACCCTGTTCGGCATTGCGACAGGATTTACCAGCCAGATCGCGCATGCCGGCGGGCCGCCTTTCCAGATGTGGGTCACTCCGCGCCGCTTGCCGCATCAGATATTCGTCGGCACCAGTTCAATCACCTTTGCTGCGATCAACTGGATGAAAGTACCAAGCTTCATTTTGCTCGGCAGCTTTGACCGCCAGGTTTTGATCGCGTCCGCGCTGCTGATGCCTTTCGCCATCGTCAGTACGCTGGTCGCGGTCGCGCTGATCCGGCGGCTTGATTCCATGCGATTCTATTCGTTAATCTACGCCCTGATGATCCTGCTGGGCGCCAAGCTTGTCTGGGACGGGCTTAGCGCCTGAAGTCAATCGATCCGGGCGAGCAGGGTGCCGGCATTGCGGGCCAGTGTGGACGAATCCATGACCGCCGCCTCATCGGCCACATCCGCCGCTGCCGCACAGAACCGCTTGGGCGAACGTTGCAGCGCAAAGCGGTTGTAGACCTGAGTAAGGTGGTGGTCGAAGCCTCTACCCTGGCTACGCTGTTCCGCGGCATAGGCCGACGCGAGCAGACCCTTGTGGCGGCTCAGCAGTTTCGCATAGGCAGGAGCCACTCGCTCTCGTCCATTGCCGCGGCAATACAGCGCCGCCACATTTAGTCCGGCCCTCAGATGCCACAGCTTTTCCGTTCCAACCACATCCTGACGTATTTGACCGCTGCTTTCGCGCACCGTTTTTGCGGCAAGCGCCGGCGAACCGAAGCCGATGCCGGCCACGGCAAAGGCCGCCAAAACGGCGGCCGTCCAGGTACTCTTCATGAGATGCGACCCTCCCTCTCCCACAGCTCTGATGCGCTGCCACCGCAGCGCCGACAAGGCTGGTGCAGCCCGCTTGCGACAATCTGACCCGACGGTGCGGCAAACGATGAATACGTCTTTTGGCGCGCACAGAAGGGCGCGGTGACTCGCCAATCCCGACACCTGCTGCCAATGCTGCTGACAAAGGAGAAATCCATGCCCAGCGAAGATCAGGACGACTATGTCTATGACGAAGACAGCGGCGAATGGCTTTCCGCAGCTGAGCTGGCGCAGCGCCGCGCTGCTGCGGACTCGATTGAGGTGCGTGATGCCGTCGGCAACCTGCTGGCCGATGGGGATCAGGTAATCCTGATCAAAGATCTGGACGTCAAGGGCGCGGGCCAAACGCTCAAACGCGGTACGGTCATTGCCGCAATCCGGCTTACTGGCGATGCCCAGGAAATCGACTGTAAGTATCCCGGCATCAAGGGTCTGGTCCTGCGTGCCGAGTTTGTCCGCAAGCGCTGAGGTCGGCCGATGGACCGCGTTGCCACCCTGACACTCAATCCCGCCATTGATTCGGCCTGCGAAGCCGAAGAGGTTTCCGCCACGCGCAAAATCCGCACCCACGGCGAACGGTACGACCCAGGCGGTGGCGGACTGAACGTAGCGCGGGTTTTGCACCGTTTCGGCATTCCGGTTGAGGCGATATATCTTTCAGGCGGGCCGACCGGTGCCTTGCTGGATGAACTGCTCGACAAAGCCGGCCTTCCGCGCCGTGCCATCCCGATCCGCGATCATACCAGGATGAGTCTGGCAGTTTATGAACGGTCAACCGGCCATGAATACCGTTTTGTGCCCGAAGGCCCGCTGGTGGCAGAGGACGAATGGCGCGCACTGATGGGCGCCTGTTTTGCCAGTCCGGCAGAGTGGGTGGTGGCATCAGGATCGTTGCCGCGCGGGCTGCCCGACGATTTTTGGGCGCGCCTTGCCGCCCCGCTGCTGGCGCAGGACCGCAAGCTGGTGGTCGATACGTCGGGCGCGGCGCTGGCCGCCTGCTTTGCCGCAGGATCAATGTACCTTGCCAAGCCCAGCGTCGGAGAGTTCGAGACATTTCTGGGCCGTGCGCTCAGAAACCCTGGCGAAGTGGCCGAAGCGGCCTGCGCGCTGGTCGCAGCCGGCAAGGCCAAGATGATTGCGGTCACTATGGGCGAGGATGGCGCGGTGCTGGCTCACAGCGGCGGCGTGCTGGTCCACTCCGGGATCAAGGCCGTCGCCGAATCGACCACCGGTGCGGGCGACAGCTTTGTCGGCGGCCTGGTTACCGGATTGATCCTGGGTGAAGCGATTGAACGCGCCTTTTTGCGCGCAGTTGCCGCGGGCACTGCGGCGGTTCTGCATCCGGGCACCGATCTATGCCGGATCGAAGATGTCGACCGGCTGCTGTTAGAGATTGCGTAACGGTGGCTTGGCGGGGGGCGGGAACGCTTCGGGCGCTGCCGTGTTTTATCAAGCGAACTGTAAAGGAACCGTCCATGCAGCCACGCTTTGCCCTGATGTCGATCGTAGCCTGCGGAATTGCTGTTGGCGCGCTGGCAAGCCAGACAATCCCCGTGGCGCCGCGTTCCGTTCAAGAACCGGCCTGGCGGTCGCTGGTTCAGGCGCAGTACCGGCAAGCCTATACGCCGGCTGGCCGGGGGACCGGTCCCGAAGATTCGACAGCAGCAGCGCTCCTTGCCGTTTCATACAACCGGGATGACGCGCAGAAAGACTATGTCTTGCCGCCCGAATATGCCGCTGCGGAACGTTATGCCCGCAGCGAGGCTAAGGCCGCTGCTCAGGCTGAGCAGCGATTTCGCCTGGCCTATGCCGAAGCTTCGCGTCCCGTCGGCGAAGTCAGGGTGACAAGCGGGTCATTACCCATAACGGAAGACAGCGCGCCCCCTGGCAACGATCAGGCCGAAATGGCTGAAGCCGCCTCCGAACCCGAAGCCAAGGTCATTACAGTTGCGGCAATGACCGCGGACTGAGGTCAGTCCCCCATCGTCTCGTCATACGGGCGCGCCACCGCACGATAGCGGCCCGCCTTGATCGCCGGGTCGCCGGCCAGCATGGCATTCGCTTCGCTTTGATTGCGCGCGTGAAACAGCACGAACCCGGTATCTTTACCCACCGGTCCTGCACTTTCTACCACGCCTGATTTGTGGAGATCGTGCCAGTACCGCCAATGACTGTCGTTGCCGTTCTTGCGCAGCGGCTGGCCCTTTTTCCACGACGGGCCAGGACCCATTACTACAGCAAACAGCGGCCCTGTGCCGCGCGCACGCGCATTTTCAGGCCTCTGTTCAACCCCGCGCTTCTCGGCAACATTTCCCGGAGCTTCTCGGTTGGCGGTCCTGACCGGGCGGCTTTCCGCATGGGCAGCCGCCGCGCCTTGCAAAATGGCCAGTGCGGCCAGTGCGGCATAATGCAACCGCACGGACAAGTGTCTGGACTTTGTAATCATGGGCGACCCCTCGCTCCCTAAATCAGGCCGCCTGTTTGGTGCTTGCAGCTTAACCGCACCTTTCAGCTGCGTCGTAGCGTGCAGCAGTTACGCTCACCGCCTTGGGTGCGGCCTTAGCGTCGCGTTCAGGCGCATCCCTCGACGTAGCTAAGCTGCGGCTGCACGCCAACGTGGACGATGCTGACCTTGCGGCTTTCGTCGATTTCAAAGCGCAGACGCGGGTCGCTGCCGGGCTGGGTAAGATATTTTGCAGGGGCGGCGACATATTGATGCGGGCTGGAAACAAATCCGGGAAACGCTTTGAGCACCTCGCCCTCGCTCGAGCCTACGCCGATCCCTTCAACCAACTGGATTTTCGATGGGCCAACCACGCTGATCCGCCGCACATCGCCATTTTCGATCAGGGCATAGACACCGGGATAGGCGGGCGAGCTATAGGTTTTGCACGTACTGCCCGGTATCTGTGCGCCGCGGATGGCAAAACTCGACCCCGCCGGTACAGGTTTGCCGATGACCAGATCACCCAGCCCTTCCAGCTTCAGCGTACCCTCAGGCGTGCCGGGCTGGGCGGGCGGCATCGATGGCTTTGCGGTAGGCTCAACCGACGGGGTCGCCAGCGCTTCTGCCACATCGCGCGCCGCGCCCGATCCGGATGGCGCAGGCGCATCGCCGGAAGAACAACCTGCCACCAGGACAACAGCAAACAGCGGGGCAAGGCAGCGGGGCGTAACAATCATGGCGTAACAACCCGCCAGGTGCCCATTGCGTTCCCGCGCTCAGCCGCGCAGCAGCATCACCAGGAACGCGGCGGTGAACAGCGCGTCGCCGGCCAGCACCCAGCCAACCGCGCGGGGCAGCTCTCCGCGCCGGACCGCCGGGGCCAGCAGTGCGATCACCCCCAGCTTGCCCAGCACGCCTGCCCACAACATCGGGGCAAAGCGCGCCGGATCGGTCGCGGCAATGGCATATACCAGGCCAAAACACACCACCAGCAGGCTGACTACTCGCCCCTCGCGGCTGGCTCCTGACTTGACCAGGCCCGGCCCGCCAATCGCCAGGTTATAGGCCGCCGCGCCCCACAGGATGATCGGCTCCACCGGCTAACCCGGGTTGCCCGGCATCCCCGGTACGCCGGGGATGTCGATCCAGTCCTGCTTGCTTTTGGTCCAGAACTGCAGCTGCGGGGCAAAGCCGCTCGTATCGTCCAGCGTGCCGGCCTTGATAAAGATCATGTCGGGCTGGGCCGGGACCCGGCTGAACAGCGGCGATCCGCAGGTCGGGCAGAACTGGCGCTGTACCTCGCCGCCGCTTTCGCCGTGATCGACATAGGTGGTGACCGCACCGCTGATCGACACCCCGCCTACCGGCAGCGCAATCAGCATCGACCAGCCGCTGCCGGCCTGGCGCTGGCAGTTCTTGCAGTGGCACACCGCCTGCATCAGCGGCTCCCCGGTAAAGCTGTAACGCACCGCCCCGCACAGGCATCCCCCGGTCTTCGCCTTGCTCATCCCGCTCTCCTTTGCGGGCCATGCTGCGCGGCCCCTGCACCGCGGTCAAGCACCACAAGTGGCAGGGCGGGCAGGGCGCGGAAGTTGACAGCAAAGTTCACAGGGTAATGCGAGGCAAAAACTGCCGCTGTGACCTTTTGCAACAGCAGCAGGTTCTGCGGCGGCAAAAGGGGCAAAATCGGCAGCATCAGCATCCCCGCAATCTAGCCGCAACAGCGCGGAGTAGGAAAGGTCCGCCTTCCGGCCCGGTCAGGCGGCGCGCCCGCCCAGCTGCCGCATCCGCAGCAGCAGATAAAACGCAAAGCCCACCGCCACCCCCGGCACAATCCCCAGCACCGCGCAGACCCAGCCGTGGCGCAGGCCCAGCGTCTGCCGCTCATAGACGATCCACGCGGTCAGGATCACCCAGCAGGCCAGTGTATCGGCGGCATAGCCGCTGGCATAGGGATTGACGAAGCCCGCAGCAAAGGCCCCGACCACATCGGGATCAGCAATCAGAGGCGGAATGCACCACATGGCAAAGAGCGCGGTAAAAACGCCCGCTGCGGCGATGATCGCGGCCTTGAATGTCTTTTCGTTCATCTGTCCTGCCCCCCGCGCGCTGCGCTGCGCCGGGGTGTGGCATGCTTTGCCGATGGTGGCAAAAAGGCCTGCGTCCCGACAGCCCTCGACAAGCCGGACCGGCAGGCCCACACCCCCTTTATCCGGGCATCCCGCCTGAACGGAGCGACACGATGGCCAAGGGTCAGGTTAAATCGAACCGGGAAACCCGCAAACCCAAAGCGGAAAAGCCCAAAAAGAACAACGCCTCGCAGCCTTCGACCAAGCCCGGTACGGTTGCCGGGCTGGATAATATGAAGCGCGGGTAAAGCCCAACGGGCGGACCGCCGGAAACGGGGGTGCGCGTTTGACTATGCCCCCCCCGATGGCCCGATGCCCTGCTCAGCCCCCGGCGCATTTGGTTGCGCGGGCCCGGACTTCGTCGTTGGGCAGTTTTGTTCCGCCCACCCCGGTCATCCGGTAAGCCTTGAGCTTGATTTTCCCCAGCGCCTCCTGCGCGCCGATGCCCTCTTCCTTGGCGAGCGCAGTGCCATAGGCGGTCATGGCCGAAAGGTACGAACCGAAGTCGGTCGTCACCCCCGCCTTCTTGTTGTCGAGCAGGTTGGCCGCGGCAAAGATGCTTGCCGCGCAGGTCAGGTTGGTCTCACCCTGCGGCAGGGTCGCGGTCACCGCCTGACCGCAGCCGGCAAGCAGTGAAAGGGCAGCAGCCGCGATCGGCGCGCGATGGAACATGGTCATGATGGTCTCCCCCAATTTGCCCCTTGTGTTTGCCAGACAAGGATTTCCATTGGGTTAGCGGGTATTCAAATCGCCATGGCACGTTTCGCGCCGCATCATCCCAGACTTGATCCGGCGGCCAGCGTCAGGCCTCGCCAAGCCATGCAGCGGCAGCGGTCTGCCAGACAATTGACAGCAAGAGGATTTGGGCACTGAAAACACTGCGCTCCAGGAAGTTTCAACCTGGGTTACGGTGAGAGTTTAACTCGCTCCCAAACTGCCGCCCCGGCCACGACGTCGGGCGGGGACACGCAATAGCGTTTCCCCGCCGGATCAATCCCGCTCCCGGTCCCCGGCACCGATATACAGCTCGCGCCCGCCTTCGTTGTAGACGCGGCTCATTTCTTTCATGCCTTTTTCGGCTTCGTCGGCGGCGATGAAAGCGGTGGTTTCCTGGTTCTGCTTCGCCGCAAAGTCCCGCACTTCCTGGGTGATTTTCATAGAGCAGAACTTGGGCCCGCACATCGAGCAGAAATGCGCGGTCTTGGCGCCTTCGGCCGGCAGGGTCTGGTCGTGGTACTGTTCCGCCGTGTCGGGATCGAGCGACAGGTTGAACTGGTCGCGCCAGCGGAAGTCGAAGCGGGCGCGGCTTAGCGCGTCGTCGCGGACCTTGGCGGCCGGGTGGCCCTTGGCCAGATCGGCGGCGTGGGCGGCCAGTTTGTAAGTGACGACGCCGACTTTCACATCGTCGCGGTCAGGCAGGCCGAGGTGTTCCTTGGGCGTCACATAGCACAGCATCGCCGTGCCGAACCACCCGATCATCGCCGCGCCGATGCCGCTGGTGATGTGATCGTAGCCCGGCGCGATGTCCGTGACGAGCGGGCCCAATGTGTAGAACGGGGCTTCGCCGCAGGCTTTCAGCTGCTTGTCCATGTTTTCCTTGATCTTGTGCATCGGCACGTGGCCGGGGCCTTCGATCATTACCTGCACGTCCTGTTCCCAGGCGCGCCTGGTCAGTTCGCCCAGCGTATACAATTCGGCAAACTGGGCCTCGTCATTGGCGTCGGCGATCGATCCGGGGCGCAGGCCATCACCCAGGCTGTAGGCAATGTCATAGGCCTTCATGATTTCGGTAATCTCGTCGAACCGTTCATACAGGAACGATTCCTTGTGATGCGCCAGGCACCACTTGGCCATGATGCTGCCGCCGCGCGAAACGATGCCGGTCACGCGTTTGGCGGTCATCGGGATATAGGGCAGGCGCACCCCGGCGTGGATGGTGAAATAGTCGACGCCCTGTTCGGCCTGTTCGATCAGGGTATCGCGGAAAACCTCCCAGGTCAGGTCTTCGGCCACGCCGCCCACCTTTTCCAGTGCCTGGTAGATCGGCACGGTGCCGATCGGCACGGGGCTGTTGCGCAGGATCCATTCGCGGGTGTCGTGGATGTTGCGCCCGGTGGAAAGGTCCATAACCGTATCCGCCCCCCAGCGGATCGACCAGACCATCTTGTCAACCTCGCTTGCCACGTCAGAGGCTACGGCGGAGTTGCCGATGTTGGCGTTGATCTTGACCAGGAAGTTGCGCCCGATAGCCATCGGTTCGCTTTCGGGGTGGTTGATGTTGCTGGGGATGATCGCGCGGCCGCGCGCCACTTCCTGGCGGACCCATTCGCCGGTCACGTAATCGGGGATTTCCGCACCCCAGTCCTGCCCGTCGCGAATGTGACCGATGATCTGTTCGCGGCCCAGGTTTTCGCGCGTGGCGACATATTCCATTTCGGGCGTGACGATGCCGCGGCGGGCATAGTGCATCTGGCTGACATTGGCGCCCGGCTTTGCGCGCAGCACAGTGCGGCGCACGTTGGGAAACGCGGGAACCCCGCCCGAGCGATCAGGGCCAAGCTGGCCGTTGTCTTCGGGGCGGACTTCGCGCTGGGTTACTTCATCCACATCGCCGCGCCCGCGGATCCATTCGCTGCGCAGTTCGGCCAGGCCTTGCGCGATATCGATCTGCACCGCGGGATCGCTGTATGGCCCGCTGGTGTCATAGACCCGCACCGGCGCTTCGCCGCTGGAAGGCTCAAGCTGAATCTCGCGCATCGCCACGCCAAGGGGGCCGACATGGACTTTCCTGCTGCCGCGAATCGCCCCGGTGGTGACGCCGATTTCAAGCTTGCTGGGGATGTCGGCCATATGCGCAAAGTCCTTCAATAAGCGGACGGGGAGCACATAAACCGGCCCTCCCTCCGCCCGTGCTAACGGGTTCAGGTTCGACGGGTCGTGGGGCGTGACGCCCACCTCTCAGCTTGCACAAGCTCCCCGGGGATGGGCGCACAATAGGCGGATTGACAGGGATCGTCCAGCGCTGCGAAAGCGCTGCACGCCGGGCGCGGGCGCCTAATCGTCGGGCAGGTCGAAAGGTTCGATCGGCGGGTTGGCGAACAGGCCCTCGGCAGGATGGGCGGGGCGCGCAGCCAGCGCTGCGCTGACCCGTGGCGCGGCGCGGGCATCGATCAGCACGGTATAAAGCCCGTCGGCAGGATCAGTGGCGATCACGCCGAACTGGCGGTCAAGTTCATCCGGGGCGAGGCTGAACAGGCGGCAAACCTCGTCCATGGACGGCGCGCTGCCAGCATGGCGAAACTGGAGCATGGCGGTTTCCATCGTCTCTCCTTCGGTAAGGGCAGGGCCGGACCCGCGCCGCGGCGAGCCCGGCCGTGCACGTTCAGGCTTAGCCCTTGCCGCCGCAGCCGCAGCCTCCGCCGGATTTGGCGGCCGGGGCACCGGCGCCTTGCTGGCCATCGAAATAGCCAGCCTCGAAGATCGCGGCAAGCAGTTCGGCCAGGCCGTCTTCGCCCATTTCGCCCATTTCGCCCAGTTCACCCAGATCGTCCAATTCGTCCAGGCCGGCAGAATTGGCAAACCCGGGGCGCGGGGGGATTCGGGGATCGATGGGCCGCGGCAAATCGGGGCGCGGGATTCCCCGGCACAGCTCGGGGAAGCGGCGGCAGATATCGATCGGGATCGGGCGCGGCAGGCAGATCCGCGGGAAGCGGCGGCAAATGTCGATCGGTCCGATGACCGGGCGGAAGCGGCGGTACAGCGCGCAGCCGCCAACCACGCCAAAGCCGTGATCGAAATCGAACCCGGCGGCGCCCAGATCAGTCGCGCTTGATCGCATCAGCGCGCGGATCGCGGCGGGAGAGGCCGAAGGATTGCCGGGTACGAAAGGCCGCTTCGATCGCACCGCTGCGACGACGCCGGTCACTACCGGGGTCGCCGCCGAGGTTCCGCCGTCCGCAGCATAGACCCCGGACCCGGCAAAATGGGTATAGCCGCACAGATCAGGCTTGTTGCGTGCCAGCCTGCCCGGCCCCTGGGTCGAATAGCCAACCCGGGCGCTGCTGATATCGACCCCGCCGATGGTCAGCACCGAGGGATGACCGTTGGCACCGTAGATGGCATTGGCAGTTACCCCCTGACAGCGCCCGTCAGGGCAATTGGCGCCGCAGTTTCCGGCGGCAAACAGGATATCCGCGCCGACCCGTTCCAGCACGGCAACAATGCGGTTGAAGGGATGGTTCATGTTATCGGAATAGTTGCCGGGATGGCCGACCGGGAAATCCCACGAAGGGTGGAACATGCCCCAGCTGTTGTTGACCACGAGTGAGCGTGTTTCGCCCGGCCGGCGCGGCGCGGTCATCACGGCGCACAGATGGCTGTACGCGCGCACCGCGTCGGACAGCACACCCGACATCGGCGTCGGCCCACCGGCGGTGGAGCGAAGCAACTGAATATCGAGGAAGGTTGCCCGGGGCGCCGCTATTGCCGCATCGAAGGCGCACATCGTGCCATGACTGACCGGGGCATTGCCCGGAACCATTCCAGCTGCAGGTACCCAGCTGCGCGCGGCATCGACTGTTATGGGCCGGCCGTGCGCCGCCAGATAGGCCTGGTTGATCCCGGTATCGACAATCGCCAGAAGGACGCCCGATCCGTCCATGCGGATCCGCTGCATCTGGGGTACGCATAGCAGCCGGGCAACATCCGCATCGTTGCCCATTGGCGCGCTGCCGGGGCAGATCAGGGTGGGCTGGATTTCAACATCGGCATAGACCCCGACGACATTCTTGTGGGCCATGATTTCGTCGAACTTGGCCTCTTCGGCTTCGGCACGAACCACATAGGTCGCTTGCCGGGGATCGATGGCGCCATCATCATCCAGCGCCAGGTCGACTTTCTGGCCTGAAACGTAGCCGGATTCGATCGGGCTTCGGACGGTCAGGCCCGGAACAACGGTCGCAGCAAACGAACTGTCGAAGGTGACCCCGGGGATTTTTGGCGCTGCAGCCGTGTCCAGGCCCTTGTCGGGATCGGAAGCGGCGGCGAAGGCCGATTCAGCGATATTTGAACTGTAAGTCAGCTCTACTATTAATTTCCTGATCATGTCGGCATCCTTTTTTGATAAACACTTGAAATGGAGTTTTATCTTTTTCGACCCGACGGAAATTACGTTTCAGGCTT
>NZ_JAHEBV010000019.1:2584-45022 GCF_024642085.1 Novosphingobium sp. | reverse complement strand
TGTCGATTGATAGTGCTAATGGTCTAGAGGCCAGATTGCTGCGCCGTGCGTTTGAAAGACGCGCAATAGGTGCAACGATCCCCTGCCGCCGCGGAACAATGAGGGAAGTTGTACGGCTGCGCGACTTGTCGCAGCACGGCGCACGCCTTTCCAGCGTCGCGCCGCTTCGACCGGGCGTGTCGATCTGGCTTCAGATCGGTAATTTGCGCCCGATTGAAGCGCTGATTGTATGGACCGCCGGACTTGAAGCGGGCTGTATCTTCACAGCACCGCTGCACGCTGCGGTGTTCGACATGCTGACGCTTTAAGCCTCGCCATTCTTGACTTGGGAACCGGCGGTGCTATTGGCCGCCGCGACCGTAACGGGATTCGTCCCCGACCGGTCAGCCGTCCGAGACAGCTGCTGGGGGCCCCCTCCTTAATCTGCAGCCTAGGCGGGGACAGAGATTTAAGCGGACCCCTTGCCTTGCCGGCAAGTGCCGCACCCGGCGTGTTTCACGTCCTCCTTCCCCTTCGAACGGTCTCGCCCGTGGTGCACCAGCGCCATGGACACACGTAGCCGGCCGCACGGGGTTTTCACCCCAGGCGGTCATTTTGAAGGAGTAAGGCATGGATCGTTCGCAAAAAGCCGATTCGGTCGCTTCGCTCAACGCAAGCTTTGCCGAGGCTGGTGTGGTGGTCGTCACCCGCAACCTCGGGCTGACGGTGGCCCAGTCCACCGTTCTGCGCGGCAAGGTGCGCGATGCGGGTGCGACTTACAAGGTTGCGAAGAATCGTCTTGCCAAGCTTGCCATCCAGGACACCGACTACGCCGGCATCGGCGAGTTCCTGACCGGCCCGACCGCTCTTGCCGTTTCGGCAGATCCGGTTGCCGCCGCAAAGGCGGTGGTTGATTTCGCCAAGACGAACGACAAGCTCGAAATCGTTGGCGGATCGATGGGTGCGCAGGTTCTGAACGCGGAAGGGATCAAGGCGCTCGCCTCGATGCCCTCGCTCGACGAACTGCGTGCCAAGGTCATCGGCCTGGTCCAGGCACCGGCCACCAAAGTCGCCCAGCTTGCTACCGCTCCGGCGGCCAAGCTGGCCCGCGTCTTCGGTGCCTATGCCGCCAAGGATGCTGCTTAAGACGTTTTCGTACGATTTACCGGAGTTATGGGCGCCGCCCTCTCCGGCTAACAACTTAGGAGTGAAATACCATGGCTGATATCGCCAAGCTCGTTGAAGAACTTTCGAAGCTGACCGTCCTGGAAGCTGCTGACCTTGCCAAGGCTCTTGAAGAAGCCTGGGGCGTGTCGGCTGCTGCCGCTGTTGCCGTTGCTGCCCCTGCCGGCGGCGGCGCTGCTGCCGAAGCTGCCGAGGAAAAGACCGAATTCGACGTTATCCTGACCGGCGACGGCGGCAACAAGATCGCCGTCATCAAGGAAGTCCGCGCCATCACCGCGCTGGGCCTGACCGAAGCCAAGGCGCTGGTGGAAGCCGCTCCGAAGGCGATCAAGGAAGGCACCAACAAGACCGACGCCGAAGAAATCAAGAAGAAGATCGAAGCCGCTGGCGGCACCGTCGAAATCAAGTAATTTCGAACGGCGATCCTTTTCGGATTACAAGAAAGGGCGGCCTTGCGGGGTCGCCCTTTTTCGTGATCGGTTTCAATCGAGTGGACAGGCCATCTGTCGCCGCACAGCAAGTCCAAGCTAGAAGGGAGCCGACACCTTGCGGTCCCGACTCCCTTCCGTGCGACCCGAAGGACCCGTGCTTGACGCAGCAGTATACCTCAGGGATTCCTTGTTCAGGACTCAACTAACAAATGCCGCAAGGCAGCGTTAGTTCCCAAAAGATCAGAAGCCAGATAAAGCATGGTGCGACCTGGCAGTCCACGCACTAGCACACACCTGCGATGACATAATCCACACATCCAAGCTGAAAAGCGCAAAAATCCCGACGTAACGCCTTCCGGTTGCGCCAAACTATCACTAACCGAACGGCCCTTATGGCTATTGCTGCAACTTCCGGCGCCTGGCGCAGCGAACTGCGGGCAATGCTTTGGCTTGCTGCGCCGCTCGCTGCTGCAAATCTCCTGCAGATGCTGGTTTACTCGATTGATGTAATCTTTGTGGCGCGGCTGGGCGAACAAGCGCTTTCGGCATCGTCTCTGGCAGTTTCGCTGTTCGGCATCATGATGTGGTGCTTTTCAGGCCTGACAAGTGCCTGCGCGCCGATCATCGCCGCTGAGCTTGGCCGCCGCCGTCACGCGGTGCGCGAAGTGCGGCGTTCGGTTCGCATGGCGCTGTGGCTGGCATTGGTGTGCTCTTTGCTGGGCATGGCAATTTGCTTATTCGGGGAAGGTTTCATGCTGCTGACCGGGCAGGAACCGGTCGTCTCGCGCCGGGCGGGCGCGTTCCTTGCAATTCTGCTGTGGGCGATGCCCGCAGCAATTATTGCAAATGTCCTGCGCACTTTTGTGGCTGCACTGGGCCGGCCGGTCTTCGCCACGCTGATCACCTTGCTGTCGATCGTGGTCAACTCTGTTGGCAACTATGCGTTCGTTTTCGGTCATTTCGGAGCCCCGCAAATGGGGCTAGATGGATCGGCGGTTTCCAGCGTGCTGACCAGCTGGATCGGGGTTGCCGCCTATGCCGCTGCAATCGCCACTGATCGCAGGCTGCGGCGCTATCGCATCTTCGGCAACTGGTGGCGGCCGGAATGGCAACGGCTGCGCGATCTGGTGCGGATTGGCGTGCCGATTGCCCTGATCATTCTTGCCGAAGGCGGGCTGTTCACCAGTGCTGCCTTCCTGATGGGCCTGATCGGCGAAGCGCAACTGGCCGCGCACACCATCGCGCTGCAACTGGGGGCGCTGGCGTTCCAGATTCCCTTCGGCATCGGCCAGGCAGCCACTATCCGGGTCGGATATCATTTCGGCGCGGGCAATCGGCACGGCATCGGCACGGCCGGGCAGGCCGCACTGCTTATTTCGATGGTCTACATGGCAATCCCGGCGCTGCTCATGCTGTTTGCGCCGTCTCTCTTGCTTAGTCTGTATATCGATCCCTATGCACCAGAGCGCGCCGTCCTGGTGGGATACGCAATTGTGTTTTTGCGCATCGCTGCGGCTTTTCAGTTGTTTGACGGCGCCCAAGCGGTACTGGCCGGCTTGCTTCGCGGATTGCAGGATACGCGGATCCCGATGATAATGGCGCTGACGGGATACTGGATCTTCGGTTTCGGGACTTCGGTTGCGCTTGGGTTTTTTACGCCCCTGGCTGGAGCAGGCGTGTGGGTGGGCTTGGCGACGGGCCTGGTAGTCGTATCGTTCCTGCTTGCCACACGCTGGCGGGGGCGGGGTCGTCTCGGCCTGGAAAGCGCGTCGTTCGCTGGCTGAACAATCTGCAATAATTCCTGCTTCACCGACTTGACGAGGAAGTTGCGCAGACCCATATGCGCCCCGCTGGCACTCTGCATTGAAGAGTGCCAACTGCATTCGTATCACTGGAAGAGAGGCATATTACCATGGCATTCCGTCCGTTGCACGATCGCGTGCTGGTTCGCCGCGTCGAAGCCGAGGAAAAAACCGCCGGCGGCATCATCATCCCCGACAGCGCCAAGGAAAAGCCGGCCGAGGGCGAAGTCGTCGCCGTGGGCGCCGGCTCGAAGGCCGAAGACGGCAAGGTCACACCGCTTGACGTCAAGGCTGGCGACAAGGTCTTGTTCGGCAAGTGGTCGGGCACCGAAGTCAAGCTCGACGGCGAAGACCTGCTGATCATGAAGGAAAGCGACATCCTCGGCATTATTGGCTGAGCAGCGCTTTCTCCCCACGCAATTCTATCTGAAGGAACAGCATCATGGCTGCCAAAGACGTAAAATTCAGCCGCGACGCGCGTGAGCGCATTCTGGCCGGTGTCGATATCCTCGCCAATGCCGTCAAGGTGACGCTGGGGCCCAAGGGCCGCAACGTTGTCATCGACAAGAGCTTCGGCGCGCCCCGCATCACCAAGGACGGCGTCACCGTCGCCAAGGAAATCGAACTGAAGGACAAGTTCGAAAACATGGGCGCGCAAATGCTGCGCGAAGTCGCCAGCAAGACTAACGACCTGGCCGGTGACGGCACTACCACCGCCACCGTCCTAGCCCAGGCAATTGTGCGTGAAGGCATGACCTCGGTCGCTGCCGGCATGAACCCGATGGACTTGAAGCGCGGCATCGATCTCGCGGTTACCAAGGTTATCGAAAACCTGGTCGCACGTTCAAAGCCCGTCGCGGGCTCGTCGGAAATCGCCCAGGTCGGCATCATTTCGGCCAATGGCGATATCGAAGTTGGCCAGAAGATCGCCGAAGCGATGGAAAAGGTCGGCAAGGAAGGCGTTATCACGGTTGAGGAAGCCAAAGGCCTCGAGTTTGAACTCGATGTTGTCGAAGGCATGCAGTTCGACCGCGGCTATCTCTCGCCCTACTTCATCACCAACCCCGACAAGATGACGGTTGAGCTGGAAAACCCCTACATCCTGATCCACGAGAAGAAGCTGTCGTCGCTCCAGGCAATGCTTCCGGTGCTTGAAGCGGTGGTGCAGTCGGGCCGTCCGTTGCTTATCATTGCCGAAGATATCGAAGGCGAAGCCCTGGCTACCCTGGTGGTCAACAAGCTGCGCGGCGGCCTGAAGGTTGCGGCAGTCAAGGCACCCGGCTTCGGCGATCGCCGCAAGGCCATGCTGCAGGACATCGCAATCCTGACGCAGGGTGAGATGATCAGCGAAGACCTGGGCATCAAGCTCGAATCAGTAACCCTGAACATGCTCGGCCAGGCCAAGCGCGTTTCGATCGACAAGGACAACACGACCATCGTCGATGGTGCCGGCGGTTCCGACGACATCAAGAGCCGGGTTGAACAGATCCGTGCCCAGATCGAAACCACCACCAGCGACTACGACAAGGAAAAGCTGCAGGAACGTCTGGCCAAGCTGGCCGGCGGTGTTGCCGTTATCAAGGTCGGCGGGGCTTCGGAAGTCGAAGTCAAGGAACGCAAGGACCGCGTCGACGATGCGCTCCACGCCACCCGCGCTGCGGTTGAAGAAGGCATCGTCCCCGGCGGCGGTACTGCCCTTCTTTATGCCACCAAGAGCCTGGACGGCATGAAGGGCGCCAACGATGACCAGACCAAGGGCATCGACATCGTGCGCAAGGCGATCACCACGCCGCTCAAGCAGATTGCCAGCAACGCGGGCCATGACGGTGCCGTTGTCGCGGGCAACCTGCTGCGCGAAAATGACGAAACCCAGGGCTTCAACGCTGCAACCGACGTATACGAAAACCTGGTTGCGGCCGGCGTGATCGATCCGACCAAGGTCGTGCGCACTGCCCTGCAGGACGCGGCCTCGGTTGCCGGTCTGCTGATCACCACCGAAGCGGCGATTAGCGAAAAGCCCGATGACAAGCCTGCCATGGGCATGCCCCCGGGCGGCGGCATGGGCGGTATGGGCGGTATGGACTTCTAAGTCCGACCGGACAAACGTCGCGATGAAACGGGCCGGGGACGCAAGTTCCCGGCCTTTTTCGTAAGTCCTGGTTCTGCTGCCAACATCGGGTTCCCACGGGTCCTCGCAATAAAAGTGCGTTTCGTCGCAGGTGTCTATCGGCTGCAGGTCACGTTAGCCAAACTGAAAGCATGTTTGGGCTATCGCTGATATCATGAAGAACCGTTTGATCTTACGCGCGTTTTCCGCGCTGGCCCTGATTGGGGCGGCTTCGCCCGTAATTGCCGGTCCATCCACAAACCTTGAATCGACATTCGATCAGACTTTCCGGACGGAAACCAAGGTTCAGCGGTCCGGGACAATCAGCGCGCCCGTTTCGATCCTGCCGGTGCAAACCTGGTCGCCGGCCGCCGCGCCTTCGACTTATACCTCAAGCCTTGAAGCGCAGGTCGCCTCGCTGGCCAATTCCGCACAGGGCCGGATCGGGGTTGCCGCAGTCGACCTTGATACCGGCCGAACCGTCAGCGTGTTGGGCAGCCAGCCGTTCCCGATGGCCAGCACCAGCAAGATTGCCATTGTCGCCGCCTTTCTTCAGGGAGTCGATCAAGGCCGCTATTCCCTGACGGACCGCTATCCGCTCATGCTGCCGGTACCTTCGGCTAAGTATTCCAGCACAATTGCACCGGTGCGTGCCGGGCCGACGCTTTCCGCGCTTGAACTGATCGACCGGACCATCATCCATAGCGACAACCGTGCCACCGACGCACTGCTCAAGGTTGTGGGCGGCCCATCGGCAGTCAATCAGTGGGTGCGCAACTCGGCGGGGCTGTCAGGCTTCCGCCTTGACCGTGATATCGCCACGCTCGTGCGCGATGATGGCCAGTATGATCCGGCCCGCGTGGTTGACCAGCGGGACAGTGCCACACCGCTGACGATGGTTCAGCTGCTGACAGGCATTCATCAGGGCCGCTGGCTAAGCGCGTCGAGCAACGCGGTGCTGCTTTCCGCCATGGAGCGCTGCGTCACCGGGCGCGGCCGGCTCAAGGCACTGCTGCCCGGCGATGCCCGCGTTCTGCATAAGACCGGTACGCTCAGCAACACGTCCAGCGACGTCGGGATCATCAACACCCCCGATGGCCGGACGTTCGCCGTGGCAGTCTATGTTACCGGGCAGGGCGGCAAGACCTACCGGGACGCGCGGATCGCGAGTATCGCACGCGCCATCTACGACGGCTATCAGGTCGAATCGCCCAGCTTCGGACGCTCTGCTTCGCGGTAAGGTGGACGGCGGTACCGCACTGCAGACCGCCGCCGCTCCCGTCCTTATTTCCGACTTGCCATTGCCGCGGCGGACAGTTTGGCAGGCCAGGTGACCTGCGTCTGGGTCTGCGGGTTGAACACTCCGCCCGGATATATCGCGCCTTCCGCTGCGGCGATTTCCGCCTTGGTCACAAAGGCGCTTGGTTCCAGCTTGAACACGTCAATTCCGCGGGTAATCTCGGTCGCGTATATCCTTCCCTTGTACCAATAAGCTGACCAGTAGCCGCCCAAAACCAACTGGTCCTTGTCGATCGGTCCGCGATCGAAATAGGCGATCTCCTTGGGATTTGCCGCATCGGTAAAGTCGATCACGCTGATTCCGCCCTGATACCAGGCCTGGACAAAGATATCGCGCCCCGGGACCGGGATGATCGAGCCATTGTGGGCGACGCAATTTTCCTTGTCGGTCTGCGGTGCCGGCAGTTTGTAATGGCCGCGATAGACCAGCTTGCCGTTGTCGATCCCATAGAAAGCATCGGCGCCCCAGGTCGTGGGATCGCCAGCCTGGCAGCGCGGCCGCATGCCTCCGCCCCATTCATCGGTGAACAGTACCTTGGTGCCGTCGTTGTTGAATGTGGCCGAATGCCAATAGGCGAAGGATTTGTCCGAAACGTCGTCGATCCGCCTTGGCTTCATCGGATCAGAGATGTCGAGCAGGATGCCGTTGCCCGAACAGGCTCCGGCGGCCAGCTTCTTGGCCGGAAACACGGTGATATCATGGCACTGGTCGGTTACTTCGGTGTCCTGGGTCCCATCGCCATGGTCCCCGCCGCGCCACAGCCCTGCTATCTTGCCATCGGCGGAGAACACCCGGGGGCGATCGACGATGCGCGCAGCGGCGGGATTGGCCACCGGCACTTCGATCACGTCGATGCTGAACAGCGCAGTTTCATCGCCGCCTTGGTCGATGCAGCCCGCCAGCTCGGCAGTTTCACGCACATACGACGTGCCCGAAGCGTAAAGGACGATGCGGTTGGTATCAGCATCGACCACGGAATGCGTGTGACTGCCCCGGCAGGTCTGGACCTGTCCAACCTGGCGCGGATTGGCCAGATCCGAGATATCAAAAATCCGCACCCCGCGAAAACGCTCTGTATTGACCTTGCCGGTCACGCCCTGCAGCCCGCAATCGGTCCGGCCGCGTGGCTCCTCGACGCTCATCACCAGCAGCTTGCCGACGACCGATATGTCGCCCTGTCCGCCCGGGCAGACGACCGAACTGATTAACGAGGGTACCCCATCCTTGCCCAGCCGGTAGGCGTTGAAGCCGTGAAAACTGCCGGCAATCATCACATCGCCGGCAAAGGCCATGTCGGAATTCATAAAGTCGAGCAGCGCCCAGCGATCGGCAAACTCGGGCTTGGGCGGCTCGGCCTCGGTCTTGACGGCATCGGGTTTCTTTGCAGCCTCGGCTTTCTTGGCGTCTTCAGCCTTCTTTGCCGCGTCTTCCTTTTTCGCCTCATCTTCCTTCTTGGCCTTTAGCGGCATCAGTCCGGCCGGATTTTTGGGGTCATAAAATCCGACCGGCTTGGTCAGGCTGGCAACCTTCTTCATATTGAGAATTGCTTCACCCGCGGTGCGGAATCCGGGGGTCAGCGTGGCGCGGGGATCTCCGGAAAGGCTGCCAAGCACCTTGTTCATCCGGTCAATTTCGGTCTTCTGATCATTGGTCACATCAGTGGTGAACTGGAACATCGCGGGATCATAAACGCTGCCCTGTGTGCGCAGCAGGTCGCGGACCATGTCCAGCGCGCCCCGATGGTGCGGGATCATGAGTTGCAGAAACATCCGGTCAAACGCTGTACCATTCGCTGCGCTCAGCGCCGCCATCTGTTCAGGTGTGGCCATGCCTTTCATCAGACCCGTTCCAGACATGGCATGATCGCCGTGCATGGCATGATCCATCGCCGGCATCGCCAGCGACTCGCCCCGATCGCCTAGCCACTTGCGCATGAATTTCATTTCGTCGGCCTGGCCGGCATCAATCCGTCCCGCGACAGCGATGATATCCGGGTTGTTGGTCCGCGTCTTCACCAGGCCGGCCATGTCGACAGCCTGCTGGTGGTGCACAATCATGTGCTGCATGAAAGCGACGTCAGCGGGCGAATAGCTTGCATTGGCCAGCTTCACCGCATCTGCCGCGCTGATCGCCCGGCTTGGCTGACCCGGTGCACCGGGCATAACGATCGGCGCGGTCTGGGCCAGTGCGCCGCCCGCCGTTGTCGCCAGAAGGCCTGCCACTGCAAGCCGCACCATGGTACGCATCATCTCTCTCCCTGTTAGCCGTTGGCAAGGGGGCTAACACGGGACAGGGGACAAAATGAAGCGCTATGTCATTCAGCCATAAAGCGCTTTGCGCGGTCCCAAATAGCCGAACAGATAGGCGCCTACCTTGCGCATCTGAATCTCTTCCGCGCCTTCGGTGATGCGGTAGCGGCGATGGTGACGGAAGATATGTTCAAACGGCTTGTGGCGTGAATAGCCGATCCCCCCGTGGACCTGCATGGCCCGGTCGGCGGCCTCGCAGACCAGCCGGTTGGCGTAGTAATTGCACATCGAAATCTTGTCGGACAGCGCGTGTTCAATCTCTTTGTGGGGCATCTGGTCCATGTCCCACGCCGTCTTGTAGATCAGCATCCGCAGCATTTCACACTGGGTCGCAAGTTCGACCAGCGGAAACTGGATGCCCTGGTTTTCGGCCAATGCCTTGCCAAACGGCTTGCGTTGCCGAGCATAGCGCACCGATTCCTCAACGCAAAAAGTTGCCGCGCCCAGCGAACTGGCCGCCTGGCGGATGCGGTTCTGGTGAACAAAGCTTTGCGCCAGGCTAAGCCCGCGGCCCTCCTCGCCCAGAATGGCAGAATGCGGCACCCACACATCGCTCAGCGTGAAGCGCGCATGATCGGTCGGCATATTGAAGGTCCACATGAATTCGTTGATCTGCAACCCCGGGGACGGCACCGGCGTAAGAAAGCAGGTGATCCCGCGTGCGTCGCCCGGGTTGCCGCCGGTCCGCGCAAACAGCGCGACATGGGTGACCGCATGCATCCCGGTGATCCACATCTTGGCGCCGTTGATCAGCCACCCGGCGACGCCATCGCGCTCGCAGGGCACCGCGTGGGTTTCCATCCAGGTAGCATCGCTGCCGTGGTCGGGCTCCGTCAGGCCGAAGGCGACGCGGCGCTCCCCGGAAAAGCCGCCAAGGATGAACTCGTCCTTCTGTGCTTCGGTGCCAAACTCGTCATACATGGCAACGAACGGAAAGTTGCCAACGATCGAGTGTTCATTCTGAAGATCGTTGTGGAGGCCAAGTCCCTTCTGCGCAAAGCGGTCACGGATAACGGCCATCCACAGGTTTGAGCCATCCTTCCCGCCATACTTCTTGGGTGCCGAAAAGCGCCAGTGTCCTGCTGCGTCCGCTTTGCGTTTGGCGGCAACCAGCAGTTGCTCCCATTCCGGGCGCGGCAACCCGCCATCGTCGAAATCGGTTCGGGCCCATTCACGGCGATGGTCGAAAAAGCGGATATTGTCGTCCTGCTGTTCCAGCGGCTTGATCTCGGCAGCGATGAACGCGTCCAGTTCGTCCAGATACGCGACAAGGTCTTGGGGCAGTGCAAAGTCCATGTCTCAGAGTCCTTCCCAGCGGATTCGCGCCAGTTCCAGCGCAGGATATTTCGGCATATCGGCAGCCAGCTTGTCCAGCGCCATGCGGCGCAGCCGGGCCAGCAAACGGGGGGTGGCCAGATCGGCTGTACCGGCCAGCAGATCAGCAGACAGGGCCGCGTCGGTCACGGCTGGACGCTGCGCAAGCTCGCGCGCGGCGATACCCAGCGCATTGCGTGCAACGGCCAGGTTGAACTTGTCACGTCCGCTGACAAGCGGCTTGATGTCGCTGGCCAGCCATTCCGACACCGCCTCTAGCACTTCGCTGCCATTGGGTTCGCCGGTGCCGGGTTGGATAACGTGTTGGCGGGGCGGCAGCGGACGGCTGCGTTCCGCCTCGGGGGCCAGATCTTCCAGCAGCAGCAGCAGATCCAGTTCCTGTTCGCTGGTCCGCCGCGCCACGACGACGCGTTCCACCGCACGGTCATGGCCGTCGCGCCAGTATCCGCCCATTTGCAGGCAGCCCAGCGCCCACCAGAACGTGCGATAGACAGTCCAGAAGCGGAACCGCTGCGGATTGATGGTAACGCCGCCCGCCGCTTCATAGGCTTCGAACAGCTGGTCAAGCGTGGTCAGCCCGTATCCTGGGCGATCAGGGCGCGAAAAGCGCCACACAGTCATGCAGCCAAAGGCCAGATCTTCATGCGGATCACCCAGATGCGCCAGTTCCCAATCGAGCACGCCCGACAGCCGGCCGCAGTTCGGCCCTTCCACTTCAACCAGCAGATTTCCCAGCCGGAAATCACCATGTACCAGCCGCGGCGTGACGGGGGGCGGCAGGTTATTTTCCAGCCAGCGCAGGGCCAGGGCCAGAATCGGCCGGTCGCCGCCATAGGTCAGAAACCGTGTCTTCAGATCGGACAAGGCGGCACACGTGTCCATCACCGGAGCGGGCAGTCCATCAACCGACAGGTTATGGACCGCAGCCAGTTCGCGGGCGATGTCGCCAATCAGCGGGGCCGGATCGGCAGCGGCGAGAATCGCGTGCGGATCCGGCGTTCCCGGCATTGCGCGCATGATGAAGCCGCTGCCGATCCGGTCTTCGGGATCAAGGTCAACCAGTACTTCAGGTGCCATGACCCCGCCGGCCCGTGCCGCCCGGATCAGGCTGGCTTCGGCAGCATGGTCCATCGGCCTACCGACCATAAGTTCGGCTGCTGCGGCGCGGCGCAGGATCAAGGTCTCGGCGCCAGCGGTGAAGCGCCAGCTTTCCATATTGGCGCCGCCGGACAGCCGTTCCAATCCTGCCGGCGCAGGCAGACCGGCGCGCGCCAATGCGCGGGTCAGTCCTTGCGCCAGCAGATCGGCCGGGGTGGGGGACATGCCGAAGCTCCTCTCGGCCCCCGTTCGGGGGCTATTCCGGCGCAGTGTTAATCGCGCGGTTAAACCAGTCAAGCGCCTTGGCGCACGTGCGGCAAGGCAAGTCTGGCCGCAAGCACGGCCAGGGCCAGCCACAGCCCAGCAATCAAAGCCGCAGCCAATCGGCTGACCGGTCGCTGGGCCAGTACGGCGGCCTTGCCGCGCAGATCTGCCAGTACGGCAGGCTCAATCATCCTTACCGCAAGCCATATCCCTGCCGGAACGATCAGCAGATCGTCCAGATAACCAAGCACCGGAATGAAATCGGGAATGAGGTCAACCGGGCTGAAGGCATAGGCCGCCACGGCGCCCGCCAGTGCCTTGGCGTACCATGCCACGCGGGGATCGCGCGCGGCCAGCCACAACGTCAGCGCATCACGCTTCAACGCCTTTGCCCAGGTGCGGATTGTCATGGCTAGGTATACCTTGATTGCGCCGGCAAAGAAAAAGGGCGCGAAGGTTGCCCTTCGCGCCCCAATTCTGTGCCTGCCGGCGAAGATTACATCTTCTTGGCGGCATCCGCAGCAGCTGCAGCAGCGTCAGCAGCAGCGCCCGAAGCGGCAGTAGCCGAATCAGCAGCAGCGTCAGCGGCGCCCGAAGCGGCAGCGGCGGTGTCGGCAGCAGCGGCCGAACCCATCGCGGCGGTGTCGGCAGCAGCGTCCGAAGCAGCGGCAGCGGCGTCGGTGGCAGCTTCCGAAGCGGCGACAGCGGCGTCTTCAGCCTTTTCGCCCGAGCAGGCCGAGAGAGCGAGAGCGGCGCCAGCGGCGGCAGCGATAACGATCTTGCGCATGAATTGGTATCCTTAGAACAGCGAGTGGACCACGCGCGGCCACCTTTTACCTGAGCCTGGGCAGATAGCCTGCACCGGGCGGCGGGTAAGCGCGACCGAACGGAAAGCCTACCTTATCAGTAGACTTCGCGCGGACAAATAATGCCCTTCGTGTGAGGATGCAAGCACAAGTCGCTGCGCCATCGCAATGATGCACAGTTTTTGGGTCTATCCCTTGGCTAACCGTCAATTGTGGCGCCGATATGACGCCATGCTGCGGCGATCCGATTTTTGTTCACCCAGCACGCCGCAAAAGTCAGCTCCGGCGGCTTACCCTGCGCGGTCCATCCTGCTAATCCGCTAGGATGGAGCCCAAGCAGCATCTCTATCTGGTCGATGGATCGGCCTACATCTTTCGCGCTTATCACCGCCTGCCGCCGCTGACCAACCCGCAAGGTACACCGGTTGGCGCGGTCTATGGCTATACGACCATGCTGTGGAAGCTGGCCGACGATCTCAACAAGGCGGACGGCCCCACACATCTGGCGGTGATTCTCGATGCATCGAGTATTTCGTTCCGCAACGAAATCTACGACCAGTACAAGGCGAATCGCCCCCCGCCGCCCGAGGATCTGGTTCCGCAATTCCCCCTGATCCGCGATGCCACCCGCGCCTTCAGCCTGCCCTGCATTGAAGAGCAGGGGCTGGAAGCGGACGATCTTATTGCATCCTATGCCCGCGCTGCGACCGAACGCGGCTGGGACGTGACGATTGTGTCATCGGACAAGGACCTGATGCAGCTGGTCGGCAAGTGCGGCAAGGGCGGCGGCTGTGTCGACATGCTTGACACCATGAAGAACCAGCGGATCGACGTGGCCGAGGTTGAGGAAAAGTTCGGGGTAAAGCCTGAACTGGTCGGCGATGTGCTGGCGCTGATGGGCGATTCTGTCGATAATGTACCCGGCATCCGCGGCATCGGCCCGAAGACGGCAACCAAGCTGATCCAGGAACACGGCGGCCTGGAAGCGGCCTTGGCCGCAGCCGGGGACATGAAACCGTCGAAACTGCGCGAAAGTCTGATTGAACAGGCCGATATGGCGCGGCTATCGCGCGTGCTGGTTCAGCTCAAGGAAGATTGTGCGCTGCCCTTGCCGATCGAGGACATGAAGCTGGATGCGATCCCCCCCGATCCGCTGATCCACTTTCTGACCGAACATGGCTTTACCAGTCTGCTGCGGCGTCTTGGCGAAGGACGCGGCAGCCCGGAACGCGCGACCCAGCTCAACCCGGCCAAAGCGGTAACGCCCGGCACCCAGGCGGCACTTTCGGGAAATCGCCAACCGCTCGCCGCCATGCCGGCGGTTGACCGCGCTGCCTATGCCTGCGTCCAGGATGAGGCCGCGCTGGTCCAGTGGATCGAACGCGCCTTTGCCGCGCGGGTGCTGGCAATCGACACAGAAACGTCGGCGCTCGACGCGATGCGTGCCGATCTGGCAGGGATCAGCCTGGCGCTGGGACCGAACGATGCCTGCTATATCCCTCTGGGCCACGGCGGCAGCGACATGTTTGCCGAGCGGCCTGCCCAGATTGGCACGACCCGCGCTATCGCCCTGCTGCAACCGCTGTTGGAAAGCGATGCGGTGCTCAAGATCGGGCAGAACATCAAGTATGATATCAACGTGCTTGCCCGCCACGGCATATCGGTTGCGCCAATCGACGATACCATGATCATCAGCTTCGATCTGGACGCCGGACGCAGCGAAGACGGGATCGGCGGCGGCCACGGCATGGATGAATTGTCCGTGCGCCACCTTGGCCATGCCACGCTGACCTTCAAGGATATCTGCGGCACCGGCAAGAAGGCAATTTCCTTTGGCGAGGTCCCGCTGGACCGTGCCACGCAATATGCCGCTGAGGATGCCGATGTCACCTGGCGGCTGCACCGCGTGCTCAAACCGCGCCTGTCAGACGAAGGCGCCACCCGAGTCTACGAACGGGTGGACCGCCCGCTGATCCCGGTGGTGGCGCAGATGGAACGTCATGGCATCAAGGTAGACCGTGAGCGGCTGGCCGGGCTTTCAGCAACTTTTGCCGAGCAGATGGCCGCACTGGAAACGGAAATCCACGGGCTTGCCGGTACGCCTTTTACCATAGGCAGTCCCAAGCAATTGGGCGAAGTGCTGTTCGACAAGCTGGGCTACAAAGGCGGCAAGAAGGGCAAGACAGGGCAGTATTCCACCGACCAGTCGGTGCTGGAAGGTCTGGCCGCGGAAGGCGCGCCGATTGCCAACAAGGTGCTGGAATACCGTCAGCTCTCCAAGCTGCGCTCCACCTATACAGAGGCGCTGCAGGCAGCGATCAACCCCGCTACCGGTAGGGTCCATACCAGCTACAGTCTGGTCGGGGCGCAGACCGGGCGCCTGTCATCGACCGATCCGAACCTGCAGAACATTCCGATCCGTACCGAAATCGGCCGGCAGATCCGCGATTGCTTCGTGGCGGAACCAGGCAACGTACTACTGGCTGCCGACTACAGCCAGATCGAGCTGCGCCTGGCCGCACACATGGCCGATGTACCTGCGCTCAAGGAAGCTTTCGCCAATGGCGAGGATATTCACGCCCGCACCGCGCAGGAAATGTTCGGAGAGGTCAACCGCGACACCCGCGGCCGGGCCAAGACGATCAATTTCGCGATCCTTTACGGCATCAGCCGTTGGGGATTGGGCGGGCGGCTGGGAGTGACGTCGGACGAAGCCCAGGCGATGATCGACCGCTATTTCGAACGTTTCCCTGGGATTCAGCGCTACATCCACGAAACGCTGGATGCAGTGCGCGAGCGCGGTTTTTCCGAAACGCTGTTTGGCCGAAAAACCTGGTTTCCGCGGATCAAGTCCAGCCAGCAGGCCGAACGCCAGGGTAGCGAGCGTGCGGCAATCAACGCGCCGATCCAGGGCACGGCGGCCGATATCATCAAGCGGGCCATGGCGCGGATGATGCCCGCGCTTGAAGCAGCCGGTCTGGGCCATGTCCGGATGTTGCTGCAAGTCCATGACGAACTGGTGTTTGAACTGCCCGAAGCGGACGTCGCCGCCGCGTCCGCAGTTATCCGTACAGTGATGGAAGGCGCCGCCGCTCCTGCGGTAGAGATGACCGTCGCGTTAGGCGTGGAGATCGGTTCAGGGGAAAGCTGGGGGGCAGCACATTGAGCGGTACGATTATGGCGAAAATGCCAGCCGGTTTGCCCTCTGCCGATGCCGTCTTTACCTGGTCGCAGCAATTGACCAAGGCGGCTATCTATGGCGGCATTGCGGTGGGCGTCGCGATGGCGCTGCACCTTATCGCCTTTTGGCTTTTGAGCCGCGCCGCACGGTTCTCCGCCACACAGGGCGACGATCTTTTCTTCGCCCGGATTCGGATGCCGATACTGTGGTTGATGATCGCCGTCAGCATTTCGGTGGCGGCTGAAAATAATGCGCTTATCGCCAGAGTTTGGGGTGAGATTGGCCGGTTTGTCGAGCCGGCGCTGTTCGGCTGGTTGTTTTTCGCCATGGTCAAGGCCTTTGCCGCAGCGATGGAGCAGCGCACCGAGGCTGACCCCGACGAACTGGCGGCGCGAAGCCGGCGAACCCGCATAGCCATATTTTCCCGCACTGCGGGCTTCATGATCGTGTTCGTGACCGTGGCGCTGGTGCTGTTCGGTATCCCGGCAGTCAGAAATATCGGAACGACCCTGCTGGCTTCGGCTGGTCTTGCCACCCTGGCCGTCGGCGCTGCTGCACAGCCAGCCTTGAAGTCGCTGATCGCCGGCATCCAGATCGCCCTGACCGAACCGATCCGCATTGGTGATTTTGTGGTGATCGATGGCGAAAACGGACGGGTTGAGGATATCCGCCTTAGCTACGTCGTCATCCGCACCGGCGATGAACGCCGGATCATTGTGCCCACGTCCAAGTTTCTTGACGGCAGCTTCCAGAACTGGACCCGCGCCGGGGGCGGGATCACCGGATCGGTGGTCCTGCCGATCAAGCCGGGCAACCCAATCGGCCCGATCCGCGAAGCCTACGAAGCACTGCTGACCGCCAACCCTGATTGGGACAAGCGCACTGGCGCCTTGCAGGTCAGCGAGGCGCAGGTCGGATCGATTGAACTCAAATTGGTGATGAGTGCTGCCGGACCGACCGCGCTTGGCCGTTTGCGCCCGGCCATGCGCGAGGCCATGCTTGAATGGCTGCGCGAAAACATGCCAGACGCGCTGTGCGACAGGGTCTGACCCCTCCCTTTCGGGAGGGAATCAGCTGTGTTTCCTGTCACGGGTCGATGCGACCATGCCTGGCGCCAAGAAGCCGATTTGCTGGGCGGTGACTTCGGCGGCACGCTTTTTGAGCTCGCCCTTCATCTTCATGTACTCGGCCTCCATTTCGGCAGAAACCGTCGCGCGCGAATCGGCCAAGGCTTCGCGGAAATCATTGGCGGTGACGGTTTTGGCATCACCGTCGCTGCGGCGGATGGCGTTCAGGCCGGCACGGCGAACAACGTCTTCCAGATCGGCGCCGGTAAAGCGATCAGCCTCCTTGGCGATGACGCCCAGGTTGACATCCTTGCCCAGCGGCATTTTCGCGGTGTGGATCTTGAGGATATGTTCGCGCCCCTTGGCATCCGGCGTGCCGACATAGATCAGCTCATCCAGCCGGCCGGGACGCAGCAGCGCCGGATCGACCAGGCCAGGGCGATTGGTTGCACCGATCAGCACCACACTGGACAGTTCTTCCATCCCGTCCATTTCGGCCAAAATGGTGTTGACAACGCGGGCCGTTACTTGCGGTTCGTTGCCGCTGGAGCCGCGAGCAGGAACAAGGCTGTCGATCTCGTCGATAAAGATCACGCAGGGGGCAACCTGGCGGGCGCGCTGGAACAGGCGGGCGATCTGCTGTTCACTTTCGCCGTACCATTTGCTCAGCAAGTCGGACGATTTGATCGCGATGAAGTTTGCCTCGCTTTCCTTGGCAACGGCCTTGGCCAACAGGGTCTTACCGGTCCCTGGCGGTCCATATAGCAGGAACCCCTTGGCCGGCCGGATGCCCAGCCGGCGGAACGCGTCAGGATTCTTCAGCGGCAGTTCTACCCCTTCCTTCAGCTTGTCCTGCGCTTCATCGGCACCGCCGATGTCGGACCAGCCCACGTTCGGCACCTGGACCATGACTTCGCGCATGGCGGACGGCTGGACACGCTTCAAGGCGTTGAGAAAGTCCTCGCGCGTGACGTTCAGCCTTTCCAGCACGTCGGCGGGGATGGTCTGCGCTTCCAGATCAAGTTCGGGCATGATGCGGCGCACTGCATCCATCGCCGCTTCGCGCGCCAGGGCTCCGATATCAGCGCCGACAAAGCCGTGGGTGGTGCGCGCCAGCTCCGTCAGGTCGACCCCTTCGGCCAGCGGCATGCCGCGGGTGTGGATGCCCAGGATTTCGCGGCGACCCTTTTCGTCGGGCACCCCGACCACGATTTCACGGTCGAAACGGCCAGGACGGCGCAGCGCCTCGTCGATTGCATCGGGGCGGTTGGTGGCGGCGATAACCACGATGTTGGTGCGGGCCTGCAGGCCATCCATCAGGGTCAGCAGTTGTGCAACCAGACGCTTTTCCGCCTCGCCCGGTGTGCCCGATCGTTTTGGCGCAATCGAGTCGATTTCGTCGATGAAAACGATCGAAGGGCTTGCCTTTTCGGCTTCTTCAAACACTTCGCGCAGACGCCGTTCGCTTTCGCCATAGGCGCTGCCCATGATTTCCGGGCCGTTGATGGTAAAGAAGCTGGCTTCGCTTTCGTTGGCCACAGCGCGGGCAAGGCGGGTCTTGCCGGTGCCTGGCGGGCCGTGGAGCAGCACGCCCTTGGGCGGATCGACCCCCAGCCGGGTGAACAGTTCGGGATAGCGCAGCGGCAATTCGACCATTTCGCGCAGTTGCTGGATCGTATCGCCCATGCCGCCCACGTCATCGTAATTGACATCGCCGCGGCTGCCGCGCGCTTCCTCAAACTCTTCGCGCAGTTCGACTTCGGTATTCTCGTCGATGTGGACGATGCCCTTGGGCACGGTAGAAACCACGGTCAGACGGATTTGCGTCAACGCAAAGGCGGGGGCGTTGAACATCCGCGCCACTTCGGGCGGCATGTCGCGTACCTGGGTCTGCCCGGTGGTGGCAACCAGATCGCCGGCCACCAGCGGACGCCCGAAAAAGTTGCGCTTTAACGCCTGGCCGGGCCCTTGCAGCCGCATTTCGCGCTGAGCAGGGGCAAAGATCACGCGTTGCGCGGCGCGCGATTCGGCCTTGCTGACGTGGACGTGATCGCCTGACCCGACTTCGGCGTTGGCACGCTGAAGGCCGTCGAGCCGGATTACATCAAGCCCTTCATCCTCGGCATAGGCCAGAACCACGCGGGCCGCAGTGTTCCGCTTGCCGACGATTTCGACCACGTCGCCTTCGGTCACGCCCAGCTGAGCGAGCGCCTTTTTCGGCATACGGGCAATACCCTGGCCGCTTTCTTCCTGGCGGGCAGCAGCAACCTGCAGCTTGACTGCCTTATCCATCACGGCGGTATTGTCGCCATCGGCCATGCGATCGTGTCCTGTTGTTTCGGAAACTCGGTTTCCCCCGGAAGGGCAAAGCTAGGAACTGCGGCGGACGAATGCAAACCGCAGCCATGCCGCACCTGTCGGGCTGGATAACGAGGCTTGGAAGAAGTCGTTGCCGGTGATGATGGCGAAAAGCCAAAAAAAAGACCCGGGCGTTGCGGCCCGGGTCATGAAAGTTTTTTGGGAGAGGATGCCTGAAAGGCAGGCTCTAAGTGGGTCAGAACCCAAAATTGTGCAAGTGCGAAATGATTATTTCTCGTTGCAAAGTTTGCAACTACCTGCGCAATTTCCTCAAGGGCGACGGAATTTCAGCATAAAACGGTCGGTCTTGCCCCTGACTGAAGGGTCGAACACGTTCGTTTCATGGTTGTCCGTTGTGCGGCGCAGCAAGTCTGATTCGCGGTCCAGCACGAAGCCGGCCGCAGCCATATCCGCCTTGACCTGCGCCGGATCGATCCGGTGAAGCTTTTCCACCAGCGCGCGCGTATCGCCGGCAGGACCGGCGTGATCGATGATCACAACCGACCCGCCGGGCTTAACGGCCGTAAACCAGTCGGCCAGCACGCCCGCCACTTCGACTCGCGGATATTTGTATTTCTCCGATTCCCAGTAAAGGTCGTGATAGTTGAGGTTGATGAACAACAGATCGGCGCTGCGCGGGGCGAATTTCATCTGCGCAATCGGAGCCAACAGCATGCGCACATTGGCGTGACTGGCCAGGATAGGTTCCCACGCCTTGGCATCGGCAAAGCTGGGCGGATCGGCGGCATAGACCACGCCCCTTGGCCCGACCGCGCGTGAGAACATTTCGGCCCAGTAGCCCGATCCGGTGAAGTAATCGACCACCGTCTGTCCCTTGGTCACTCCGGCAAAATCCAGCACTTCTGCCGGCATGCGGCTGACATCAAGCGCGCGGTTCTTTTCGCCGCGTGCCTTATCAGCCACCGCGGCGGCATAATCGGAAGGCTTGGCCAGCAGCGGCGGTGCGGACAGCAGGCTGGCACTGGCCAACACGATCAAGGCGGCAAGACGGACGGGTTTCATGGATTGGCTCCCCTTGGACTGGCGGCGAGTGTAAAGGCCTTTCCCACGAACCAAAGCGGCGTTCGATGAACGTCCGACGCGGCCCGGTCAGTGCGCAATCAGCAGCGGCAGCGCGCGGGCATCCTTCAAAAAATAGCGGGTCACGCCGCCAAACAGGAACTCACCCAAGCGGCTGCGGCCATAAGCGCCCATGACCAGCAGCTGCGCTCCCTTCGCGTGGACGGCGGCCGCAAGCGTTTCTTCGACGGAACTGCCCATGGCGATCTCCAGCAGTTCGGCCTCGATACCGTGCCGCGCAAGATAGCGCAGCGCTTCGGTTGGCGGGAAATCGTCGTCGTTGCCGCTGGTCACGGTTATCACGCTGACCGCCTCGCACCCCTGCAGCAAGGGGACCGCCCCGCGCAAGGCATTGGCAGCCTCGGTTGCGCCATTCCACGCGATTGCCGCTGAACGAAGCGGCAGATCGAGCCGCGCGCCTTCTGGCAAGATCAGCACCGGCACCTGCGTCGCAAGCGCCAGATCGCCGCAATACCCGCAGTCACGCGCCACCACGACCAGATCAGCCAGGCGCGCTGCATCGTTCAAGGCAGCAAGTGGCTCTGTTTCGTATTGCGCAACGTCAAACGGGACATCATCGTTTTGCAATCGCCCGGCAAAGGCCGCTGCCAGTTCGTCATCGGCAGCCAGGGCGGCATCAAGCGCTTCACGCGCCACGAAGGTGCCGCCATACGGATCGGCGGTTACGTAGCGGCTGACGGGGGTGTCGATCAGCAGGGTGACGTGGCCGCCGTGGGCCCGGGCGATGCCCATGGCGGTATCGAGACGCGATGACATTCCGGCATCGCGGCCGGTCTGGACGAGGATGGAACGCATGGCTTTTCTCCTTTGCAGACAGTTTGCGCCCGCTGTCCGGCACCGTCCATGATCTGGGTCAAACGCCGCGCCAACTTGCTCCGAATTGCGCTATCGTCCACGGTGTGAAGCGCAGTGCCGTAAACCAGGATGACAGCCGCCGTGACCGACCGCCTATTCGAAGCCGTGATTTTCGACTTTGGCGGGGTCATCACGGCATCGCCGTTCGAGGCGTTCAACCGGCTTGAGGCCGAACGCGGCCTGCCCCGCGACTTCGTCCGCACCGTGAATGCCGCCAATCCCGATCACAACGCCTGGGCCCTGTTTGAGCGGGCCGAGATCGACGCTGCGCGCTTTGACGCGCTGTTTGCAGCCGAAGCTGCGGCCCTTGGGCACGCTCTGGACGGGGCCTCGGTTCTGGCGGTGCTGTCGGGCTCGATCCGTCCGGCAATGGTCACCGCGCTCGACCAGCTGAGGGAAGCGAACTTGCGCCTGGCCTGCATTACCAACAATGTGCCTTCAGGCCACGGTGCGGGCATGGCCCGCAGCGGTGACAGCCGCGACGCCTATGAACAAGTCTTTGCCCGGTTTGAACATGTAATCGAAAGCAGCAAGGCGGGGGTGCGCAAGCCCGATCCGCGAATCTATATGATGATGTGCGAACGTCTTGGCCTTGGCCCGGAGGTTTGCATTTACCTCGACGATCTGGGGATCAACTGCAAACCGGCGGCGCAGCTGGGGATGCACGCGATCAAAGTGACCAATGGCGAACAGGCGCTGGCCGAACTGTCGAATGCGCTGGGCCTGCCGCTGGGGTGATTGATGCGCCGCGTGCAACTGGCACTGCGCCGCTTGCAATTGCCAGCTGA
Source organism: Novosphingobium sp. (assembly GCF_024642085.1). Classification (GTDB taxonomy): domain Bacteria; phylum Pseudomonadota; class Alphaproteobacteria; order Sphingomonadales; family Sphingomonadaceae; genus Novosphingobium. Next base: position 23,056 of record NZ_JAHEBV010000019.1, on the reverse strand, counting down.
CAGCGCTTGCCGTAGCGGCAGCGGCTTCAATCTGGGGGACCAATGATGCAAAAGATCTATCCCGATGCGGCAGCGGCGCTGGATGGCTTGCTGCGCGATGGACTGCTGGTCGCTTGCGGCGGCTTTGGCCTGTGCGGCATTCCGGAACGGCTGCTCGATGCGGTGCGGGACAGCGAGGTCAAGGACCTGACCTTTGCCAGCAACAACGCCGGGATCGATAACGAAGGGATCGGCAAACTGCTGCGCACGCGGCAAGTAAAAAAGATGATCAGTTCCTACGTTGGCGAAAACAAGGAGTTCGAGCGCCAGTACCTGTCGGGCGAGCTTGAGGTTGAGTTCAGCCCGCAAGGCACCCTGGCTGAACGGATGCGCGCCGGGGGCGCGGGCATTCCCGGATTCTATACCAAGACCGGCGTCGGAACACTGGTTGCCGAAGGCAAGGAAACCAAGGTTTTCGGCGGCGAGGAATACGTTCTGGAACAAGGCATTTTTGCCGACCTGGCCCTGGTCAAAGCATGGAAGGCGGACGCGACCGGCAATGTTGTGTTCCGCAAGACTGCACGCAATTTCAATCAGCCGGCCGCAACGTGCGGGCGGGTCTGCGTGGTAGAAGTGGAAGAAATTGTGCCCGTCGGCAGCCTTGATCCTGATTGCATCCACTTGCCCGGGGTCTACGTCCAGCGGCTGATCGTCGGCGCGCCTTACGACAAGAAGATCGAGTTCCGCACCACTCGCACCACGGATGTTGGCTGATGACACAGCATGATCATATCGCCCTTGGGTGGAGCCGCGATCAGATGGCTGCCCGCGCCGCGCAGGAACTGCGCGATGGCTATTACGTCAACCTTGGGATCGGCATCCCGACGCTGGTTGCCAATCACGTGCCCAGTGGCATGACCGTGACGCTGCAATCGGAAAACGGAATGCTGGGCATCGGCCCTTTCCCGACCGAAGATGCGGTTGATCCCGACCTGATCAATGCCGGCAAGCAGACGATCAGCGAACTGCCGCATTCGGCCTATTTCGACAGCGCCCAATCTTTCGCCATGATCCGCGGCGGCAAGATCGACCTGACCGTTCTGGGCGCGATGGAAGTCGCCGAAAACGGCGATATCGCCAACTGGATGATCCCGGGCAAGATGATCAAGGGCATGGGCGGGGCGATGGACCTGGTCGCCGGGGTCAAGAAGATCATCGTGGTAATGGAACACTGTGCCAAGGATGGTGCGCCCAAGTTCATTCCAGCCTGTACCCTGCCGCTGACGGGCCGCAATGTGGTCGACATGGTGATAACCGACCTGGCGGTGTTCAAGCGGGATGACCATGCCAGCGCGTTTCGCCTGATCGAACTGGCTCCCGGCGTTACGGCGCAACACGTCGCGGCCAAGACCACGGCGCATTACCTGGTTTAATCGGCCGCTTAAATGGGCTTGCCGCCATGCGATCGCGGCGCGATGATCGCTTCCCTGTTGGGGAGAGAATCATGGATAATGCCGTCTGCCGTCTGACCGGGTGCGAGTTTCCGCTGTTTGCGTTCAGCCACTGCCGCGATGTGGTGGTGGCGGTCAGCAAGGCGGGCGGGTTCGGGGTGCTGGGGGCGACCCGCTTTACCCCGGATCAGCTTGAAGAAGAATTGGCGTGGATTGACGAGCATATCGACGGCGCGCCCTACGGCGTTGACGTGCTGGTCCCCGAAACGGTTGATCCGCGGGTTGCCGGTTTTTCCGATAACGCTGCGCGCGCCGATGCCATATCGGCAGAGCATCGCGAATTCACGGCGTCGCTGCTGGGGCACTATGGGCTGGACGTTCCGGCCGACGAAGTCGTTGCGTGGCGCGGGCGGTCGGGCATCACGCCGGAAAACGGACTGGAACTGCTCAAAGTCTCCTTCCGCCACCCGATCAGGCTGATCGCCAACGCGTTGGGCATCGCTCCGCCCGAAATGATCCGGCTGGGCAAGCAGCATGGCGTACCGGTGGCGGCATTGGTCGGCGCCAAGGAGCATGCGCTGCGCCAGGCGGCGGCGGGGGTCGATATCATCGTTGCCCAGGGCGGCGAAGCAGGGGGCCACTGCGGCGAGGTTTCGACCCTGGTGCTGATCCCCGAAGTGGTTCGTGCGCTGAAAGGGGCAGGGCAAGACATTCCGGTGCTGGCCGCTGGCGGGATTATGACCGGGGCGCAGATGGCAGCGATGATGGCAGCAGGGGCGCAAGGGGCGTGGACCGGATCGGTCTGGCTGGCCACCACCGAATCAGAAACCAGCGAGGCGTTCCGCAACAAGATGATCGCCGCGCGCAGCCGCGATACCGTGCGCAGCCGCAGCCGCACAGGCAAGCCGGCGCGCCAGCTCAAGACTGCGTGGCACGAGGCATGGGATGGAGAAGACAGCCCCGGCACGTTGCCAATGCCCCTTATGGGCATGGTGTCAGAGCCGGCATTCCAACGTATTGAAAAAGCTGTTATCAATGGCAACGAACAGGCCCGTGACCTGGTTTCCTATTTTGTCGGACAGGGCGTTGGCCTGATCGATCAGGTGCGCAGCGCCAAGGGCGTCGTCCAGGATTTCCGTGAGGAGTTCGCCGAAGCCGTCCTGGGCCTGACCGCCATGCTGGAGTAATATTTGATAATGTTGGGCGCTGGCTTTCGCGAACGATACCTCGATGTGCTTGCGTCGATCTATCTCTATAACGAGCATCGTGGTTACACATCGCTGGATCGGGTGCTGGAAGCAGTGCGCCAGCGCTGCCCCGATGATCTGGAGTTTCAGCGCGAGATTGAAAAACACCGCGCCGATGAACACACGCATTATGTGATGTTCCGCCGCTGGTTCGAACGGCAGGGGCGCATGCCGTTGCAGGTTGATCGCGGCGTCGGCCACATCGACCGGTTCATCCAGTGGGTATTCCGCTGTACAATCGAAGAGCTTGATACCGCTGATATTGTAGCGACCCCGCAGCAGTTCGAACGGCTGTGCCGGGTAATCATGCTGACCGAGCAGCGCGGCTATGCGCAGGTTGAGATCATCCTGAAAAACAAGCTGATCATGTCCGACCCGGTGATGAAAAAGATTTTCGAAATCGTCCACCGCGATGAACCGGATCATTTCCTGCCCTATCAGCGCTGGCTGGAACGGCAGGGCCGGGCCACGGCTCGGTGGAACGAGCGTGCGGCGGACTGGTGCATCCACAAGGTGCTGATGCTGGCCAAGCTGCCCGCGCTGTTCCTTGATGCGGGACGCCCGCGGATGCAGCAATGGCCGGACGAGGATGTGGCCGCCTTCGCGCATTGACCGTGGCCGGCCTGGCGCTAGTCTGGCTGTCATGCCGTATACGCTGATTACCGCGAACCGGAATTATTCCAGCTGGTCATTGCGCCCGTGGGTGCTGATGAAGGCGCTGGGGATCGGTTTTTCCGACCGGTTAGAGCCTTTCGCCAAGCCGGATAATTACGATGATTTCCGCGCCTTCAGCCCGACCGGCCAGGTGCCGGTGCTGATTGACGGAGAAAGGACAATCGCCGATTCGCTGGCGATTGCGCTGTATCTGGCAGATCGGCACACCGGCATCTGGCCCAAAGACGACGAGGCCCGGATTTTTGCGCAGGGCGCGGCGTGCGAAATGCACGGCGGGTTCAGCCATCTGCGCAACGATTGCACGATGAACATCGGCGTGCGGGTCAGCGCCAAGCCGATGAGTGAGGGCCTGCAGCGCAATGTCGCGCGGGTGCGGGAGATTTTCGAGACGGGGCTGGCGCGCTTTGGCGGCCCGTGGTTGGCCGGGACAGAGTTTACCGCCGTCGATGCGTTTTTTGCCCCCGTCGCGTTTCGCATCCGCACTTATGGGATCGATGTGGGCAAGGGGCAGGTCTGGGTTGATCAGGTGCTTGACCATCCGGCGATGCTGGAATGGGAGCGGGCGGCCCTGGCGGAAGATTGGCGCGAGGTAAGCCATGAGGAAGAGCTGGCAGCGGCGGGGGCGATAACGGCGGATTACCGTGCGATTTAGCTTGGCTGAAGCGCGGGTGCTGCCTCGCTGATGGCAATGACCGGAACTGCCCGGGGGTTAGCCGCGACAAGCTGAGCCGGCGCCATGCCGAACGCTGCTTTCGGCGCCTGTCCGCCGCCGTGGACCCTCCAGTCCGTGATCCGATCGCAGCAACGTAAAGCGGCTTCCCGAACGAAGCATCGTCATCCAGTGCGCCGGTCAGCCCAGCGCTGCTTTCAAATCGTCTACCAGGTCGAGCCGCTCCCACGGGAAGGTGTCACCTTCAGGCTTGCGGCCAAAGTGACCATAGGCGGCAGTCTTGCGGTAAATGGGCTTGTTGAGGCCCAGATGGGTGCGGATGGCGCGCGGGGTCAGCCCGCCCAGTTTGGGCATGGCGAGGATAGCCTTCTCGATCTCGGCTTCGGGAACGGTGCCCGTTTCGTGGGTATCGACATAGAGCGACAGCGGCTCAGACACGCCAATGGCATAGGCAATCTGGATCGTGCAGCGCGTGGCAAGACCGGCGGCAACTACGTTCTTCGCCAGATAGCGGGTGACATAGGCAGCTGAACGGTCAACCTTGGTCGGGTCCTTGCCAGAAAACGCGCCGCCGCCATGCGGGGCCGCCCCGCCATAGGTGTCGACAATGATCTTGCGCCCGGTAAGGCCTGCGTCGCCGTCCGGTCCGCCGATTTCGAAGCTGCCGGTTGGATTGATGTAATAACGTGTGTCGCGCAGCAGCACCGGGGGGATGACCTCGGCCACGATGCGCCGGACATAGGCGTGCAGTTCGGCTTCCTTGTCGCCTTCGTCATAACCCCTGGCGTGCTGGGTCGATACCACTACCGCGGTCGCGGCCACCGGCAAGCTGCCTTCGTAACGCAGCGTCACCTGGCTTTTGGCGTCGGGTTCCAGAAAAGGCGCGGCGCCCGAATGGCGATCGGCGGCCATGCGTTCCAGGATCTTGTGGCTGTAATACAAGGTCGCGGGCATCAGGTCAGGCGTTTCATCTGTGGCGTAGCCAAACATGATCCCCTGATCACCGGCGCCTTCGTCCTTGTTGTCGGCCGCATCAACGCCTTGCGCAATATGCGCTGACTGGGCGTGGAGACGGTTGATGAACTCAAACTGTTCCCAATGGAATCCGTCCTGTTCGTAACCGATTTCCTTGACCGTCCGGCGCACCGTGGCTTCGATTTCGTCCTGCGCGCCGGGCGCCCATTCGCCGTTTTCGAACACACCCTTGCAGCGGATTTCGCCGGCAAGAACCACCAGCTGTGTGGTTGTCAGCGTTTCGCAGGCGATCCGCGCTTCGGCATCCTTGGACAGGAAAAGATCGACAATCGCGTCGGAGATCTGGTCCGAAACCTTGTCGGGATGACCCTCGGAGACGGATTCGGAAGTGAACATGTAGTCGGTACGCATCGTCAAATTCCGATATAAAGAAAGCTTTATGTCTGCTTTGCGGTCTAGCTGTCCACGCGGCGGCTGGCAACTACGCTTGCGATTAGAAAAGCCGCGGCCCAGATCAGCGCGAGCAGGTTACCGATCTTTGAAAACAGAGTTGGTGCAGCAGCGGCCGGCAACGTGCCGTCCAGCCGTCCAGCCTGATGGCGCGGGACAAATTGGCGCACCACGCCGCTGGGTTCGATGACCGCGCTGATGCCGGTAGTGGTCGCGCGGAGGATGGGAAGGCCCTCTTCGATCGCGCGGAGCCGCGCTTGGGCAAGGTGCTGCGGCGGACCCCAGGCCCCGAACCAACCGTCATTCGATGGATTGAAGATAAAGTCCGGACGTTTGGCGCGGTCGCTCACCTGGCCGGAAAAGATGATTTCATAGCAGACCTGCACGCCGGGTTTGCCCCAGGCGCCAAGGTCCAGCGTTTGCGGCCCCGGCCCCGGCCAGAAATCAATGTCGCCGGGCACCAGCCGCGACAGACCAAGCGGGGTCAGTAGGCTGCGCATGGGCAGATATTCGCCATAAGGAACCAGGTGCGCCTTGGCATAGCTGCTGACGATATCGCCGCCTCCGTCGACCGCTGTCACCGAATTGCGCGCACCGACCACCCGGCCATCCTTGAACTCAAGATCGGTCGCTCCCGTCAGCAGCACGGTGCCCGCCCCGGCCACGCGCCCCAGCCGAATCCGGGCCACCCGCGAATCGGCCCCGAAATTGTCGAGGTAATAGCCTTCGGGATAGCCATCGCGCAGATAGTCGGGAACGCCGCTTTCTGGCCACAGCAGCAGCCGCTTGCTGCCCGGTTTCAGCGCCGCCGACAGCGCCGCCAGCCGCGCGAAATTGCGCGGGTACATCGCCGGGTCGTTCAGCTCTTCCTGCGGAATATAGGGCTGGACCAGGGTGAACACAGGGGCGTCCGGCGCAGGCTGCGCTGGCGCAGGGGCAGGCCAGGGGCTGACAAGCAGCAGAAGTGGCACCGCCACATGGGCGGCACCGCGCCAGTCCAGCTTGCCCCGGTGCAGTGCCAACCACAGGCTGCCCGCCAGCAGCATGACAATGCCCGACAGAGCATAAGTGCCGGTCAGCGGCAACACGCCGGCTAGACCGGGCCGGGTGAACGAGCCAAGCGCCAGCGCCGCCAGCGGATTCCACGCAAAGCCGGTGAACATCCACGAGCGCAGCCATTCGCCCACGATCCAGCAACCGGCAAGTGCCGCAACAAAAGCGCCTGCGCTGTTCCGGCCCAGCCGCCAAGCAGCCGTGACGGCGAACATCGGGTAGGCCGCCAGATAAAGGCTGAGCAGGACGACCGCGATCCAGCCAAGCCATGCCGGCATGGCCGCTTGGTAGGTAAAGGCCGTGGCGATCCACGAATTGCCGATCGAGAAGTTGCCGACCCCAAACAGCCAGCCGATCAGGGCAGCGCCTTTGCCGCCAGGGGAGCGGAACACCAGATCGATCAGACCGACCAATCCGATCAGCGCCACCGGCCACAGGTGAAGCGGTTCAAAACCCGTAGCAGCCAGCGCACCGCACAGCAGCGCGGCCAGCCACGGGTATGAGCGATAAAGGTTCAGCGCGCGCTGCACGCCGAAGGTCAGTTTACCGATTCGAGCGCTTCACCGGCATCGTCCGCTGACGGCTTCTTGCGCGGCCGGCCGCGGCGCGGCTTGGCCTCTGTCGATGTATCGGCGCCATCGTCGCGCGCGGCCGCAATTGCAGGCGGCAGCAGCGTTGGATCAAGCCCGCCCCCATCGCCTTCACTGTCGGCACCGCCATCATCGCGCCGGGGACGGCGATCATCACGGCGCGGGCGCAGGCCCCGGGTGCCGCGGTTTTCGCGCACGAACGGATTTTCCGGCGGATCGTAAGGATTGGCTTCAGCGTCTTCCGCAGGGGCGGCATCTGCCTGGACCCGATCTTCGCGCGGGGGGCGGGGATCATCGTCCCGGTCTTCGCGGCGGGGGCGTTCTTCACGGCGCGGGCGCTCTTCACTGGCCTGGCGGTTGTACGTGGGCTGATCGAAGCTGGGGAAATCAGGATCGCCGCTGAAATCGCCGCCGTCTTCACCCTCGTCGCCGCTTTCCTGCCAGCGCTCGCCTTGCGGGCGGCTGCGCTGTTCTTCCTGGCGGGTGCGGGTATCGGCGATCACCCGGAAATAGTGATCGGCGAATTGCAGGTAGTATTCGGCCTGCACCCGATCGCCGTTCAGATGGGCGTCCTGGGCCAGTTTGCGATACTTTTCCAGCAACTGCGGCGCATTGCCGCGCGCGCGGCTGTCAATCCGGTTAAGTTGCTGGCCGCCGCCGCCGCCGCCAGTCTGACGGTTGCCCCGACCGCGCCGGCGGTTGTTGTTCCCACGGTTATTGTTGTTCAAGGGTACGATTTCCCTAATCCGGCGACCATTTTGGCGATTTGCCTGTCTGGACGCATGACCTGTGCCACGGGCGCACGATCGCGCTTCGTGGTCCCTCCATCTGCTAGCCTGTGCGGCACCGCGCCGCCGAATTGCAAATGTTGGATATAGCCTGCGGGTCAACGAAAAAGCGGACCGGCGCGGGCTTGTCTGTGGATTTAAGCGCTGGCGGGCGGCTTGCCAAGCAAAATCGTGAAGGCAATCACCCGATTTCTGTCACCCAGATCGCGGTGGACGCGCGATTCAAGTCCGACTGTTGCGCCAATGGCGCACACCGCATCAGCCTGGGTAGCGCCGATTTCGACCAGCGCAACGCCTTGCGGAGTCAGCAAATCGGGCAGGACGGGCACCAGCAGCCGGTAATCATCAAGACCGTCCGCCCCGGCAAACAGGGCGCAGGCAGGCTCGTGATCTCGTACGTCAGGTGCAAGATCGGCGTGTATTTCAACATAAGGCGGATTGGCCAGGACCAGATCGAAACGGCCAAGATCATCAGCCCAGCCCGGCGTGGTCCAATCAGCCAGGCGCAGATCGGTGCGCGGCGACAGGCCCAGGCGGTCGGAATTGATCCGGGCCACGTCCAGCGCGGCCGCAGAGCGATCAATGCCCAATCCGCGCGCGGCGGGCAGACCGTCCAGCACGGCCAGCAACAGCGCGCCTGAACCGGTCCCGCAATCGAGCACATGGGCGGCATCACTGCGCGCCGCCAGCGCCGCTTCGACCAGGGTTTCGCTATCGGCGCGGGGGATCAGGACGGCAGGAGTGACTTTGAAATCAAGCCCGTAAAACTCTTGATGTCCGCGGATGTAGGCAACCGGTTCGTGTGCCGCGCGGCGGGTAATATACCCTGCAAAGCTGTCAGGCACCGCATCGCCCATGCGCTGCAGGAACATCTGCGAGCGGCTGATCCCCAGGGCGTGGGCCATCAGCAGTTCGGCATCCAGCCGCGCGCTGTCGGTACCCGCACCGAGCTGCTCGGTCGCGGCGCGGATTGCCTGGGCGACGGTGCGGACCGGAGGCAGGGTCACTCGCCCAGCGCGGCCAGTCGCTTGGCCTGATCTTCGGCGATCAGGGCATCGATCAGTTCGCCAAGCCCCGTGCCTTCAAGTATTTCGGGAAGACGGTGCAATGTCAGGTTGATGCGGTGATCGGTGACGCGCCCCTGCGGGAAGTTATAGGTGCGGATGCGTTCGGACCGGTCGCCCGATCCGACCATCGCCTTGCGTGCAGCGGCTTCTTCGCCCTGCGCTGCCTCGCGCTGCGCTTCGAACAGGCGGGCGCGCAGCACCTGCATCGCCTTTTCCTTGTTCTTGTGCTGGCTGCGGCCGTCCTGACAGGTCACAACCGTATTGGTCGGCAGGTGGGTAATGCGCACGGCCGAATCTGTGGTGTTAACGTGCTGGCCTCCGGCTCCGCTGGCGCGGTAGACATCGATCTTGAGGTCGCGGTCATCGATCTGGACATCCACCTCGTCCGGCTCGGGCAAGACGGCGACTGTCGCGGCAGAGGTGTGAATGCGCCCGCCGCTTTCGGTAACGGGCACGCGCTGAACCCGGTGGACGCCGCTTTCGAACTTCAGCTTGGCGAACACGCCATTGCCGGTGATCTGGGCGACCACCTCCTTGAAGCCGCCGACATCGCTTGAACTGGCACTGACCACTTCGATCCGCCAGCCCTGTTCGGCGGCGAAGCGTTCGTACATGCGCAGCAGATCAGCCCCGAACAGCGCGGCCTCATCGCCCCCGGTGCCGGCGCGGATTTCCAGCATGGCAGACCGCGCATCGGCGCTGTCGCGCGGCAACATGGCCAGTTGCAGGGCGTGCTCAGCTTCGGGTAATTGCGCGCGGAGGCGGGCAATTTCCTCTTCGGCCAGCTCGCGCATTTCAGGATCGTCAAGCTCGGCCAGGCTGGTCAGTTCGGCGCGCATCGCCTGCACCTCTGCCGCCGCGCGGGCGACCGGCTCCAGCTCGGCAAAATCGCGGCTGGCGGCAACAAAGTCCTTGCCTTCAAGCGTGCCCGAAGCCAGCCGTGCCTCGATCTCCGAGAACCGGCCAGCGATCTGGGCAAGGCGGGACGAGGGGATGGTCACGAAATCTCGCTGAGTTCGTTCGCTATCTGCGGCAATAGCGTGCGCAGATTGGTGCGCACATCATTATCGATGCGAAAGCGCACATGTGTTTGTCCCTCGCGCAGGGACAGCCCGAGTATGGCATTAGCACCGAGCTTCACTGCCTTGTCGAACCGCTTGCGGGGTGAGCCGGTGGCGACCATTTCAGCTGAACATCCAGCGGTCCGCAGACGGGCAAGTTGAGCAATGCCCATTGCAAGCAAGCTATCGTCCTCAACAACAAGAATAACGTCCGCATTTGGCTCAGAACGCGGATCGGCCAGCATCGCCAGCCGCTCGATCCCCGCGGCCCAGCCCACCGCGGGTGTCACTGGCCCGCCAAGGCTCTCCATCAGCCCGTCATAGCGCCCGCCGCCGATCACGGTGCCCTGCGCGCCCAGCCGGTCGGTGACGAATTCGAACGCGGTGTGGCGGTAATAGTCGAGGCCGCGCACAAGGCTTGGCGCGCGGGTCCAGGCCACGCCAGCCGCATCGAGCCCGGACGTCACTGCGCCGAAAAAATCCTGCGCCTCGCCGCTCAGGAAATCGTCGATCTTCGGCGCACCCGCCACGAAGACCTTGTCGCGCGGGTCCTTGCTGTCGAGGATGCGCAGCGGATTTCTTTCCAGCCGGTCCTGCGAATCCTCGCTGAGATCGGCTTTCACCGCGCGGAAGTATTCGACCAGCGCCGCGCGCCAGGCATCGCGGCTGCCCGAATCGCCCAGCGTGTTGAGCTGCAGCGTCACCCCTTCGGCAATGCCCAGCTCTTTCAACAGCTGATCGGCCAGGCACAGCAGCTCGACATCGGCCTGCGGTTCGGCCGCGCCGATGATTTCGGCATCAAGCTGGTGAAACTGGCGGTAGCGGCCTTTTTGCGGGCGCTCGTAACGGAACAGCGGGCCGTGCGTTACGACTTTCAACGGCGCGTGCTGCTGCCAGCCGTTGGTGATGTAGGCCCGCGCGATCCCGGCGGTAAACTCGGGCCGCAGGGTCAGCGATTCGTCACCGCGATCACGGAACGAATACATTTCCTTCGAGACGACATCGGTGGTTTCGCCGATGCTGCGCGAGAAAACCTCGGTCTTTTCGAACACCGGCATCTCGACCCTGCGGAACCGGTACAGTTTGCGCACGCGTTCGAAGGTTTCGACGACGTGGGCAAAAGCCTCGGCCTCGGTGCCGAAAATGTCCTGCGTGCCGCGGATCGCTTGGGGAGTGCTGCTCATGGCGCTGGCCCCTACCCTGTTTGTCCTTGGTCGAAAAGCCACCGGCGAAACCATTGCGCGCCCGCGCAAGGTTCGGCATGACAGCCGCATGATCCACAACACTGTCGTCGCAACGCTTCTTGCCTCCGCCGCCCTCGTTTCCAACCCCGCGCTTGCCGCCAATTCCGCGCCCAGCGCGGTGCCGATCGTGCAGACCGTGCCCGATGCAAAAGATGTGCCCTATCCCGGTACGATCACGCTGGACATCGATGCCAGCGATACGGTGCGCGGCGTCTACCGCGTGACCGAGACAATCCCCGTGGCCGCCGGGACCCGCACGCTGACCCTGCTGTATCCGCAGTGGCTGCCCGGCAACCACGGCCCGCGCGGCCCCCTGGCCGAGCTGGTCGACCTGACGTTCACCGCCGGTGGCCGCAAACTGGAATGGAAGCGCGACCCGGTCGAGGTGTTTGCGTTTCATGTAACCCTGCCCGCCGATGTCGCGGTGAGCGAAGTCGTGGCCAAGTTCATCCACACGTCGCCGCTTCAGTCCAGTGAAGGGCGGATCAGCATGACCCCGGACATGGTCAATCTGCAGTGGGAACGGGTCAGCCTTTATCCCGCCGGCCACTATGTGCGGCAGATCCAGTTCAAACCGTTTGTCACTCTGCCTGCCGGCTTTACCGCGGCGACGGCGCTTGACGGGCAAAGCCAGCTGAACAACCGCTGGGCCTGGGCGCCGGTCAATTACGAAGTGCTGGTCGATTCGCCGATCTTTGCCGGGCGCTATTTCAAGAAGTGGGACCTGGGCCAGAAGGTCACGCTCAACGTCATGGCCGACAAGCCCGAACAGCTGGAAGCCAAGAGCGAACATATCGACGCGCACAGGGCGCTGGTAACCGAAGCGCGGCTGGCCTTCGGCGCCAACCATTTCGATCATTACGAGTTTCTGCTGGCGCTGTCCGACAAGATCGGCGGGATCGGCCTGGAACACCACCGGTCAAGCGAGAACCAGCTGGAGCCTGCGGCCTTTACCGAATGGGACAAGCAGGAATGGGATCGCGGGCTGTTGCCGCACGAATACGGCCATTCGTGGTCCGGCAAGTTCCGCCGTCCGGCACGGCTGTGGACACCCGACTATCGCCAGCCGATGCAGGGCGATCTGTTGTGGACCTATGAAGGCCAGGATCAGTTCTGGGGCCTGGTGCTGGCCGCGCGTTCCGGCCTGCAAAGCAAGCCGATCGTGCTGGGCCAGCTGGCCACCTGGGCCGGCGGGTTTTCCGAACAGGCCGGGCGGCGCTGGCGTTCGGTTGAAGACACCGGCAACGATCCGGTCTTTGCCGCGCGCAAGCCCAAGCCGTTTGCCAGCCTTGCCCGCAGCGAGGATTACTACACCGAAGGCGCGCTGGTCTGGCTGGAAGCCGATCAGATCATCCGCGCCGGCACCGGCGGCAGGAAAAGCATCGACGATTTCGCCAAGCTGTTTTTCGGCATGAACGACGGCGATTATGGCGAGATTCCGTTCGAAGTGGACGAGATCGTCACCAAGCTGAACCAGGTCCATCCTTATGACTGGAAGCGGTTTATCGACGCCAAGATCAATTCGCCCGGACAGCCCGCCCCGCTCCAGGGGATCGAAAAGGGCGGCTACAAGCTGATCTGGAAGGATGAACCCAACCCCTATGACAAGGCCCGCTTTGCCGAGGCCAAAGTCAACAACCTGGCCTATTCGCTGGGCGTGGTGATTGACAAGGATGCCAAGGTCGTCGCAACCCAGTGGGACGGCGCAGCGTTTAACGCCGGCGTGGTGACCGGATCGAAGATTGTCGCGGTCAACGGGCTGACCTATGATGGCGATGCGCTGAAAAAGGCTGTTACGGCAGCCAAGGCTGGCGCTCCCCTAGAGCTGCTGTTCCAGCGCGGTGACCGGTTCCAGACGGTCAAGATCGATTACAAGGGCGGCCTGCGCTATCCGTGGCTGGAAAAGACCGGCGCGGACAAGGTGCCCGGCGGACTTGACCTGCTGCTGGCGCCCAAGCGGCCGGTCAAAGCCGCGAAGAAATGACCCAGCGGGGCAGGGCCAAGGCCGCTTCCAAGGCAGCGGTTGCCACCATCGGCAACCGTTTTGCCCCGCCGCGGTTCCTGCTGTTTCTGGTGCTGGCCCCGGTGCTTTACTTAGGTTTTGAGATGCTGGGCTGGACGCGCGACTGGAAGGACGGGGCGGCGCTGGCCTTCGACGGCGCAGCGCTGGTTTTTCTGGCATCGCTGTGGCCGGTGCTGCGTAGCGGAGAACCGGCTGCAATGCGCCGTCACGCGGCGGAAAATGACGCCAACCGCCCGCTCGTGCTGTTGATCACCACAACGGTGACACTGGTCGTGATGGCCGCGATCAGCGGCGAACTGAAGCAGGCCTCGGCTGGCGACGGTTTTGCCATGATCAAGCTGGTAGGCACGCTTGCGCTGATCTGGATCTTTGCCAACGTGGTCTATGCCACGCATTACGCCCATGTTTTCTATTCAGCCGATGGCGGCACCGGCGGTGATGCTGGCGGGCTGCAATTTCCGGAAACCAAGGCGCCAGATTATTGGGACTTCGTCTATTTCTCGATGACCCTGGGCATGACTTTTCAAACATCCGACGTGTCGATCACCAGCGGCCGACTGCGTCAGGTAGTCCTGCTGCATTCTGTGGCGGCGTTCATTTTCAACATCGGGGTGATCGCGTTCACCATCAACGTGCTGGGCGGCACGGCCTGACGTACCGGTATAATTGATTGCCAATCGCGTGTTGCAGTGCAGCAGCGGCGCGGCTACAGGCGCGACCACTATGCGCATCGACATGATCCCCGTGGGTGACAACCCGCCCGAAAGCCTGAATGTCATCATCGAAGTGCCGGTAGGCGGCGAACCGGTGAAGTACGAGTTTGACAAGGCTTCGGGCGCGCTGTTCGTTGACCGCATCCTGCACACGCCAATGCGCTATCCGGCAAACTACGGTTTTGTGCCGCACACCCTGTCGGATGATGGCGATCCGCTGGATGCCCTGGTCATCGCCCGTTCGCCCTTCGTCCCTGGCTGCGTTGTGCGCGCCCGGCCGATTGGCGTTCTGAACCTGGAAGACGAACACGGCGGCGATGAAAAGCTGATCTGCGTCCCGGTCGATACCACGTTTCCCTACTATTCGGACGTTGGGGAACGGCAGGACCTGCCTTCGATTGTGCTGGCCCAGATCGAACACTTCTTCACCCACTACAAGGACCTGGAAAAGGAAAAGTGGGTTCGCGTCGGCAAATGGGGCGATGCCGAGGATGCCAAGCGCGTCGTGCTGGAATGCATCGCCCGCTATGAAGCGAGCAAATCAGCCGATTAATCGCCCGCGACTGTCAGCCCATCGATGCGGATTGTCGGCACGTTGACGCTGCGGTGCCATTCAAGATCGTCAGCCGGGGTCAGTTGGCGGAACATGTCGATCAGGTTGCCGGCAATGGTGAACTCGGCCACCGGGCCGGCGATCTGGCCGTTGATGATGCGCAAGCCCGATGCGCCGCGGCTGTAATCCCCGGTCACGCCGTTGACGCCGCTGCCAATCAGCTCGGTCACCAGCACGCCGTCCGCAATATCACCGATCAGGTCGGCAGCCGAGACGCTGCCCGGTTCAAGATGGACGTTGCTGGGCGAAACACCGGGTGCGCCGCCGTGGCCGCGTACGGCGTGTCCGGTCGGTTCGGCGCCCAGCTGGCGTGCTGCCGCGCTGTCCATCAGCCATCCGGTGATGCGGCCATCTTCGACCAGATGGCGGCGCGCGGTGGCCAGCCCTTCGCCATCAAAAGCGCGCGAGCTAAGCCCGCGTGTCCGGTGGGGATCGTCGATGATAGCAATGCCGTGTGCCAACAGCTGCTCGCCATCGCGGCCCAGCAGGAAGCTGGCGCGCCGGGCAATCGCGCTGCCCGACATTGCCCCGATCAGATGGCCGACCAGAGATCCGCCGACCCGCGGGTCGAACACCACCGGCATCACGCCGCTTTTCAGCCGGCCGGGATTGAGCCGGCGCACCGCGCGCTCTCCGGCCTGGGTGCCGATTTCCTCGGGCGTGGGCAGATCGGCGGCGTGCCGCGCGCTGCGCCAGGCATAATCACGCTGCATGCCCGATCCTTCGCCCGCGACAACGCTGGCGCTGATCGAATGGCCGGTGCCGTGGCTGGCACCGACAAAGCCGTGGCTGGTGGCAAGGGCAAAGGTTCGCGCCGATGCGCTGGCCGATCCGCCTTCGCTGTTGGTTACCCCGGCAATCGCCCGCGCAGCCTCTTCGGCGGCCTCGGCCCGCGCGCGCAAGCTATGGGGTCCGGGCTCGTGCGGATCGCACAGCTGCATATCGGCAAACGGGCCGCGCAGCAGGCGTTCTTCCGGGGCCAGTCCGGCATAGGGATCTTCGGGCGCGGCGCCGGCCATGGCCACGGCGCGTTCCGCCAGTTCGGCCAGGGCCGCCTCGCTCAGGTCGCTCGATCCGATCGAGGCTGAGCGTTTGCCAACGAAGACGCGCAGATCAAGGTGTTCGCTTTCCGACCGCTCGACATCTTCCAGCTGGCCCAGCCGGACCTGCACGCTTTCCGAAGCGCTGCCCGCATAGACCGCATCAGCGGCATCGGCACCGGCGCGGCGGGCGCGTTCGACCAGCGCGGCTACGCGGTCCTGGGCTTGGGCAGTATCGAGCATGGTGGATGGGCGACTCCAAAGGCGGGAGCCGCCGATCTAGGCACTGTGCAGCGGGTCGGCAATGAAGACGCGGGAATTAACCCGCGGCAATCGTCAATGGTGGCCGAAAACCATCGCCAGCAGTTTGAACAAGCCGGTAACCGCAAAGGGCAACCCGATCGCCAGGGTCCACAGCCAGATCCGGTCACGCCGGAAAAAGCTGACAAAGGCAGGATCGGCAGCCTGCTCGTCATCGAGCCTGGCCCAGCGCTTTTCAAAATGGCGGCAGGCCGGAATGATTGCGACGACCAGCACGACCAGCGCAAAATAGGGGAGCAGCGAACCGCTTGCCCCGCGCAATGCGCCCATTGTCATCCAGATTTGCAAGCCGGTATAGACCAGCAGTGCGTAGGCAATGTTGTCGCTCATCCGCTTGCGCCAATCGATCGTGCGCGGCGTGTGTGCTGCATGCGGTACGAAGTCGAGCCAGGCTTTTGCCAATGACCGTCCCCTTCTTTTCCATCCAATCCCGATCTGCAGTAAACCACCGAAGCGTGGCGGGATCAAGGCTCGATAAACCTTTGTCTGGAACAAGGGCGCCGCAGCCTTTCAGGACCGACCATGCACGAAACCTGCCAAATTGAATCGATTGTCGCAGAAGGCGGGTTGCAGTGCGCTGCGCACGCCCGTAAATCGGCTGCAATATGAGCGATACCGCAACCCTTCCCGCCGCCCCTGTCAGCGCCATGAAACCGATCCCGCAGGGCGGGCTTGAAGTGATCTCGATTGCCAAGAGCTATGACAAGCGCGCAGTCCTGACCGATATTTCGCTGTCGGTCGGCAAAGGCGAGGTGCTGGGCCTGCTTGGTCCCAACGGCGCGGGCAAGACCACCTGCTTCTATTCGATCATGGGCCTGGTCCGGCCCGACAGCGGCCGCATCCTGATGGACGGGGTCGATGTTACCAGGCTGCCGATGTACCGCCGGGCGATCCTGGGGCTGGGCTATCTGCCGCAGGAAACGTCGATCTTTCGCGGGATGACGGTGGAACAGAACATCAGCTGCGTGCTCGAACTGGCGGAGCCCGACAAGGGCGTGCGCGCGCAGGAGCTGGAACGCCTGCTGGAAGAGTTTGGGCTGACCCGGCTGCGATCCAGCGCGGCGATGGCGCTTTCTGGCGGAGAACGGCGGCGCTGCGAAATTGCCCGCGCGCTGGCCGCCAAGCCGTCGATCATGCTGCTGGACGAACCTTTTGCCGGGATCGATCCGCTGTCGATCAGCGACATCCGCGACCTGGTCCGCGATCTCAAGAACCGCGGCATCGGGGTGCTGATCACCGATCACAACGTGCGCGAAACGCTGGACATCGTCGACCGTGCCTGCGTGATCTTCGGCGGGCAGGTGCTGTTCAGCGGCACCCCTGAAGAACTGGTCGCAGATGAAAACGTCAAGCGGCTTTATCTGGGCGAAGGCTTCACCCTGTGACGCGGATGCCGCGCGGGACCTGATCCATGGCACTGGGGCCCCGCCTCGACATACGGCAATCGCAATCGCTGGTGATGACGCCGCAGCTGCAGCAGGCGATCAAGCTGCTGGCGCTGTCTAACCTTGAGATCGAGACGTTCATCGGCGATGCCCTGGATGCCAATCCCTTGCTGGAAGTGGGCGACGGCGCGCCGGGCGATGGCGACATCCCGGGCGACGAAATCGAGACGCGCCGCACCACGCTGGAAAGTTCGCCGGTCGATCGGCTGATCGGCGAAGGGCAGGGCGAGGCGGATCGCCCGCTCGATATCGACAGTGCCGCGATCGACCGGGACCGCGATCCCGGCGATGCCGACTGGGGCCGCGACCTGCGGCTGGGCGGCGGGGAAGACGGCCCCGGTATTGACGAGCGCGGCGCCGGGCCGCTGTCGCTGGCCGATCATCTTGGCGCGCAGATCGGCCCGGCCGCGCCCGATCCGGCCGCCGCATTTGTTGCACGGCACATTGCCGGCCTGCTGGACGAGGCGGGCTATCTGACAGTGTCGCTGCGCGAACTGGCCGCAGACCTGGGGGTGGACGACCATCTGGCGCAGCGCGGGCTGGACGTGGTCCAGTCGCTTGACCCGACCGGGGTGGGCGCGCGCACGCTGTCGGAATGCCTTGCCCTGCAGGCGCGCGAGGCGGACCGTTATGACCCTTGCATGGCCCGGCTGCTCGACAATCTCGACTTGCTGGCGCGGGGCGAATTGGCGCGGCTGAAACGCATGTGCGGGGTTGATGACGAAGACTTTGCCGAAATGATGGGCGAACTGCGCAGCTACGATCCCAAGCCCGGGCTGCGCTTTGACAGCGGCGGCGGCGATCCGGTCACGCCCGATATCCTGGTCGTGCCGGGGGCGGACGGCGGGTGGACCGTGCAGCTTAATCAGGCGACCCTGCCGCGCCTGATCGTCAACCGCAGTTACTATCTTGAAATGCGCGGGGCCTGCGATGACAAGGCGGCTCGCGGCTGGCTGTCGGACAAGCTGGCGGATGCCAACTGGCTGGTGAAGGCGCTGGATCAGCGGGCCAAGACCATCTTGAAAGTGGCCAGCGAACTGATCAAGCAGCAGGACGCATTTTTTCGCGAAGGGGTGTCGCAACTAAAACCATTGACCCTGCGGGCAGTGGCCGAAGCGATTGAAATGCACGAAAGCACCGTCAGCAGGGTGACCAGCAACAAATACCTGCATTGCCCGCGCGGGACGTTCGAGCTCAAATACTTCTTCACATCGGGCGTGGGTTCGACCGGGAGTGAAAGCGGCGCATCGGCCGAGGCTGTCAAGGCCGCGATCAAGCAGCTGATCGATGCCGAGGATCCCAAGCAAATCCTGTCGGACGATACGCTGGTCGATCTGCTCAAGGACAAGGGTTTCGAGCTGGCCCGCCGCACTGTTGCCAAATACCGTGAGGCCATCGGGCTGGGATCATCGGTCCAGCGCCGCCGGCAAAAGGCATTGGCGGCAGTGCGTTAGCGCGCGACCGGGCCCAGTCCCATGCCGCGCAGCAAATCACTGGCGTTGTAGGGCTTGACGATGATCGGAACCCGTTCAAGTTCAGGGTCAAGCATCGCTTTTTCCCCGTATCCGGTCGCGAACAGGAACGGCACACCGATTTCCACCAGACGCCGCGCGACCGGAATGCTGGTTTCGTTGCCCAGATTAAGGTCGAGCACGGCAAAATCGGGACGGTGCGTGTCAAGCTCTTCCAGGGCCAGGCTTACCGAACTGGCCAGGCGGACTTCGTTCACGCCAAAACCCAGCAGCGCGTCTTCGGTGTCCATCGCGATCAGCAGACTGTCCTCAACCAGCAGCACCCGTTCCGGCACACCGCCGGTGGCCGCCCTGGCCGGCCGCGCGGAACGGTGCTGCGCGGCCACGGCAAGGTCGGCATCGCCCTGTAATTCGACATATTGCGGCGGGATCGTCAGCACGGCTTCCACCCCGCTTGGGGGATAGGTGACAGCCGCGGTTCCGCCAAGATCATGCGGCATCGCCCGTTCGATCACTGTCGCGCCAAAGCCGCGGCGCGTCGGCTGCGACACGGTCGGCCCGCCGCTTTCCGTCCAGGTGATGACAAGCCCCGACACAGGATCGAACGTCCATGCTACGCTTACCGCGCCGCTATCGCTAAGCGCGCCGTGTTTGGCGCTGTTGGTGACCAGTTCATGCACCACCAGCGCCAATGTCGAATAGGCTAGCGGCGACAGGGCAACGGCGGGGCCATCGACAGTCAGGCGTTCGCTTTTCGCGTCAAGATAGGCCTTGGCCTCGGTCTCGATCAGCTGGCGCAGGCCGGCCGCGGCAAAGCGCTGTTCGGTCAATTGGTCATGCGCCCGTGCCAGCGCTTCGATCCGCCCTTCGATCTGGTGCATATATTCGGCCAGGCTCTGTTCGCTGCCACGCGACTGGCGCATGATCGAGCGGATCAGCGCCAGGATATTGCGCACCCGGTGGTTAAGTTCGCCGATCAGCAGGTTTTGGCGTTCTATGGCGCGGCGTCGCTCGTCGACGGTTGCTTCGGACAATTGCAGAACCACCTCGACCAGCGAAGCGCGCAGTGTTTCGGCGCCCTGAACCTCGGCATCCGAGAATGCCAAACTGCGGCCCTTGACCTCTTCCAGCCAGGCATCAAAGCTGGCGCGCGGGGTCAGGCGCGGACCGTTCGGGCCGTAGTCAACCGGCTTGGTGGGATCGCCGCCCCAGCTGACCGTTCGGGCCTGCTCGCGCCGGAATAACAATATGTAGTCGCGCGGCCGGCGGGAAATCGGGATTGCCAACACGCCTGACGCGGCAGCGTTGAATGCTGCGGTTTCCGGGATGATATCGGCCAGCCTGTCGGTGTGGAAGACCTGGCCAGGACGCATCGCATTCAGGCGCCGGACGATATCGGGGATGACATCGCGCGGCGGCACCGAACCCCAGGCGCTGACATCATCATCGATGGCGGTCGCCACACCGTCACAAGGGACAATTTCCGCCAGGGTGCGGCCCAGCCATTCGGCATCGGCCAGCCGTTCAACATCGACAGCAACCGCGGCGATAATCCGTTCACCGGCCGTGCGGGCGGCATCGGCGCGTTCGATCGA
>NZ_JAHEBV010000019.1:0-2484 GCF_024642085.1 Novosphingobium sp. | reverse complement strand
ACAACGTTGCCGGTATCGCCGGCGGGATCGCCGCGGCTCGGTTCTGCTTCAAGGACCAGGACGGACCCGCTGCGGTGCAGCGTGCAATCGAACAGCCTATCGCCCTTACCGCGCAGCAAGGGCACGCCAAACAGCCGTTCCACACTGTCGTTTTGCGAAAGAAAACTGATCAACGAACCGATCCGTTCGACGGTTTGCGGCTCAAGCAGGCGTTTAAGCTGCATGCCCAGAGCCTGGTCGGGATCGATCCCCGAATATTCGCCGAAATTGGCCGATACCCGGGCAACCTGCCAATCGGCGGTAAAGGCGATCAGGAACCCGATCGGCTGGATGGCACCCAGCAGATGGATCGGTTCACGGTCGCAATTGGTCAGATCGACCTGGAACGGCATGGCGGGGTCCATCACAGCGGTCCTGGCGAAACGGCAGAACGCTTTGCACTGGCAGCAAACAGGGCAAAGGTGCGCCGGGCCGCGGCCAGGGTGGCTGGCAGCTGTCCGGCCTGTTCGATGCGATCAAGCGCACCGACCAGCCGCTGCCAGTATCCCGCCGGAAGCGGCTCTGCCAAAAACCGCCGCGGCGCATCCGGCCACAACCGCTGGATCAGGACACGGGCGCCAAAGCTGGAACCGGACAGGCAATAAAGAATACCCGCAGCAGCGGCGAAGCTGTGTTGGGCCGGAACTGGCTGGGGCAGCACCTGGGCCGGAACGGCGCGGCCCAGTTCGCCAAGATCTGCTGCAATCAGACCGGTGCGGTCCGCCAGCCGGAACCCGGCAGGGATATCGGCCATGGCCAGCCAGCTTTCCGCTTCGCGGTGGGCGGCGTAATGTGCGGACAGAAAATCGCCGTATCCTGTCAGCGTTTGCAGATCGAACGCTGAAAATACCGCATCGACACGGTCATGCTCGCCCCGCGATGCATCGCGCAGCGTGAAACGCGCCGGCCTGTAGACGCCGGTACGAAAATCAAGATGTGGTTGTGTAGCCATGAAAAACCCGAAATGCCTGCCATCGACCCAAGGGTGCGCAGGCCCGCCTA
Organism: Novosphingobium sp.; assembly: GCF_024642085.1. Lineage (GTDB taxonomy): Bacteria > Pseudomonadota > Alphaproteobacteria > Sphingomonadales > Sphingomonadaceae > Novosphingobium. The sequence goes on along the minus strand of NZ_JAHEBV010000019.1, from coordinate 1,443 downwards.
TCAGGTACTAAGAACGATTTGCGCAGGCAAGAGTTCCGGACAAAGGCACCGGCTGGTCAGGCGGTCTGCCCAGATCAGCTTTCCAGCTCGATGTCCCAGTACAGCCAGTCGCGCCAGGTTTCATGCAGGTAACCCGGCGGGAAACCGCGACCGCGCTCTTGCAATTGCCAGCTGGTCGGGCGGATCGGCCGGACCAGCAGCGGCATATGCGCTTGCTGCGGGGTGCGGCCTCCCTTCTTCAGGTTGCACGGCGCGCAGGCGGTAGCGACGTTTTCCCAGCTGGTCCGTCCGCCCAGCCGGCGCGGCACCACGTGATCGAAGGTCAGGTTGTGCGGGTTGCCGCAGTACTGGCAGCTGAACCGGTCACGCAAGAACAGGTTGAACCGGGTAAAGGCGGGAAACTCGCTGGGTTTGACGTATTGGCGCAGCGCGATAACGCTGGGGATGGGCATGGTCCAGCTGGGGGAATGAACCTCGCGCGCATAGCTGGCGACAATGTCCACCCGCTCCAGGAATACCGATTTTATTGCGGTCTGCCACGGCCACAGGCTGAGCGGATAATAGCTGAGCGGGGTGTAGTCGGCGTTCAGCACAAGGGCCGGACAATCATGCAGATGCCGGGCGGGATCGCCCTCTGCGCTGCGGAACCGGGCCGCGCGCTCGATCAGCTCCGACTTGAGCATGGCCCCCGGTAACAGGCGCAAATGACGGTTGTGCTACAGCGCATGGGCGCAATGAACAGGACGCGTCTGGCCCCGTCAAGGCTTGCGCCGCCGATAAATCCACAGGACAAGCGCGCAGTGACCCAAACGCCACGCCCCGTGACGCGCTTTGCGCCCAGCCCGAACGGGCCGCTGCATCTGGGCCATGCCTATGCCGCGATCGTCGCGCACGATCTGGCGCGCAATCGGGGCGGGCGCTTTTTGTTGCGGATCGAAGATATCGACGCGGCCCGCAGCCGGGCCGATCTGGTGCCGGCAATACTTGCCGACCTTGCCTGGCTGGGGCTGGAATGGGACGGGCCGGAGGTGTATCAGTCAGCCCGGCTTGCCAGCTACGCCGCAGCGGCGCAGCACCTTAAGCAACAGGGGCTGCTTTATCCCTGCCAGTGCACCCGCGCCGCGGTGCTGGCAGCAGCAACCCAAGTTGGACCCGATGGCCCCGTCTACCCAGGCACGTGCCGCGGTGCCGACGTGGACCCTGACGGTGCGGCCTGGCGGCTCGACATGGATGCAGCGACGGCTGTGGCTGGACCCTTGCGGTGGCTGGACGAACGCTCTGGCATGCAGGATGCCCGTCCCCGGCCGTTCGGCGACATCGTCCTGGTGCGCAAGGAAGCCCCGGCCAGCTACCACCTGGCCGCCACCCTGGACGACGCCGCAGGGGGTGTGACCCTGGTCACGCGCGGCCGTGACCTGTACCAAGCGACACATATCCACCGCT
>NZ_JAHEBV010000018.1 GCF_024642085.1 Novosphingobium sp. | reverse complement strand
CGGTCAGGGTCCACACCGACATCGAAGTGGCATTGTCCATCAGGCTGATGATCGGACCCGAGGCAAGCACACCGGTTTCCGCCACCCCGACAAGTTCATCACGCCAGGGCAGTTCCAGCTCAAACCAGCCCGCGCCGTGCGCATGATATTTCAATTCCAGCCAGCCGCCATGCCCATGCCGCGTCATCATCTTGGCCGCACGCGCCGGATCGAACACGAACTCGGGCGCGGTATCGTAAAGGGTTCTGGGTTCGTCGGGGGCATTCATCGCGCCGACCCTGTGCTGCGCGCAGAAGGCGATTACAATCTTTTAATTTCAGTCTGAGGGCGGAACTCGCGACCTGTGCGGACACGGAGCGATTGGCTCCGCAAAATATGGGGACGCTAAATGAATCTTCCGAAAATCGACCTTTCTGCCCTGCCTGACCTTGATGTCCTGACCGGCGTCTTCGGCAGTCTGGCTCGCCCGGCACAGGCGCTTAGCCAAGACGACTCTGTGGTCGTGGTGATGGTATTCGTCTACGAATGCACGCACTGAACCGGGATCGACGCGGGTGTTGATCCGTCCGGAACTGGCGGCGCTGCGGAATGACGATGCTCCGCAGCGCCGTGCCCAGGCAGCTCTTGGTGCCGCCCTGGACAGGTGGCATGCCGAGCCGCTGGTCCGTGCCGCGAACGCCGAGTTGGTCCGCTGGGGGTGCGGAGCTGACCTTGAAGACTTGCCGGTCCTGTCCACATTGTTTGCCAGCGGCGAAGATGCCGCGGCGCAGTTCGCTGGCAATCTGATAGCGCAGATTGTGGCTGAACTTTCGATCAACCCGATTGGTCAATCGCCGCTGCGCCACTATCTTGATGATGCGACAGCCTCGGTTTCCTTGTTGCGCCACGGGACTACAGTGCTGTCGTTACTGGCGTTTGACGGACAGGCCATGACCCGGGCAGCGCCGCCAACATCCGCGCGCTTCGTGCCGTGCGAAACGTGGGATGCGGTGCTGGCCGGATCGGCCGAGGCTGACGTGTTCACACTCCACGATTGCGGCAGCAATAATGCCGGTCTGAGCCGTAGCGATTTTCGTTTGGTGCCAGGCATGGTGCAACGCCGATCAGGGCAGACCCAGACAGTGCAGTTCAAACGCGTCGCTTCGTGCCTGGTCTTGCTGCGTCTGCAGCGGCGCACCGATAACAACGGTGTATCGCGCGAGTATGCGATCGAGGACGGCACCTTGCTCCATCAATCCGCCGCATCACCCCGCGACAGCCGGTGGGAGCTTACAGCCGCATTGCTTGGCCGGATGGGCCGAACCGATGCCGCGCCCATGCTTGCCGCCATGGCTGAAGAAGAGGGTAGCGCGGGCATGCGCTGGCAGGTGCTGCGCGAATGCCTTGGCCTCGACACCAGGCGGGGTTTCACTGCGCTATGCCGTATTGCCGCAGATCCCACCGATCCTCTGGCAAGGCATGCCGGCTCGCTGCGTACGCAGCTTATCGAGACGCATCCGCAACTTGGCGAGATTGACCCATGCCTCGTCAACTAGACATCGCCGATAGCGGTATTGCCGGCCTGGATGCGTGTGCGCAGGCCATCGCCGCAAATGGTTTCGATCCCCGTGACGAAGCAAGCCTGCGCCATGCGGCAATCTGGCTGCAACGATTGGGTAATAACAAGACTTTCCTCGGGGATATTCTGGTGGAGGAACTGGCCAATCGTCATCGTGATGACAGCCTGGAAAATGCCTATGGCCCGCAAGTGATCATGCTGGTTCCGCCGCAGGGGCAATTCTTCATTCGCGCCAACCTGTGGCCGTCGGCCGATGAACACATGGTTCGAGCGTCTGGGCCGGCTTCGTTCGTTTATGGCATGCCGCACGACCACAACTTTGATTTTCTCACCCTGGGATATTTCGGACCGGGTTATTGGAGCGATTATTACGAGGTTGACTATGCCGAGGTGACTGGTTGGCGCGGCGAGCCAGTTCCCTCGCTGCGCTTTGTCGAACGTTCGCGGCTGGAGCAGGGGCGCATGCTGCATTACCGCGCCCACAAAGATGTCCATGCCCAGCATCCTGCTGACAGCTTATCGGTATCGCTCAACGTAATGCACACTAACGCCGGCCAGGGCTGGTTTGACCAGTACCGCTTCGATCTTGATCAGCGTACGGTGGGGACGATCCTGTCGCCAGGGCCGACCGAGGCGTTCCTTAAGGTCGCAATTGGGCTGGGCAGCGATGAAGCGCTGGATCTGGCCCACCGTTTTGCGCGGCGACATCCGAGCGACCGGCTGCGGCTAAACACATGGGATGCCCTGGCCGCGCGCGACTGTACTGCAGCGGCAAAGGATGCGCTGTGGCGCGACGCGGAGAAGTCGGGAAGCAGGCTGGTAGCGATGGAAGCCAAAATCCGCCGCGCTGAACTGGCGCTCTAGGCAAATCCGCCGGTCAGGGCATCCGTCGCCGCCTGAAGGATAACTGCTGCCGCAGCCGAATCGATCCGGCTGGCGCGTTTGGCGCGGCTCATGTCCTGGGCGATCAAGGCACCTTCGGCGCTGGCGGTTGACCAGCGTTCGTCCCACAGCAGCACCGGCAGGTTCAGCGCTTGGGCTACGTTACGGGCATAGGCCCGGCTGGACTGGCTGCGCGGCCCTTCGCTGCCGTCCATGTTAAGCGGCAGGCCGATCACCACGCCCGCAGCGCCACGCTCGCGAACCAGCGCGGCCAGCGCCTCGCGGTCGGCGCCAAACTTGCCGCGCTTCAGCGTTTTTGCGGGCGAGGCAAAGCGCCAGCCCGGATCGCAGAACGCGGTGCCGATTGTCTGCGTGCCAAGATCAAGGCCCAGCAATGTGCCGCCCGCCGGCAAGGCCGCACGAAAAGCCGCCACGTCGGTGGTGATCAGGGTTTCCACGCGGCTGCCCGGCGTTGAAAATCGCTACGAAGGTTGGCCCAGAACAGCAGATAATCGTACACGTGGTAGTTGCCGCCGGGCAGAACATAAGGCCCCATGTCGGGCCCTTCGCCGATGCGCAAGGTGCCATCATCAGCGCAGCGCGCGCCGGCCAGACCTGGTTTTAGAGCGGCCTTGGTCATCTGCAGGTCTGGCACTGCCGAACCGGCGTTGGCGCTGGCCGGGGCGGCGCCGCCGACCGTGCCTGTCAGCGGATTTGAACACAGAATGCGCGGCGCATCGGCGGCATCTCCTGCAACGCCGCTCAAGCGTTCATAGGCGCGGCGCATCATTCCGGCGTCGGCAGTATCGGCAAATGAGACATAGCTGACGATACATCCGGTTTGTTCCAGTGTTTGGCAGGCCGGCAGGCCCATCGCGTTCAGATCATGATCCAAATCGACGATCCAGCCAATTGCATAGGCAGCGACCAGCCCCTTGGCGAGGGGCGTTCGCTTGACCTTGTCGGCCAGCAAACGCTTGATGTGATAGCTGCCCTGACTGTGGCCGGCGATGGCGAAAGGCGCACCGGGTTTGAGCCGGGCGGCAAAGGCGTCGAACGCTTCGGCCACGTCGCGGTAAGCAAGGTCCACCGCTTGGCGCGCTTCGGGCTGGTCAGTGATGAAGGCGCCGGCGGCGGCTTGACGGTAGCGCGGTGCCCATATTTCGCCGGAACCGTTGAACACGCTAGCCTCGCCCCGGACCATCGTTTCCGAAATTGCGCGTGCATCCCGATCGTCCAGCGGGGCGTTCCAATGGTCCTTTTTCACATAGCTTGTCGGGTGGACGAAGAACACCGGAACGATTGGCCCCGGGGTATCCCGGATAACATCACCAGGCATCCAAAGCGCCGGATTAGTCGATCCCATGCCGGGCTTGGCCAGCCACATGCCCGGATCGTCATAGGCATTGGCGGCAAGCGCGGGTTGAGGTTCAAATCTGGTGGACGGAGTAAAGGCCGCCTGGCTCAACCGTTCAGGATAGAACTGCAGCGCAAGCCGTCCGCCAATGTAGACGATGATACAAAAGGCAATGAAATAAAGGAACTTGCGGGCCATTGTTACGTCGCCGCATCGGCGTTGCGCTGTGACCGTTCTTCAAGCAGTATCTTGATCATTGCGACCAGGGGATCGGCCAGCGCCAGACCCAGGATACCAAACAGGGCCCCCATGATGAGCTGAGCGCCCAGCACCAGCGCAGGGGCCAGATCAGCGGTTTTCTTGGCAATCATCGGCACGATCACATTACCGTCCACCGTCTGCACAACGACATAGACGATGATGCAGTATATGCCCATTTCGGTTCCGCCAGAAAAGCCAACCATCACCATCAGCAAGCCAGAAATCGGCGCGCCAATATTGGGCAGGAAGGCGAGCAGCCCGGTCAGCAGGCCCAGCAGCGCGGACATCGGCACACCGTAGACGGCCAGCATCACCCAGGTCGCTACCCCTTCGACCGCCATGCCGATTAAACGGCCAAACAGCAGGCGGCGCAGGGTCTTGCCCATGGTCTGGGCGATGTCGGCAAAACGCGACCGCTCACCTGCCGGAAGCAGCCACGACAGGCCCCGCCGGTAAAGGTCGGGTTCTACCGCAAAATAGATGCCCAGCACCGCGATGAGAAACGCCGTGGTCAGCCCGCCAAGAACCCCGCCAAGCGCCGAGGTCAGCTGGCCGATCCCGCCAATCGCTTTTTCAAGCAAACCCTGGACCGAACTCACGTCGACTTTGAAGCCGTGTCCAGCCAGCCAGGTCAGCACGCGGCCGGTCTGCACTTCGATAACGGCTGGCAGCTGGGCGGCCTGCTCGGCAATTTGCGAACCTGCGAACATGAACAGCCAGACGATGAAGGCAAGGGCAAGCAGCAGGACGATGGTAACGCGCCAGCCGCGACCGATATGCAGGATCCGTCCAAGCAGCCGGGCGCCGCCATCGATCATGGCGGCAAAGACTACGCCGCCGAAAATCACCAGCAGGGCTTGGGCCTGATAGATTGCCAACCCGACCAGCACGATCATCCCGATCCACACCGCCGCACGCTTGATCTCGGTACGAACGAACGGATCGGCAAAATCTGCCGGGCTGGCGCTTTGCGGTGCGGTTTCAAGGGTGACGGGAGGCGCCCTGCGTGTCCTGCGCCGCGGCGGTGATGCATCTGCCATTATTGTCCCTTTGCCTGATGTTCCGGACGCAGGCTGGTCCAGCTGCGCCCCGGGCGCAAGGCGTGCCAGAAACTGAGCGGGTTCCAGGTCTGGCTGCCGTCGAGCGAAAACGTGATGAACTCGGCCCGGCCACCAATGTCTGACAGCGGAACCGGCCCGCCCAAGCCGTCACTGTCGAGGCTGAAACGGCTGTCGGCCGAATGATCGCGGTTATCGCCCATCAGGAAGACATGATCCGCAGGTACGACGCGTTCGGCCATGACATTTTCCGGGCCATAAGGGTTATCGCGGATGATCAGGTACGTAGCGCCATTGGGCAGCGTTTCGCGCAGCATCGGCGGCTCGATGACTTCCCGGCCCGATGGCAGGCGCGAGTGGTAGGGGGCGAACTCGTCATAGCAGTAATAGCTTGGCGTGCGGTCCTCGCACAGCAAAAGGGGATCCGCTGCAAGCTGCACGTTCGGTATCTCTTGCTGGGGCACCGGCTTGCCGTTCAGCACGATCTGGCCATTGATGATTGCAATGCGGTCGCCTGGCAGGGCGACGACGCGCTTGATCAGATCATCCGTGCGATTTCGCGGCACAACGATCACGATATCGCCATACTGCGGAGTGCCGGGAAGGAGACGCGAGTTGCCGCGCGGCAGCACGTGGAAGCTGGCCGAAGCCCAGTTCCAGCCGTAAGGAAACTTGGAGACGACCAGCCTGTCGCCCACCAGCAGATTGGGCATCATCGAGATTGACGGTATGTAGAACGGTTTGGCGATGAAGCTGTGAAAGGCCAGCACGGCCAGCAGCATCCATCCCAGGCCGCGCAGTTCGGCCCACCAGTCAACCTTCTGTTCGCCGCCTGGTTGTTCAGGTCCGGCATTTTCCGCAGAACGTGTTTCCGGCGGCGCGGGGTTATCGATCATAATGGCCTTGCTTCGATGACGACAAAGGCCTGAGCCCAGGGATGGTCGTCGGTCAGGGTAAGATGGACCACGGCTTCATGGCCGTCGGGTACCAGGGTTTCGAGCCGCGCTGCTGCCCCGCCGCTCAGCGCAAGCGTTGGCGCGCCGGACCGCGCATTTACAACGCCGATGTCTTTCATGAACACCCCGGCCTTGAACCCGGTTCCGACCGCCTTTGAAAAGGCTTCCTTTGCGGCAAAGCGCTTTGCCAGTGTCCCGGCCTTGGTAAAGGGGCGCCGCGCTGCCTTGGCGCGCTCAATCTCGGTAAACACGCGCAGCTCGAACCGTTCGCCGAACCGGTCGAGCGAGTTCTGGATACGCTCGATATTGCAAAGATCTGAACCGATCGCGATGATCATCGGCGTCCTGACATCAGCGCGCAGCGTCCATCAACGCGCGCATTTTTAGCACGGCGGGCTCCAGACCGGTGAAGATAGCCTCGCCGATCAGGTAGTGTCCGATGTTGAGCTCGGCCAGCTGCGGTATCGCGGCGACCGGCTGGACATTGTCATAAGTCAGGCCGTGGCCGGCGTGGGGCTCGATCCCGTTCTTGGCGGCCAGCGCGGCCATATCCGCCAGCCGGCGCAGTTCGCGCGCAACGTCCTGCCCTTCGGCATGGGCATATTCGCCGGTGTGCAGTTCAACCACCGGCGCGCCCAGCCGCATGGCCGCTTCGATCTGGCGTTCCTCGGGCGCGATAAACAGGCTGACCCGGATCCCGGCGTCATGCAGCCGCGCCACGATCGGGGCCAAACGGTTATGCTGACCCGCAGCGTCAAGACCGCCCTCGGTAGTGCGTTCCTCACGCCGTTCGGGGACAATGCAGGCCGCGTGAGGCTTGTGGCGCAGGGCGATCGCCAGCATTTCCTCGGTTGCAGCCATTTCCAGGTTAAGCGGCAAATCGGTTGCCGCCTGGATGCGGGCCAGATCTTCATCGCGGATGTGGCGGCGGTCTTCGCGCAAATGGGCGGTAATGCCATCGCCGCCACAAGCCGCGACAATCTGTGCCGCACGAACCGGATCGGGATGGTCACCGCCGCGGGCATTGCGGATCGTGGCAACGTGATCGATGTTGACACCAAGGCGCAGGCGAGTTGGGATCATGGCATCACCTGCGGACAAGCGGCAAGGCTGAGCATGTCGTAAGCGAAGCCCTTACCTTGCCAGATTTCACCATAGTCAAAACTGTCCTGATCGGAAAACAGCGCCACTGCCAGCTGCTGATCGGGGACGATCAGATTGCGCACCTGCACGCCGCCGATCGCGCCGCGCCGTTCGACCACGCGGACTGGTGCCGTGCAGCCCTTAAGCGGGGCTTCGAAGACCCACTGGCCAAGGGCAATGAAGCCCTGATCGGCCTGTCCGTCCCACAATTGCCCAAGCCGCCGTCCGTCCAGCAGCTTGCCGCTGGCAAGCGCCAGATCGAACTTCAGCAGATCCGACATCGCTCCGTATAGCGCCGCCGAAGCCTCGAACCGGGCAAAATCATAGTGTGGTTCGGCCTTGCCGCCCACAAGACCCTTGGTGGTCGCGACATCTGACGGGAAGCTTGCGATGGAGCCAAGTTTGTTTGGTCGCGCAATCCGCTCCGTCACGAGATCGCGCCACGGCGTTCCGGTCACTGCCTCGAGCAGTGCCCCGGCAACGATATAATCGCAATTGTTGTAGACCCACTTGCCGCCCGGCTCGCCTTTGGGCGCTCCGGAACAATAAGCCAAAGGCGGATCGGCAAGTTTGCCGCCATGATAGAAGACCGGAACACCTTCGCGGTCCTGGGGCGAATCGTCTGGATTGGGCAGGCCGCTCTGGTGGCGGAGCAATTGCCGGACCGAGATACGGGCCGCATTTGGTGCGGCAAAATCGGGAAGGTAACGCGCGACCGGCTGGTCAAGGTCGATCCGGCCGGCCTGCACCTCCTGCATGACCAGCACCGCGATGACTTGCTTGGTCACCGAAGCCCAGCGCCACAGGGCATTGGCCTTGCGCGGCGTGCCGTCAGCGCCTTGGGCGGCAACCGCGACCGCGGCGGTGGCCGGAGCTTCGCCGCGCCGCGCCTGAAAGCCCATGCCGAACTCACCGCTGAACTTGGCCGCTTTGGCCACGTCGCGCGACGATTTCATGAACTGCGCAAATTGCCCGGCAGCCTGGCGCGAGCGCTCGACCTCGGCTTGCGCTTCTGGGCCAAGTTGCGCGGCCGTTTCGGTTTCAGACGCGGGCGCGGTGTCCGTTTGTGCCAACGCGGCAGGAGCGGTCAGAAGCGCGGCAAGCGCGAACAGGCCAGCCAGCGGTGTCATTCTGCCGCGCGGCTGCCCGGCTTGACGGCGGGGGTTGCTGCCAGCTCGGGTGGCAAGTCGTCCTCGTCATAAGTCGGGAAGTTGAGCGCAATCAGCGAATAGAACGGCACCCCGAAATCCAGACTTCCGCCCGAACGGTCGACCAGAGAAGCAGCGGCGATCACCTCTCCGCCGGCGGCTTCGATTGCGGTGATTGCCTCACGGCTCGACAGGCCGGTGGTAACGACATCCTCAACCATCAGGACCTTGTCGCCCGGTTCAAGGGAAAAGCCGCGGCGAAGCTCGAACGTGCCGGTGGGGCGTTCGACGAACATCGCCTCTACTCCCAGTGCGCGGCCCATTTCGTGGCCGATGATCACCCCGCCCATTGCCGGAGCGATGACTTTTGTGATGTCTTTCTTGAGATCGCGCGGCAATGTTGCCGCCAGGGCAGCAGCCAGACGCGAGGCGCGCATCGGGTCCATCAGCACGCGCGCGCATTGCAGGTAATGGGCGCTGTGGCGGCCGGAACTGAGCAGAAAATGTCCTTCAAGCAAAGCCTTGCTGGCGCGGAACTCGGCAAGGACATCTTCGGCATGCATGATCGGCGTGGCCTTTGTTCGTGGGACTGGCGCTGCGAAATCGGGCTTGACGCGGCGCTTTCATTTTTTCCCCTAGAGGCGCTTGAGGTGCCCTGCAAGCGCGCGTATAGGCGCTTTCAAATTGTCTCCCACAGGGGCGGAACAAGGCAACCAATCCTTCCGCCGCACGGGAAAGCGAAAGCACGAGGAACGATGAGATTCGGCCATTTCGCCCGCGCCGCGGGTAACGCGTTCAAGGGACTTGGACTCGCCCTGGCACTTTGCGCCGTGCCGCAGGTTGCAGCCGCCGCTGCTCCGGCACCCGTTGCGGCGAGCGCGGCTCCGGCCGCTGCTGCGCCGGCTGAGAAAGCTGCGACACCTGCCGTCGCCGCACCGGCTGTCACTGTTGCGCCCGTTCCTGCTATCGATCCCAACGATCCCCATTTCAAGGTCGCGCCGGGCGGTTACACCCCGATGAAGCCGACCGCCGGCAAAGGCATGCCCATTGCCGGGGCGATCGATGTCCAGCATCAGTATTCGCCCAATGGTCAGACTGCGGTGGGTCTGCACAACTGGCTGGTCTGGGTCATGGTCGTGATTACCGTGTTCGTCCTTGGCCTGCTGCTGATCGTGATTTTCCGTTTCAACAGCCGCGCCAATCCGGTGCCATCGAAGACCAGCCATAACACGTTGCTGGAGATCGTCTGGACCGCCGTGCCGGTGCTGATCCTGGTGGTTATCGCAGTGCCTTCGCTGCGCCTCTTGGCCAAGCAGTATACGCCTGCTCCGGAAAAGGCGGTGACTGTAAAGGCCACCGGTAACCAGTGGTTCTGGACCTATTCCTATCCCGACAATGGTGGGATTGAGGTGATTTCGAACATGCTCAATGCTCAGGATGCCGAAAAGAACGGCGAGCCGGAGCAGCTGGCGGTCGACAATCGCATGGTCGTGCCGGTGGGTGAACCGATCCGCCTGCAGGCAACCGGGGCCGATGTGATTCACTCGTTCGCGGTGCCGTCGCTGTGGTTCAAGATCGACGCCGTTCCTGGCCGGATCAACGAACGCGTGATGACCATTACCGAACCGGGGGTCTATTACGGCCAGTGTTCCGAGCTGTGCGGCGCGCGCCATGGCTATATGCCGATCGCGATCGAAGCCTTGCCGCGTGACAAGTTCAACGCCTGGGTCATTGCCCAGGGCGGCAAGATCGACGGCGCACCCGCAGCGCCGCCTGCTGCCGCTCCTGCAGCTGCTGCTTCGGCCAGCGCTGCTCCTGCTGCCGAAACCTCCGCTGCCGCCAAGCCGGCCGCCTGAGCCAGAATTGTAAAGGACTAGGGTTCCACCATGGCTACTACCGCCGATCAGTTCCAGGCCCATGACGATCATGGCCACGCGCACCACGATGCAGACCACAAGCCGGCGTTTTTCGCCCGCTGGTTCATGTCGACCAACCACAAGGATATCGGGACGCTGTACCTGATCTTCGCAATTTTCGCGGGGATCATCGGCGGCGGCATTTCGGGCATCATGCGCCTCGAACTGGCACACCCCGGCATCCAGTATCTGGGCGCTATCGCGACCTGGATGGACGGCAAGCCTGCGGAAATGAACGATGCACTCCATCTGTGGAACGTGCTGATCACGGCTCATGGCCTGATCATGGTGTTCTTCCTGGTAATGCCGGCCATCATCGGCGGCTTTGGCAACTGGTTCGTGCCATTGATGATCGGTGCGCCGGACATGGCATTCCCGCGGATGAACAACGTTTCGTTCTGGCTGACCGTGGCTGGGTTCTGCAGCCTGATGACCTCGGCGTTCATGCCGGGTGACGCGACCGGCAACGGTGCGGGCATCGGCTGGACTGCCTATGCGCCGCTTTCGACCTATGGATCGAACGGCCCGGCGACCGACTTTGCGATCTTCTCGCTCCACCTCGCTGGCGCAGGCTCGATCATGGGGGCGATCAACTTCATCACTACGATCTTCAACATGCGCGCGCCGGGCATGACGCTGCACAAGATGCCGCTGTTTGTGTGGTCGGTGCTGGTCACCGCGTTCCTGCTTCTGCTGGCGCTGCCGGTCCTTGCTGCCGCTATCACCATGCTGATTACCGACCGCAACTTCGGCACCACCTTCTTCGATGCTTCAGGCGGCGGCGATCCGGTGCTGTACCAGCACCTGTTCTGGTTCTTTGGCCATCCCGAAGTGTACATCATGATCCTGCCGGCCTTCGGCATCGTCAGCCAGATCGTGTCGACCTTTTCGAAAAAGCCGGTGTTCGGTTACTTGGGCATGGCCTACGCAATGGTCGCGATCGGCGTGGTCGGATTCATCGTGTGGGCGCACCACATGTACACCACCGGGCTCAGCCTCAACACCAAGATGTACTTCACCGCGGCGACCATGGTCATTGCAGTGCCTACCGGCATCAAGATTTTCAGCTGGATCGCAACGATGTGGGGCGGCTCGATCGAATTCAAGAGCCCGATGGTCTGGGCGATCGGCTTCATCTTCCTGTTCGTGCTGGGCGGCGTTACCGGCGTCTACCTTGCCAACGGGGGGATCGACGATGTGGTTCACGATACCTACTTCGTCGTCGCGCACTTCCACTATGTGCTGTCGCTGGGCGCGGTAACGGGCCTGTTCGCCGGCTTTTATTACTGGTTCCCCAAGATGAGCGGGCGGATGCACAGCGAGTTTCTTGCCCACGTGCACTTCTGGATCTTCTTCGTCGGCGTGAACCTGATCTTCTTCCCGCAGCACTTCCTGGGCCTGCAGGGCATGCCGCGCCGTTATCCGGACTATGCCCCGGCCTACGAACACTGGAATACCCTGTCTTCGTGGGGTTATGCGGTAATGGGGGTCAGCATGATCGTCTGGTTCATCAACATCATCTACAGCTTCACGATGGGCAAGAAGGCCGAAGGCAATTACTGGGGTGAAGGCGCCACGACGCTGGAATGGACCCTGTCCAGCCCGCCGCCATTCCACCAGTTCGAAACCCTGCCGGTGATCGACGACAAGGATCATCACTGATCCTGGCGAGGTCCTGACTGGACAGAAGACGCCCCGACCGCCACGGTCGGGGCGTTTTTCGTTGGGAGCGCGCCAATGCCTGATTTCCGGATGGTCGACACGGGCGAGGTGAAGCTGCGCTGCGCGATCCAGGGCAGCGGTCCGCTGGTGGTGATGGTTCACGGCTTTCCCGAAAGCTGGTATTCGTGGCGCCATCAGATCGGCCCGGTTGCCGCTGCCGGGTTCACCGCCTGCGCCATCGACGTGCGCGGCTATGGCGGGTCGGAAAAGCCGCCGCAGGTTGAAGACTACACTCTGGAGAAGATCGCTGCCGATCTGGTGGGGCTGGGCGAAGCGCTGGCTCCGGGCGAACAAATCGTGCTGGTCGGCCATGATTGGGGTGCGCCGATTGTGTGGAACACTGCTTTCACCCGGCCTGACCGCATCCGCGCCGTCGCCGGTCTGTCAGTGCCTTTTGCCGGTGCGCCGATGCGCCCTTTTACCGAGATTTTCCGCGAACATTTCACCAGTCAGGGCAAGTTCTTTTACCAGGAGTATTTCCAGCAGCCAGGGGTGGCCGAAGCAGAGGCCGAGGCCAACCCGCGCGATTTCGTGGCCCGGATGATGTATTCGATTTCGGGCGATGTGCCGCCAGGAGACTATTGGTCGAAGCCCGCAGGGGCGACCTTCCTGCAAGGCCTGCCCGATCCGCAGCCGGTGCCGTGGTTGAGCGGGGCCGATCTCGACTATTACGCGAGTGAGTTCAAGGTTTCGGGCTTTCGCGGGCCGCTCAACCGCTATCGCAACCATGAAGCGGATTACGCCTGGTTGAAAGCCTGGCAAGGCAAGCAGATTACCCAGCCGTGCCTGTTCATCGGCGGGACGCGCGATCCGGCGACGACGCTGTTCGGTGCGGTGGAAGATCCGGTAGGGATGATGCGGATGTTTGCGCCAAATGTCGAAGGCCATGTGCTGGACGGGGTCGGCCACTGGACACAGCAGGAGCGGCCAGAACAAGTGAATGGTTTGCTGATCGACTGGCTGCGGCGACTTCCCTAAGGGCGGGTTGGCAGCACCGCTTTGCAGGCCTATAGGCGCCCCAGCCATGAGCACTGCCCCCGCCCCGACGATTCCCCTGCCGACCGATTGGCGCGATTTCTTTGCGCTGACCAAGCCCCGCGTGATGAGCCTGGTGATCTTCACCGGCCTGTGCGGCCTGTTGGCGGCACCGGTTTCGATCGATCCGGTCCTGGGCTTTACCGCAATCCTGTGCATTGCCGTAGGAGCAGGCGGATCGGCCGCGCTCAACCAATGGTGGGAAGCCGATCTTGATGCGCAGATGAAGCGAACGGCCAGCCGTCCGCTTCCGGCAGGGCGGATGGACCGTAAGGCTGCACGCGATTTCGGCGTGGCCCTGTCGGTTGCCTCGGTTCTGGTCATGGGTCTGGCGATCAGCTGGCTGGCGGCGGCGATCCTGGCGCTGTCGATCGTCTATTATGCGGTGGTCTACACCATCTGGCTCAAGCCGCGAACCCCGCAGAATATCGTTATCGGCGGCGGGGCGGGGGCTTTTCCTCCGATGATCGGATGGATTGCGGCAACCGGCCGGATCGAGCTGATGCCGGTGCTGCTGTTCGCAATCATCTTTTTCTGGACTCCGCCGCACTTCTGGGCGCTCGCCCTGTTTGTCGAGACGGACTACGCCAAGGCCGGCATTCCGATGATGCCGGTGGTTGCTGGCCACCGTTCAACCCGCCGCCAGATTCTGGTCTATGCAGTGCTGCTGCTGCCGCTGTCGCTTGCGCCATTCTGGCTTGAGGTAGCGGGCTGGCTTTATGGTGCCAGCGCGCTGCTGCTCTCTGGGGTGTTCCTGCTTTTGTCGCTGCGCGTTGCGGTGTTCAGGGGCGGGGCTACGGATGGGGACATGCGGCCTGAAAAGCGCCTGTTCGGCTATTCGGTGATTTACCTGTTTGCCCTTTTCGCCATGTTGGTGGCGGACCGTTTTCTGATTGGATAACGCCCCATGGAACTGCCCCCTACCCCGGAAGAGGAACGCGCCCGGATCATCCGCGGCCGCAACCGTGCACTTGCGCTGATACTCGCGGCCAGCGCGGTGCTGTTCTTCTTCATCACGATCGCCAAGATGAAGCACTGACCGCCATGAAGGCCATAGCCTCGCCCGATAACCGCAACCGCCGCACCGCGCTGGTCATGGCCGCTGTGGCGCTCGCCATGCTGGGCCTCGGGTTCGCGGCCGTGCCGCTTTACCGGATCTTTTGCCAGGTTACCGGGTTCGGCGGCACGACCATGCGGGTGAGCGAGGCGCAGGCGTCGTCCGTCAAGGTTGCCGATGGCCATATCTCGGTCCGCTTCGATGCCAACGTCGATCGCGGCATGGGGTGGCGATTCCAGCCGCAGCAAGTGACGCAGGACATGCGCATCGGCCAGCGCAAACAGGCGTTTTACTGGGCGGAAAACACATCGTCCGAACCCATCACCGGGGTCGCCAGCTTCAACGTGGAACCAGAGCAGGCGGGCAAGTATTTCAACAAGATCCAGTGCTTCTGCTTCAACCAGCAGACCTTGCAGCCAGGACAGAAGGTCGACATGCCGGTAATCTATTATGTCGATCCCGCGATTGCCGATGATCCCGAGGCGCGGGACATCAAGCAGATTACCCTTAGCTACACTTTCCACAACGCCGCCAAGAGCACCGCAAAGGCACTGGACCGGGCCGACCCGGCGCGATAAGGGCGTCTGGCATTTCCCGGCAGACCCGCGCTGCCGGCATACGGAATCAAGACAGGGACCAGAGCATCATGGCCGGTACGAAGAACCACGAATACCACATCCTTCCGCCCGATGTCGTGCCGCTGCTGACCACAATCGGCGCGCTGATGTTTACCAGCGGGATGGTTTTGTTCATGCACGAAATGCCCGGCGGCAAGTTCGTCCCGTGGCTCGGCCTGGCACTGCTGCTTGCCTCGATGTTCAGCTGGTTCGGCAAGATTGTGAATGAAGCCCATGCCGGCGATCACACACCCGTGGTCCAGTTGCACCAGCGTTATGGCATGATCTTGTTCATCGCTTCCGAAGTGATGTTCTTCGTGGGCTGGTTCTGGGCCTTTTTCGATTTCTCGCTGTTCCCCAGCGCTTTGACCGACGTGGTTGGCGGACAGTGGCCGCCCAAGGCGATCGAAGCGGTGATGGACCCGTTCAATCTGCCGCTGCTTAACACGCTGATCCTGCTTTGTTCAGGCACTACTGTCACCTGGGCACATCATAGCCTGATCCACGGCGATCGCGACGGCCTGAAGAAGGGCCTGTGGGCGACGATTCTGCTGGGGCTGCTGTTCTCTGCAATCCAGGCATATGAATATTACCATGCCCCGTTTGGGTTTGGCGGCAACACCTATGGTTCGGCGTTCTACATGGCGACCGGCTTCCACGGGTTCCACGTCATCGTCGGCACGATCATGCTGATTGTCTGCCTGATCCGCGCTTATCGCGGCGATTTCACGCCACGCCAGCATTTCGGGTTCGAAGCCGCTGCCTGGTACTGGCACTTCGTCGATGTGGTCTGGCTGTTCCTGTTCGTCGCAGTCTATGTCTGGGGCGGATGGGGTTATCCGACGCACTGATCGGTGACTGACGATAAAGAAACTGCGAAGGGGCAGCCCGGTCTTGGCCAGGCTGCCCTTTTCGGTTTGTGCCCGCGCTGCGGAGGCAAGACGCTGTATGGCGGGCTGACTGCCTTTGCGCCGCGCTGCCGTGCCTGCGGACTCAATTTTTCGGACTACAATGTCGGTGACGGTCCAGCAGCGTTCCTGACCACGGTGATCGGTGCGCTGGTGGTGGTGCTGGCGGTAACCGTCGAATTCCGGTTCGAGCCGCCGTGGTGGGTCCATGTCCTGTTGTGGACGCCGCTGATCGTTGGCGCCACCATCTGGGGGTTGAGAGTGACGAAGTCTGCGTTGCTGGCGGCCGAATACCGGCGCAAGGCGCGTGAAGCATCGGCAAGGGACGTGGTCGGACCATGAACCTGCGCCGCATCCCGATTGTGCCAACCTTGCTGGTCATGATCGCAGCCGGGATAATGATCCGGCTGGGTTTCTGGCAGCTTGATCGGCTGGAACAGAAGGCCGCGCTGGCCGCCCTGTTCAGCCGCAACCAGGCCATGTCATCCGAAGCGCCGCTTCCCGCGGACAAAACCGCCCGCGAAAAGGTGTGGTTCCGCCATACCACCTTTACCTGCCTGGCCAATAATGAGACCCGGCCCATGGCAGGGCACAACCTGAAGGGTGAAACCGGCTGGGCGCAGTGGGGCCAATGCCTGACGCCTGATGGCAAACCGGTTGCCGAAGTAAATGTCGGCTGGTCGATTTCGCCTGCTGCCGTGCCGTTCACCGGCGGCACGGTTGGCGGTACCATTGCCCCCGACGGGCCGCTGGGCGCGCGGGTGGTGGCCGGACAGCCGCTGCCGGGATTGCAGCCAAGCGCACCACCCGACCCTGGCGCGATCCCCAACAACCACCTGTCCTATGCCGTGCAATGGTTCCTGTTCGCGGCAACGGCGCTGATTATCTATGGCCTGGCTTTGCGCAAGCGGCTTGCGGCAGAGGGGTCCGGGGGCTAACGGCCCCGCTTGATGGAATACGTATCGACCCGCGGCAGCGCTCCGGCGCTCGATTTCGAAGGCGCGACGCTGGCCGGCCTCGCAAGTGACGGCGGGCTTTATGTGCCGCGCGAATGGCCGCGTTTTTCCGCAGATGAGATCGCCGCGATGGCCGGGCTGCCCTATGCACAGCTTGCCGCCCGGATCATGCAGCCCTTCGTTGGTCAATGCCTGACCCCGCAGCGCCTGCAAGAACTGACTACGCAGGCCTATGGCCGCTTTGCCCACAAGGCGGTGACCCCGCTCAGGCAGCTGGATGAACAGCACTGGCTGCTGGAACTGTTCCACGGCCCGACCCTGGCGTTCAAGGACGTGGCGCTGCAATTGCTGGGGCTGCTGTTTGAAGAGTTTCTGGGCCGGGGAGGCGATCCCCTGACCATTGTCGGGGCGACCAGCGGCGACACCGGTTCGGCCGCGATCGATGCCGTCGCTGGCCGTGAGCGCGTTGATATCTTCATGCTCCATCCCAAGGGCCGGGTCAGTGATGTCCAGCGCCGTCAGATGACTACGGTGCTGGCCCCCAACGTCCACAACATTGCCGTCGAAGGCGCGACCTTCGACGATGCCCAGGCCATGGTGAAGCGGATGTTCGGCGATAGGGCGATGACCGGCCGCTTTGCCATCGGCGCGGTCAATTCGATCAACTGGGCGCGGCTGATGGCGCAGGTGGTTTATTATTTTGCCGCGGCACTGCAACTTGGCGGGCCGCGCCGCAAGGTTGCCTTTGCCGTGCCGACCGGCAATTTTGGCGATGTCTTTGCCGGTTATGTCGCAGCGCAGATGGGCCTGCCGATTGAGCGGCTCATCGTGGCGACCAACGTCAACGACATTCTTTACCGGGCGCTGACCAGCGGAGACTACTCCGCAGGGACGGTCACACCTACCGCCGCGCCGTCGATGGACATCCAGGTATCCTCAAATTTCGAGCGCCTGCTGTTCGACGTGGGCGGGCGCGATGGTTTGGCGCTGGCCGCCCAGATGGCCGGGTTCGAAGCGACCAGAGCGATGCAGCTTACCAACAGGCAGCGTGAAGGCGCGGCAAAGCTGTTTACCAGCGCACGGGCCGATGCCGACGAGATGGCCCACGCCATCCGCTGGGCCCATGACCGCGCAGGCGAACTGCTTGATCCTCATACCGCCATCGGCCTTCATGCCGCGCGTGAATCCAGGATTGATCCGGCGGTTCCGGTGGTCACGCTGGCCACAGCCCACCCGGCGAAGTTCCGCGACGCGGTAGAGCGCGCGACCGGCCAGCGCCCCGGCCTGCCGGCACGGATCGGCGACCTGTTCGAGCGTGAGGAGCGGATGGTCGATCTGCCGGGCGATTACGATGCCATTGCGGCTTACGTTGCCGCCCACGCGGTGCCGCGTGGCTGACCTGATCCTATCGCCGGTTGTCATGGCTGGCGCGGCTTGGGCCGATTATGGACTTATTGATTCCGGCGACGGGCGCAAGCTGGAGCGTTATGGCCAATACCGGTTCATTCGCCCCGATACCCAGGCATTGTGGCGGCCCAAGCTGGAACGCTGGGCCAGCGACGGTGAATTTGTTCCCGGGTCGGACGAGGACGGCGGCGGGCGCTGGCAGTTCGCAAATCCCGTACCGCAGGATGGCTGGCCGCTGGCCTGGAACCAGGTTCGCTTTACTGCCAGCTGCACCCCGTTTCGCCACCTGGGCTTCTTCCCCGACATGGCCCCGGTGTGGGACTGGATGGGGCAGCACCTTGCCGGACGCAGCGATGCAGCGACAATGAACCTGTTCGGCTACACCGGGGTCGGTACGCTGGCGCTCAGCCAGTACGGCCCGGTCACCCACGTCGATGCCAGCAAGAAATCGGTTACCCAGGCCCGCGCCAATGCAGCGCTTGCGGGCATGGAAGATCGCCCGGTGCGCTGGATCGTCGATGATGCGGCCAAGTTCACCGCACGCGAGGTGCGGCGCGGCAAGCGGTATGATGGCATCATCCTTGATCCGCCCAAGTTCGGCCGCGGGCCCGAGGGCGAAGTCTGGCGGCTGGAGGATCATCTCCCCCGTCTGGTCGAAGATTGCCGCGCGTTGCTGGACGCGGACAGCCGTTTCCTGTTTCTGACGGTCTATGCCGTGCGGATGAGCAGCCTGGCGCTGGCCGGCCTGCTGGACGAAGTCTTCGCCGATCTGCCCGGAACGATCGAGCACGGCGACCTTGCCATGCGCGAAGAGGGCGAGGGCGGGCGCCTGCTCCCCACTGCAATCTTCGCGCGCTGGTCCAATCCCGGGTAAGGGGCGCCATGGCCGATTCGCTGATCCTCGAAGTTGCCGATTTCGAACACGATGTCCTGACCGGCATCTATTCGGAAGAAACCGGCCGCCCCCAGCCGCTGCGCTTTACGATCCAGACGCGGCTGAAACCGATCGACCGCTATGATCCCGATACGCCGCTGGCCGCCAGCAAGAACTACATGGACCTCAAGTTTGCCGCATCCGAAGCCCTGCCTGCGGGCGTGCACTTCAAACTGATCGAGGCGGTCGCCGATCATATCTGCGAGACGCTGTTTCTTCAGGACACGCGGGTTGAGGCAGTGACGGTCAAGATCGTCAAGCTGGCGATCAGCGAAAAGGGCGAGCAGATCGGCATGACCCTGACGCGCGAGCGGCACTGATGGAGCGGCGGGACATCAGCGGCCTGCCGGACGAACCAATCGCGGCTGCGGCCCGGTTCTATGCCGCCATAGCCCCTACGCTGTCCGGCGCGGGCGATCTGGCCCTGGTTTTTCCCGCAGCCGATCACACGCACAGCGCCTGGCGGCTCGCTGCGATCCAGTCACTGGCGCGCGCTCGTGTCCCAGGACGGGTGAACGGCTTGTCAGGGGGGTGTCCCGCTACGGTTGATGCCGCGCTGGCCTACCTGTCAAATGCGCCAGGTCTGACCGGGCAATACCTCGTGCTGGATGACAGCGGCGCCGGAGCCGTGTTACCACCTGCGCCATGAACCTGATCGATCAGTTCCAGCGGCGGATCAGCTATCTGCGCCTGTCGGTGACCGATCGCTGCGACCTGCGCTGCACCTATTGCATGCCCGAGCGGCAGACTTTCCTGCCCCGCAGCGAAGTGCTCAGCCTGGAAGAACTGCACCGCCTTGCCCTTGGCTTCATCGCCCGCGGGGTTAACCGCATCCGTCTGACCGGCGGAGAACCGCTGGTCCGCCGCGACATGATCGAGCTGGTGCGCGCCTTGGGGCGCAAGCTGGGTGACGGGTTGGACGAACTGACCCTGACCACCAATGGCATGACGCTGGACCGATTTGCCGATGATCTGGCGGCGGCCGGGGTGCGCCGAATAAACGTTTCGCTCGATACGCTCGAACGCGAACGGTTCAGCCAGCTGGCCCGGCGCGATGGCCTGCCGCAAGTGCTGGAAGGGATCGCCGCAGCGCGCGCAGCGGGGCTCGCGGTCAAGATCAATACCGTCGCGCTGAAGGGTGTGAACGAGGATGAAATACCCACGCTGATGGAATGGGCGCATGGCCAGGGGATGGACCTGACCCTGATCGAAGTCATGCCGCTGGGCGAGGTCGAGGCTGACCGGTTCGACCAGTACCTGCCGCTGACCAAAGTCCGCGCCGCATTGGAGCAGCGCTATACCCTGACCCCCAGCGCTCACCGTACCGGCGGACCGGCGCGCTATGCCGAAGTCGCTGAAACCAAGGGCCGGATCGGCTTTATTACTCCGCTTACCGGCAATTTTTGCGATGGCTGCAACCGTGTGCGGGTAACTGCGACCGGCCAGCTTCATCCCTGCCTGGGCGGCCACGAGATGGTCGATCTGCGCGCCGCCTTGCGCTCGGGCGATCCTGATGCACAGCTATCCGCCGGGCTTGACCGGGCGATGGCGATCAAGCCTGAGCGGCATTCCTTTGCCATTGATGCGCACGGGCAGGCGCCCGCACTGGCGCGGCACATGTCGGCTACCGGGGGCTGAGCCTTGGCCCTGCTGGTATTTCTGGGCCGCCTGGCTGACGTCGCCGGCGCCGGACAGCGCGCTGTTGAGCCCGGCCCCCTGGCCGAAGTGCTGACTACCCTGCCGCCGGCGCTGGCAATTGCACTGCTGGACGAACGCGTGCGCATCGCGCTTAATGGCGAACTGGTCAGCGAGCCTGAAGCGATCATGCTTGAACCCGGTGACGAACTGGCCTTTCTTCCCCCCGTCAGCGGCGGCTGATGGCGTGATTGACGTTCGCCTGCTCGACCAGTCGTTCAATCCCGGCCAGCTTGCCGGCTTGTTCAGCCAAGCCCACCCCGGGCTTGGCGGGGTCTGCACCTTCGTTGGCGAAGTGCGCGGCGAGGGCGGGGTCGAGGCACTGGAACTGAGCCATTATGCACCGCTGACGCTGCCAGGGATGAAAGCGCTGGCGCAGCGGGCGGCGGTCCGGTTCGATCTGATGGGAATACTGATCGTCCACCGTACCGGCGTGATGCTGCCCGGCGAACCGATTGTTTGCGTGTCCGCCGCTGCCAGCCACCGCCGCGCTGCGATTGATGCGACCGATTTTGTCATGGACCACCTCAAAAGCGATTCGTGGTTCTGGAAGCGCGAGAAGAAGGGCGCAGGGTGGACCTGGATAGAGCCCCGCGGCGATGATTACGCTGCCAAAGAGCGCTGGTAAGCCAAGCGTGACCTAGTCTGGTTGAGGCAAGGCGCGCCGGATCGCGGGCTCGTCCGCTATGCCGCTGTCTGCTCAAGCGCGGCGCTGTCACACAGTTCAACGTTGCGCGGCCCGTTGCGGCGAATCAACCCATCACGTTCGAGCGCAGAAATCTGCCGGCTGACACTTTCGATCGTCAATCCCAGCAGGCTGGCCATGTCGGCGCGGCTCAGCGGCAGGTCCAAAAGCGGCGCCGGATGGCAGGGCGACTGGCTGGCCGAACGGGCCAGCGCCAGCAATAACCCTGCCACTTTTTGCCGCGCCGAGCGCCGCACCGACAGCGCCAGCAACGCGCGCGAGGCATGGAGATCGGCCTGCGAACGGCGCAGCAGTGCCTCGGTCAGTCGGGGCTGGGCATGCAGCGCGCGCGTAATCTCGCCCCTGCCAAACACGCACAACTGCGATGGCACCAGCGCAACAACGTCGTGTTCGGCAAAAGGCGTGAACAGTTCGCCGACAAAGCCGGCAGGATGGATCAACGCCAGGATGTGTTCAGTGCCGTCGGCTTCGATCGACACAACCTTCAGCAAGCCGGAAATCAAAGTGGCACAGCGGGTGGAATCGTCGCCCGCGCGAAACAGGGTTTGTCCCCCATTCATCAACAGCAATCGGCCATTTTCCGCCAGCGCTTCCCGTTCATGCGGCTCAAGCGCACTGCAGGCGGCGCGGTCGCGGACCGGGCAATGCGCACAATCAAGCATCATGATCGCAAGCGGGACTTGAGCCCGTTGAGAACCGTGTCCTCTTCCCCGACGATTGAAATCACCTGGTCGCGCGCAGCGGCAATGGCGCTGGTATCGGCAAGCTTTATCCCTTCTGCGGCATAAAGCGCATCAAGATCGGCCAATGCAATCATCGCCTGGCTGCGTTGCGATTCGAGATCGGCCAGGGCCACGGTGGCAACGGACCACGATTCGCTGGCGACTGCGGCTCCTGCCGCAGCACTGACCAGCGCGCGGGCGCGAGGAGCATTGTCGCGAAAGCGCGCATCGGCGGCGCGGGCCTTGGCCACAAGCTGTTCCAGATTGCCGCTTAATTCGGGTGATGGTGCAGGCGGCGCGACTTCCGCAGGCGCCACGACCGGCGCCGTTCCGCTGATGCGCTCAACCGGACGGCGCGCGAGCGAGGGATATTCACCCTGATCCTTGGCACAGGCGGAAAGGATTAGCGACAGCGCGGCGACAGGCAGTAAGGAACGCATCACCGGGCCATAGCATGGTCTGGGATACTTGCCAGCGGCTGTCATTTTCAGCCGGACCCCCGTTGACACAAGTGGCCCGTTCGACTAGGCGCGGCGCTTCTTATCGGACCCCTGCTTTCGGGTGGGGGCCGGTGCGCCGCCGGCACTGTGGCTGGGTGGCTTGGAAAAAACGAACGGATACAAGTACCATGTTCGCAGTTGTGCGCACGGGCGGCAAGCAATACCGGGTCGCCGCCGGAGACAAGATCGCGGTTGAAAAGCTCAGCGGCGAAGCCGGTGACACGATCACTTTGGGTGACGTCCTGCTGGCCGGTGACGGCGGCGAAATCAAGGACGTGGCCGGCGTGCTCGTTTCAGCCGAAATCATCGCCCAGGCGAAGTCGGAAAAGGTGATCGTCTTCAAGAAGCGTCGCCGCCACAACTATCGCCGCCGCAACGGCCACCGCCAGCAGATGACCCTGCTGCGCATCCTTGCTGTTGGCGCCGAAGACAAGAAGGCTGCCAAGAAGGACGCCGCGCCCAAGGCTGAAAAGGTTGAGGCCGCTGCTGCCGAAGCCCCCGCGAAGAAGGCACCGGCCAAAAAGGCCGCCGCCGACACCGCCGAATAAGATTTCCGGAGTAATTCGAGATGGCACATAAAAAAGCAGGCGGTTCGTCGCGTAACGGTCGTGATTCGGCCGGTCGCCGCCTTGGCGTGAAGAAGTTCGGCGGCCAGGAAGTGGTCGGCGGCAACATCATCATCCGCCAGCGCGGGACCCGTGTCTATCCGGGTGCCAATGTCGGACTGGGCAAGGATCACACCCTGTTCGCGCTAACCGCCGGCCGCGTGCGATTCCACGATGGCAAGCTTGGCCGCAAGTACGTGTCGGTCGATATGGCAGCCGCGGCCGAATAACGGACAGTCGCTAACGGGCTGTCCCTGATGGGATGGCCCCCGCCGGACTTTTTGTCCGGCTGAACGAGGGAGAGGGGCCAACCCATCTCCCTCTTTTCGTCTCTCCCTCTGCACAGCTTGCGTCTTCCGCCCCGGTCGGGGTGCGTCTGGACGCAAGCCGTAATGGCACTGTCACGCATGCGGGTTAGGACCCGGGCGGGGCGCGAATTGGGAGATTTTACGTGTTCATTCGCAGCGAAAGACTGTTCCTGCGGCCAGGCTGGCCCGAAGATTGGCAGGAACTGCTCAGCCGGATTGCCGACGAATCGGTGGTCAGGAATCTGGCGCGCGCTCCCTGGCCCTATACGGCCCAGGACGCGCAAAGCTTTGCCGCGCGCCCGCAGGACGAACGGTTGCCGCACTTTTTCGTAACCCTGCCGACCAGCGCCGCACCGGCCGAAATGATCGGCTGCATCGGGCTGGGCGAGATCGATGGCGAGGTCGAACTGGGCTATTGGTTTGCCCGCCAGCACTGGGGCAAGGGCTATGCCACCGAAGCCGCGCGTGCCGTTCTGCGCTTTGCCAGAGTGCTGGG
Source organism: Novosphingobium sp. (assembly GCF_024642085.1). Lineage (GTDB taxonomy): Bacteria > Pseudomonadota > Alphaproteobacteria > Sphingomonadales > Sphingomonadaceae > Novosphingobium. The sequence continues at coordinate 25,233 of NZ_JAHEBV010000018.1, read as the reverse complement.
CCACCATCATCTGGTTGCCGGCCACTTCATCGACAACCCTGCATCAGGCGCGGTTCTGCGCAAAGTGGGCTTCAAGCCGACCGGCGCGGTCCGCCAGCGGTATAGCCTGGCGCGCGGATATGAAACGCAGTCGGTTGAACACCGTATAGATCTTGGCCGGCCGAGCGATTGCGACGGCGGCGGGGATACCGACCTGGCCGGAGCGATGCGAGCGGCCTGAGCCTGATCCACCGTCCCTGGCAGCGCAGGGACGCAGGGTTCAGGCGGCAGCCATTATTGCGTCGGGAAATTCGCTCTCGGCCTTGCCGATCAAGGCCCGGTCATCGTGGTTCCAGGGGTGGAAGCCGGGCAGGAAATAAGCGCACCACGCCGGGAATACGCGGCGCATGATCCCGGGCGAGCCGAACAGGTACCAGGCCAGCCGAAGCTTGACGGCGGGGCCGGTGATCCCGTCCTGGCGCAGCAGCTCGATGGTGTCAGCCCAGCGGTTCTTGATAAAGCTGCCGGTCACGATCAGCATCATCACCGATTTCAGCTTCCAGCGGCGATAGCGCGTCCAGTCCTTGGTGGCATGGCGCCAGGTGTCGTAAGCGACGCCTTTGTGCTCGATTTCTTCCATGGCGTGCCAGCGCCACAGATCGGCGGTTTCCTTGTGCGCGCCGGCAAAATGGCGCGGATTGGCCAGAAAGTCGTGCGCCATCATCGCCGTGTAGTGTTCCAGCGCCATTGTTACCGCAAGGTTGAAAATGACCGGACGGTCCTTGGTCAGCGCCAGGTTATGCTCGATCCGCCGGTCGATTGAGGACAGGTCATACCCCGCCTCGGTCGCCGCCTTGTTAAGCACGACGTGTTCGCGGGTGTGGTTGATTTCCTGACGGACGAACGCACGGATTTCCCCGGCCAGTTTGTCCGGCGCGCCATCACGGTGGGCTTTTACCGCTTCGACGAAGAACGCTTCGCCGCGCGGGAAAGTGGCCGACAGGGCATTGTGCCATGCCGTGGCGATCGGATCGCCTCCCAGCCACCAGCGGCCCGGCTTGTCCTTGCGGCCAAAGCGGCGGTCGCGGACGACAATTTCCAGATCGGCGGGGGTCGGAACCGCTGCCACCTTGCCTGCAAGCGCGGTCGGTTCTACGTCGAGGGGGATCTTGGTCTGAGCGTTCATGCTCCGCAATGTAGTTTAACTTACATCAATGTCAATAAGAAAGCGTCTCAGTCAGGAAGAAAGCCGCACGGTCGCGCTGGAAGCCGCGCGTTCGCTGCTGATCGAACTTGGCCCGCAGGCGGTAACTCTGAAAGCCGTGGCGGCGCGGATCGGGCGGACCCACGCCAACTTGCTACACCATTTCGGATCGGCGGCAGGTCTGCAAAAGGCGCTGGCGCGCCATCTGGCCGAAACGATCTGCGCAACGATCGAGGATGTGGTGCTGGCGACCCGCGAAGGTTCGGGCAGCCCGCGCGACGTTGTCGATCTGACCTTCGATGCGTTCGACAAGGAAGGCGGCGGCGCGTTGGCCAGCTGGATGCTGGCCAGCGGCAACGACGATGCACTCGATCCAATCATCGATGTGATCCACGATCTGGTCGATGATCTTGACGAGTTCGGCTCGGGCAAAATGCGCGGGGTCACTCATACGCTGGTGCTGATGGCGCTGGGGGATGCGCTGATGGGCGGACCGCTGGCGCAATCGCTGGAACTGCCGCGCAACGCAGCGCGCGACATGGCTGAGGTGATGCTGGTCGAAGCCGCACTGAAGGCAGGGATTGTTCCGGGTCAGGCGGGCTGACAGCCGCACTGCGGATCAGCCAGGTTCCAACCACGCCGGCCGCGCATCCGCGGGAATATCCTCCACCCGCCGGTGATCGACCGCCAGCCCTTGCACGGGATAAGCTGCTCGTTGCCGCGCAGGGTCGCTTTCGGCCAGTGGGACCACCACCAGCCGCCGGTTGACCTTTGCACGCCAGTTCATCCGCGCGGTGTTTTCCTGACCGACGTAGCAGCCCTTGGTGAAGCTGACCCCGTTCAGTTCGGCGGCGTTGCATTCCAGCCAGAGCAGGTCGTGCAGTTCGGCATGGCCTTCGCAGACACCGTGTGACAAGCGGTGGGCAAGCCATTGATCATCAGCGCTTTGGTCGGTCATCTTCTCAAGCCAGCGCTGGCCCAGCGCTGCCAGTCGCGGATCGGGAGAGGGGCCGTCCCCGGCACGCCAATGCGCCCCCAGCGCCGCATCACTGGCGATGCCGATCTTGCGGCGCAGCCTGTAGAGCGACAGGCGCTTGATCAGCGCGCCGGCCTGTGCCGCTTCGCAATCGAGCAGCAGGTCGCTCCCGTCGGCCCAGACCAGAAAATCGAACAGCACCTTGCCCTGCGGGGTAAGCAGCGCAGCCCAGACCGGCAGCGCGCCGGTTACATCGTTGGTCACCAGGCCTTGCAGGAACTCCGCCACGTCTTCGCCTGCTGCCAGCGGGGACAGGCGGATCACGGCGCGATCGGACAGAAGGGTTGCAGTCATGGGTGACAGATAGGGTGCGGCGTGACTAAGGGGAAGGCATGGCCGATTCCATAACCATCCGCCGCCCCGACGATTGGCACGTCCACTTGCGCGACGGCGATGTGCTGAAGGGTGTGCTGCCCTATACCGCGCGCCAGTTTGCCCGGGCCATCGTGATGCCCAACCTGTCACCGCCGATTTCCACCGTGGCGGCGGGTGCAGCCTATCGTGACCGGATCATGGCGGCACTGCCGGCGGGGATGGACTTCACGCCGCTGATGGTCGCCTATCTGACCGACGGTATCGATCCGGAGGAGTTGGCGCGGGGCCACGCGCAGGGCGTGTTCACCGCGGCCAAGCTTTACCCCGCTCACGCCACGACCGGATCGGCGCATGGGGTAACTGACGTGGCGCACATCCGCCCCGCGCTGGAACGCATGGCACTAATCGGGATGCCGCTGCTGGTTCACGGCGAAGTGACCGACCATGACGTTGACGTGTTCGATCGCGAGGCGGTGTTTATCGCGCGTATCCTGGCCCCGCTGGTCCGTGACCTGCCCGACCTGAAAGTGGTGTTCGAGCATATCACGACTGAAGAGGCGGTCCGGTTCGTGCTTGGCTGCGGCCCTAACGTGGCCGCCACGATCACTCCGCAGCATTTGCACATCAACCGCAATGCCATGCTGGTCGGCGGGATCCGACCGCATGCCTATTGCTTGCCAGTGGCCAAGCGCGAAAAGCACCGGCTTGCGCTTCGCACGGCGGCGACATCGGGCAACGCCAAATTCTTCCTGGGCACCGATACCGCGCCTCATGCCAGGCATCTGAAAGAAGCGGCCTGCGGCTGCGCCGGGATTTTCAACGCTCCCTATGCGCTGGAAAGCTATTTGCAGGTATTCGACGAGGAAGGCGCGATTGAACGGTTTGAAGCCTTTGCCAGCCTCAACGGGCCGGCGTTCTATGGCCTGCCGGTCAATAAAGCGACGATAACGCTGGAACGCTCAGAGGTTTGCGTGCCCGAAGTTTTACATGCGAACGATACCGCAATCGTGCCGTTCCACGCGGGCGAGGTGCTTACCTGGCGGTTTGCCGGTTAAGCCGGCGCTGCAACACCAGATCCCAGACGAACACGGCGATTGCCAGCCAGATCAGGACGAAGCAAGCCAGTTGCACCGGGCGCAGTACCTCGTGGAATACAGTCAGGCCAATGCAGAAACTGATGGTTGGTGACAGGAACTGGACCATGCCTAGCGTGGAATAGTCCATCCGCCGGGCTGCTCCTGCAAACAACAGCAGGGGTGTGCCAGTCAGCACCCCGCCCAGCGCAACCAGCAGCGACAGTCCAGGGGAAATGGCTATTCCCGATCCGGCAGCACCAAGCGCGTACCACAGCGTGATTGCCATGGCCGGAAGCAGCAGCAGTGCCGTTTCGATTGTCAGCCCTGGTAGCGGCCCAACCGGAGTCAGCTTGCGCACCAGGCCGTAGGCGCTGAAGCTGACCGCCAGGGTCAGGCTGACGTAAAGCATGTCTACCGCGCCGAAGGCCAGCAGCGATACTCCTGCCGCTGCCAGGCCAACCGCAGCCCATTGCAGCCGGGTAAGCCGTTCACCCAGAAACACCGTGCCGAAGAACACGTTGACCAGCGGGTTGATGTAAAAGCCAAGGCTGGCAGCAAAAAGATGGCCGTTCTGGACAGCAATGGTGAACACGACCCAATTGATCCCGATCAGTAGCGCGCTGAGCATCAGGCGGCGAAGCACCTTCCAGTCCGCCATCGCCGCGCGCAATTCGGGCCAGTTGCGGCGGACGGCGAACACGGCAAGGCAGAAGGGCAGGGTCCAGATGATTCGCCAGGCCACAAACTCGATTGCGGGCACGGCGCGCACCCACATCAGGTACAGCGGCAGCACGCCCCAGATCAGGTAAGCGCCGAAAGCCATGGGCAGGCCGCCGGTTTGCGTGCGGGGAAGGGGGCGATGCATTGCGCCGCCGCGCTAGCCGCCGATGGGCCCACCGGCAAGCAATCCCTTCGCTTTCCTGACGAAGCCGTTGCGTCCCGTTCAGGCCGCCAAGGCTAGGGGGCGCGTAATAACGGGCTTCGGGCCGGTCAGTGCATGGCGCTGTCCTGCAGTGCGTGGATGGGTAACCTCCGCGCTGCGTAATCCGTCCGTTCCGCAGCCGCGGGTCGCACTTGGTGCGCTGCGGGGAAACGCCCCCGGCCCCATTGCCGGGGGCGTTTCTTTACCTGGGGCAAACCTTGCGGCATTAGGCACGCCATCATGCGCTGTGCCGTTTTGCTTTTTGCCCTGCTAGTCGCCGCCTGCTCGGGCAGCGATGAGGCCGATAGTGCGCGCAATGATCGCGATCCGGTCATCGCCGGGGCGCTCGACGATCCGCTGATGGCCGACCCCGATCTTGTTGGCCAGAACCAGGGCGGCGCCGCGTTGACTGGCGGAGGGCCGGCTACGGCTGAAATTCCGCCCGAAAAACGTTCGCAGGATGAAATCAACACCGCCAGGTCAGCGGCGCTGCAAGCAGCCGGCGGTAAGCTTGACCCCGCCCCCGATGCGGCTGTCACGACGGGCACATCGCGTCTGGCCGGAGCGGTCACGGCGCCGCTGATCGCCAAGGCTTTGGGACTGGGCAGCGCTGCCTGCCGTGATGCGATGGACTACACCGCGGTGTGGGCAGCCCGCCTTGCCGCGCCGTTCGATGTCTATCCGCGCGGTCATGTCGGCCAATCAGCCGGAAGCGATGCTGCGGGCTGCCGAATGCGGGTGGTGACGTTCGTCACGCCTGTCGCACCCGGCGATGTCGTGGCGTTTTACAGCACCCGCGCCAGAACGAGCGGTTATCGTCTAGAGCGCCGCGACGAGGGCGAAGATACGGTTCTGCAAGGGGCAAGGGGTGCAGCTGCCTATGCCGTGGCAACACACACCCGCGATGACAAGTTGACCGAAGTCACGATTGCAACCAGCGGGTTATAAAGGCTTTCAGGTTCCTTTCAGACCCACGCCAATCATCGCGCGGGGCTGATCCATTTCGGTCGAGGCGACCGGATAGGCGCAATAGTCCGCCGCGTAATAGGCGCTTGGGCGGTGATTGCCCGAAAGCCCGACCCCGCCAAACGGCGCGGCAGAAGACGCACCGTTGGTCGGCCGGTTCCAGTTGATCACGCCGGCACGAATGTTGGCCCAGAACCGGTTGTATTCTGCCGGATTGCCGCCGATCAGCGATGCCGACAGGCCAAAGCGGGTGTTGTTCGCTTCGGCGATGGCCTCATCGAAATCGTCCACCCTGATGACCTGCAGCATGGGGCCGAACAGTTCGACGTCGGGCCGGTCCTTGACCGCAGTCACGTCCATGATCGCTGGGGAAAGAAATGGCAGGTCATCGCGCGGGCGGGTCATGTGCTTGATAGCCTTGCCGCCGTTGCCAAGCAGGTAGAGGAAGCTTTCGGTCAACCCATCGGCGGAGTCGTTATCAATCACCGGGCCCATGAACGGGGCGGGTTCATCAAACGGTGCACCGACGATGATCCGGTCGGCCAGGCGCTTTACCTCGCTGATGATCGCATCATACATTGATGACTTGATGATAAGCCGCCGTCCGGCAGTGCAGCGCTGACCGGCGCTGGTGAAGGCTGACTGGATGACCAGAGCCGCAGCGTCCGCGATCTTGGGCGTATCCCACATGACCATCGGATTGTTGCCGCCCATTTCCAATGCGACGATCTTGTCCGGTCGGGCAGCAAGCTTGCGGTTGATGGCGATCCCGGCATGGGCCGATCCGGTGAACAGCACCCCGTCGATACCCGAATGGGCGACAAGAGCCTGCCCTTCTTCCGGTCCGCCGACCAGCAGCTGGACCAGGGCCGCGGAAATCCCTGCGCGGTGAAAGCACTGGACCAGTGCTTCACCCACTGCGGGGGTCTTTTCGCTGGGCTTGAACACAATGGCGTTGCCCGCGATCAAAGCGGGGACGATGTGCCCGTTGGGCAGGTGCGCGGGAAAATTGTAGGGCCCCAGCACGGCCATCACACCGTGCGGCTTGTGGCGCAGCGATGAGGTTCCCTGCATTGCATTGTCGAGCTTGCGCTGGCTGGTCCGTTCAGCATAGGCGCGGATCGAAATCTCTACCTTGTTGACGACGCTTTCCACCTCGGTCCGGGCTTCCCACATCGGTTTGCCCGTTTCGCGCGCTATCAGCGTTGCCAGGTTTTCAGCGTCCTTGCGCACTTCGTTGGCAAAGCGGCGGACCATTTCCATGCGCGTCGAAAGCGGCTGGGCAGCCCAGGTGGGCCAGGCGCGGCGCGCGCGCGAAACCACTTCATCCACGTCTCCGCGCGGGCTGCGCCATAATTCCGTACCGGTAGCAGGTTCGAAAGAAACTATCTCTGACGTAGTCAAACTGGTGTCCGCCCCCGGCTTTGCCGTTGTGTGCTGTCGGCTGAGTGTAGCGCGGGCAAGACGCAAATTAAAGCAATAGTCAGCACAAACTGCACCAATTTGCGCCATTCACGCCGATAAATGCCCCAAAGCGCTGCCAAGGCGGCGGATATCCGAAATCATTTGCTGCAACGGATGCCAATCATCCCCGCCAGCTATCGCTTCCCAGATCGCTTCGACCTGTTCGATGACCAGCGATGGCGGTGCGGGTTCATCCCACACAGGGTCAGAATGGCCGGCCGGTTCGTGGGCTGCTGCCGCGGCTGCCAGATCGCCCTGCATGGCGCGGCCAGACCGGTGCCGGTGGAAAAACACGTCAGGGCTGGTGCCGTTGTCAGCCATGGCGCGTTCCGCCGCAGCGACTAACGCGCGGTCCGCGTCAAACCCGCGCGGCGCAAAGCCCAGGCGCCACACGAACTGCCGGGCCAGCGCTTCCTGATAAAGATCGCCAAAACGGTTGAGCGCGGCAATCAGCGGCGCCGCATCGGCCAGCGGGCGAAGCGCCACGGCCAGCTGGCCGCAGTTCCAGTGCAGAGCTTCGGCCTGGCGGCCAAAGGCGTAAAGCCCGTTGTGGTCGAAATAGGCGGCTGTAAAGCCGGGGTCCCAGCGCGGCAGCCAGCGCCACGGGCCATAGTCAAAGCTTTCGCCCGAAATGTTCATGTTGTCAGTGTTGAGCACGCCGTGGACAAATCCCGCGACCGCCCACTGCGCTGCAAGCTTTGCCAGCCGTTCGACCACTTGATGGAGGAGGATTACGGCTGGCTCGTCGCGGCCCGGCGCGTCCTCGGGAGGCGGATTGCCGGGGAACTGTTCAAGACAATAGGTGACCAGCGCGGCGCTGTGCGCATCCTCGCCAAGATAGGCCAGCCGCTGGAACGAACCGATCCGGATATGCCCGTGGTTGAGCCGCACCAGTACGGCAGAGCGTGCCGGGCTGGGTTCATCCTGGCGGAACAGATCTTCGCCGGTTTCGATCACCGAAAAAGTCTTGCTGGTGTTGACGCCCAGCGCCTCAAGCATCTCTGTCGCCAGGATTTCGCGCACCGCACCTTTCAGCGTCAGGCGCCCATCGCCCTGGCGGCTCCACGGGGTTTGTCCCGATCCTTTGGTGCCAAGATCGAGCAATCGACCTGCCCCGTCACGCATCTGCGCGAACAGGAACCCGCGGCCGTCACCCAGATCCGGATTGTAGACCCTGAACTGGTGCCCATGATAACGCAGCGCCAGCGGCTGGGTCAGGTTGCCGGGCAGCGGATCGAAGTGGGCAAAGCGGCGCACCCAGTCCGCATCGTCCAGATCGCCCAATCCCACGGCGGCGTCCCAGCGCCGGTTGCGGAAGCGCAGGGTTGCGGCGGGAAAATCCGCACCCCGCACCGGATCGGCCAGCCACGGGGCCAGCGCAGAGATCGGCACGTCAGGCGTGTAGGGGGCGGCTTGCGGTTCTGCGCGCATCAGGCAATAGTGGGGATGAACGCATGGCTGCACAAGCCGCCCGCCCAAGGACTTATCCCCACGCGATGACTGCCTTTGCCGATCGCTTCTGGACCAGCCGCGACGGTCTGAAGCTGCACTTTCGCGATTACCCCGGGCGCGATGATCGTCCGCCGGTGCTGTGCCTGCCGGGGCTGACCCGCAATGCCCGCGATTTCGAGGACCTAGCCGCCCGGCTGGCGGGCGACTGGCGAGTGCTGTGCGTCGATCTTCGCGGGCGCGGCGAAAGCGGCTATGCCAGGGATGCGGCCAGTTACAATCCGCTGCAATATGCCGATGATCTGGGCGAACTGTTTGTCCAGCACGGGCTGGGCCGCGCGGTGTTCTTCGGCACGTCGCTGGGCGGGCTGCTGACCATAATCACGGCAATGACTGCGCCGCAAAGAATCGCAGGTGCCCTGCTCAACGATGTCGGGCCTGAAATCGATCCGGCCGGGTTGGAGCGGATTCGCGGTTATGTGGGGCAGGGGCGCAGCTATCCCACCTGGATGCATGCAGCCCGCGCGCTGGAAGAAAGCCAGGCCGAGGCATTCCCGCAATTTTCGCTGACGCAGTGGCTGGCCATGGCCAAGCGCTGCATGATGGTGGGCAGTAATGGCCGTATCCATTTCGATTACGACATGAAGATCGCCGAACCACTGGCTGAACCCGCGCCATCCGGCCCGGTTGACATGTGGCCAGCCCTTGCTGGTCTGAAGGACGTCCCCAGTCTGCTGCTGCGGGGTGAAATGTCGGACATCCTGTCTGCCGCCACCCAGGACAAGATGCACCGCTTGTTGCCGCACAGCGAAGCCGTGACGGTGCCCGGTGTAGGCCATGCACCAACGCTGGATGAACCCGAAGCCGTCGCGGCGATTGGCCGCCTGCTTGCCCGGGTGCGATGAGCGCGGGATCGCGGCACTTGCGGCTGCTGCACCTCCATTCCAGCTTTTCACCTGGCGGCAAGGAACTGCGCGCGGCCAAGCTGATGAACGCATTCGGCCGCGGGATCGATCACACGATCATATCGGCGGAACCGGGCGCCTACGGTGCTGCCAGCGCGGTCGATAGGGCCATCAGCGTTACCTTTCCCGATGATTTTCCGCCGCTCCAAGGCCGTCCGTTTCCGCGCCGCTTGCAGGCGTTGGCCAAGGCGATGCGCGGCCACGATCTGGTCCTGACCTACAATTGGGGGGCGATGGACGCGGTCATGGCCCACACTTTGTTCGGCAAGGCTTTTACCCTGCCCCCGCTGGTCCATCACGAAGACGGGTTTAACGAGGATGAAGCGCAGCGGCTCAAACCTGCGCGCAACTGGTATCGCCGCATTGCCCTGGCGCAGGCGCAGGGTCTGATCGTGCCATCGCAGCGGCTCGAAGCGATTGCGCTTCACGACTGGCAGCAACCGCGCCGGATGGTTCACCGCATTGCCAACGGGGTACCGGTGTTCACCTACGGCGGGAAAGTTCGCCCCGACGCGCTGCCGCGCCTGACCAAGCGGCCGGGCGAGCTGTGGCTGGGCACTTTGGCAGGGCTGCGCGCGGTCAAGAACCTGCCCCGCATGGTCCGGGCCTTCGCCGGCCTGCCCGAGCCGTGGCAGCTGGTAATCCTGGGCGAAGGGCCCCAGCGCGCCGATATCCGCGCCGAGGCGGACCGGCTGGGCGTTATCGACCGGGTCCATTTGCCAGGTTTTGCGGCCGATCCGGCCAGGGCGCTGGGCCTGTTCGATCTGTTCGCGCTGTCATCGGACAGTGAACAGTTCCCGATTTCAGTGGTCGAGGCGATGGCCGCCGGGCTGGCCGTGGCAAGCCCGCGTGTGGGCGATGTCGCAGCAATGGTCGCAGCGCCAAACGTACCTTACCTCAGCGACCCGAGCGACGATGCGGGCCTGGCCAATGCCATCGCCCGCCTTGCCGCCGATCCGGCGGCGCGCAAGACAATCGGTGCGGCCAACCGCGCCCGGGCCGAGACCGAATATGACGAGGCGGCAATGGTCGCAGCCTATGCCCGTGTCTACGCAGGCGCGATGGGCCGCAGGCAATTCCCCTGATCCTGCCCGTTCACATGCCCTTCAGCGGGGGAAACGCACAGATCAGGCGTTGAAAAGACCTGCCCATCCGCTAAACAGCCGCCAACGCGTTAACCAGCCAATGAAGGCACGTAATCTTGGCCCTGCCTCCCGATAGATCAAACCCAGTCCCGGCGGACCCGCGTCTTGCCGCGCAACACGATGGATTTCTGCGCGAAGTCGATGAAGCGCTGCGGGACGACCAGATGGCCGGCGCCGTCAGGCGCTATGGCATCCCCGCAGGCCTTGCCCTGATCCTGGGGCTGGCTGCGCTGGGCGGCTATCTTTACTGGGAGCACGCCCAGAAACTAGCGGCTGGTGAACGTAGCGAGCGAACTGTCCTGGCTTTGGAAAAGGCTGCGGCGGGTCCGGCTTCTGCCACAGGCGCGCTTGGCGAACTGGATAACCTGGCAAAGGATGGCAGCGCCGGGAGCAAGGCTGTTGCCGCCTTGGCCGCCGCAGCAATCCGCCAGCAGGCAGGCAAAGCTGAAGACGCTGCCAAGGCCTATGCCGCGATTGCCGCTGACAGCACGGTTCCCCAGGCATACCGCGATTTTGCGACATTGCGCGAGATCGCCGCGCGCTATGACAGTTTGCCGCCTCAGCAGATCGTCGACCGGCTGAAGCCGCTGGCGGTGCCCGGAAATGCCTGGTTTGGCAGCGCTGGTGAAATGACCGGTCTCGCCTATCTCAAAATGAATAAGCCCGATATGGCAGGACCGCTGTTTGCCGCTGTGGCCAAGGACAAGACCGTGCCCGAATCGCTGCGTGCCCGGGCCCGCCTGATTGCCGGTCAGCTGGGGTTTGAAGCGGGCGATGCGCCCGGCCCTGCCACCGGCGACACGCCTGCGAAGACTCAATAGAAAAGCCTTTGGGCCGATCACGATTGCCAAGGATCCAAAACCGATGCCCTCGATGCCACTGACGCGTAAAGTTGCCGCTCCGCTCGCCCTGGCCGCTGTTCTGGCCCTGTCCGGATGCGGTGTGTTTGGCGGGAAAGGCAAGCCTTCTACACCAACGGTGGGCAACCGTGTCGCCATCCTCAGCCGCGTCGAATCCGGCGCGAAGGTCGATCCCGAGCTGGCCGGCGTGGCGGTGATCCTGCCCCCTGCGGCCGCAAATGCCGATTGGCCGCAGGCTGGCGGCAATGCCGGGAAAAGTTATGGCAACCTGGCTCTTGCGGCGTCGCCAGGCCGAGCCTGGACCGCATCGATCGCCGGATCAGGCAAAAAGCAGCGTCTGGCCGCGTCACCGGTGGTGGGCGGCGGCAAGCTGTATGCGATGGGCACTGACGGTGTGGTCAGCGCATTCGATGCTGCCAGCGGCGCGCGGCTATGGAGCCAAAGCTTCACGGTCAAGGGCGATGCATCCAGCAGCGTCTATGGCGGCGGTGCCAGCTATGCTGATGGCAAGATATTCGTGACGACCGGCGTGGGCGAGGTGGCTTCGCTTGATGCGGCCACGGGCAAACAGCTGTGGAAAGTCAAGCCAGCCGGGCCGCTGCGCGGATCGCCCACCATTGCGTTCGGTTCGGTCTATGTGATGACCATCGACAACCAGGTCGTTTCGCTCAATGCCGCCGACGGTGTGCTGCAGTGGAATGAAACCGGCGCTACCGGCCAGACCGGGGTGTTCGGCGTCGCCGCCCCGGCTGCCGGGCAGGGAACCGTGATCACCGGCTATTCGACCGGCGAACTGGTCGCCTACCGGTATGAAAACGGGCGCCAGCTGTGGGCAGATGCCCTGGCGCGGACGTCTTTATCGACGTCGGTCGGCGTATTGACCGATATCGACGCCGATCCGATCATCGACCGCGGCCGCGTATTTGCGCTGGGCCAGGGCGGGCGCATGGCCGCCTATGAACTGGTTTCGGGCCAGCGCATTTGGGAACTCAATCTCGCCGGAATTTCCACTCCTGCCGTTGCCGGAGACTGGATCTTCACTCTGACTGACGATGCCAAACTGCTGTGCATTGCGCGCAGCAACGGCAAGGTCCGCTGGGTTCAGCAACTGACCCGCTGGCACAAGGAAGAAAAGAAGTCCGGCGCGGTGTTCTGGACCGGTCCGGTGCTGGCCGGTGACCGTCTGTGGTTCGCCAATTCGGACGGGCAGATGTATTCGGCCAATGTCACCGATGGCGCACCGCAGATGGTTGCGGATGTCGGATCGCCGATTACCCTGGCGCCGATTGTGGCGGGCAGCACGCTTTACGTGCTTGACGACAGCGGCAAGATCACAGCCTTCCGGTGAACAGCGTTACCCCCGCCTTAACCCTTTGCGGCTAAGGCGGGCGCGATGATATCGCCGCGCCAATCCGCCACGAAGCGTCCGCCCAGCGACGTTTCGGCAGCCGTCGGGCTGACCGGGGTTGCCGGGCTGTCACTGTGGATTGCAGTGTGCCATTTCTGGCCCCAGATCGCCGATGCGCTGGCCCTGCCGGGGCCGCGGGCGCGGCTGGTCGGGCCCTATGCCGCACTGCTTGGCCTTGTCTTCGCCGCGGTACCGATGGTCATCTGGTCGCTGGCCGTGGACAAGGTTCACCGCCGCGGATCCACCGGGATAGACTGGTCGCTTGACCGGCCGATGGGCGAAACACTCGACATTTCGGTCACCAAGCTGGCTGGCCTGTGGGCGACGTGGGCGTTGATCGCAGCGCTTTACTGCCTGTGCCGGTGGTATTGGCAATCATCTTATCTGATCGCGATGCAGGTGCTGGGCACTCTGGCGCCGCCGCTGTTTGTGCTGTCGATTGCCTATGTGCTGTGGCTCGATCGCAAGCTCGTCCAGCCGCGCGATGCCTGTTGGCATTTTGGAGCCTTGCTGATCGGGCGGGACAGCTATTCGATTGACCAGGTGTGGATTCACCTGCGGGCCTGGGCGGTAAAAGGCTTTTTTACCGCCTTTATGATCTCGATCGTGCCGGGCGGGTTTGCCAATCTGGTCGCTCCCGATTGGGGGCGGATGCTGGCCAACCCGGCGGGACTGGCGGGCCTGCTGATCACGGTGATGTTCGTGCTGGACGAACAGATCGGCACGGTCGGCTATATCCTGACGATGAAGCCGCTGGACGCGCAAATCCGCTCAGCCAATCCCTACCTTGCGGGCTGGCTGTCGGCGCTGCTGTGCTATCCGCCGTTTCAGATCATGGGGCAGGATCGCCCGATCTTTTACCTGGCCGGAACCGATGGCGATAACAACTGGATCCGCGTGCTGGGCGATTACGGTGCGGTGATGTGGGTATGGGCGGGGCTGCTGGTCTTTCTGACCGCAATCTATGCCTGGGCAACCGTGGCCTTTGGCATCCGCTTTTCCAACTTGACCTATCGCGGCGTACTGACCAATGGCCCCTACGCCTTCACCCGTCACCCGGCCTATGTATCCAAGAACCTGTTCTGGTGGTGCGCCACGTTACCATTTTTCGTGACCACCCATTCCGCCACCGACATGATCCGCAACACTTTTTTCCTAGGCTGCGTCAGCGCGATCTATTTCTGGCGCGCCAAGACCGAGGAACGCCACCTGCTGGCCGAGGATCCGAAGTACCGCGAATACTGGCAGTGGATGCAGCAGCACGGCTTGATCACCGCGCCTCTTCACCGTTTGGCCGCTGCCCTGGCAAAGCGCCAGCTGGCCGGACGCGAGGCTGCGTGACCCGGCTCTATATAACCGTCGACACGGAGTATTCTTGCGGGCTGGCTTTGCGTGACGGCGCCGGCAACCGTACCGGCAATTTCGCGCGGTCGATCGCCTGCGACACAGCCATTGGTCCTTTGGGTATCGGCTATCAGATGGACCGGCTGGACCAGTACGGGCTCAAGGCCGTGTTCTTTGTGGATCCCATGCCAGCGCTGGTCTGGGGTACAGCAGCGATTGCCGATGTGGTCGGCCCGATTGTATCGCGCGGGCATGACGTGCAGCTTCACCTGCACAGTGAATGGCTGGCCCTTGCCGGGTCGAACAATCCCGTGGGGCCGCGCACAGGGCGCAACATCGCGGATTTCAGCCTTGACGATCAGTGCGTTCTTATTGACCGTGCCCGCGATCTGCTGGTCGCTGCTGGCGCGCCGCGGCCAGTTGCGTTTCGGGCAGGCAATTACGGGGCCAACGACGATACCCTGCGTGCGCTGGCGCATTTGGGAATCGCCTACGATACCAGCCATTGCCCCGCAATTCCGGGTGCCGACTGCGCGATTTCGCTGGGCCCTGACGATCGCGCAGTTCTGGCCCATTGCGGTGTGATCGAAGTGCCGATCGGGGCCATCGGCGCCGCCAATGGTGCGCTCCGCCACTTTCAGCTGACCGCACTTACCATTTCCGAAATTGCCGCTGCGCTGCGCCATGCAGCTGCCCGGCAGGTGCCATCGATGACGCTGGTTTCGCACAGCTTTGAATTGCTGAGCCGCGACCGGATGCGCGCCAACCAAGTGGTCAAGCGCCGTTTCGACACGCTTTGCGCCGTGCTGGGCAGCCTCAAGGATGTCCGAACCGCAACCTATGCAAGTGATCCGCCCGAACCTGCGCCAGGGTTGCAGGCGGTACTGCCGCATCGCTGGCCCAGGACTTTGCGGCGCATGGCCGAACAGGCGGTGGGCAATGCATTGTACGGTTCATCATGAGCGGCGCTGTGACATCCATCAGGTTCGTGATCGGATCGCGGCAGGTTTACGCCGCGCGCCGCCGGCTGGTCACGGTCAGCCTGTCGCTGGAGCAATTGCTGTCGGGTTCGGTTCCGCCCGTGCCGCCTTTGCCCAAAGACTGCGACGGGTACCGCTTCCTGTCGGTTCCCGCAGATGCGCACAAAGCGCTGGTGCAAAGCGCGCCCGGATTTCTTCCGGGCGGACAGCAGGACTATGCGCGCCGTTACATCGCGATGGACGGCACATTTGCCGATTATCTGGGCAGCTTTTCGGGAAAGACCCGCTCAACCCTGAAACGCAAGCAGCGCAAGCTGGCCGACCTTTCGGGCGGGACACTGGATATCGAGGCGTTTGCCCGTCCGGACGATATGGACAGGTTCTTTGCCGGCGCGGTCCCGCTGTCGCGCCAGACCTACCAGGCGCGCCTGCTGGGTGCCGGGCTGCCCGAAGACCCTGCCTTCATCTCAGCGGCCAAGGCTCTTGCCAGAGAGGATCGGCTGCGGGCTTATCTTTTGCGGGTGGACGGCGCTGTAGCGGCCTATCTTTATCTTCCGATCGACGGCGATACGCTGGTTTACGCCTATCTTGGCTACGCCCCCCATATGGCCGCAGCATCGGTCGGGACGGTGCTGCAACTGGCGGCGCTGGAACAATTATTTGCCGAAGGCCGGTTTCGCTACTTCGATTTTACCGAGGGTGACGGGGCGCACAAGGAACTGTTCAGCACCGGCGCGGCGCATGCCTGTTCGTTCTATCTGCTGCGGCCAACGGCGGCCAACCGCGCCCTCCTGGCGTCGCTCGCCGGTTTCGATGCCACAATATCCGGGGCCAAGGCCCTGACCGCGCGGCTGGGCCTGGGTGCGGCGCTGCGGCGGATGTTGCGGCGATGATCGGCGCTACGAAAGCGGGCCTTAAACGGGCAGCCGGACTGTTGGTGGCCGAATACCGGATCAACTGGATTTATGCCGGCAGCACGGCCGACGGGGGCGAACCGGCCGATACGGTTCAGCCGGTCGATAAGGCGGTTTGCGAACAACTGGCCCGCAGTCCGACGCTGCAGATGCGTAAAGCCGCCGCCTATGCAAACAGTGGTCTGGCAGGCCTGGCGCTGATTGATGGAGGGGTTCCGGTCTGCGTTGCCCATTTTGCCACGCCGGCCCAGTATCAGCGGACCGGTACCTGGCCGCTGGCGAGCGGCGAGGCCGCGCTGATGGATATTGCAACCGAGGATGCGCAGCGGGGCAAAGGCTATGCTGTGCGGCTGATCCGGCAGGCTACCACCCATTTCCGCGCCGCGGGGCATGACCGCTTGATCGCCTTTATCTGGTGGAGCAACCAGCCTTCTATTCGCGCCTTCACCAAGGCTGGCTGGCGCCGCATCGGGATCAGCGTCGAGCTGCGCCGAGCTGATCGGTGGCGGGCACTGCGGATCGGCCTGTAACAGCCAGGTTAAAGGGGTTTGCCCGGGCCAGCAGTGAACACCGTGATGTCCCGTTCGCTTAGTCCCAGGGCGGCGCGTTCTTTCTGCCACACCGCCATGTGGGGGGTTTGCAAATGCGCGCTGAGCTGCGCTTCGCTTTCCCAGATTTCGCTGACCCGGATCAAGCCGGGGTCGATCATGTCTTCGGCATAGTTATACTGAACGCAGCCGTCCTCGCGCCGGGTAGCTTCAATCACTTTGGTCATGGCGATGCGCCCGGCAGTCATGGCGCCGGGCGGCAAGCGGAACTGGCCTATGACTACGATCATCTAGAAGCTCATTTCATAGACGCGGGAAATGTCGCCGCCCCATTCACCGTGATATTTGTCAAGCAGGACCTGCGCTGGCACCTTGCCGGTGCGGACAATGTCGTCGAGCGGGTTCAGGAACCCGGCCTCGGTATCGCCCATCGAATTAAGCCGGCTGCGCGCGTTGAGGCCGCCGCGGCTGATCGCCAGAACTTCAGCGGCAATATCTTTCAGGGTGCCGCCGCCCGGCACCGGTGCGCTCAGGCCCAGCTTGGGCACAGCGGCGCGCAGTGCCTCTCGTCCGTCAAGATCCCAGCCCTTGACCAGATCCCACGCCGCGTCGAGCGCGCCCTGATCGTAAAGCAGGCCGACCCAGAAGGCAGGCAGGGCGCAGATCTTGTTCCACGGTCCGCCATCGGCCCCGCGCATTTCAAGAAAGCTCTTTAGCCGCACTTCGGGAAATGCGGTGGACAGGTGATCGACCCAGTCGCTCAGCCGCGGCAGCTCGCCCGGCAGAACAGACAGCTTGCCGGCCATGAAGTCGCGGAACGACAGGCCAGAGGCATCGATGTACTTGCCGTCGCGGAAGACGAAATACATCGGCACGTCCAGCATATATTCGACATAGCGGTCATAGCCAAAGCCGTCTTCGAACACGAAACCCAGCATCCCGGTGCGGTGCGGATCGGTGTCGGTCCAGATATGGCTGCGGTAGGACAGAAAGCCGTTGGGCTTGCCTTCGGTGAACGGCGAGTTGGCGAACAGCGCGGTC
Source organism: Novosphingobium sp. (assembly GCF_024642085.1). GTDB lineage: Bacteria > Pseudomonadota > Alphaproteobacteria > Sphingomonadales > Sphingomonadaceae > Novosphingobium. Next base: position 7,617 of record NZ_JAHEBV010000018.1, on the reverse strand, counting down.
GCCAGGGGTTGCAGCGCCAGGCTGGTGCGGAACTTCTGGACCATGTCAGCCTCGCTCGAATAGTCGAGATTGACCTGGATGGTGCAGGTCCGCAGCATCATGTCGAGGCCCATGCTGCCCACGCGCGGCATGTGCCGCAGCATGACTTCATAACGGCCCTTGGGCATGATCGGCAATTCGGCGCGGGTCTTGTCCGGCCACATCCCCAGGCCCAGAAAGCCTTTGCCGGTCTTGGCCCCGATCGCCTTGACCTGATCAAGATGCCGCCCGGTTTCAGCACAGGTCTGGTGCAGCGTTTCCAGCGGCGCGCCCGACAGTTCAAGTTGCCCGGCCGGTTCCAGACTGACGGCGCCGTCACTGCCTGAAAGCGCGATGATATTACCGCCCTCGATCACCGGCTCCCAGCCATAGTCCTGCAAGGCCACCAGCATGTCACGGATTCCGCCCGGTTCATCATAACTGGGGGCGTGGTGATCGCCCGTGCAATAAACCAGTTTTTCGTGCTCGGTGCCGATCCGCCAGCGTTCGCGCGGCTTTTCGCCCTTGATCATCGGGCCTGCCAGCTGGTCGCGGCTCTCGATCAAAGGATCGTTGCGATCTGAAACCTGTCTCGTGCTCATGGCCGGGAGTTAGTGCTTTGTCCGCGCCCTTGCCAGCGAAATTATGGGGCGTTGCGCCAATCGCCGCAGGTGCCCATCCACAGCGCCGTGGCAGCTATCGCGGCCGTTTCGCCGCGCAGCACACGCGGGCCAAGCGTGATCGCGCGGGTGGCGGGATAAGCGCGGATCGCGGCGCGCTCCGCCTCGTCAAAGCCGCCTTCCGGACCGGTCACCAGCGCGGCCGGACCGCTGTGCACGGCAAAAGCAGAGGCTGCATCATCGCCTCCGTTTTCATCGGCAAAAAAGAGCGCGCGCGGTGCGGCCCACTGCCTGAGCAACAGTTCAAGCTTAACCGGTTCGTGCAATACCGGCAGGGCGGTGCGGGCGCATTGTTCGGCCGCTTCGACCAGGATCGCGCGAGCACGTTCCAGGTTAAGCTTGTCGGCCACGCAGCGCCGGGTCAGCACCGGCTGGATTGCCGCCACCCCCAGTTCGCAGGCCTTTTCCAGCACCAGATCGAACCGGTCTTTCTTGAGCAGCGCTGCGCACAGCGTGAAATCAGGCACGTCTTCACGCAGGCGCAGCAGCGTCTCGGCGGTCAGCGAAACGTCTCGCTTGCCGGCGCTGACCACCCGCGCTGCCCACTCCCCGGTCAGATTATCGCACAGCACCACCAGATCGCCAGCGCCGACGCGCATCACGCGGGCCAGATAATGTGCCTGCGGACCTTCGATGGTTATCGCAGCGCCAGCGCCCAGCGGACCGGACACGAACAGTCGGGGCGCACTTTTGGGCGGCCAGGCGGGAACGGCGGGCATTCCTGCCGGAATAACGGCGAGTGTAGCGAAGTAAAGCGGTGCACGGTTCGTCCTCCGGGGTAAGCGCCGGAAAGCGATGGCTGCCGTCCAAACCGCATCGGCTTTGCTTGATCCGCCGCATCGCAGATGCTGTCCTACTGGACCGACCTGTGGCACACGATCAGCATGGCTGCCCGAAAACAAACTCTGGACATTCCCGCGCGTGATCGCCGAAACCCGACGTGCAGTGACAAAGGTTGCGCGCTGCGTTTTGTGTTTCCTGTACGCTGTGATTTATGTGAGCTTGTTCATGTCTAACGCGCTGTATCTGAACAATGAAGGCTGAAATCGTCCCTGATTCGCAGCACCGCGGGATCGTTGCCGCGCTGCCGCAGCCACCGCGTGATTTTGCCCAGCTCGCCCGGTTTGATCGGCCTATCGGCTGGTGGCTGCTCTATTGGCCCTGTGCCTGGGGGGTGCTGCTGGCAGGCGGCCAAGCCCGCTGGGAATTGCTGGCGTGGTTCCTGCTCGGCTCCATCGCGATGCGCGGGGCGGGGTGTGTTTATAACGACATCGTCGATGCCGATCTTGATGTGAAAGTTGCGCGCACCGCGCTGCGCCCGGTGGCAAGCGGGCGGGTCAGCAAGCGCGCGGCCTGGATGTGGCTGATTGCGCTGTGCCTGATCGGGCTGGTGGTGTTGCTGCAACTGCGCTGGCAGGCGCAGCTGGTAGCGCTGGGCAGTCTGGCGCTGGTCGCGGCCTATCCCTTCATGAAGCGTATTACAGGGTTTCCGCAGGCCTGGCTTGGGCTGGTCTTTACCTGGGGTGCACCAACCGGGTGGACCGCAATCCGCAGCGACAACCTGCTGGTGATGCTGGCGCTCTATGCCGGGGCATGGGCGTGGTGTGTGGGGTATGACACAATCTATGCCTGCCAGGACCGCGAGGACGACGCGGCAATCGGTATCGGTTCGTCAGCCATTACGCTTGGCAATCACGTGCACGGCGGAGTGGCCGCGTTTTATGGTGCGGCCTTGGCGCTGTGGGCGCTTGCATTCTGGCTGCTGCGGCCCGATTGGCTTGTGCTGCTTGCTCTCGCACCCGCAGCATTGCATCTTGGGTGGCAGGCCCTGACACTGGAACCCGACGATGCCGACAATGCCCTTGCCCGTTTCCGCTCCAACCGCACGGCCGGACTGCTGGTTGCGCTGGCTTGCTGGGTGGTCGGCAATGCGTAGCGCGGCGCTGGTCGGATTGATCGGTCTTGCGGCGTGCACACCGGCCAAACCCGAAGACAAGGGCGCGCCCCTGCCGGCGCCCGGCGTTTCGTCATCCGCCGCGCCGCTGCCAGCACCGAAGCCAACGCCTGCGCCAACGCCTGCGCCATCCCAAACTCCTGCGCCTGGTCCCAGGCCAGTTCCGCCGCCAACTGCCACGCCAACGGAAAAACCGGCCAAGCGGTTGCAGGCCCTGGGGACCGAGCCGTTCTGGTCGGTAGAGGTGCTGCCAAACTGGCGGCTCAAATATGTAACGCCCGACATGCTCAACGGTGTGGTGGTTTCCAGCACAGAAAAGCGTGAAGGTGACGTGATCCGCTACGCCGCGCGGTTCAACGGCAGGCCTTTCACCCTGACTTTCACCCCCGGCAAATGCGGCGACGGGATGAGCGACGTGGTCTATCCTTACGCCGTGGTTTTCGTCCACAGCGGACGGACCGATCGCGGCTGCGGACGCCCGCAGCGCTGACTCTCGATGTGCAACCTTTACCGCATGACCAAGGGCACGCAGGAAGTGGCCCGGCTGTTCACGGTGAATGCCGACACCAGCGCCAACTATGCCGCAGAAGTCTATCCCGGCTATCCCGGACTTATCATTGCAGAGGGCCGTGCCCAGGCGATGACGTGGGGCTTTCCTCTGGTTCTCAAGGGCAAGCAGGGCCAGCTGCTGAAACCCAAGCCTGTCACCAACGCGCGCGAGGACAAGCTGACCACCGCGTTCTGGCGCGACAGCCTGGTGCACCGCCGCTGCCTGATCCCGGTCAGCCAGTGGGCCGAAGCGGAAGGCGCCAAAGGGCATATGACCCGGACCTGGTATGGCCTGCCCGGAGAAGACGTGTTTGCAGTGGCCGGCCTGTGGCGTCCCAGCACTGAATGGGGGCGGGTCTATACCATGGTGATGGTCGATGGGCACCCGCAGATGGCTGACGTGCATGACCGGATGCCGCTGATCCTGAGCCGTGCCGCACAGCGGTATTGGCTCGAAGGAACGCCCGACGAAGCGCTGGTGCTGTGCCGCACCTGGGAAGATGCCCTGACAGTGGATCGGACGGATGAACGCTGGGCATGCGCAGCGTCATCCGCACGCGGCCCGTTGCTTTAGGCATAACTTACCATCTCGAACTCGATCCCGTCCCAATCAAAGAAGTAGAACCGCCGCCCGGGTTCGTAATCCATGTGGTTGAACGGGACGAGGCCCGCGTCGATGACCACCTGTTCGGCTGCGTCAAGATCATCGACAACCAGTCCCACGTGGTTGAGCGGAACGCCTTTGGCGAAAGGCTCAACCACAGGCTTGTCCGTGGTGTAGACCGCAAGATAGTCCCGGTCGGTCCCGACATGAATGGTCCATCCGCCCTGTTGAGAAGGACCGCGCCAGCGTTCGTGCCAACCGCACAGTTCTTGCAGCAAGCGGGATGAGCGATCGGGATCGCTGACGGTGATGTTGGCATGTTCCAGAAATCCGGTTGGCATGGGTTTCGTCCTTTTTTCGACTCGTTCTGCCGCAGCGTCGAATCGCTGCGCTTGCTGGTTGTGCAACCTCAAGGTAACTTGAGATCAAGCGAAATCGGGGACGGACGATGGACAAAAACGATCTGCTGCCAATCGGCGAATTGGCCCGGCGCACCGGCCTCGCCATTTCGGCTATCCGTTTCTACGAAGACAAACGCCTGATCGCGCCCTACCGCACCATGGGTAACCAGCGCCGCTTCCTGCGCAGCGACATCCGCCGGTTGAGCTTTATCCTGATTGCGCAAAGGCTGGGGTTGGGTCTGGCCGAGATAGAGGAACAGCTGTCGACGTTGCCGCAGGGGCGCACGCCAACGCAAAGCGACTGGCAGCGCATCAGCCGCCAGATGCGCAGCCAGATCGACCAGAAAATTGCGCTGCTCTCACTGACCCGTCGCAAGCTGGATGAATGCATCGGCTGCGGCTGTCTCAGTCTTCACAAATGCCAGCTCTACAACCGTGACGACCGCGCCGGGACCAAGGGCACCGGACCCCGGTTTGTGCTGGATTGAATTATTCTGCCGCTAGCAGTTCTTCTGCCGCTTCCAGATCAACGCTGACCAGACGGCTGACCCCGCGTTCGATCATGGTGACGCCGAACAGGCGATGCATCCGGCTCATCGTCACGGCATTGTGAGTAACAATCAGGTAGCGGGTATCGGTTTCGCCGACCATCGCGTCAAGCAGGTCGCAGAAGCGTTCGATGTTGGCATCGTCGAGCGGCGCGTCGACTTCGTCGAGGACGCAGATCGGAGCGGGATTGGTCAGGAACAGGGCAAAGATAAGCGCCACTGCGGTCAGCGCCTGTTCGCCGCCCGACAGCAGCGTAAGCGATTGCAGCCGCTTGCCCGGCGGCTGTGCATAGATTTCAAGGCCAGCCTCCAGCGGATCGTCGCTATCGATCAGGGCGAGGTGCGCCTGTCCGCCTTCGAACAAGCGGGTGAACAGGCGGCGGAAATGCTGATCAACCGCTTCGAACGCGGCACGCAGCCGCTCGCGCCCTTCGCGGTTAAGGTTGCCGATCGATCCGCGCAGCCGGTTGACCGCTTCGCCCAGTTCGGCCTGTTCGGCGATGGAGGCACCGTGGCGCGCCTCGGCCCCCGCCAGTTCGTCGGCAGCGACCAGATTGACCGGGCCTAGCCGCTCACGATCGGCCACCAGTTTGTCATGCTCTGCGCTTTCGGCGGCTGCCGGCCCAACTGCAGCACTGTCAAAGGCGAAGCGCTCGGCCAGCAGCGGCGGCGGGCATTGAAAGCGTTCACCCGAAATGCCAGCCATTTCCTGGCGGCGGGCTTCCTCGTTCTCGGCGCGGGCAGCAGCTCCGGCGCGCACCTCTCGCGCAGAGGCGAGCGCTTCGTTGGCCTGGGCGAAGGCGATGTCGGCGTGACGTGCGGTGTCTGTGCCTTCAGCCACGCGCGCTTCAGCGGCGGCGAGTTCGGCTGCAATGCGCGCCCGGGTCGCATCGCCGTCCTCTATCTCGCGCAGCAGGCTGGCGGGCTTTGCGGCGATTATCGCACGTTCTTCCTCCAGCTCTTCGGCGCGGCGGGCCATCTGCGCCAGCCGGTTGGCAGCGTCACCTGCGCGGGCCTGCCATGACTTGATGTCGGACCGCAGGGTATTGGTTCGCTCGCGCGCTACCGCCAGTGCCTGATCGTGGGCGGCAAGTGCGGCGCTGGCGCTTTGCAGTCCCTGGCGCGCGGTATCATGTCGGCTGCGGGCGGCAGCCAGCTGTGAACGCCCGGATTCAGGATCGGGCAGAGCGGCAAGGCGCTGTTCTGCCGCGGCGCGTTCCGTTTCGGCTTGGCGCACTTGCTCGACCAGATCGGCCGCAGCAGCAGCCAATTCGCCGTGACGCGTTTCGAGCCGGGCCTTGGCGCCTTCGGCCTGATCGACGCTGCGCAGCGCAGCCCGCTCAGCCTCACTCGCCTGTGCGACAGCACGTTCGGCGGCGATCAGCGCAGGTTGCAAAGCGGCAAGTTCGGCTTGGACCGTGCTAGTGCTGGCTTCGGCGCTGGCCACGGCGGAACGCAACGCGGGCAATTCGGCATCCAGCGAGGATAAGCGGTTTTCCGCTTCCAGCCGGGCGGCCTCGGCGGCCCCTTCGCCCCGCGCGACAAAGCCGTCCCAGCGGCGAATGCGGCCTGCGGTGGTGACCAGCCATTCGCCCGGAGCCAGCGGGCGCCCGTCGTCGGCATCGGCAACATGGACCAGCGCGAGACGGGCCGCCAGTTCCGGCGGGCACTGCGTGACATGGGCGGCAAGGCTGTTCGCGACGGATGCAGGCGCGGCGGCACCGGTCCAGAACCGGCCATCCTGGTCCGCCGGGGCCGGGGCAATCGGCGCTTTGGCATCGCGGCCCAGCACAGCAGCAAGTGCACGTTCAAAGCCCGGTGCCGCGCGGATCCTATCAAGCGCGGCGGGACCATGCTTACCAGCCGCTTGCTTGGCCCTTGCCTGCCGGTCGCGGTCAAGGGCCTGCCATTCGCGCTCAACCCCGGCCAGATCGGCGCGCGCGGCAGCAAGCGCGGCGCCGGCGCTGTCGCGTGCCGCCTGCAGATCCGCCTTTCGCGCTTGTCCGGCTTCCAGCCCGGTCCGTGCTGCGTCAAGCGTTGCAGCGGCATTGGCGCGGTCCGCTTCAGCCTTTGCGAGCGCGGCCTCGGTATCACTCTCAAGAGCCAAGGCGTCACGCAGGTCTTGCTGACGGCGCGTTTCGTTTTCCAAGCGGGACAGCCGCTGGCGAGCGGCCGAAAGTTCCGCCTCGGCCACGCGCCATTCGGCTTCGACCCCGGCCTGATCGGCCGTGGCATTCGCCAGCGCCAGTTCGGCCTGGCGCAGATTGCGGTCGGCATCGTCAAGCGCGGCCGCCACCAGCGGGCGGCGATTTTCATCCACCACCAGTGCCTGTTCGCCGCCAGCCAGTTCGCGCTCGATCCGGGCTTGCGCCTCGGCGGCGTCGCGGGTCAGCCGGTCGGCATCGCCGCGGTCTTCCTCAAGCCGATGCTGTTGTCGCTGCAAATCCTTGAGGCGCTGCTCAACTGCTTCAAGCTGGCTCGTCAGCTGAGCCATACGGTGACCGTGAGCCGCGGCATCGTCACGCCGGTCGGCCAGTTCATCGCGCGCTTCTGCCAGCGCGGTGGCACTGGCGGCCTGCGCGGCCTGGGCGGCCTTCATCGCGGCTTGCGCGGTGCCGACCCGCGCTTCGGCAGACTGGGCTTCACCCCTGGCAGCCTCAGCAGCAGCGGCCGCATCGCGCCAGCGGGCGAATACCAGCCGGGCTTCGGCAATACGGATGCGGTCGGACAAGGCCTTGTAGCGTTCGGCAGCGCGGGCCTGGCGCCGCAACGTGCCGATTTGCGCATCCAGCTGGCTCATCAGGTCTTCCAGCCGGGCCAGGTTGGCCTCGGTCGCGCGCAGTTTCTGTTCGGCATCCTTGCG
>NZ_JAHEBV010000006.1:126848-136210 GCF_024642085.1 Novosphingobium sp. | reverse complement strand
CATGAGCGATTATGATGCCTTCCAGGCCAAGGCCCGCAGCTGGCTCGAAACAGTCGCGGGCCAGTTTGGCCGCGATGCCCGCCGGGGCCTGTCGGAAGCCGACGATCTCGCGCTGGGTCGACGCTATCTGGCAGCTCGCTTCGATGCTGGGTTTGCCGGGATCAACTGGCCCAAGGAAGTCGGTGGGCAGGGCCTGAGCCACATCGAAAAGGTCTTGTTCGATACCGAGGAAATGGCCTTTGGCATGCCGACCGGATATTTCGGCATTTCGTTGGGGATGCCGGTGCCGATCCTGATCCGTTTCTGCGAAGACAAGCCATGGATGAAGGAGCGGGTTCTCAAAGCGCTCAAGGGCGAGGAAATCTGGTGCCAGCTGTTTTCCGAACCCGCTGGCGGGTCCGACCTTGCCGGCCTGCGCACCCGCGCCGAAGAGGATGGCAACGGCTGGAAGCTCAACGGCCAGAAGCTGTGGACCAGTTGGGCCCAATACAGCGACTACGGCGTGATTGTTGCACGAACCGATCCAGCTGCGCAAAAGCACAAAGGCCTGACCTACTACTGGGTCGACATGAAGGCCAAGGGAGTCGAAGTTCGCCCGATCAAACTCGCCGGCGGTGACAGCCACGTCAACGAAGTGTTCTTCGACGACGTCCGGCTTGAGGATTCGCAGCGGATGAGCCCGGTCGGCGGCGGCTTCGGGGTCGCCATGGCCACCTTGATGATCGAGCGTTACAGCGCGACCGACAGCGGCGGCTTTGGCCCTCACCTCGATCTATTCATCGAACACGTCCGCGACCTTGAAATCAACGAACGGCCTGCGCTCAAGGATGCGCGGGTTCGCTCGGCAATTGCCCGAAATCATGCCATGCGGGCCGGGCTGGAGTCGATCACCGCCCGCGCAATGCAGATGATGCAGGCAGGAATGGAGCCTGGACCTGAGGGTTCACTCAACAAGCTGGTCTCCGTTCGCAGCCGTCAGAAGCTGTCCGAACTGGCAATTGACCTTGAGGGCAATCTCGGACTTGCATTCGATGCTCATGCCTCGGTCAAGGAAGACTGGTCGACCAGCTGGCTCAACGCGCCGACCGGGCGGATCGCGGGCGGCGCCGACGAGATGCTGCTGAACACCATCGCCGAAAAGATCCTTGGCCTGCCGCAGGACCACCGGCCCGACAAGGGTGTGCCCTTCAATGAGATCCCGGCATGACCGAGGGCGAGGACATCGCTGAAATCCGCCGCGCGGTGCAGGCGCTGTGCGCCGAGTTTCCCGGCGAATACTGGCGCGCCAAGGACCGTGAACGTGCCTATCCCGGCGAGTTCGTCGATGCGCTGACCAAGGCCGGGTTCCTTGCCGCGCTGATCCCCGAAGAGTTCGGCGGCTCGGGCCTCAAGCTCGATGCCGCGGCGGTGATTATGGAGGAAATCCAGTCCTCAGGCTGCAACGGCGCCAGCGCGCACGCACAGATGTACATCATGAACACGCTGCTGCGGTATGGCTCGGCTGAGCAGAAAGCGCAGTATCTGCCCGGCATCGCCGATGGCTCGCTGCGGCTGCAGGCCTTCGGGGTCAGCGAACCGACCAGTGGCACCGATACGCTGTCCTTGCGCACCGTCGCGGTCAGAGCCGGCGATCACTATGTGATCAACGGCCAGAAGATCTGGACGAGCCGCGCCGAGCATTCAGACCTGATGCTGCTTCTCGCTCGCACCACTCCGCGCGAACAGGCAGCGAGCAAGACCGAGGGGCTGTCGATCTTCCTCGTCGACATGCGCGCAGCGCTTGGCAACGGGCTGACGATCAAACCGATCCGTACGATGATGAACCATTCGACCACCGAAGTGTTCTTCGACGACCTGCGGATCCCCGCCAGCGCGCTGATCGGCGAAGAGGGCAAGGGCTTCCGTTACATCCTTTCGGGCATGAATGCCGAGCGCATCCTGATCGCGGCCGAATGCGTCGGCGATGCCAAGTGGTTCATCGAGAAGGCCACCGCCTATGCCAAAGACCGCAGCGTGTTCGCCCGGCCGATCGGGCAGAACCAGGGCGTCCAGTTTCCGATTGCGCGGTGTTACGCGCAGATGCGCGCCGCCGAGCTGATGGTGCATCACGCGGCGCAAACATACGATCAGGGCGGTAACCCGGGAGCCGAGGCCAACATGGCCAAATTGCTCGCCAGCGAGGCAAGCTGGGCCGCCGCCGACATGTGCGTGCAGACCTTCGGCGGGTTCGGCTTTGCCGAGGAATACGACGTGGAACGCAAGTTCCGCGAAGCCCGGCTTTATACGGTCGCCCCGATCAGCACTAACCTCATCCTGAGCTACCTGGCCGAACACGTGCTTGGGCTGCCGCGCAGTTATTGAAACAAAGGACCCGGACCATGGCAATCAAGACGCGTATTACCGAATTGCTCGAGATCGAGCATCCGATCGTCCAGGGCGGGATGCAGGGCGTTGGCGTGGCCGAGATGGCCAGCGCCGTGTCCAACGCAGGCGGACTCGGCTTGCTCACAGGGCTGACCCAGCCTTCGCCTGGGGCGCTGCGCGACGAGATCGAGCGGTGTCGCAGCATGACCTCCAAGCCGTTCGGGGTAAACTTGACGGTCTTCCCGACAATCAATTCTCCCGATTACAAGGCCTATGCCCAGGCGATCATCGACAGCGGGATCAAAGTGGTCGAGACCGCCGGTACACCAGCGGTCCGCGAAATCTGGGAGCAACTGCGCCCGCACGGGATCAAGATCCTGCACAAATGCACTGCGGTGCGGCATGCCGTGTCGGCCGAAAAAGCCGGTGTGGACGTTATCAGCATCGACGGGTTTGAATGCGCCGGGCACCCCGGTGAGGACGATATCCCGGGCCTGATCCTGATCCCTGCGGCGGCCGACAAGGTGAAAATTCCGATGCTGGCTTCGGGCGGTTTCGGCGATGGACGCGGGCTCGCTGCGGCGCTCGCGCTGGGCGCCGACGGCATCAACATGGGCACGCGTTTCTGCGCCACTGTCGAAGCCCCGGTCCATGACAACGTCAAGCAGGCCTACCTCGACAACGACGAGCGCGGCAGCTTTCTGATCTTCCGCAACTTCAAGAACACCGCCCGGGTCGGCAAGAGCCCGGTGTCTGAAGAAGTCGTGCGCCGGCTGGCAGAACCCGGCGCCCGGTTCTCCGACGTGCAAGAACTCGTTGCAGGGACTGCAGGGCGAGAATTGCTGCAAACCGGCGACTTGTCCAAGGGCGTGTTCTGGGCCGGGATGGTCCAGGGTTTGATCCACGATATCCCGACTTGCCAGGTCCTGCTCAAGCGCATTGTCGCAGACGCCGAAGCAATCATCCGCCAGCGCCTTAGCGGCATGCTGGCCTGAGCCATTTCAAGGAGTATTTCTCATGGCCGAAGCATACATCATCGACGCAGTCCGCACTCCGCGCGGGGTTGGCAAGCCGGGCAAAGGCGCGCTGTCGCACCTACATCCTCAGCATCTCGCCGCAACTGTCCTGAAAGCAATCAAGGACCGCAACGATCTCGACACGGCTTCGGTCGACGACATCGTCTGGTCGACATCAACTCAGAAGGGCAAGCAGGGCGGAGACCTGGGCCGGATGGCCGCGCTTTCGGCGGGCTATGACATCTCGGCCAGTGGGACCACCCTCGACCGCTTCTGCGGCGGCGGGATCACCTCGGTCAACATGGCGGCGGCCTCGGTCATGTCGGGCATGGAAGATTGCGTGATCGCGGGCGGCACGGAAATGATGAGTTATACCACGCAGCTCGGCGCGGAAGAGGCCAATGCGGGTCTCAAGCCGCTCGGCATGGGTTCGGGCAACCCCGCACTCGATGCAGTCCACCCGCAAAGCCATCAAGGCGTCTGCGGTGACGCGATTGCCGCAATCGAGGGAATCAAGCGCGAAGAGCTCGATGCCTTGGCGCTGGTCAGCCAGGAACGCGCCGATCGCGCCATCCGTGAAGGCCGGTTCGACAAGTCGCTGGTCACCGTCTTCAATGACGACGGCAGCGTCGCGCTCGATCACGAGGAATTCCCTCGCCCTGAAACCACCTCCGAAGGCCTAGCCAATCTCAAGGCCAGCTTCGACGGCGTCGCCGATTTCGATCTTGGTGAGGGAGTGACCTTCCGCAAGCAGATCCAACGCCGGTATCCCGACCTTCAGTTCAACGGCGTGCACCATGCCGGAAACAGTTCCGGAGTGGTCGATGGCGCTGCCGCGATCCTGATCACCTCGCCGGAATATGCCAAGGAGCACAACCTCAAGCCGCGTGCTCGCGTCGTTGCCTATGCCAATCAGGGCGATGATCCGACGCTTATGCTCAACGCACCAGTTCCAGCAGCTCGCAAGGTCCTCGAGAAGGCGGGCCTGAAGGTTGAGGACATCGATCTCTGGGAAATCAACGAAGCCTTCGCTGTGGTTGCAGAGAAATTCATTCGCGACCTCAAGCTCGATCGCGACAAGGTCAACGTCAACGGCGGGGCTTGCGCGCTCGGCCATCCGATTGGCGCCACCGGTTCGATCCTGATCGGCACCGTGCTCGACGAACTCGAACGGACCGGCGGGCGTTACGGTCTGGTCACGATGTGCGCTGCGGGCGGCATGGCCCCGGCGATCATCATCGAGCGCATCTGAGGCATGTCCATTCTCATCAACAAGACCACCAAGGTCATCACCCAGGGGATGACCGGTGCCACCGGCACGTTCCACACCGAACAGGCGCTGGCCTATGGCACGCAGATGGTCGCGGGGGTTACTCCCGGCAAGGGCGGGCAGACGCACATCGGATTGCCGCAGTATGACTCGGTCGGCGAAGCCAAGGCGGCGACCGGCGCGACTGCCAGCTGCATCTACGTGCCGCCCCCGGGCGCGGCCGATGCGATCCTTGAGGCGATCGATGCGCAGATCGAGCTTATCGTCTGCATCACCGAGGGCATTCCGGTGCTCGACATGGTTCGGGTCAAACGCGCGCTGACCGGCAGCAAGTCGCGGCTGATCGGCCCGAACTGCCCCGGCGTGCTGACCCCGAACGAATGCAAGATCGGGATCATGCCAGGTTCGATCTTCAAGGCCGGCTCGGTCGGCGTGGTTTCACGCTCGGGCACGCTGACTTATGAAGCGGTGTTCCAGACCAGCCAGATCGGACTGGGCCAGACCACTGCGGTCGGGATCGGCGGCGATCCGGTCAACGGTACCAACTTCATCGACATGCTCGAGCTGTTCCTGGCCGACGATGCGACCAAGTCGATCATCATGATCGGCGAGATCGGCGGCTCGGCCGAAGAGGAAGCCGCGCAGTTCATCGCTGACGAAGCGAAGAAGGGCCGCAAGAAACCGATGGTCGGATTCATCGCCGGGCTGACCGCCCCTCCGGGCCGCCGGATGGGCCATGCGGGCGCGATCGTCTCGGGCGGGCAAGGCGGCGCGGAAGACAAGATCGCGGCGATGGAAGCCGCCGGGATCCGCGTCTCGCCCTCACCCAGCGAGCTGGGCGTGACGCTGGACGGGCTGCTGAAGGAACACGCCGCATGAACCAGGTTGGGACTACGGAAATTGTCGACGGAATCGGCGTCCTCACCATTGATTACCCGCCGGTCAACGCGCTGTCAGTACACACCCGGATTGCGCTCGATGCAGGCTTTCGCGAGTTCGCTGCCGACGACAGCGTCAAGGCGATCGTACTGATTTGTGCTGGCCGGACATTCATCGCCGGAGCTGACATTTCCGAATTCGGCAAGGATCTTGGCGGGCCGAACATGCTCGACGTGTTCGACATCATCGAAAATGGCAGCAAGCCGGTGATTGCAGCGATACACGGCACCGCGCTCGGTGGCGGCTATGAGACTGCCCTGATTTGCCACTATCGAATTGCCGTCCCGTCGGCAAAAGTTGGTCTGCCCGAGGTCGCGCTAGGCCTGCTGCCTGGCGGCGGCGGCACACAGCGCTTGCCACGCATTGTCGGCATTCCAGCTGCTCTCGACTTGATGACAGGCGGTGCGCCGGTACCGGCCACGAAGGCGCTTGAACTGGGAATGATCGATGCACTCGCCGAAGAAGGCAGGCTGCGCGAAGATGCAATCGCCTTTGCCCGTAAGCTGATCGAACAAGGCGACCCGCTACTCAGGGTGCGCGACCGGCAGGACATGGTCGAGCCATACCGCGGCAGGCCCGACGTCTATGCCGACTATCTCAAGAAGAACGCCCGCGCCTTTCGCGGATTCAAAGCGCCATTCAACATCGTAAAGGCAGTCGAGGCCGCCGCCGAATTGCCGTTCGAGCAAGGTATTGCGCGCGAACGCGCGCTTTTCCTAGAGCTAATGAACAGCACCGAGAGTGCGGCCCAGCGGTATTACTTCTTTGCCGAGCGCGAGGCGGCCAAGGTGCCTGATCTGCGCAGGGACACCGAGACCCTGCCGGTTCGTAAAGTGGGGGTGGTCGGAGCCGGCACTATGGGCGGCGGTATCGCGATGAACTTCCTGGACGCGGGATTGCCGGTAACCCTGATCGAGCGCGATCAGGCTGCGCTCGATCGCGGCGTCGCTGTGATCCGCAAGAATTATGAGGGATCCGCAGCGAAGGGTCGAATGTCTGCCAAGCAAGTCGAACAGCGCATGGCGCTACTTGCGCCGACGCTGGACTTCGACAAATTCAAGGATGCCGATCTGATAATCGAGGCCGTGTTTGAGGATTTAGGGATCAAGCGCGAGGTATTTGCGAAGCTTGATGCTATAACAAAACCCGGTGCAATCCTTGCCTCCAACACCTCGTTCCTCGACCTCGACGAGATCGCCGCGGGCACATCGCGGCCTGAAAGCGTCATCGGCTTGCACTTCTTTTCCCCCGCAAACGTAATGCGGTTGCTCGAGATCGTGCGTGGGGCACAAACTTCACATGCTGTTCTAGCCACTGCACTGAAGCTCGCCAAGACCATCACCAAGGTTCCGGTGGTCAGCCGCGTCGGGCCAGGCTTCATCGCTAACCGGGTTATGAGCCCGCGCAGTCGCCAGGCGATGGAGCTGGTGCTCGAAGGCCCCAGCCCGCAAGAAATCGATCTGGCAATCTACGACTACGGCTTTGCCATGGGTCCGTTCGCCATGGGTGATCTGGTAGGTCTCGATGTGATCGGCCGCGGTTCGAACGAGCGCAGCCTGCAGGGCGATCTGGTCAAGCTTGGCCGGCTCGGCCAAAAGCATGGCGGCGGGTTCTACGACTATGATGACAAGCGCGTCGCTTCGCCAAGTCCGGTTGCTGCGAATGTGATCGCTGATTTCGCGGCCAACAGGGGTGTCGCCAACAAAGGCCATTCGGCTACCGCTGAGATCTTAGCACGACTGCTTTATCCAGTGGCGAATGAAGGGGCAAAGGTATTGGAAGAAGGCATCGCGATCCGAGCCAGTGATATCGATGTCGCTTGCATCTTGGGTTACAACTGGCCGGTCTATACCGGGGGTCCAATGTACTGGGCAGATACAGTTGGCCTTGCGAAGATAATCGAGGGGCTTAACTCAATGGGAATTGAACCAGCAAGCCTCCTTGTGGAGAAGGCGGCTACATCCGGCAGCTTCACCTGCGGTTGAATTGAACGTGGACGCGCCAGAAGGGCCTCATATTGCAGAGCCAAGACTTGCAGCGACGGTGCTGCTGGTCAGAGATGGTCCTCTTGAAGTTCTGATGGTCAAGCGAGGTCAAGCAGGATCGTTCCCATCGAAGCAGGTGTTCCCGGGCGGAGGGGTCGAACCTGAAGATTGGTCTCAAGAATGGCTTGCGCGCTGCAGCGGCGCCGAGGGTCTCGACCGGCAAGACATTGCGTTGCGTATTGCTGGCTTGCGCGAATGCTGGGAAGAAACCGGCGTTCTGCGTGCGTCAGGCCAGTTCTCGCTAGATCGGCACTATCCTGGCGAGCGCCCTCTCGCGGATCTCATGGACCATCTGGCTGCCAGTTTTGAACTCGATACGGTGGCACATTTTGCTCATTGGACAACTCCGGAAACGGCGCTGAAACGCTGGAATACGCGGTTCTTCATCGCGAGAGCGCCCTCAATCCATCAGACTTGGTGTGATGGGCGAGAAACGGTAGCTGCCGAATGGATAGAACCTGCCCTGGCGCTCGAATTGTCCGATCGCGGCGAACGGGACCTGCTATTTTCAACGAAGTTGAATCTGCATCTGTTGGCGGGTTCTGCGACCGTGGAAGAAGCGATACTTGCCGCGAGGGCACGGCCGCTATTCGAGGTTTGTCCATGGACCGATACCGTCGGGGAACGATTTCGGGCTCGAATTTCACCAGAAGCCGGATATCCGGTCAGTGAGGGGTGGTTGGATTGAATGCTTGAGGGTACTGTCAAACTAACCAGCATTTGGTTCGTGGCCGAGATTTTTGCCTCACAGCGTTGAGTGGGCGCTAGCAATCTGCCGATACAAACTAAGACCAAATAAGGTCAGAAAACAGATCGAAGTTTCGTCGCAGAACCAGCTAACCAATCTGGCAAATGGCGGTACATTTGCTTTGACAATGCCCTCATGCTCCCAGGCGGGTGCTGTCAAAGCTAATGCACCGGTAGTCAGAGCAGGGTAGGGGCGGGGGATGCCTCGTCCGCGCAAGCCCGCCAGCCCGTTCCGCTATTTCAAATCCTCGCCCGAGGTAATCCGCCTCGTGGTGCTGATGTATGTGCGGTTTCCATTATCGCTGCGCAATGTTGAGGACCTGCTCTTCGAGCGGGGCATCGACGTCTGCCACGAAACCGTAAGGCTGTGGTGGAACCGGTTTGGCCCGCTGTTCGCTGCCGACATTCGGCGGCAGCGGGTGAGCCGGATGCGTGGCTTCCGGCACTGGAAATGGCATCTCGATGAGGTCTACGTGAAGATCAACGGCGAGACGCACTACCTGTGGCGGGCGGTTGATCAGGAGGGCGAGGTCTTGGAATCGTTCGTCACGAAGTCGCGCGACAAGGCGGCAGCGCTTGCGTTCATGAAGAAGGCACTAAAGCGCCACGGTTCGCCAGAGGCGATCACCACTGATGGCCTCCGCTCCTACGGCGCCGCGATGACCGAGCTAGGCAACAGCAACAAACGCGAGGTCGGCCGCTGGGCCAACAACAGGGTCGAGAATAGTCATCTCCCGTTCCGACGACGAGAACGGGCGATGCTACGGTTCAGGCGAATGAAGACGCTCCAGAAGTTCGCCTCGGTCCATGCCAATGTCCATAACCACTTCAACCTCGACCGCCATCTCGTTGACCGACAGACCTACAAGACCCTCCGCTCAGCCGCCCTGGCTGAGTGGCAAATCCTCGTTGCCTGAGTCGCGAACCCCATAGCCCGAACCTCGCCAAGTGGAGACGGGTTCGCATTGGACTGACAGCACC
>NZ_JAHEBV010000006.1:103397-126748 GCF_024642085.1 Novosphingobium sp. | reverse complement strand
TATCGGGCCGATCAATCGTCAGGCTGCTGGATATTCAGGAACTGGCCCGAAAGGCCGGCAACCTTCCGAATTCGATCAATTTAATTTCCGAATTTGCGCTGGATCAATGAATCGATCCGCGGCGCCCCCTAAGCAAAAGCGACAGGGACGGAGATTTTCATGCAACTCGAAGCGGCACTTGGTCGGGTAGGACTTTGGTTCGCCGTGTTCGTATTGGCGGTCGTCGCGGCGGCTAATGCCGCCGATAGAGGTTTTGCGATCCATGCTGCCATTGTTGGCTTTGTAGCACTGGTGCTTCTGGCAACAAGCGCAACCCGATTCGATCCGGTGGGAACGGCGCAAGGCTTCTTCAGAATGCCGGAAGGTCCATCACGGTATGATGACGATCCGGTCAGATGGGGCGCCATCGCTACGCTGTTTTGGGGTACGGCGGGGTTTGCGGCCGGACTTTTCATCGCGCTTCAGTTGGCGTTCCCGCAGCTCAATTTCGAACCCTATTTCAATTTCGGTCGGGTCCGCCCGTTGCACACCAGTGCGGTGATTTTCGCATTCGGCGGGAATGCCCTGATCGCGACAAGCTTTTACGTGGTTCAAAGAACGTGCCGGACGCAGCTTGCATTCCCTGGCCTGGCCCGTTTTGTGTTCTGGGGGTACCAGCTGTTCATTGTCCTGGCTGCTACCGGCTATCTGTTGGGGATCACCGAATCGCGCGAATACGCGGAGCCCGAATGGTATGTCGATTTGTGGCTAACGGTCGTTTGGGTCGCCTATCTGGTGGTCTTTGTCGGAACCATCGCAAAGCGAAGCGAACCACATATCTATGTGGCAAACTGGTTCTACCTGGCCTTCATCGTCACAGTTGCGATGCTGCACATCGTCAACAATCTCTCTATGCCTGTCAGCCTCGTGGGGTCGAAGAGTTATAGTGCGTTTGCAGGCGTGCAGGATGCTTTGACCCAGTGGTGGTACGGGCACAACGCAGTGGGATTTTTCCTCACTGCCGGCTTCCTGGCAATGATGTATTACTTCGTGCCCAAGCAGGCGGAACGGCCAGTCTATTCATACAGGCTGTCGATTATCCATTTCTGGTCGCTGATCTTCCTCTACATCTGGGCCGGGCCACATCACCTTCATTATACCGCTCTGCCCGATTGGGCGCAGACACTGGGCATGGTGTTTTCAATCATGCTGTGGATGCCCAGCTGGGGCGGCATGATCAACGGCCTCATGACGCTCAACGGGGCGTGGGACAAAATCCGGACTGACCCGATCATTCGCATGATGGTCATGGCGCTCGCGTTCTACGGGATGAGCACATTCGAAGGCCCGATGATGAGCATCAAGTCGGTCAACAGTCTTTCCCACTACACCGATTGGACGATTGGCCATGTTCACTCCGGAGCGTTGGGGTGGAACGGCATGATTACGTTCTCCTGCCTTTACTATCTGTTCCCCCGGCTGTGGAAGCGTGCACGGATGTACTCGCTGAGGATGATCAACTGGCATTTCTGGCTCGCTACGCTGGGAATCGTTTTTTACGCCGCGAGCATGTGGGTGGCAGGCATCACCCAAGGTCTGATGTGGCGCGAATATGGCGCCGACGGCTATCTGGTGAACAGCTTCGTCGATACGGTCGCGGCGCTGCATCCAATGTACCTGCTCCGCGCGTTTGGCGGTGTTCTTTACCTGAGCGGCTTTGTGATCATGCTCTTCAACGTGTGGCAGACGCTCGCCGGCAAGATGCGCAACGAAGCGGCAATGACCGAGACACCTTACGATCACGCTGCCGATTGCCCGATCCCCATGGCCGCCGCACCGGCAGAGTAACGAGACCACACCGATGAACACTCCCGATGCCAAACCCGCCCCGTCGCGCCACCAACGGCTTGAGCGTAACATCACGTTAATGGCGGTGGCGACGTTCATCGCTGTTGCCATCGGCGGAATTGTTGAAATCGCGCCGTTGTTCTGGATCGACAACACAATTGAGAAGGTCGAGGGGATGCGGCCGTACACGCCGCTGGAACTGGCTGGCCGCGATATTTACGTGCGCGAAGGCTGCTATAGCTGCCACAGCCAGATGATCCGCCCGTTCCGCGACGAAGTGGAGCGCTACGGCCATTACAGCCTTGCTGCAGAGAGCATGTATGATCACCCGTTTCAGTGGGGGTCGAAACGCACAGGACCTGATCTGGCGCGGGTAGGTGGCCGCTATTCGGACGAATGGCACGTCCAGCACCTGGTCAATCCCCAAGCGGTCGTGCCCGAAAGCGTCATGCCGCCGTATGGATTCATGAAAAAGACCGATTTGACCATGCCGAATATCGGCGCAAACCTAGCCGCATTGCGCCGGGTCGGGGTGCCTTACACGGATGCCGATATTACCAGCGCTGCAAAGGATCTTGCTGCTCAAGCCGATCCAGATACCGACACCGCTGATTTTCTGAAGCGTTATCCAAAGGCGCAGGTGCGTGATTACGACGGAGATCCAAAGCGTCTGACCGAAATGGACGCGCTGGTCGCTTACCTGCAAATGCTCGGAACCTTGGTCGACGTGAATCGTGCTGCCGCTCAGGAACACCTCGCGGCGGAGAAGGGCCGGTGAGCACATATGAAACGCTGCGTCACTTTGCCGACGGACTCGCTCTGGCAGGGATGATCGTGTTGTTTCTGATTTTGTGCCTGTGGCCATTTCGTCCTGGCGCGAAGAGTCTGAACGCTTCCGCTGCCCAGTCGATTTTCGAAGGAGGCGAAGATGGCGAATAAGCGGATCGATGAACCCACCGGGACCGAGACGGTCGGCCATGAATGGGATGGTATCGAGGAGCTCAACACTCCGCTGCCGCGCTGGTGGCTCTGGTCCTTTTATCTCAGCATTGCATTCGCGGTCGGCTACGTAATTGCCTATCCGGCGATACCCTTGCTCAATCGCGGTACAGAGGGATTACTGGGCTGGACCAGTCGTGGTGACCTGGCAAAGGAAATAGGACTCGCCGATCAGGCACGTGTAACCGTAAAAGAGCGGCTGGCGGCCGTGGACGTGTCCAAACTTTCGGCAAATGACGCCTTGCTGCAACAGGCGCGATCAGGCGGTGCTGCGGCATTCAAAGTCAATTGCGTCCAATGTCACGGTTCGGGAGCGGCAGGTAATCAACAGCTAGGTTATCCCAATCTCAACGACGACGACTGGCTATGGGGCGGCGACATGTCCACCATTGCATATACGATCAACCACGGCGTCCGGCAAAGCAATGACGACGACAAGCGTCAAAGCGCCATGCCCGGCTTTGCCGGAGTTTTTGATCCGCAGCAAATGACCGCTCTGGTCGCGCACGTCCGTTCACTTGGCGGGCTTCAGCAGCCGAATGCCGCAGGCGCCCAGATTTTCGCGGAAAACTGCGTTGCCTGTCACGGCGCAAACGGGGATGGGAACCGCTCGATTGGCGCGCCTCGCCTTAACGATGCGATCTGGCTGCGCGGAAGCAGTCCCGCGGCTGTCGAAAGGCAAATTCTCAACCCGAAAATGGGTTCAATGCCAGCCTGGGGTCCTCGGCTTGATCCGGTGACGGTCAAGATGCTGACTGCCTATGTCCATTCGCTCGGTGGCGGTGAGGCATTCGTCGATGGGCCTGCTCAAGAGCCAGGTGGGAAAACTGATGTCCGGCCCTGACGGCCACCAGCCGCAAGATCCGTTAACGGTGGCCGGCGGCGGTAGATCAAAGACCGAAGTTCCGTCATCAAATGCCGCTGCCGGTCTCGGCGCAATAACCACGCGGCAACATCCCCAAGGTCCGCCGGAAGAACGCGTGACCGACAAACTTTATGAAGCGCGCAAGCAGGTTCACAACAAACGGATTGATGGGCCGTTCAGACGTTTCAAATGGTTCGTCATGGCGATGACACTGACAATTTACTACGCCACGCCTTGGCTTCGCTGGGACCGCGGCCCCTATGCACCTGACCAGGCTGTGCTGGTAGATCTGGCCAATCGCCGGTTTTATATGTTTGGAATCGAGATCTGGCCGCACGAGTTCTATTTCGTGGCCGGATTGCTAATCATGGCCGGGATCGGATTGTTCCTGGTCACCAGCGCAGTAGGGCGTGCATGGTGCGGATACTCCTGCCCGCAGACGGTCTGGACCGATGTTTTCCAGCATGTCGATCGCTTCGTCGATGGCGATCGCAACGCCCGCATGCGGCTTGAAGCTGCGCCGTGGACGTGGGGCAAAGTGCTGCGGCGTGCGTTCAAGTGGATCATATACCTGATAGTCGGGTTCTGGACCGGCGGAGCCTGGATCATGTACTTCGCCGATGCCCCTGCGCTGGTGCATGATTTCTGGCGCGGGGAAGCGGCGCCGGTCGCCTATGTCACGGTGGCTGTCTTGACGTTGACTACCGTCACGCTTGGCGGGTTCATGCGCGAACAGGTTTGCATTTATATGTGTCCATGGCCGCGCATCCAAGCGGCGATGATGGATGAAAAGTCGCTTTTGATTACGTACAAGGACTGGCGCGGCGAACCCCGTGGAAGCGTGAAGAAGGCTCGCGCCGAACCAGCGCGCTTCGGAGACTGCATTGACTGCACGCAGTGCGTACAGGTTTGCCCCACCGGAATAGATATTCGCGAAGGGCCACAGATCGGCTGTATCACTTGCGGACTGTGTATCGATGCCTGCGACAAAGTCATGGCAGAGATCGGCCGGCCGCGCGGCCTGATCGATTACGCAACACTGGAAGATTGTCAACAGGAGGCGGCAGGAGCGGCTCCGCGTCCGGCATGGAAGGCCTTGCTCAGGCCGCGGACGCTTGCGTATCTTGGTATCTGGTCGGCAATCGGCATGGCCATGTTGTTTGCACTTGGCACCCGCACGCATATCGGCCTGACAGTATCGTCCGATCGGAACCCGCCCTTCATGTTGATGAGCGACGGTTCTGTCCGCAACTCGTTCACGCTGAAGTTACGCAACATGACGAGCGCCCCGCGCGAAATGACGGTGACGCTTGACGGCCTTGCAGGCGGAACACTGTGGACTGATCGTGTGGCGCGTGAAAGTGCCAGCCGCCACCAGACAGTCACCGTACCTGCGGACGCATCCCAAACGATGCGCGCCTACGTCGCCATGCCGCCAGGATCATCGGCCCAGAGTTTCGCCTTCGACCTGTCGACCGAGGATGCGAAGCCAGAACGTGTCAGCAGCGAGACGCACTTTTCAGCCCCGGAGCATTGATATGAGGCAAAACTTTACCGGCCGGCATATGACAGGGATACTCGTCGGCGGGTTCGCCGTCGTGGCAGGGGTGAACGTGCTGATGGCAAGCCTTGCAATCAGAAGCTTCGGCGGTGTCGTCGTTCAAAACTCGTACGTGGCTAGTCAGGATTTTAATCGTTGGTTGGCCGAGGCGGACCGGGAAGACGCACTGGGCTGGAAAGCCACCGTCAGCAGAGCCGGGGATGGCCGCCTTGAAGTGGTTGCACGTTCGGTCCCGGCTGGCACTTCGGCCAGCGTGGAACTGCGCCACCCGCTGGGCCGTGAAGATCGGCATCATTGGCTGCTAGCGCCTCAGGGTAGCGGCCGATATCTTAGTGTCGACAAGGTTCCGGATGGGCGGTGGCTCGTTCGTTTAACGCTGCGTCACGGTGCGAAGCGTATGCAGCTCGAGCGGCCGGTCGGATGAACAAGCCAAGCGTCATCGCCGTGCCAGCGGGCGAGCGGTTGCAAGACAGCCGTTTTACTGTTCCGGGCATCCGCTGTGCGGGCTGCATCGCAAAAATTGAGCGCGAAATCTGCACCTTGCCGGGTGTCGACACTATGCGCGTCAACTTTTCAGCCAAGCGGGTGGCCGTTCGTCACGATGATCGCCTTGACGACGCGGATTTGATCGAAGCCCTGCGCCACCTTGGTTTCGAGGCACAATCAGTCGATGCTGATCCAATTGCTGGGGTTGACGAGGAGACGAAAGGTCTGTTGCGTGCTCTCGCTGTTGCTGGCTTTGGCATGATGAACATCATGCTCCTGTCGGTCAGCGTATGGTCAGGGGCGGGCGGGGTGACTCGCGATTTGTTCCATTGGCTGAGCGCGCTGATAGCCATACCGGTGGTTGCCTTTTCCGGGCGGCCATTTTTTGCCAGCGCCGCCATGGCCCTGCGCTATCGGCGCACTAACATGGACGTGCCGATCTCGATTGGCGTCCTGCTGGCCACTGGCATGAGCTTTTACGAAGCGCTTAGCGGAGGTAGGGATACCTATTTTGACGGCGCCGTCATGCTGCTTTTTTTCCTTCTTGCAGGCCGCGCCCTTGATGCATCGATGCGCAATCGTACACGCGCCGGCATCGGTGCGCTGTTGAGCAGGATGGGACGCAGCGCCAGCGTGCTACAGGCCGATGGCTCCATGCACCGGATTGCTGCTTCCGCCATTGTTCCGGGTATGGTGATGCTGGTTGCCGCAGGTGAAGCATTTGCCGCTGATGGTGAGATTATCGCCGGGGTCAGCGCGATTGATAATGCCATCCTGACTGGCGAGAGCGCACCCGTGCCCGCCATGATAGGAGACCTTGTTCATGCCGGGGCCGTAAACGTTGGGGGGCCGATACAGGTCTGCGTTACGGCTGCGCAGGACGACACGGCATTAGCTGAGATTGCACGGCTTATGGACGAAGCCGGGCAATCGCGCAGCCGGTACGTGCGCATAGCTGACCGGGCCTCGCGCATTTACGCACCGGCAGTCCACACCCTTGCAGCGCTTGCCTTTTTGGGGTGGCTGGCCGCCGACGCTGGCTGGCACCAATCACTGGTCGTTGCTATCAGCGTGCTTATCATCACTTGCCCGTGCGCGATGGGCTTGGCGGTACCGGCAGCACAAGTTGTCGCCAGCGGTGCACTGGCCAGGCATGGCGTGCTGATCAAGGATGGCGCGGCACTTGAACGGCTGGCCGAAATAGATGTGGCAGTGTTTGACAAGACCGGGACGCTGACCTTGGGCGCGCCGCGCGCCAATCTTGCCGGACTTGGTGAAGTCGAAAGGTCGGTTGCCCTGGCACTTGCGCAATCGAGCCGCCACCCGCTGAGCCGGGGCTTGGCCGCGAGCTTGCTTGCGGCGGGCACAAAGCCTGCACAACTGTCTGATGTTGCCGAAGTTGCCGGACGCGGGTTATTCGGGAAGTTCAAGGGCGACGAGGTGGCGCTCGAAAAGCCTGAAATCGCAGCCAAGACGTTTTGCTCAGTCCTGAGGATCGGCGGACAGCGCCGTGAGATAGAGTTTTCTGATCCCTTGCGTAGCGATGCAGCTGTGACCCTTGGCGCACTTGCCGACATGGGAATTGATAGTCGTATTCTATCGGGCGATCGCAGTCTGGCAGTCTCAACGATCGCAAATCACTTAGGCGTTCCGGCGATCTCCGCGGCCTCGCCCGACGAAAAACTTGTCCAGCTTGAAACCCTTAAAAGCGGCGGCAAACGACCGCTGATGGTTGGCGATGGATTGAACGACGGACCAGCGTTGGCCGCCGCCCATGCCTCACTCGCTCCCAGCAATGCTAGCGACACCAGCCAGCAAGCCGCCGACGCCGTGTTTCTGGGCGATCGACTTGCGCCTGTCGCGCTGGCAGTCCGCGTTGCGCGCTGCACAATGCGTGTGGTCCGGCAAAACTTCGCTTTCGCCATAGCCTACAATTTGCTGGCCGTGCCGATTGCCATCGCCGGGCTGGTCACCCCGCTCGTTGCGGCTGTGGCTATGTCGCTTAGCTCTTTGGTCGTTATCGCCAATTCACTCCGCCTGGCGAGGGCAACGGGATGAGCGGTCTCGCTCTCCTGATTCCGTTGGCACTTGCGTTGGGCTTAGCCGGTCTTGCCGCATTTTTCTGGGCGATGAAGGTCGGCCAATTCGAGGATTTGGACGGCGCTGCGCAGCGCATTCTTATCGATGAAGACGAGGACCAGAGCTAGTCGGATGCGGACCAATCCAAGTTGAGCCGAAAACGTCGCCAGCGTCAGGCGCATTTAGCCAAAGTCTGAAAAGCACGATCGCAAAGCTTCAGCGCACTTCGCTCAGGACCAGCCATCCTGATGTTCGAAATCGGCCGCAAGCTCGCCGATGATACGATAGCAATCGAGAACCTGATCAATCGACGAGTTCGGTTTTCGGCCTTCACTGATTGCGGAGATGAATTCACGGTCCTGCAACTCTATTCCGTTCATGCTTACAGCCACACCGCTGACGTCGATCGGATCTTCCCTGCCATTAACAAGATCATCGTAGCGCGCGATATATGTCTCGGTATCACCGATGTACCGAAAGAATGTACCCAGAGGACCGTCGTTGTTGAATGACAAGGATAGCGTGCAGATCGCGCCGCTCTCGCTTTTTAGCTGGATCGACATGTCCATAGCGATGCCTAGTTCGGGGTGCCGTGGACCCTGGACGGCGCTGGCCTTGATTATCTTTCCCGTCTGGTAAGCAAACAGATCGATTGTGTGTGCGGCGTGGTGCCAAAGCAAGTGGTCGGTCCAGCTGCGCGGCTGACCCTTGGCATTGATGTTCTTGCGGCGAAAGAAATAGGTCTGGACGTCCATCTGCTGGATATTCAGATCACCAGCAATGATCTTGTTATGGACATATTGGTGGCTCGGATTGAACCGGCGCGTGTGTCCGACCATGCAGATCAGCCCGGTCTGCTGCTGTTTGTGTAACACGGCTTGCGCACCGGCCCATGTGTCGCACAGCGGAATCTCGATCTGAACGTGCTTGCCCGCGTCCATGCAGGCCATCGCCTGGGCGGCGTGCAACTGGGTTGGAGTGCACAGGATCACGGCATCGACATCGTCTCGCGCCAAGGCATCCTCAAGTTCAGTTGAGCTATGGCGTGCGCCGTATTTTTTAGCGACTTCGGCAGCTTGCTCAGCCGTACGGCTGATGATCGACACGATCTCCGTGCCGGGTATATTTTGCAGGCCGTCGAGGTGCTTTTCCCCAAAGGCTCCGGCGCCGGCAAGGGCAACACGAACTGGCCTGGTCATGCCGCAGGCTCCAGAACAAGGTGACCGATCGCGGTGTTACTGCAGGGAATGTGGTAATGCCGGTGCAGGGATTTAACTTTCTTGCCCAAGGCCCCGCGCATCACCAGCCACATCACCATCTCAATTCCTTCGCTGCCGGTTTCGCGCAGATATTCGATATGCGGGATGTAACGGGCCTCCTCACTGTCGGATTCCAGCAGATCGAGAAACCTGTTGTCCCACTCACGGTTGAGCAAACCGGCGCGGGGACCTTGCAGTTGATGGCTCATTCCGCCTGTGCCCCAGATTTGTACGTTGAGTTCTTCGGGAAAGCTTTGCACCGCGCGGGCAATTGCCTCACCCAACGCCCAGCAGCGGTTGCCCGATGGGATAGGATAGGTCACCACGTTGACAGCCAACGGCACCACTTTGCAAGGCCACTTGTCAGGTTGACCAAACATCATCGATAGCGGAACAGTCAATCCGTGATCAACGTCCATCTCGTTGATTATCGTCATGTCGAAATCGTCCAGGATAAGACATTGCGCAATGTGCCAGGCAAGGTCGGCATGGCCTTCGACATCGGGCACTGGGCGCGGCCCCCAGCCTTCGTCAGCGGACTTGTAGTTTTCGCCGCAGCCAATCGCGAAGGTTGGAATGATGTTGGCGTCGAATGCGGACGCATGGTCGTTGTAGACCAGAATTACGACGTCCGGTTTTTCGGCCTCTTCCCAACTGCGGGTCCAGTCATAGCCGGCAAAAATCGGGCCGAAATAGTCGTCGCGGGTTTTGCCCTGATCCACGGCTACGCCCAGCAAGGGTACGTGGCTTGAGCCGACACCTGCGGTTATCCTGGCCATGTCAGTAGCCTCCCTTGATGGAGCGGTTACCCTGCGCCGGCCGCCCGCCGCGCAGCATCATTTCGCGATATTCGGGAAATGTCATATCGGTCATCGTGCTCACCGCTTCAGCAAAACTCAGCCCGTCGGTGCTGAACAGCTTGGACAGAAAATAGACATTGCCGCCCAGATCCAGCAGCGCATTGTAATCACGCCTAAGCACCGCGGCCTTAGCCTCATCAGACAGTTTCCAGCGGTCAAGATAGGCGCGCTCATCAGTCTTGAAACTTTCGCGGTTCTCGGTTGTCATCAGGCTCATCGCGAACTGGTTGATCCAATAGCCTTTGCGGGCGCGGCTGGCTGTGAACACGCGCGTGCCGGGAATATCTTCAAGCTCGGCAAGGTATTCATGGATGTCAGTCTGGGCATGTTTGTCGCAAGTCATTTGCCGCGTTCCTTCAATTGCGCATCAAGCCGCGGGAACACCCGGCGCGCGTTACCTTCATAGATGGCGTGGCGTTCGCCATCGGTGATCGCAAGCGCATCAACATAGCGCTTGGTATCGTCGAAATGGAATCCGGTGGTGGGATCGATGCCGCGTACCGCGCCCACCATTTCGCTGCCGAACAGGATATTCTTGGTGTCGATCACGTCCGCCAACAGGTTGATCCCCGGCTGGTGATAGACGCAAGTATCGAAGAACACGTTGTTCATCAGATGGCCTGACAGGTCCGGCTTCTTGAGCATGTCGGCCAACCCGCGGTAACGTCCCCAGTGATAGGGCACTGCGCCGCCGCCGTGCGGAATAATAAAGCGCAATGTGGGATAACGGGCGAATAGATCTCCCTCAAGCAGCTGCATGAAGGCGATGGTGTCGGCAGCAATATAGTACGCACCTGTGGCGTGCATCGCAGGATTGCAGCTGCCCGAAACGTGGATCATCGCTGGCACATCAAGCTCGACCATTGCTTCGTAGAACGGAAACCAGAACGGATCGGTCAGCGCTGGGTGCTGGAAATGCCCGCCGCCCGGATCGGGATTAAGATTGCAGCCGATGAAGCCCATTTGCCCCACGCAGCGCCGCAGCTCTGCGATTGAACTGCTCATATCGGCCTCGGGGCTTTGGGGGAGCATACAAACCGGCGCGAACGTGTCGGGATATAATTCTGCGACACGTCCAATCAAATCGTTGCAGGCCTGAGCCCAATTCACAGCTACCGACTGATCGCCCACGTGCGGTGCCATCGCACTGGCTCGCGGGCTAAAAATTGTCATGTCTGCGCCGCGTTCCCTGATCAGGCGCAGCTGGTTTGCTTCGATTGTCTCGCGGATCGCATCGTCAGAAATCTGCGGGTAAAGCGGACACTCCGTTCCGGCCTTGAAGGCGGCCTTCTGCGTCTCGCGCCAATCGTCATGTGCCTTGGGCAGAACGGTGTAATGTCCGTGGCAGTCGATAATCAACGTCATTGCGCCGCTTTCCTTCTTGCTGCGTCACGTTGGCGTTGGATGGTCCCGCGTGTCATTGTCGGCTCCACCCCCAGTGATTGCAGGGTCTTTGCGCTTTCTTCCATCTCGGCCGCTCTGCGTAATCCGTGCTTTTCCATACGCTCGCAATTGTAGGCGGCTCGGACGGTCCAAGGAAAAGGCCGCTCAGTGGCGTCTAGCGAAGCCAAGACTTCGGCAGCAACTCCTGCCTGCTGGGCGGCTTGCATCATTTCATCTGTAAGTGCCTCGACACCTTTGATCATCACTGAACGGATCATCTTGACCGCGCTGGCCCGGCCAATTTCCGCCCCGCAACGGCTGATGTTGTCAAAGCCCAGGGCGCGAAGTGCAGCTTCGGCACTGGCGGCATCCGGCCCTGCCAAAAGCAATGGCACATGCAGCCCCGTCCCGCTGACCGGAGCCAGCACGGCAACATCGATGTAGCGCGCTCCACCCGCCTGAACAGCCTCGGCAGCAGCACATTTGGTGTCCGGCGCAACTGAGTTCATGTCGCACCACAAGGCGCCTGGAGCCAGCGACGCTGCGCTTTGCCGGGCAGCCGCCAAGGCCTGGTCTGCTGTTACCAGCGAAATGACCAGGGACGCTGAGCGAACCGCTTCACCGGCGGTGCTTGCTGCGCGAATGCCAAGATCGCGCATTGCAGAAGTGCGCGATGGATCGATGTCAAAGGCACAAGCGCGTTCGCGCCAGTCCCCACCGCGCGCGAACGTTGATGCGGCCTCGCCAAAGCCGATAATTGCGACAGGCAGTTCCATCTTCGCAGACTTGCATGGCGGGCTAAGGACAAGCCAATTCGTTGTCGTCAGCACCTATAAGAATTGCCTAATTGCAATTTTGTAGTAGCGGCCAGGATCAGCATTCCGGGGCTGGTTTGGATTGTAGGTCAAGTTCTTCAAGAAAATCCCGATGGACCTGAGAAGGCATCCACGATTTGCGCGTGGTAACCCCGATGGTCCGACCCAGTTCTGCGGGCAAAGACAAAATGACTTCCAGCCACCCTGCTTCAAGCTCGACGATCAGCTGATCAGGCGACAGCATGGTCAGGAAATCGCTATCAATCAGAATTTGCCGAATCATCATAACCGATCCGCTTTCGATCGGGACGCGCGGTAGATTGCCGTCGGTACAGGTGAAGAAGCGTTCCCACGAAGTGCGCAAGGGCGCCCCTCGGCCAGGCATTGCCCACGCATAACCTGCAAGATCTTCCTTGCTGACATCCCGCCCCGCCAAGGGGTGGCCCCTGCGCCCTATCACCGCCGGAAGGTCGTCAAAAAGCGGCTTTTGCATCAGGTCGTCCTCGTCCAGCGGCAAACGCAAGGCGCCAACCATCAGGTCTATCGTGCCGTTCCGCAGAGGTTCGACCAGTTCGGCGCGCGAACCCTCTACAATCGCCAGTTTGACCTCGGGGTGGCGGCGCATGAACCCGGTCACCGTAGCCGGAAGGATCCGAGCCCGCGACAAGGGCATCGCGCCAATCGTGATCGTGCGTGTTTCCTTGCCTTTTAGCGCTTCGATTTCGGCAAGCCCGGCTTTGAGCTCAACCCGCGCCAGACGCAGCGAGCGAGCCAGATCGAACCCCGCTGCA
The DNA here is from genome assembly GCF_024642085.1 of Novosphingobium sp. Lineage (GTDB taxonomy): Bacteria > Pseudomonadota > Alphaproteobacteria > Sphingomonadales > Sphingomonadaceae > Novosphingobium. The sequence goes on along the minus strand of NZ_JAHEBV010000006.1, from coordinate 113,823 downwards.
GTAAGCGCGACAGTCCTTCCGCGCCGCCTAACCAGCGAGCGCCGCAGGGCCAGGGACAAGTCGCTGATTGCCCGGTGCAACGAGGGTAGTGACAAGCCGGTCTGGATGCTTGCCCCGGCGTAACTGCCTGCATCGGCCAGAGCCAGGAAAGCGCGCAACCTTGATATCGTTACATGCGGGCTGGAAATGTGTGCCAGCGCAGCTTCTATTCGCACAATCAAAAGCCGGGCAGCCGGCGTGGGCACCATGCCGTCATGGTGCCTTTCAAACAACGGCAGACCCAATTGCTCCTCTAGCCGAGCCAGGGCTTGCGTAATCGCTGGCTGGGTCAAGTTGACGGATGCCGTCGCGGCATTGATCGATCCCAGTTCCGCGATTTTCGCAACCGCAGCCAGATGCCTGAGATTGAGTTGAGCGTATTCCATGGCATCACACTTAGCTAAATCTAATGACCCGGCCAGAGATTTGTTTTCCCAATCGGGGTGATGGCAGGCACGATGGTCGAAGACCAGTGGAGCAGGAGAAGCATGATGAACGGTACTGTCGTACAGCGCATCGCGCGCGCCTCGCCAGAACTGATTGGCGGCTTGGCAACATGCGGCGTTGCGACAGTACACGAAGCCCAGGGACGGACGGGGCTGCTCGCAAGTTACATGCGGCCAATCTATCCCGGCGCAAGGATAGCGGGCAGCGCGGTGACAATCAGCGCGCCGCCAGGCGATAACTGGATGGTGCATGTCGCAATCGAGCTGCTTCGCGAGGGTGATGTCTTGGTCATCGCCCCGACGAGTCCTTGCGAGGACGGGTATTTTGGCGATCTGCTGGCGACAAGTGCGCAGGCGCGCGGTTGCGCGGGCCTTATCATCAATGCCGGCATCCGCGATGTTCGTGACCTGACCGCGATGCAATTTCCGGTCTGGTCGAAAGCCGTATTTGCTCAAGGTACGATCAAGGCATCGCTGGGCAGCGTAAACGTGCCCGTGGTCTGCGCCGGTGCCTTGATCGACGCAGGCGATATTATCGTCGCCGACGACGATGGGGTTTGCGTGGTTCCGCGCTCTGCGGCAGCAGATGTTCTGAAGGCCGCCCAGACACGCGAGGCCAACGAAACCGACAAGCGGGCCCGGCTTGCGGCGGGCGAACTGGGGCTCGACATGTACAAGATGCGCGAAAAACTAACCGAGATGGGCCTGAAATATGTCTGAAACGGGCATCCGCTGCATGTGGATGCGCGGTGGAACGTCCAAGGGCGGCTTCTTTCTGAAGGCCGATCTTCCCACAGAACACAGCGCGCGCGATGCCTTTTTGCTTCGTGCCATGGGCAGTCCTGATCCGCGACAGATCGATGGCATGGGCGGGGCCGACCCTTTGACCAGCAAGGTCGCCGTTGTCACGAAGTCGACCCGGCCGGGGATCGACGTGGATTATCTGTTCCTGCAAATCTTCGTTGACAAAGCAATCGTCACCGATGCGCAAAACTGCGGCAACATGCTTGCCGGCGTGGCACCATTTGCCGTCGAGCGAGGGCTTGTTGCTGCTTCCGGTTCTGAGACGCGGGTCGCAATCTTCATGGAAAATACCGGGCAAGTTGCGGTCGCGACTGTTCAGACCCCGGGGGGCACAGTCTCCTATCACGGCGATGCAGCGATTGACGGCGTACCTGGCACCGCAGCGCCTATCCCTACCGAGTTTCGTGATACTGCCGGTTCATCATGCGGTGCCCTGCTACCCAGCGGCAATGCGGTCGATGTCGTGAACGGTGTGCCGGTGACCATGATCGACAACGGCATGCCATGCGTGGTGATGAAGGCGGCAGACGTTGGCATTACAGGGTACGAGGACCGCGAGTGGCTGGACGCCAATGCCGATCTCAAGGTGCGGATCGAAGCGATCCGGCTGGCAGTGGGGGAGCGGATGAATTTGGGCGATGTGAAGGAAAAAAGCGTGCCCAAGATGATGATTGTCGCACCACCTCGAAACGGGGGTGCGATCTGCGTACGCAGCTTCATCCCGCACCGCGCCCATGCCTCGATCGGTGTATTGGGTGCGGTCAGCGTGGCGACAGCATGCCTTGTAGAAGGTTCCCCCGCGGCAGACGTTGCTGTGGTTCCCGAGGGGGCGCGCAAGACGCTGTCGGTCGAACATCCGACCGGCGAGATGAGTTGCGTACTTGAGGTGGATGGCCGCGGCGAAGTTGTCACAGCCGCATTGCTGCGCACGGCGCGCAAGCTGATGGATGGAGTTGTCTTCGGATGAGCGAACGGGTCATCAGTTGGCACGCAAATCCCTCAACGCCGCGCTATGTTCCGCCGCCAGGGGCAGTCGATGCGCACTGCCATGTCTTTGGCCCGATGGGCCGGTTTCCGTTCAGCGCGAAGGCCAAGTATTTACCAGAGGATGCCGGGCCGGATGCGCTGTTTGCGCTGCGCGATCGCCTGGGCTTTGATCGCAACGTAATCGTTCAGGCAAGCTGCCACGGTACCGACAACGCAGCAACTTTGGATGCCATCGCAAGGTCAGGCAGCAAAGCGCGCGGGGTTGCCGCAGTTGATCCGGGGATATCCGCAGAGGACCTCGAAGCTCTGCACCTGGGAGGCATTCGCGGCGTGCGTTTCAACTTCCTCAAACGCCTGGTCGATGACGCGCCCAAGGACCGGTTTTTAGATGTGGCGCGACGGTTGCCGTCGGGATGGCACGTCGTGATCTATTTCGAAGCAGATATTCTTGAGGAATTGCGAGCCTTTATGGACGCGATCCCGGTGCCGCTGGTGATCGATCACATGGGGCGCCCAGACGTAACACAAGGACCCGATGGCACCGACATGCGAGCATTCCGCCGCTTGCTCGAAAGCCGCGCAGACATCTGGTTCAAGGCAACCTGTCCGGACCGGCTCGACCCAACCGGCGATCCCTGGAACGCGTTCGCCGACTTTGTTGCGCCGCTGGTCGCTGATTATCCCGAACGCTGTTTGTGGGGCACGGATTGGCCACACCCCAATATGCAGGAGATGATTCCTGACGACGGGCATCTGGTCGACATGATCCCGCGCATTGCACCGAACTCAGCTGCGCAGCACCGGCTCCTGGTAACCAACCCCATGCGGCTTTACTGGGCTGATGAAGGCTGATTACGGTTCGTGTTTACTGAATAGGATCCAGTTAGCCGAATTCGCCTGAACGGATATCGCACCAGGGGATGCAGTGTAACGCAAAGATACGGTGTCACACGGCGGGCTTGTCCAGCGAACCAAGACACAGTCAGGCAAATGCGCTCCAGCTTTTTGAAAGCATATAGGCAGCTACGACAAATATCAGACAGGCGAATACGGTATTGAGCAGACCCTTGGTTCCTGCCAGCCGTTTCGCGACCAGGGTGCCAACAACGCTGCCTACTGCTCCGCCAGCAATGAAGGCGGCAGCAAGCGGCCAGTCGACCAGCCCAGACCAAGCGTAGTTGGTGGCAGTGGTCAGGCCAAAGGCTGTAACAGCAACCAATGACGATCCCACTGCGCTAAGAATTGGCATTCCAGTCGAAGCAACCAACCCCGGGACGATCAAAAAGCCGCCACCGATTCCGAAAAAGCCGGAAAAAAGGCCAGTACCCAGACCATATCCCATCACCTTTGCCATGTTTTCTCGGTTGCATTCAGCGCCTGGATTCCCTTGGTTCTGGCGCGATCGCACCATCAATATTCCAACCACAATCATTACGATGGCGAAAAGAAACAACAATTTCTGGCCATCAAAGGCCTTGCCGGCGGTAGAACCGGCCAATGCCCCAGCGATCCCCGCAGCCGCAAAGATCGACGCGCAGCGCCATTTGACATTACCGGCGCGGGCATGATTGACGACACCGATCAAGGCATTGGCTGCTACCGCCAGAGCGCTTGTGCCGATTGCCAGGTGCGGATTGCGCACACCGACCAGATAAACAATCAGCGGCACAGCCAGAATCGAACCGCCGCCGCCGACCAGTCCAAGCGTGAAACCCACTAATCCGCCCGAGAAGCCGCCAAGCAGATATTGAACTGTGTCAAGCTCAGGCATGTTCGCCGCCGTTCATGTGCGGTGCTGCCATCCATTCACGACCTGCCGGCATCCCGCGCCGGTAGACCGGCGCAAAAATGGTATCCTTGATCAGCCAGGAAAGTTGCGAAGGGCGAGTTCCATCGATCAGCCTTTTGGGAAAGCTGGGAAGCAATATGCCGCGATAGCTGAACTCCGCGACACTAGTTCTGCCGCTTACAATCCTTAGCGAGCAGCTTCCAAAGCCGTGGTCAACGGCTACCGGTTCCTTGCTCATTGAAGTTTGCAGAGCATTGCCCACTACCACCGCTGCCCGCTTGCGCGCTGCAGCCATAGTGGTGGCACTGGGCATGCTGCACGCATCATGCAGCGAACCTGCCAAGTCCAAACGTATGGTGGAGCGCGCACCAGAACGGCAATAAGCGAATTGCATGCCTTTCTTGCAAGCCACATTGGCAATTGCGGAGGACGGATCATGGGTTTCCGCCTCCGCTTGAGGCCCATTGCAGATGGTCGATTTGAACCTGGCGGCTGACGGCCTAGCTATGTTTCCGGCGTTGATTTGCGGAGAGACGCTTTGCGTTTCGTTCGGTGTTCTGGTTGCGGAAGGCTCGCTCATCGCAAATCCTTTCAAGGAGGCTTCAAAGCGCCAAACGATGCGCGATCATTCCGGCAAACATGGCCATCACGAAAGCGAATGCGGGCAGCGGGCTAAGTGCCAGATCTGCCAGGGCCGGGCCGGGGCAAAGGCCGCCGATCCCCCAACCGGTTCCAAACAGCGCTGCGCCGGCCGCAAGCTTGCGATCAATCACTTTGGTCTCGGGAAGAGAGAATGTAACTCCGGCCAACGGCTTGGCCATCCGCCGCTGGATCATCCATGCGACAAGCATCGGGATAATCGCGCCGCCCATCACAAAGGCGAGCGTCGGATCCCAATTACCGGTGATATCCAGAAAACCCTGCACCCGGGCGGGGTCCCCCATGCCGGAATAGGCGAGACCGGCGCCGAACAGGCTGCCAGCTACAAGGGCCACAAGCAATCGGATCATAATCCACCCGCCTGGCGCATAAGTGCCACCGTAACAAAGCCGCTAGCCATAAAGATCGCCGTCGCCAACAACGAGCGCGGCGAGAACCTGGACATGCCGCAGACCCCGTGGCCACTGGTGCAGCCTGAGCCAAGTCTGGTCCCGAAACCGACGAGTAATCCGCCGAGGATCAGCGGAACATAGGATGCGGGGAAGCGTGTTTCGATCCCGCCGAGCAAACGGGCCATGATGAGTGCTCCGATCGGCAGTCCCAGTATAAATGCCATAGCGACACCGCGCGGAGCCCCGTCATCAGCAATGCCGGTGGCGCGCGCTGCCAATCCGCTGACGCCAGCAATTCGGCCCAGACCAATCAGCATCAGCGCCGCCGCCAGGCCAATCATCAGACCGCCCGCCAAGCCTTCATACGGCATCGCATAAGGAAACGATTTAAGCATCAAACACCGTTCAATGGGACTTTGAGATAACGGACTCCGTTATCTTCGGGAGGGGGTAGGTGGCCAGCACGCATGTTTACCTGCACAGAGGGGAGGATTAGGCGGGGCATGTCGAGTGTCTTGTCTCGTGCCGTCCGCATGGCGACGAACTCGTTTTCGCTTACGCCGTCATGTGCGTGGATATTGCGCGCCCGCTGCTCGGCAACCGTAGTTTCCCACGCGAACGTATCGCGGCCTTGGGGCAGGTAATCATGGCACATGAAAAGCCTGGTCGATGTAGGCAACGATAGCAGTCTGCGCATCGATCGATAAAGCTGGCGCGCATCACCACCAGGAAAATCGGCGCGCGCCGATCCGTAATCGGGCATGAACATCGTATCCCCGATGAAGGCTGCATCACCGATGACGTAGGCGATGTCGGCAGGCGTATGCCCTGGTACGTGCAAGACGGTTACAGCGATGTTGCCGATCCTGAACTCCTCGCCGTCAGCGAAAAGCCGGTCGAAGTCCGATCCGTCACGTTGAAAATCAGTGCCTGCATTGAACAGTTTGCCGAACACATTTTGAACGTCAACGATGTGTTCGCCGATGGCAATTTTGCCGCCAAGATTCTCCTGCAAATAGGGGGCGGCTGACAGGTGATCGGCATGTGCATGCGTTTCCAACAGCCATGAAACCGTCAGCTTGTGTTCTTTTACATAGTCGATGACGTTGTCCGCTGACCGGAACGAGGTTCTGCCCGAAGCCGGATCGAAATCGAACACGCTGTCGATGATGGCTGCGTGCTTCGTTCCCGCATCATAAACAACGTATGTCACCGTATTGGTCGGCAGATCGAAGAACGCCTTGATCGCAGGCACACCGTTCTGGGCAGCAACCACCTGAGCACTGGCTTTGGCGATGGCAGAGTCGGTCACGGGAAACTCCCATAAATTCATATTTACATAAATTATGTAATCAATTACGACGATTGGGTCAAGATGCCGGTAGCTGCAGGTGTTCGAAGGTGGAGAGTAGCCTTTGTTGACGGATCGGTTTCGCTTCAGGGAGGACCAAAACGTGCAAATTGGCGACCCAGCGCCGGACTTTTCGGCGCGCTCGACCGAAGGTGAGGTCAAGCTATCGTCGTATCGCGGGCGGTGGCTGATATTCTTCTCGCACCCTGGTGATTTCACTCCGGTGTGCACGACGGAGTTTGTAGCGCTGGCCAAGCACCAAAATGCGTTTGAGGCGCTGGGGTGCGCGTTGCTCGGCCTGTCAGTCGATAGCCTTTATTCACACTTCGCTTGGTCACGGGCAATCGAACAGCACTTCAAGGTCAAGATCGCTTTTCCGATTATCGAAGACCCGAGCATGGCAATTGGCCGAGCCTATGGCATGATTGACGATCGCAGCCCCGATGCAGCGGCGATGCGGTCAGCCTATTTCATTGATCCCAGTGGCATCATCAGGGCGATCATCAGTTACCCGCACAATGTTGGGCGTTCCGTCGAAGAAATGTTGCGTTTGATGACTGCGCTCCAGGCAGTCGACGACGGTAATGGGCTGGCGCCAGAAGGTTGGCAGCCTGGCCAGGCCTTGCTGGCAACCCCAGCGGAAGGCGGCGCGCCATTAGCTGAGGGACCGGACTGGTTCTGCCGCCCGCTGCCTTGAGGATATGGAAATGAGCCTGTTTGAAGACCGCGCCCTTGCCGCAACCGCTGCCGAAAAGCTAAGGGTTTATGCCCAGCCGCAGCGCCTGATGATCTTGAGCTGTCTGCTGCGCGGTGGGCGCAACGTTGGTGAAATTAGCGAAGCCACCGGAATCGAACAGCCAGCGTTGAGCCAGCAGCTGGCAGAACTGCGCAGGGCCGATCTTGTCACAACCCAGAAGGAAGCAAAACAGGTGCGATATTCACTTGCTGACGAGGCCGTAAAACTTTGCGTCAGGAATATGGAAGCCATCTTCGGCGGCATCGGTGACGTTATGCCCGTGGCCGCCGAACCGCTACAGGCGTCAACACAAAGGCGCGTCACCGGCGCCGCCGGCTTTGCCAAGGTGCTTGATTGACAATCCCTAACGAACGGACATCAAGCCGGGTCCTTAGGCAATCAGGAAGTCGCTCGCATCAAGAGTTCCCGAGGCCAGATCGATATGGGCAACCAGAACGCGCGCAGCCGCTCCGTTTCCATCGGCATCGTAGTAGAGATTGCCTGTCGCCGTATCGAACAGTACATAATTCGTCGCGCTCCCCGCGATCCCACCTGCGTTGGCAATAAAACTGCTAGCCGACATAGAACGCTCTGCGCCACTGCCGAATGCGGTAAATATGGTATCGTCGAGAACGATTTTATCGTTACCGTTCGCTTCGAGATCCATGATCCGATCGACGTTGGTCAAAGCATCTAGCGGTGTATCAAAATAGAACCGGTCGCTCCCGAATCCTCCGTAAAGCGTATCGTTGCCGGTGCCGCCATGGATTTGATCGTTGGCCTGCTGACCGTAGACAACGTCATTGCCCGACCCAGCAAAGATGGTGTCGTCTTGGCCGAGGCCAAAGATTACATCATCACCCGTTGCCGCTGCGAGGGTCGCCCCGGATAACCCAATTGAGTCATTGGTGTTGTTTGTTCCGATTATTATGGAAAACGATTCGCTGTACGAATTGGCGCCCTGCGTAACCTGGACGGTCAATTCGTAGATCCGACCGGTATCCACGCCTTGTGCAGAAATCGCACCGCTACTGCTGACCGTGAAATCGCCGGCAAAGCCGCTTGCCGGTCCGCCATTCAGCAGCGTCGCTGTCAATGAGGTGGCTGCGTACGTGTAGGTTGCTCCGGAAACCGCGTTTGCCACCGATAATTGGCCAAAGGATCCGTTGGGTTCGTTTGAGCCAAATTGAGATGCATCCATTGTCAGAACGAGATCGTTTGGCGCGGGGACAACAACGTCGTTCTGACCATTGATAACAATGTTTACTACCTGCGCCGTTCCATCGGCCGTGGTTACCGTAAAGCTGTCGTTGAGGCTGGCACCGCTGGCCAGCGCGTCCACTACTGGATTGGCGTTGTTGAGCGCATAGGTCCAATGACCGGTGGCGTCGATGGCATAGCTGCCATAACCGCTGGCGGTCAGAGTTGACCCGGTTACTGTCCAGGCATCCGCTGCTCCGTCAACATCGAACGAATTGAGGTCACCCGCCGCGGTTGGTACGCCGGGGTTAGACGATGTGGCTTCGGTAACCGTGCCGTCGTGCAGTCCGGTGATCGTTGCGGCATCGTTCGCACCGGTGATCGTCACGACGACGTTGGTGGTGGCCGTGCCATCAAGTGACTGGATCACCATCGTATCGGTGACGATCTGGCCAGCGACCAACTGCTGGGTCGCACCGCGGGAATTGTCGAGAGTATAGCCCCAGACCCCGGTCGACGCGTTGAATGCGAAGGTCCCGTATGTGCTGTTGAGCGGGCTAAGCGGCGTGACAAAAGTGGCTTCTCCAGTGTCCGGATCGGTTATTGTCAGAGTGCCGCCAGTAGTGGGCGTTCCTGCCGCAGCATTATTCACGCCTCCGGCTTCGACCACATTACCGGTTTTGGTGCCCGATATGATCGCGCCGTCGTTCGCACCGGTGATGGTGATTGTCACGAGTTGCGGCGTTCCGTCAATTGTCGTCACCGTGAAACTGTCGGTCACTACCGTTCCGCCCGGCAAGGCGTTGACGGCCGGATTGCCGTTGGCAAGCTGGTAGGTCCACTGACCCGCCGCATTTATTGTGTAAGACCCATAACCATTGGCCGCCACCTGGGGGCTGCTGACTGCCGTCCAGCTGTCGGGAGCATTGTCAACGTCGGCCGCGTCAAGATTTCCGGTGACCGTATTGGGTACCGCGTCCTCGGTGATGTCCCCGCTCACCTGCCCGGTGATAATCGCTGAATCGTTAACCGGGTTGATCGTCAAGCTGACAGTGCGGGTCGCGCTTTCTCCAGCGGCTGTATCGGTCACCGTATAGGTGAAGCTGTCGCTGCCAAAATAGTTCGCGTCAGGGTTGTAGGCATATGTGCCGTCGGAATTGAAAGTGACTGCTCCATGCGCCGGTCCATCGGCCAGGGCATAGCTCAGGCTGCCGCCCGAAGTGGTCGAGTCATTATTCGCAACGCTGGCAATGATCGCGGTATCTTCGTCGCCCGATGAGCTGTCATCTTGCGCGTTCAGGTCCGCTACCGCCGCAAGTGTGAAGCTCTGCGTTCCTCCTACCGATGCGTTGTGCGGATCGCTGACCGTATAGCTGAGTTGTACTGGCCCGTTGTAATTCGCAGCGGGCGTAATCGTGAACGTTCCGTCTCCGTTGTCCAAGACGCTGCCATGATCGGCGACAAGGCTCGAAACAGTCAGCGTCATGTCATCGATATCGTTGAAGCCCTGCAATAGGTCAGCCACACTGACCACGTAGATCATATCCTCGGTGCCGAGCTGCAAGGTTGCCGTGGCCGCCCCGGTAGGCGCGTCGTTGGTGCCCTGGATGGTGATCACCACGTTCTGGGTGGCGGCTGCACCGTGATCGTCGGTGACGGTGACCGTAAAGGTGGCGGTGTGGGTCTCGCCCTCGGCCAGGTCCTGGTGGTTGGCGTTGTCGAGCGCATAGCTCCACACGCCGGTATCGGGATCGACCGTGAAGGTCCCGTAGGTGTCGGCGGCGTTGCCGGTGAAGGTCGCATGGGCGCCGTGGTCGACATCGCTGGCGGTAACCTGGCCGGTGACGCTGAGCACGATGTCTTCGGTGACGGTCCCGGCCTGCGCCTGGCTGGTGATGAACGGCGCGTCGTTGGTGCCCTGGATGGTGATCACCACGTTCTGGGTGGCGGCTGCACCGTGATCGTCGGTGACGGTGACCGTAAAGGTGGCGGTGTGGGTCTCGCCCTCGGCCAGGTCCTGGT
>NZ_JAHEBV010000006.1:0-103297 GCF_024642085.1 Novosphingobium sp. | reverse complement strand
CACGCCGGTATCGGGATCGACCGTGAAGGTCCCGTAGGTGTCGGCGGCGTTGCCGGTGAAGGTCGCATGGGCGCCGTGGTCGACATCGCTGGCGGTAACCTGGCCGGTGACGCTGAGCACGCTGTCTTCGGTGACGGTCCCGGCCTGCGCCTGGCTGGTGATGACCGGCGCGTCGTTGGTGCCCTTGATTGATACGTCGATTGTCTGTGTGGCGCTTCCATCCAGCGACGTGATGGTAAGTGTTTGGTGTGCAATCTCGCCCACGGCCAGTGCTTGGGTCTGAGGGCTGGAATTGTTGAGAGTGAAGGTCCAGTTACCGGTCGCCGTATCAAAAGTGAAAGCGCCGTAAGGTCCCGACAGGCTTCCTGTTCCAGGCGCTCTGAAACCGGCCTCTCCGGTATCGGCATCGGTAACGTCGAGATCACCGCTGGCAATTGGGCTCCCCGGGATCGTGTTATTGACACCGCCGGCTTCAACCACGCAGCCGGACGCTGTTCCGGTTATCGAGGCGGCATCATTAAGCCCGGCAATATTTATATGCACTGTCGCCCAGCTCAACGTGCCGTTGCCAAGTTTTATTGCATAGGTGAACTTGTCGTCCACCATTTCCATCGCGCCCAGTGAATTGATATCGCGCGCAAAGGTGAAGTCATTGGGATGCGCCGGGTCGGCCAGCTTGAACTCAATCTTTCCGTTGTTGATCCGGATCCAGTTTCCGTCGTCGGTGGTTTCCCACTTGCTGTAATTGGTATTGGTGCAAAGATCGGTTTTGGAAAGGTCAGTAATCGGGTTGCCTTCTGCATCATCTATAGAAAACAGACTTTTGGCATTGCCGCCCAGATCATTTGCCATGACATCAAGAGCAAGGATGTAATTTGAGGAATTGTAGCTGCTGGTCGCAGTATTCAGGGCATCCTCAGTCAGCGTATACCAATCGTCCTTGGCTTGCGGTGTGTTACCGAACGACGTGGTTGTCCCACCGGCTGACGGAATATTTCCCATAACGAACTGCCCCCAAAAACGCTGGTTTCAAGAAAAACCGACCCATAACAATTTGTTATTTTGCGTACGGCTGATTGATCGCGCGTGGGATTGCAAGCTGCTTAACTACAAAAGTTAGCTAATGAAGTGCCGATTTCGAAGATATGACCGGAAAATAGACTGAAGTGCATCGTTTTGAGACGATCGTTCGCCAATTCGGAAAGAATATCTGGTCCGGCGCAACTTTGATACCGCAAGGCCGTCCACGGCTCCTGTCCAGCCAGAAGCGTAACCTAGACACCCTCTACCCACCCAAAGGCTGCCATGACGCAGGCCTGGCGGAGCATGGCGCCGGCCGGACCACGCCGGCTCCTCGATCAAGCGCAAGCTTGGTTCAATCAGGCTTTCGGAAAGACCCATCCGAATTATCGTTTCGCCGCTGTTGCGGTTTGAAGTGTGTCACGCTGTCAGCCCAACAGAATGCTTGGTTCTGGCTGGTTCGCTTTGGGCAAGGTAAAGTGGAACGCGCTACCTGCGCCAGGGACGCTTTCGAACCAGATGCGTCCGCCGTGCGCCTCGACTATGGTGCGGGAGACGGGCAGCCCAAGCCCAAAGCCGCGGCCGTTTCTGGCAGAGAAGGCACGGAACGGATCAACGATGTCTGCGGGCACTCCGAAGCCGGTGTCAATTATGGTGACGCATGCAAAAACGGGATTATCGCTTCGGGTGCGAATGGTGATTTGCGGGTCGGGCTGACCGTCCAGCGCGGCAATGGCGTTATGCACAAGATTGACGATCACCAGCTGAATCCGCGCACGATCAACCAGCACCAGGTCGCATTCCTTTGCGAAATGGCAGCTTATCGCGATATGCGCTCCGGCAACACCGAGCATCAGCGCATCCTCGATCAGAGATGACAGGCACTCGTTCGCTGTAGCGGCTTCCCCGTTTTGAACGAACCCGCGCAGCTCGCTCAAGATGCTGCCGGCACGGACCGTCTCGACCATGGCCTGATCAAGTGCATCGGCGACCGGGAGGTGTCCTTGCCCCAGCAGTTCGCGCGCACCTTCAAGGTAATTCATGATGGCCGCGATAGGCTGGTTAAGCTCATGCGCGAGTGTCGACGCCATTGTTGCCATGGCGCTGAGGCGGGCGACATGGATCAGTTCGGTACGCAGGCCGTCGATCCGCTCTGCGGCCTCATTTTCGAAGTTGCGCTGGATCATCATCAGGCATGCTGCCCGCCTTGCGCGGCGTTTTCGATCCCGGTTATCTGCCTATGTGCCATACCTTGACCGGGCCGGAACGTTTTCACTGACCGGCCCGGCCAAAGGCTTGCGTCAGGTTCTGACAGGGATCCGTTGAACGGCAGGCTGGGTGGCTGGCTGCTTTGGCAGGGTCACGGTAAGCACACCGTCCTTGAGGCTGGCCTGGGCCGAAGCGGGGTCAATGGCTTGCGGCAGCGGCACGGCGCGCTCGATCATCCCACTTTGCCGTTCGCACAGCAACATGTTCTCGCGCCTTTCCTCCTTGCGTTCCTCGCGCATCGCAGCGATCCGCAGCGATCCGTCCCTGATTTCAAGCGTCACGTCCTGGGCTTCGAATCCAGGCAGCTCGGCCGTCAGGCAAAACTCCTTGCCCTTGTCATCAAGATCAACATTGGGCAGTCGGTTCATGCTGAGCCCGGGCCAATCGAACAGGCTGCGCCGTTGGTGGTGATGAAACTCCTCGAACAAATGATCGACTTCCTGGCGAAGCCAGTCGAACGGTCCGCTCCCGGGCAGTCCGGCTTCGGACTTGATGGCAATTGACGCGTCACCGGTCGCGGGCTTGGCGGTGCTTTCCTGTGGCATGGCATATCTCCTCAAGGGCCGGCCATCTATCCGGCCCGGCGCCAAGGTTCAGCCTGTCGGTCCTTTTGCTCTATCCGCAATCCTACGGAGGGTGCCGCGCGGTCGCGCTCAGGAAGGGTCCCGCGTCGGATCGGGGCGCATCACGAGTTCTTCGGAATGGTCGCGCGCCTTACTAAGCGGGACGGCCTTTGTGTCTTCGGGTCCGTTTGGATCTGGCGACGCCAGGGGCATGCCGGCGGCAAAGGCAATTCGCAGCACATCGGGGAAACTGTGCACGTCCAGCTTGCGCATGACATTGGCGCGATGAATCTCGACAGTCCGCGGGCTGATCCCCAAATCGTAACCGATAGACTTGTTCGGCAGGCCGCGCGCCAATTCGTTGAGCACTTCGTATTCACGGCGAGTCAAGACTTCCAGCCGGTCACGGGCACGGGCGAATTGCCTGTCGCGCGCCTCCATCGTTGCCAGCCGTGCGTCTGCCTGGTCGATCACGTTCAGCAAGTCGCGGCGGGCGAAGGGTTTGGTCAGAAAATCCACCGCGCCGGCCCGCATGGCCCGCACGGCCATAGCAATATCGCCGTGGCCGGTGATGATTATCACCGGCATGGTGCAGCCGCGATTGGCCAGTTCCTGTTGCACTTCCAGCCCGTCGACGCCGGCCATGCGGACATCGAGCAGGATCGGGCCAGGTTCGATATCGTGAACTGCCGACAGCAATTGCTCGCCGCTTTCAAAACTGTGCACTTCACGCCCCGCGTTGGTCAGCAGGAATCGCAGGGAATTGCGCAGGCTGGCGTCGTCATCGACGATATAGACTGGCGGCGCCGCGGTCATGACTCGGTCTGTCCAGTTTCTGCCATGCGCGGTACCGTGAAATGCATGGCGGCACCGCCAAGGGCAGACGCGGCTGGCCACAGGCGGCCTCCATGCCCCTCGATAATGGTCTGGCTGATCGACAGGCCAAGACCCATACCGTCAATCTTGCTGGTGCCAAAGGGCGTGAACAGCCGTTTCCTGTGATCCTCGTCAAGTCCTGGTCCGGAATCCTCGACGGTCACTTCAATCATTTTGGCGTGACATACGCTGGTGATCTGCAGAATGCGGTTTTCAAGCCCGGCCATGGCTTCCAACGCATTGCGGGCCAGATTGTAGACCACTTGCTGGATCTGGATTCCGTCGCCCAGCACGTCATCGCAGCTTTCGTCGAGTTCAATCTTGATCTGGACATCCGTCCCTTCGCCGCCAGCGAGCATCAACACCAATGCGTCGTTGATCAGCTTTGACAGCGATTCGCGAGCGGGCTCAGTTTCGCCGCTTGCCATGAAGTGCCGAAATCTGCGGATAATCTCGCCTGCGCGGGCAGTCTCTTGAGAACAGGTTTCCATTGTGTCACGCAGCGTTTCCCGGTCCAGTGGCCCCTCTGCACTGACAAGCGCCGCGCACGTCTCGACATAGTTCTGGATGGCTGTCAGCGGCTGGTTGATTTCATGGGCAATCGCCCCGGCCAGCATGCCCATCGATGAAATTCGCGAGGCACGGGCCAGTTGTTCGTTGACCATCTTCAGCTTGCGCCGCTGCTCTTCACGTTCGCTAACGTCGCGCAAGTAGCCGAGGAACAGCTGCGTCCCACTGATCGTTGCCTCACCAATCTCAAGCCGTGCGGGAATGTCGTGGCCAAGTTTGTGTCGGGCCATGACGCGGCGACCAATCCCGATGATCCTTTTCCGCCCGGTCATCAGGTAGGCGCGGATATAGTCATCATGATGCGCAGCTTCGGCAGGCGGCATCAGCATGGATACGTTTCTGCCAAGAACTTCGTCTTCGGTGTAATCAAACATTTCGCAGGCAGCGCGGCTGAACGCAAGAATCCGCCCTGTCTGATCGATGACCACCAGACCCTCGGGAATGCTGTCCAGAAGCGACCGCACGAAACTGTCGTGCACTTCAGCTGCCCTGACCGGTGCAATCGGGGTGGACGACTTTTCAACCGAGGCGCTTGGTGCAATCGCCATCCTTGGATAGCTAGCACAATCGGCACTGGCGGGCATACTTAAAAGGATTTGCAAATGTTTCCGTCAAGCCGAGCCGCCTTTGCGGTGAGCCGCATGCAGAGCGCCCGTTACGGCGCGGAATGCGTAACAATCCTTATTCCAAGTATTGCCGAACCGGCTTGAATGGTGGCCCGTTTCAAACCCTGCCGGGTTCCGCAAGCTATCGATTCTCATCCACCCTGCTTTTCGCGAGCGGAGCCTGAAGAGGCATCTTCTGCGCCTTGGTTCGGGCGTGGCGGATTTCAGCTTCGGCCCGGCAATACGAACAGAAAGCAAAGAGCAATGCCGTTCCAGTTCAGCCCGTCCGCATCAAGTCCATCACCCTCTGAAGTGGTTGCCTGCATTGACCTGACAGCACATTCCGTGAACATCGCGGCAGCGGCTGGCCGACTGGCTGAGACGCTTGGGCTGCCGCTGACGCTGCTTCATGTGGTAGAGCCGCACAGAGATGCCGGCCTTCGTCCGGACCCGCTTGAATGGGATTTGCGGTGCCATCAGGCGCGCCGCCGACTTGCCCAGCTGAGCGAGAGCCTTTTCCTGTCGGGTTCATGTGCCAAGCTTGAAATTGAAATGGGGGACTGCGTGCGCGCGCTTCTGGACCGTGCCGCCGTAACCGGATCGTTGCTGGTCCTGGGTGCCAGGGGAAATGACAACCCGGCACGCACTTGCGGCCTTACGGCACAGCGCTTGCTGGAAAGCGGTGCCGCCTCAGTGCTTCTGGTTCCGACGATTCCAGCCGGTGAGGGCCTGTCGTTTGAACGCGTGCTGGTTCCGCTCGACGGATCTGCGTTTTGCGAAGCTGCGATGGCCGAAGCTGCGCGAATTTCGCACCGGACCCGGGCAGAAATGGTGCTGATCCATGTCGTACCCGAACCTGGCTTGACGCTCATCGGTCCGCCGGATGCAGACGACCTTGAGCTGCGACTGCGTCTGGATCTGCGCAACGAGAAGGCCGCGTGCAATTTTCTGGAACGGACGCAGCGCCGATATGCTGACCAGGGCCTGGCCGTCCGCAATCGCTGTTTGAAGGGTGATACGCGCTCGACGCTGCTGCGTGCAATTGCCGAGGAGCAACCCGGATTGGTGGTGATCGCGGCAAGAGGCCAGGGCGGGCGACGGTGCCGAGATTTGTCGGTAGGGGGAACTGCTGCGTACTTGCTAGCACATCTGCGCAGTCCCTTGCTTCTGGTCAGCCCGGCGAACACGATTGCTGAACGGCCTGTGCAGAAAGCCCCGGAAATCCGCAATTCGGCATCTGCCTTTGCAGCCTGATGACCGGGGATGTGCACGATCCGATTCTAGCCCGGGCGCGTGAAACCGGGCAGGTGCATGCTGCCAATTGCGGAACCGGCCATCCTACGCCGGTCCCGGCCTGGGAAGGAGTGGACCGGACCGAAAAGTGGCTGAACCGGGCAATGACAGCGGCCGTCGGTGCCGAACCGGCGGAATCGTCGGCGGCTGAATGGCTGCTCGACAATGCCTACCAGGTTCAACGCGCTACGCTGCTAATCGATCAGGATTTGCCGCCAGGTTTCTATCGCCGTCTGCGCCCGCTGGCCAACGGCCCCGCCAAGGGCGAACCGGTGGTGCTCGCGTTGGCGCACGATATGCTTCAAGCGGCCCATTTCCAGCTTTCGCGCCAGGCAGTGCTCGCATATCTAAAAGGCTACCAGGAACACAATCCGCTCGATATTGCCGAATTGTGGGCATTTCCGGTGATGCTGCGGGTCGCCTGTCTGGAACGTCTGACCAGTGGGTTCGCAAAAGTTTTCGTCGCGGTCCCTGCTCCTTTCCCGGCGAGTGCAAGCTGCCGCGCCTACCTTGACGGCGCCGACCCGGCAGAATGCGTTTCGCGCGGTGTCGCCAATCTTGCAGTAATCTCAAGTATTGCCTGGAAAGACATTTTCGATGCGGCCAGCCGCGTGGAGCAGCGCCTCGCGGAGGATCCGGCTGGCATCTATCCGGTCATGGATTTCGAGACACGTGATCGGTACCGGCGCGCCGTGGAGCGATTGGCCGAGCGCTCCACACATAACGAGGCTTCGGTTGCACAAGCGGCTGTGAACCTTGCGTTGAGCCACGCTGAGGAACCGCAAAACCATGTCGGATTCTGGCTGGTCGGACAAGGCTTGCCCAGGCTGGAGCAAGCGGTCGCCGCCGTGCCGCCGGTGCCATTGCGCCTTGGCCGCAGTTTGCTGCAACACCCGGGTGCAGTCTACAATATCGGCTTGCTGCTGCTTGGCGTTGCGGGGCTGAGCGTTCCGGCCGCCTATCTTTGGCTATGGGACGCAACAGCGGCGCAATGGCTCATCGGTCTGGCGCTTTCAGCGCTTCCCGCCACGGTGCTGAGCGTCACGGTCGTCAATTGGCTGGTCACACAGACCGTGAAACCCACCCGCCTGCCAAAGCTCGATTTTTCCAAATCGATTGGCCCTGCCTGGCGAACCGTGGTGGCGATGCCGGTAATTGTCGGTCACGCCGAGGAAGTACCTGCACTGCTTCGCCGGCTGGAAGCCCACCGGCTGGCCAATCCCGCCGCGCATGGCTTTGCCTTGCTAAGCGATCCTGCCGACGCAAATCAGGAGCGCTGCACAGCCGATGCTCAAGTAGAACGCGCACTGACGAGCGGGATCGAAGCGCTCAACCGGCAGTATGGCAAAGGCTCCGATAGTGGCCCCTTCTTCCTGCTCCATCGTTTCCGGCAGTTCAATCCGGCGCAAGGCTGCTGGATGGCCTGGGAGCGCAAGCGAGGCAAGCTGGCGCAGTTCAACCACTTCCTGTTGAGCGGGGATCTCCAGGCCTTTGCGTTGACTAGCGGAAAGATCAAGCGGTTGCCAGGTGCGCGCTTCGTGGTCACCGCCGATGCGGATACAAGGCTTCCGCCGGGTTCAGTGGCGCGCCTTGCTGCGGCGCTTGCGCATCCTCTTAACCGGCCGATTTTCAATGCCGAAGGGCGGGTTGTCAGCGGCTACACTGTGCTTCAGCCGCGGGTTGAACTGGCGCCGCACGGCAGCAACAGTCTGTTCGCGCGGCTTTTTGGCGGAGATACCGCGGTTGATATCTATTCGCGTGCGGTCAGCGATGTCTTTCAGGACCTAACCGGCAGCGGCAGCTATGTCGGCAAGGGTATCTATGATGTTGCGGCGTTCGAACGCAGCGTGACCGGGCGGGTGCCGGAAAACAACCTGCTGAGCCATGACCTTTGGGAAGGGCTGCATGGCCGGGCCGGGCTGGTTAGCGATATCATGGTCTACGAGAGTTTCCCGACCAACTATGTTGAATATTCGCGCCGATGGCATCGCTGGGTGCGCGGCGACTGGCAGCTGCTGCCATGGCTGTTTCCGACCGTTCCAGGCGCTGGCGGGACAAGGCTTCGCAACCGGCTGACCGTCTTCGACAGAATGCGGGTGTGGGACACAATGCGCCGAAGTTTAGTTCCGGCCAGCGTTGTGCTGCTGCTCTTGGGCGGGTGGTTTGTTTTGCCTGGCCAGCCAATCGTGTGGACGGCACTGGCAGTTGCAGCACCTGCTGCCTATCTTTTTACCGACCTTGTTACCGGCCTTGCCCGTGGCCGTCGGCGCGGTGTCCGGACCGGTTCGGGACACCGGCTTGGCGGGGACCTGGCCCGCTGGGTGTTATCCTTGGCGTTCCTTATTTCGGATGCGGCAGTTTCACTTCACGCGATTGGCGCAACGCTGCTGCGTCTTGGCACCGGTCGGAACCTCCTTGAGTGGACCAGCGCGGCCCATGTCACCAAGCAGCAAAGCGCCAGCAATCCAAGGACGTCGCATTGGCGCAGAATGTGGATTTCGCCAGCTGTGGCAGTCGTCCTCCTTGCATTCCTTCTGGCCCGTCCAGGGTCCCTGCTAGTCGCTGCTCCGCTGCTCGCCCTGTGGTTTTTGGCTCCTGAACTGGCGCGTCTGACAGGTCGAGAGCGCGTCGAGGATCAACAGCAGCTGGATCATGCCGACCATGCCTTCCTCCGGCTGGTCGCGCGGCGATCATGGCTGTTTTTTGAAGACTATGTCCGGCCTGAAGACAACTGGCTACCGCCTGACAATCACCAGGAAGAACCGATCGAGGCGACCGCGCACCGTACGTCCCCGACCAACGTCGGGATGATGGCTTTGGCCGCGCTGTCGGCTTGGCGGATGGGCCACATCGGCGCCAGCGAACTGGCTGTGCGGATGCGCGACATGCTCGATGCCATTGATCGGCTCGAGCATTGGCGCGGCCATATGCTCAACTGGTTCGATACCGTTACGCTTGCCCCGCTTGAACCGCGCTATGTTTCTGCGGTCGATAGCGGGAATCTTGCGGTCAGCCTGATCACCCTGGCCAAGGGATGCAGGAAGATCGCCGCGCGGCCGCCTGTGGACCCCGAGCGCTGGCTTGGGCTGAATGATTGCCTGGCGCTGCTTGACGAGGCTATCGAAGCAGCTGCGCTGCGCGATCCTTCGCTAATCAAAGCAGCAATCGTGCAATTGCGCGATGAAGCGCGTTCTGCGTCTGGCCCTGGCGATTGGCCGGCAATGCTGTCGTGGTGCGAAGAAAAGTTCGGCGAAATAAAACGCCAACTGACGATCCAGCTTGATGCGCCGCTGACCTCCCCGCCAGGCAGTGTGCGCGGCTTGCGCAGCTGGCTGGAGCGAAGCGAGCACCACATCGCGGCGATGCGGCGCGATGTTACCGTCATGCTCCCTTGGCAGGCAGCGCTTGCCGACGCTCCTGAGGACTGCCGGGAACTTGCAGCAGAGCTTGCCGGCATTTTGGATGCCGCGCAGCCATTGGCAGATTGGCCGTCTATTGGCCGTGCAGCGGACGCCGCAATGGCCGACGTGAAAGGGCAGCGCCGCACGGCTGCGACCAGGCGCTGGCTGGACACACTCAAGGGTGAGGTGAAGGCCGGTCTGGAAGCCTGGCAGCAGCTGGAACAACGCCTGACGAGTGTCGCGTTACGCGCCTGCGAATTTGCAGATGGCATGGATTTTTCGGCGCTCTACGATCCCCATCAGCGGCTATTCTACATCGGTTATGACCTGAGCGCCGACCGCCTTGACCAGCATCATTATGACTTGCTGGCGAGCGAAGCGCGGCTGGCAAGCTTTTTTGCCATCGCCAAAAATGATGTCCCACCCGAGCATTGGTTCCAGCTTGGTCGGCCGATCGTCAAGCAGGCAGGCGACCTTGCGCTGGCTTCGTGGAACGGCTCCATGTTCGAATATCTGATGCCGTGCCTTTTCCTGCGCAGTGATCCGCACACGCTGCTTGGCGAAAGCAACCGCAATTCAGTGGATATCCAGCGTCAATATGGGCGGGCTAACGGGGTACCCTGGGGAATATCGGAATCCGCTTTTGCGTCGATTGGACCGGACGGATCATGGCGTTATCGTGCGTTCGGAATCCCCGCGCTGGGGCTGCGCCGGGGCCTTTCTCAAGATCTGGTAATCGCGCCCTACGCAACGGCCTTGGCACTGTCGCTACGCCCAGGCGACGCCGTCGACAACTTGCGCCATCTTGCATCGATCGGAGCGCTGGGGCGCTGCGGCTTTTATGAAGCGATCGACTTTACCAGCGAACGCCGCGCCGAAGGCAGCACCCACGCGCAGGTGCGCTGTTACATGGCGCATCATCACGGCATGAGTATCGCGGCCATCGCCAATGCCTTGTTCGACGATATGTTCGTAGCCTGGTTCCATGCCGATCCCAGGGTCGAAACGGTCGATTTGCTGCTGAACGAACGCGTTCCTAAGGAACTGCCGCCAGAAATTGAGCGTCTCGATCCGCCTGTCGCGCCTGTTGCAGAAGGTGTCGCAGTACCTCGCCCGCTGCCGTGGGCGCCGCGCAGTGCAGGGCCGGCACCAGCCCTGCATGTATTGGGCAACGGCAGGCTTTCGACGCAGATCGGCAAGGATGGCACTGGAGAACTGCGCTGGAAGAGTTACGCACTTACCCGTCCGGGCGAAGCGCATGGCGGCAATGGCCATTTTATCTATCTGAAGGACAAGGCAGACGGGGCAACCTGGTGTGTCACGGAGGGAGCGTTGGACAGCCACGGTGAACGGCACGCGGTGTTCCATTCCTACAAAGCTGAACTCCATTGCCGGGCCCATGACATTTCCTCGACTCTGGAAATCCTTGTCGCCCCTGCCGAAGACGTCGAAATCCGCCGGTTAAGGCTAGTCAACGGATCGCCTCATGAGCGGCGGATCGAGGTTGCCTCGCACGCAGAAATTGCCCTCGCGCCGGCCGCCGAATGGTTACGACATCCGGCCTTTGCCAAGCTGTTCGTCGGTGCAGAGGTGCTTCCAGAAACCGCTGCACTGCTGTTCGAGCGGCGCACGCGCGATGCAGTGGAAAGTCCGCCATCAATGATCGTGCGGCTGATCGGGGACCCGGCACTGGTCGAACTGAGCGGAAAGGAAGTGTCCCGGCAACAAACACGCGTTCGTCACGGCGATGCTTCTGAATATCCTGTCTTTGCGGACCAGCGCGCAATGTATCCGCAGTTCCCGCTTGATCCGATAGCAGCGCTGCGCGCTGATGTGACAATCCCGCCGCATGGCGAGGCCGAGTTGGCGATCGTGACAACCATCGCCGCGTCGCGCGACGAGGCGCTCGACCTTATGCGGCGCTATGGTTCAATCGCGTCACTCGACTGGGCAGAGCATGATGCCGCTGCGCGAACTGCGCGCGAAGTTCATGGTCTTGGTCTTGCAAGTGACCAGCTGGCCGATGCGCAGCTTCTTTACACAGCTTTGCATGGCCGCCCGGGACCGCGCGGAGATGATCCCGGCCCGGTCACGCGGGATGCGCTCTGGGCGATGGGTTTATCAGGCGATATGCCAATTCTTCTGAGCGAACTTGAAGAGGATTTTGACGGCGCCCAG
Organism: Novosphingobium sp.; assembly: GCF_024642085.1. GTDB lineage: Bacteria > Pseudomonadota > Alphaproteobacteria > Sphingomonadales > Sphingomonadaceae > Novosphingobium. Next base: position 91,522 of record NZ_JAHEBV010000006.1, on the reverse strand, counting down.
CTCCGTTTCCTGCTCGGTGCGCACCGGCTGTGGCGCTGGCGGGGCAGTCCGGTGGATCTTGCGCTGCTTCATCCAGGTTTACCTGGCTACATCGAGCCGTTGCGCGACCGCTTGATCGACGTATTGCGTGAAATGGGCAGCAGCGAACAACTTGGCGAGCGTGGCGGTGTACACCTGCTTGGGCGTGAGCAGATCGAACCGGTCCGTATTGCAGCACTGCGTGCAGCAGCCGGGGCGACCCTGATTGATGGCGGGGGTCCGGTAGCCGCGCAGCTTGCCGCATGGCTGCCCGATGCCCCGATCGGTGCGCCGTTTGCCGCAACAGGGCGATCAGTTTCAGAACCCCCGCTCCTTGCAGTCGACAGTTTACCGTTGCGCTTTGCCAACGGCTTTGGCGGTTTTACCCCGACGGGCAATTATCGGCTCGACGTTGCGCCAGGACACAACACCCCGGCTCCGTGGTGCAACGTGCTTGCCAATGAGGGTTTCGGAGCCATTGTTACCGAGGCCGGATTGGGTTTCAGCTTTGCGGGCAACAGCGGGGAAAACCGGCTTACTCCCTGGTATAATGATCCCCTATGCGATCCCCAAGGAGAAGCAATTTATCTGCGTGATGAGGAAACCGCCGAAATCTGGTCGATTACGCCGCTGCCATCAGGCGGAAGCGGCCAAATCCGGGTTGAGCACAGGCTGGGTGAAACGTGCTGGACGCGCGAAAGCAATGGCTTGCTTCAGGAGCAATCCTGCATGGTTGCCGCCACTGAATCAGTCAAGCTGGTGCGGGTCAGGCTAACCGATCGTATCGGAGTGCCGCGGCGCATCACTGCAACCTTTTTTGCCGACTTCTTGCTAGGAGCCGTTCAGGGTGAACCAGGTCCGTTTCGCAAAGCTTGGTACAGCCACGCCGACAAGGCATTGATGGCTTCCAATGGCTGGCATCATGATTTTGCCGGGCAAACCGCGTTTCTTGCCGCGACATTGCCGCCGCATAGCCTGACCACATCGCGCAGTGAGTTCATTGGGGCAGCGGCGAACTGGCGGCAACCGCGCGGCCTGACCGAATGGGAGCTAGGCAACCGGGTTGGAAACAATGGCGCGGACGCTGCCGCCGCCTTGCAGGTCCACGCCGACATCGCTGGCGGAGGATCTGCCGAGTTCGCTTTTATCCTGGGCGCTGCAGATTCCGCCGAGGATGCCGCCGGACTGGTATCGCGCTGGAATAACCTTGGCAGGGTAAAGGCGGAAACGGCCAATGTGGCGCATGTGTGGGACAAGCGCTGCGGTGCTGTCGAAGTGGCGACGCCTGATCCGGCCTTCGACCTTATGGTCAATCGCTGGCTACCCTATCAGGCCATGTCCTCGCGACTTTTTGCGCGCGCAGGATTCTATCAGGCCGGCGGGGCATATGGCTTTCGCGACCAGCTGCAAGACGTGCTCGCCCTGCTGCATTCAGAGCCGGAGCTTGTCCGGGCACAGATTTTGCGCGCCGCTCAGCGCCAGTTTGAAGAGGGCGATGTGCTTCACTGGTGGCACCCGCCCAGCGGACGCGGCGTTCGCACGCGTTATTCCGATGATCTGCTGTGGCTACCCTTGGCCGTCGCTCGATATGCCGAAGCGACCGGCTCGACCGGCTTGCTGGACGAGCGCGTGCCGTTCCTGCATGCCGCCGAACTAAGCAACGATGAGCACGACCGGTTTGCGGAATACCCGCAGGGCAAAGTGGCGAGCCTTTATGAGCACTGCCTGCGCGCCTTTGACCGCGCCTGGCGCCTGGGTGAGCACGGGCTGCCGCTTATTGGCGAGGGCGACTGGAACGACGGGATGAACCGCATCGGCCTTGGCGGAAAGGGCGAAAGCGTGTGGCTCGGTTGGTTTTTGGCCGCGACTATTCGCTCGTTTGCACCGGTGGCTGATCGCCATGGGCGCGGCGAGTTCGGAAAGCGCTGGCTTGGCCGGGCTAAGAAGCTGGTCGCCGCAATTGAAAAGGAAGCCTGGGACGGCGAATGGTATATGCGCGCCTTCGACGATATCGGCCGTCCGTGGGGATCGAGCAACTGCGATGAATGCAAGATCGATTCCCTGACACAATCGTGGGCTGTCATTGCAGGCGGCGGGGATAATGCGCGCGCGCGCACCGCAATCAATTCGGCCTTTGTTCACCTAGTTCGCCCTGATGACGATATAGCCCGCTTGCTTGATCCGCCCTTTGCCGCCACGCAGCGCGATCCGGGGTATATCAAGGCATATCCGCCGGGAATCCGCGAAAACGGCGGGCAATATAGTCATGCTGCGGCATGGCTTGGAATTGCCGCCGCAATGCAGAATGATGGCGACCGGGCCAAAGCGATATTCGACCGGATCAACCCGGTCCTGCATTCCGCAGACAAAGCCAGGGCATCCCGTTATCTGGTTGAACCCTATGCGGTGGCCGCAGACATAGCTGGTACCGACCCCTGGCTTGGGCGGGGTGGGTGGAGCTGGTATACGGGCGCTGCTGCTTGGGCTTGGCGGCTGGCTGTCGAGCATATTCTTGGCATGTCGCTGGTCGATGGGCAGATCGCGCTTTCGCCTTGTCTGCCAGCCGACTGGCCGGGCTTTACCGCAACCTTGCGAGGAGCCGGAACGATAGAAGTCAGCGTAACGCGCGGCGAAACAGAGGGCTTCGCGGTCGATGGAGCGCCAGCGCCGCGCGCGCCAATTGCCTTCCCGGGAAGCGGGAGGACCAGCCGCGTGCTGTTGACTATCGGCGGCCATGCGGGAGGTGCGCAACCTGAAACCGAAACCGCTGGAGACAGGGTCACAGGATTGGTCCGGACCTGAAAAAGCGTTAGTTCGGCCAAAAAAATCGCCCCGTGTTGATCGGCGTCAAACCGTCATCCCCAAGCTCATGGCACAAGCAATTCGAGAGCAGCGCTGCGACCCAGCTGCTCTGGTTTCTCCACAGAAACCCCCCACTTTCCGGCGGCGACGCTCGCCGCCGGAGTTTTTTGTTGTGCGCGGCGAACGCCCAGCACCGGAACGGACTGCGAAATTGTAATAATTGCTGGCGCGAAGATTTTGGCGGTCACAGTCACAGCCCGTTCGGCGTGAAGGAGACGCGCGACAAGGGTGTTCGCCGCCTGCCTTTCAGATTCAGCCTGGCTGTGCGCCGCTTAAGAGCCCGTCAGATTGCCGCGCCACTTGCAATTGCCTGAAGCCGGGCTGGCGCGCGGATCAGCATCCGGTCGCGGCGCGGCATTGAAATTACGCCGGCCTCGCGTAGCTGGCGAAATCCGCGGCAAACAGTTTCGGGCGTTGTCGCGAGGTAGGCAGCGATGTCGAGCTGGGTCAGCGGAAAGTCCAGCTGTCCGTCGATCTGCGGAAGACGGTCAACAATCGAGACAAGGAAGGCGCAGATCCTGACCAGCACACCGTTGCGTCCGATTATGATTCCGCGCCGAAAGATCGGGTCCTGTTCAGCACAGATCGAGGGCAGCAGCCTGCCCTCGTCGCGGCAGCTGGTAATCAACGCCTCGTTCCAGCGGTGCCGCGAATGACGGACATAGTGAAGGCTGGTCACTGCCTCGGCAGTAAAGCGATAGGTGTGCGCGACGGGAAGGCCGATCTGATCCCCGGCAAAAAAGAAGGCGGTCACCTGGCGCTCGCCATCTGGCGAAATGCTCACACCCCTGGCAATTCCGTCGCGCAGCTCATAAACGTGTTCGCAGGCATCGCCTTCAAGGAACAGCACTTCTCCCGCATCCGCGGGCATGGCAATCGCTAGCGATTGAATCGGCGACCGGGACGCTGGACTGTACATGGTGGCTCCGTTCACGAGATGGCTTCGTACTGCCGAGGCTAAGCTTCCCGATGAGCGGCAATACTGTGTTTTCTACCTATGCGGAATCTACGTAGCCGGTCCTTTTTGCTGCCAACCAACTCGGGCGCTTGACGATGCTCAAGGCAGCAATGGCCGACACCGCCTATTGCGGTCGTTCCCGAGCATGGAGGTTTGCCATGAAAGTCAAAGACGTCATGCACAAAGGTGCAAGCTGGACCAATCCCGAAGCGCCGCTTGCCGATCTGGCCGAGCGAATGCAGAAAGAGGATATCGGCGCCATCCCTGTTGGCGAAAATGACCGACTTATCGGCATGGTCACCGATCGCGACATTGCCGTGCGGGGCCTTAGCGGCCGGGATGATCCGCTGCAGCTGACGGCTCGCGAAGTGATGAGCAAGCCAATCTTCTTTTGCAATGCCAACGAAGATATCGAGGATGCGGTTCGGATTATGGAGCGCAACAAGGTTCGCCGCCTGCCAGTGATTGATGAAAACCGGCGCATGGTCGGTATGCTCAGCCTAGGCGATGTGGCCAGCAAGGCCGCGCCGTCGCTGTGCAGCGAAACTTTGCGGGCAGTTTCCGCACATCACACTTGAAAGGCGTCAACAAGCAGGCGCGCCCATACGCGATGCTCAAACCGTCAGATGGTGGGTCGCCAACTGCCAGTCGAAGCAACAACATCCCGAGACTGCGTAGCTGAACAGCGAAGACCCGTCTGACTATGCCCGCAGTGATTGGCGTCTGGTGCTTTGCCGAAAGGCAAACAGGCTGCACCGGGCGCTGCGGGCAGGACGCATAGTGCACGCTTTGTCCAGCCGCAGCGACGAGGCGACCGGACGATCAGCATAGATGGAAATGGTCATGTTGAAATGGATCATTCTGGCTCTGATTATCAGCGTGCTAATCGGAACGTTGGCAGTAACGATTTTTGTACAGCGTGAGGCGCCGTTTCGCAGCGATAGCCTTGGCGCCAAAGGCGTCAAGCGCGCCCTAATCCTTTACCACCCTAGCCGCGACGCGCAGTTTTCGGATGATCTGACCCTTGCTATTGCGCGCGGATTCGAAGATGCCGGGTTGTCTGTGGACCGCCAGACCATGACCAAAGATACTCCGGTCAAACCCAGGAACTATGCGATCATAGCAATCGTATCGAACACCTTCTTCTGGCAGCCGGATTGGCCTACCATGCGCTATCTGAACAGGTCGGACCTTAACGGTGTGCCGACAATCGGAATCATGGCTGGCGGCGGAGCGACAGAACGGGCCCGGCAGAAATTGATCAAGGCGCTGGTCCGCAGCGGTGCGGATTTGCGCGATACGCGATCACTTTGGGTATCAAAGCCGAACGACGACATGCGGCTGCATGAAAACAACCGGGCGGTCGCTGGCGATATTGCCCGCAGTTTTGCGTTCAACGCGGCCCGGCGGGTGATCGCGCAGGGCCAGGTTGCCAGTCAAGCCGGTCAGCCGGGGTCGGCGATCAGCGGCGTTGCCATAGAAAACGGTAATACACACGCTTCACCCCTTCACTGACGGCCAGGTAGGCAGTCAGTACAAAGCCGATGGCAACAAATGTTGCCGGAGCCAAAGACACGAAGCCGAACAATCTGGCCACCGCGCCGGAATAGGGAAGGGCACAGGCAATCACTGCGACGGCCACGCTGAGCCCAGTCAACAACAATGCCGGCCGGCTTGAAAAACAGCTTCGGCGCGTTCGAAGCACGAAGACAATGCCCAGTTCTGTCAAAAGCGAAAGCGTGAACCAGGTCGTCTGGAAAGTCTGGGCATCGGCATTCAGCACAAAGTGCAGAAATACGAAGGCAGCAAGATCGAACGCGGTGCTGAGCAGCCCGAATACGATCATGAAGCGAGTGATCTCACCAATGTCCCAGCGTTGGGCGGACAGCACATTTTCAGCATCGACATGGTCTCCGGCAATCGCGACAGCCGGTATGTCCGAAAGAAAATTGTTAAACAGGATCTGCTTGGCAAGCAGCGGCAGGAACGGCAGCCAGAGCGTGGCGATGGCCATGCTGATCATGTTGCCGAAATTGGCGCTGATCGTGATCGAAACATACTTCATCGTGTTGGCAAAGGTCCTGCGGCCGTCCTCTACGCCTTGGCGGATGACGTGCAGATCACGGCGCAAAAGCACAAAATCCGCGCTTTCGCGCGCAACATCGACAGCGCTTTCTACGGTGATTCCGACATCGGCCGATGCCAGTGCGGGAGCATCATTGATGCCGTCGCCAAGGTAGCCAACCACGTGCCCGTTGCGCTGCAACGTGATAACCAGCCGTTCTTTTTGCTGCGGTGAAATCTCGGCAAAGACGGTCGCTTTTTCCGCTGCCCGGGCAAGTGCGGAATCATCCAGTTCGGCTATGGCATCGCCGGTCAGCACCAGGATGCCGGCCAGTCCGACCTTGCGCGCAACATAGGTTGCAACGTACCGGTTATCGCCGCTTATCATTCGCGTCTCGATGCCGATTTGGGCAAGCTCGCGCAGCGCTTTACGCGCTCCGCGTTTGATCGGGTCTACAAACAACAGGAAGCCGGCGAAGGCGAAATGCTCCTCCGCAACTGTGTCGGGGGCCTGCCCTTGTGATAGTATGCGGCGCGCCAATCCCAGCACACGAAACCCGTCTTCGCCTTTCTGCCGGTAAAAGTCCTGAAGCTGCCTGCGGCGACTGTGTCGGAGGCGCGCGATGCCATCGCACATTTCGATCCGGTCACAGATGGCAAGAATGCTGTCGAATGCACCTTTGGCAATTGCGCAGTACGTTCCAGTAAGACTCTCGCGGACAATTACCATCGATCGCTTGCGCTCAAAATCATAAGGCACCGCGCGCAGCAGTTCCCAGTGGCTGCTGTCCAAGCCAGCCGCCCCAGCCGACCGGATGATGGCCTCATCAAGCGGGTTGGCACCCTTGCGCTGATGGTCTGCATTGATCAAAGCCGCTTCGATGATTGCCGGCGCAATGATGCCTTCAGGCGTCAGCGCGGCGCTGAGCGCGATTGATCCGTGCGTCAGCGTGCCAGTCTTGTCGGTGCACAGGATATCAACGCTGCCCAGGTCCTCAATCGCCTGGAGGCGCCGGACGATCACGCCGTGCGCTGCCATTTCACGCGCACCGGCAGCCAGCGTTACGCTGACTATTGCCGGCAGAAGCTCTGGTGAAAGCCCGACTGCAAGCGCCACGGTAAAAAGCAGCGAATCGACCAAAGGCCGCGCAGCGACCAGATTGGCGACCAATACCAGCACGCTCACCGCAACCATGATCTTGACCAGCAAGTAACCGAAATCCGAGATGCCGCGGGCGAACTCAGTTTGTTGCAGTGCCTCGCCAAGTTCGCCGGCAATAAAACCGATCTGGGTCCGGGAACCCGTTACCAAGGCGATCATGGTTGCCGTGCCGCTTCGAACAGATGTGCCCATGAACAGAGCGGAAGACCGGTCTGAGCAGGCCTGCGTCCATGCGTGCTTTTCAATCGGCAGGGATTCGCCGGTGAGCGCAGCTTCGCTCACAAAAAGCGTGTTGCTTTCCAGAATGATCCCATCCGCCGGGATTATGCTGCCTGGTGCCAGGAAAATCCGGTCACCCTGTACGATCTGATCGAAAATCACTCTGGCCAGGGCGCCGTCGCGCCACACCTGGGCCTTAAGCGAGAGGCCTGCCGCAAGTTCGGCAATCGCGCGTGATGCTTTGGCTTCCTGCGCCATGCCAAGCAGGGCGCTACCCGTGATGATCGCAAGAATGATCGACGCGTCGATCCATTCGCCAAGAACGAAAGCGATGCAGGCTCCGATGACAAGGACGATCACCAACGCGTTCGACAGCTGACTTAACAGAAGCCGGAAAATACCAGATTGGCCGGACTTTCCGATCCGGTTCGCTCCATCGCGCTCTAATCGTGCGTTGGCTTCGGTGCTGGTCAGTCCAGTCGTGCCGAAAGGTCGAGCCCCGGCAAGCTCTGGCGATCCATTTTCCCAGAAAGCAGCAGTTACTGCCGTTCGCGTGACACTATCCTTCCGCGCGCGATCTTTGCCATGTTTGAGCGCCAATCCGGCGCGCCAGCCGATCCGTAAGGTTACCTAGAGCGCCGCTTGATTACCGGCCTATTGTAAGGCGATCCGCGGTGAAAATTACGGAGCGTGACAATAAGTTCGACCGGCCCCGTGGTTTTCGACAGGACGCTGCACACTACGCATATCTGGCCAGAACGGATCATTGCCGGACCGGATTGACCCTGATCGCAACAAGAGAAAAGGCGAAACCTATGAAACTGGCAAAAGGAACGATCGTGATCGTTGCAGATGGTGCGCGGATGATGCTGCTCCGCAACGATGGCAACGCGGTCAACCCAGATCTCAAGGTGATCGGTCAGGACTCCCTGAAAAATCCGCCCAATCGCGAACAGCTTTCCGACGCGCCCGGGATCAGCTTTTCCAGCCAGGGCCCAGAGCGCAGTGCCTATGAGCAGCCGGATCGGCATCAGGAACGTGAAGACAAGTTTGCCGCCGCCGTCACCCAGGTGCTGATACAGGCCGCCAGGGACAATGATGCAGATCTGGTCGTGGTTGCGCCAGCCGGCTCTCTCGGTGTCATGCGCCAGCATTACGACGCGGCCATCAAGGAACGGCTGATTGCTGAAATCGACAAGGATTACACCGGGCTTCCGGTTGATGAAATCACCGGCCTGCTAGTTCGGCACGAGCCTCGCGCGGCTTACACCCGGTTCCCCGTACCGACGGACTGACAGGCACCATCGCTTAGCGCGATCTTGCCGCGAAGAAACCGCCACGCTTTGGTACAGGGATCATCAAATCGCGGGCGCTTGCGTTTTGCCTTGTTGTGCAATGGGTATTCGATCCATGCGACTGCGCCATATTTCCAGCAGACATTGAGAGGCGGCCAGGACAATCGGCCCAAGAACGATTCCGTGCGCCCCGAAAACCACCAAGCCGCCGACGATGGCAATGAACGCCATGATCGAATGCTGGGCCAGCCGCCGGCCAACCAAGACAGGATAGACAATGTTGTCCACCAACCCGACTACCAGCGTACCCCACAGCGCAAGCGTAACTGCCGGGACATATTGCCCCGCGAATGCAAGGGCCAGACTGGTGGGCAACCAGATTACGAATGCACCCAGGAAGGGCACGATTGCTAGCAGCCCCATGATAACTCCCCAGAATACCGGTGACGGCAAATCGAGCCACCAAAACATCAACCCGCCCAGAAACCCTTGCAAAGCTGACACCGTGGCAAGACCATAAACAGACGCGATGACTGTTTCGCGCAGACGGGTTCGGACCATAGCAAACTCGGTGTCCGATAGTGGCAGCACCCTTTCTATTGCCCGGATTGCGGTGTTCCGATCGCGCAGCAGGTAAAACAGAAAATAGAACGTAAGCAGCAGCGTAACAGCCCCTGACAGTGATCCTTGCACCAGGCTGGCTACCCATTGTGTGAACTGCGTGTTCAACGATTGCATCATCTTCGGCAGGTCCAGATGAGCAGCGATCCATGTCATTGCCGGATAAATTTCAGGGTAATCGCGAGTAAGGCCAGGCCAATTTTCAGTCGACAGAAGTGCATGCAGCAAGCTGGTGCTTTCCACCGCCTTGTTCAGCAGCGCTCCGACAATAAAAAGCACTGGAGCAACCACGATTACCGCTGCCAGAACCATCGCCAGCGACGCAGAAAGCGTAGGCTTGCCAAACTTGCGGCGCAGCCGTGCTTCAATCGGGGCGAACAGCATCGCCAGCGTTATTGCCCAGACCAGAGCGGGCAGGAAAGGGCGCGTCATATAAAAACAGATAATGAACCCCAGAATAAGGGCTGCGGTCAGCAGGATCATTTCATTACGTTGCGGCAGTGGGCGGTGCTGGATCATCGGGAGGCGTTCCAATTTGGTCCAGGATCATGCGAACGGGACCACCCGTTACCTTAGTCTTACGGCGCCGAACCTGATTGACCCATGTCATTTTACCAATGCCGAATGCCTGTAGAGTGCCCGCATGGCCGCCCAAGACGCACTCGCAGCCCTGACAGGACTGACCGAAGCGGATGCGCGGGCGCGACTAGCTAGCGATGGATTCAACGAACTCCCCACTGCATCCCGGCGCGGCGTAATTGTGTTCATACTCGACGTCCTTCGCGAACCGATGCTGTTGTTGTTGCTGGTAGCAGGAGGCATCTATCTGGTGCTGGGCGAACTTAGTGACGCGCTGGTCCTGCTTGTCTTTGCGGGGCTGTCGATCGTCATAACCATAGTGCAGGGCAGACGGACCGAGCGGGCAATCGACGTCCTGCGCGATTCTGCAGCGCCGCTCGCACTTGTCATCCGCGGCAATGCAAGGCGGCGGATTCCAGCCCGTGAATTGGTCTGCGGCGATCTGCTGGTGATTGCCGAAGGTGACCGTATCGCGGCGGACGGCTGGATCGTCACAACTGGAGGGTTGCAGACGGACGAAGCGACGCTGACTGGCGAATCGATCGCCGTTGTCAAACGCGCGCGAACGCAGGACGATTCCCTTGAACCCCCGCTGCCGGGTGGCGACGGTCTGCCCTATGTGTTTTCCGGATCGCTCGTGGTGCGCGGCCATGCGATCATCCTGGTCGATGCGATCGGCATGCGCACCCGGATTGGTGTTATCGGTCAATCACTTGCTGCACTGGATACGCAGTCGCCACGCCTAACTTCGCAGACACGTCGCCTGGTCGGTTGGTTTGCCCTGATTGGATTAGGTGTCAGCGTGCTGGCGACGATCCTGTTCGGTGTTTTGCGGGGCAGCTGGATCGATGCCCTGCTAGCCGGGATTGCCTTGGCGATGTCGATGCTGCCCGAAGAACTGCCCGTGGTGCTGACGGTCTTTATGACCATGGGCGCATTACGAATGGCGCGGGTGCGGGTGCTGGCACGACGCGGGTCGGCCATCGAATCGCTCGGTGCGGCAACCGTATTGTGTACTGACAAGACCGGCACGTTGACTCAAAACCGAATGGAGATTGCCGAGTTGCGCTTGCCCGGCGGCAACGTTTTTGCTCCCGGCAGTCAGGCTTCCTTCGATCTGCCACCAGCCTTTGCCGATCTTGCCGGTCTGGGCCTGCTTGCCTGCGACGAGCAGCCCTTCGATCCGATGGAGAAGGCTTTTCATGAGCTGAGCGCACAAAACCGCGGCGAAAACATGAAGTGGCGCCAGCACTGCGGCTGGACGATGCGCCGTCAATATGGGTTGAGCGCAGATCTGCTCGCTGTCACGCATGTCTGGGCCATGGCGGGAAAACCCTTTTTGGTCGCGGCCAAGGGCGCTCCCGAAGCAATCGGGCAACTTTGCGGAATGACCGAGCAATCATACGCCGCGATGGAACGGTGCGTTGGGCAAATGGCGGCCAGCGGCATGCGTGTTTTGGGCATTGCCGAAGCAAGGTGGCCGGGCCTGACACTACCTTCAAGCCAGCAGCAATTCGCTTTCAGGTTTCGCGGCCTGGCAGGCCTGGCCGATCCGATCCGTCCAAGCGTGCCCGATGCGGTGCAGCGCCTGCAGACGGCGGGAATAAGGGTGGCAATGATTACCGGAGATTATCCGGTCACAGCCCGGGCCATCGCGGCGCAAGCCGGCATCGGCGAGGGCGAAGTCATGACGGGACAACAGCTTGCTGCGCTTGATGATGCAGGCCTTGCGGAAAGTGTGCAGAAGATAGCAGTCTTTGCGCGCATCATGCCTGAGCAAAAACTGCGGATCGTCAAGGCTTTAAAGGCCGCTGGCGAGATTGTCGCGATGACCGGTGATGGCGTGAACGATGCTCCCTCACTCAAGGCTGCTCATATCGGCGTAGCCATGGGCCAGCGCGGTACCGACGTTGCTCGCGAGGCGGCGTCGGTCGTGCTGATGGATGATGACTTTGGCGCAATTCCCGATGCAATTCGGCTGGGCCGCCGAATTTATGACAACGTTCGCAAGGCGATGATTTTCATATTTGCCGTTCACATTCCGATCGGCGGATTGGCATTGGCTCCGCTGCTGGCCGGATGGCCGATCATTCTTGGTCCCGCGCATATCGCCTTGATCGAAATGGTAATCGATCCTGTTTGCGCGGTCGCTTTTGAAGCGGAACCTGAAGAGAATGACATTATGCGCCGTAAGCCGCGTGATCCCGCGGCACCCCTGTTCCCGCGTCGTCTCCTGCTGTGGTCGGCCCTCCAAGGGACGGTGACGATCGCGCTGCTAGTCGGCCTAGTGATATGGACGCACGGCCAATCCGCCATGACTGAGCCCCAAATGCGCTCGATCGCGTTCACCGGATTGGTTGCGGCAGTGCTGGTTCTTGTTGCGACGGACCTGACCTACGGCGGAGCGGCAGCCTCATCGGCTATGTGGCGCAATCTGCCACTTCTGGTCATAACCGCTTTGGTCGCGCTGGTGTTCATTGTGCTTTTTTGCGCACCCGGGTTTGCCCGGCTGTTTCGCTTTGCCCCATTTGGATGGCAAGGGTCGGCAGCGATCATCACGATGGTCCTTATCCTGGCCATCGTGCTGGCCAGTCTCAAATTGCGATACCGCAAGGCGATGTCTCTCTGAACTATGCCCCGCAGGCCCGGCTGGGATTGGACATGAAACCGACCTGCGCATCGCGCCCATAGATGTCAGGATGGTAGGCTACCGAACCGTCCGCACCGGCGGTAGCGGTGAAGTATGTGACATAGACAGGCAAGCTGGACGCAAGCGCGACGTCGGTTGTGGTGCGTGTTGCCACGATAAGGTCAATCTGTTCGCGCGTCATGACGCCCGTTAGCAATGTCGCGGCGAACCCCAGCGCATTGCCCGTACGGATGCATCCGTGACTGAACGCCCGGGTTTGGCGCTCGAAAAGGTTTTTGCTTGGCGTGTCATGCATATAGACGTTGAACGGATTGGCCATTGCCAGCTTCATCGAACCAAGTGCATTGCCCGGACCAGGGCGCTGCCGATAACTGCCACCTGCCCATACATAGCCGCGTTTACGCGCCAGCGACGGATTGCGGCGTACAAACGAACCGACGCTCTCTCGCACAATGCTTTGCGGAACGAACCACCACGGATTGAGCGTGACACCGGTAATAGTCGCGGCGAATACAGGCGTCGGCGTAGCTTGCTTGCCGACTATCACTGGCCAGATTCCCACCTTTGTGGCATTGCGCCAAAGCTGGACCTCGAAAGCGGCGGCATTGACCAGCACATTATCGGGGCCGAGCGATCGCGGCATCCACCGCCACCTTTCCAGGTTGCGGGCCAATGTCAGCTTCCGGGTCTGATCCCCTTCATTTTCGTAAGCCGCGCGCAGCACGGCATAGTCGGGATGGCGCGGACGAAGCCCCGCGAAAAACGCGTCAAGGCTGTTAGAGGCGAGCGCCCGGGTTAGCATGGCTGAAAGATCGAGTGACGTGTCGGTATCTGCGATCGTCCAGCCGTTCCGCTGTGCAGCCGTAGCGCATCCGAGCAGGTGAAGGCGTGCCAGACCAAGGGCGAGATCATTTGCGGCTTTATCAGTGGCGGCGGTGTCGCTGTTCGCAGTTGCACGGTCCAGCGATTTGCTATCCAGCAGCGGCAGAGCGTCCTGCGGTGCAGCAGCGATCCAATGCCTGAGACTGGCCAATTGTCCCGGCGTCCATCGGGACACCGACGCAGTAACGGGTGCAGAGTAAGCGATCAGGGCTATCGCAAGCAGGCAACGCTTCATCCACATTTTTGTCCACCGCCTTTGCATATCAGGACGCCTAACTTACATCCGTGTCAAAGCTATTCGGGAAACACATCGAATGAACTTCAGCAGGCGCCGGTTTATCGGTGTCGTTGCTGCTGGCACAGCAGGTTTGGCCGCACCGCCGGGTTTCGCGGAGATCAAGATCGGCGAAAGGCCAGGACTGCTGCCGCGTGCAATGGATGCCCTTCAAACGCATAACTCGCGGATCGCCCACCGCGATATCGTTGGCATGGTCGATTTCAGTATGGCTTCGGACCAGCCGCGGTTCCATCTTGTCGATATCGCTGGCGGCCGAATAATGGATACCATTCTTGTCGCGCACGGCTGCGGTTCGGACCCAGCAAATGTCGGCATGGTCGAACGCTTTTCCAATCTTCCCGGTTCGAACGCTTCGTGCAACGGCAGTTTTGTGACCGGTGATATCTATTTTGGCAAACACGGCAGGTCGCAGCGCCTGATCGGCCTCGATCAGTCGAATGATGAGGCGGACAGTCGGGGCATCGTCATTCATGCGGCAAGCTACGTCAACAACGCTATTGCGAAGACGCAAGGCCGGGTTGGCAGGAGCCAGGGGTGCTTTGCCGTGTCGCAAACGGACATCGGCGAGATGATGGAACGACTTGGACCAGGAAGGCTGCTGTTTGCCTGGAAATAGGCGGCAATCAGTCACCCGATACCATTGCCTTGGCCGCTGAAAGGAGGCGAATGACTTCATCATCTTCAGTCTGCGTGAAATCGTCATAGTGCGCGCCGACTGCAAAGAACGGCTGCGGGGCTGACAGGCAAACGAGATCGTCGCACAAAGCGCGCAGTTCGGGCAGCGCTTCGCGCGGAGCGACCGGGATGGCCAGAACTATCCGTGCCGGATTTGTCATGGAAATCGCCTTTAGCGCCGCCTTGACTGTCCCGCCGGTGGCGATGCCATCATCGACAACGACTACGGTGCGGCCGAACAGCGGCTCGGCAGGGCCCGTTCGATAAACTGCGCGCCTGCGTTCGATCTCGGCAAGCTGCTGGGAGACTTGCCGTTCGATATAGGCCCTGTCTGCACCCACCATTCGGGCAGCCGGTTCGTCGATGACCACTTGCGGCGAAGCGCCATCGACCAATGCTCCTATCCCGTATTCACTATGTCCCGGCGCTCCGATTTTGCGCACCATCAGGATATCAAGCGGCGCGCCGAGCGCACGGGCAACTTCAAACGCCACCGGCACTCCGCCGCGCGGCAGGGCCAGCACCACTGCATCCCCCAGGCCCAAGGGCTTCAAAGCAGCAGCAAGCCGCCGCCCGGCGTCGCGGCGGTTGGCAAATCGGGCGCTCAAGCCGGTCATAGCTGGCTTCCCGCATGCTTTAGGAACCAGTTCCTCGCCAAGCTGACTACCACGTCAAGCGTTCCGGCCTCCTCGAAAAGATGCCCTGCGCCAGGGACGATGACTAACGAGCATTCGCATTGCATGGCGTCCCGCGCCGCGACATTTAATTCGATGACCAATTTATCGTGCTCGCCGACGATAAGCAGAGTCGGCGCGGTCACCCGCGCCAGCGCATCGCCTCCGGCCAGATCGGGCCGCCCGCCGCGCGATACTATGCCGGCAACGTGCGGATCGCCCGCCGCCGCCCGAAGCGCCGCGCCGCCGCCTGTGCTGGCGCCGAAATAGCAGAGCGGCAACCCGGCGGTTTGCGGCTGAACAGACGCCCATTGCGCCGCCCGCTTCAGCCGAGAGGCAAGCAGGCCGATGTCAAAGACGTTACGCCGGTCCAGTTCTTCCTGGGGCGAAAGCAGATCGAGAAGCAATGTCGCCAGTCCTGCTTCGCGGAGTTGCTGCGCGACGTAGGTGTTACGCGGGCTTCGCCTGCTGCTGCCGCTGCCATGGGCAAAGATGACAATGCCTTGTGCATTATCCGGAATGCCAAGAACTGCGTTGAGCGGCGGTGAACCGGCAATGGCCAGATCGCGTAAGGGGGGATCGGAAAGCGGCAAACTCATAGCCCGAACGGCCACGTTTCCGGCGCGCCGTGCGGGCGCTCAATGCCAAGCGGGGTGACCGCACGAGTCTCTTCAAACCAGACATAAGCATCGAATTGATCGGCAATGACCGCTTCGAAATAGTGGCTCGCCAGCTCGGACTGCGGTCGGTAGATTACCCCGATCGCACGTTCGAGCAAAGTCTGGGAGACAAGGCTTCCCAAATCGCGCCGTTTGGTCCCTCGCCAGTCGGTCAGAGAGCGGGCATAGCCGGTGTGCCGGAATGCTGCTTCCCAGCTATCATCACGAGCTGGCTGCACTTTCATCACCTGCATCGTTCCACCCCAGTCCGATGCCGCTGCAACGGTGCCGCGATCGGTGCCGAAGCCGATCAGCACCGCCTGATCCCCATAGCTGCGGCGGGTAAGCTCGCCGATATTGAACTCTCCGTTCCAACCCATTGCGGTCGCGGCCGCATTGCCGATGTGCGAATTATGCGCCCAGACTATCGCGCGGGCATCGGCATGATGTGCCATCAGGGCTTGAAGCGTATCGAACATATGCCGATCGCGCAGATTCCAGCTAGCCGCCGATCCGCGGTACATGGCGCGGTAGTAGCGTTCAGCAGCGAGGACGATGCGCGCGTTATGCTCGGCATCGAAAAAGGTTTCGCCATCATCGGCGATCCATTGCATGCGCTTTTCCAGCAACGCGCCGAGCTGCGCAACCACGGCAGCTTCGCACCCGGCCAGCTCTCCGAACTCTACTGCACGTCCATAGGTCTGGGGGTCGTCCTGCCACGGCAAGAGGCAGCCGTAACGTTCGCGCGCCAATGCGGCCGCGCGCAGATCATGCGTGTCAAGATAGGCGGTAACGGCATGGATGGATTCGCCCAATGAATAGACATCAAGTCCGCGAATGCTGACCCGTTCTGCACCTGGCAGTGCCGCATTCCACCCGTTCAGCCAGTCAGCAAAGGCAAGCACTTCTTCGTTTCGCCACATCCAGGTGGGGAACCGCACGAAGGCCTGACCCTTGCGCGGGCGCGGGGCGTTATGACGGACATAGTCGTCAATGCGCGCAATGTCTGGCCAATCGCCTTCCACTGCAACGATGGAGAAGCCGTGCTGTTCGATCAGGCGCCGTGTGATGGCCGCACGGGCGGTATAGAACTCGTGCGTGCCATGTGTTGCTTCGCCCAGCAGGACGATGCGGGCGTCTCCGAAGCGGTCAAAGAACTTACCGAACCCGGGATCGTCGGGATTGGGCAAAAGCTCGGCTGCAGCGCGTAAATTGCGGGAGAGATCGGCATCCTGAATGCGGATGCGCTTGTGGACCGTCACGGGGCTGGACCTTTTGTTCGATAGGACCTGCGGATTGTCGGCTTGTCATCGCGGATGCACATTGATCACAATCAAGGTGTTTTCGCCAATCCAGACCAGTAACTGTGTCCATGGCCAACTCCGCAATCCTCTGGTTCGAAGACATCGGTATTGAGGATGTACCCTCGGTCGGCGGGAAGAATGCCTCATTGGGCGAAATGGTGCGCGCTTTGGCACGTTCCGGGGTCCGCGTTCCATTCGGCTTTGCCACGACCGCTGCCGCCTTTCGCAGCTTTGTTTCGGCAAGCAACATAGAGCCTGCGATGCGGGAGCAGATAGAGCGCTACCATATGGGAAAGGCGAGCCTGCAGCAGGCTGGCGGAAGCATCCGAGACCTAATTCTCGGCGCGCCGATCCCAGAGGAACTAAACAATGCCATTTGCGGCGCCTACGAAGAACTGGCTGTGCGGGTCGGAGTAGACACCTTAGCGGTAGCTGTTCGCAGCAGCGCTACGGCAGAGGACCTGCCCGGCGCCAGTTTTGCCGGGCAGCACGAGACCTTTCTGAACGTGACTGGCCACGGCGCCCTGCTGGATGCGTGTCGGCGCTGCTATGCCTCGCTTTTTACCGACCGGGCGATCAGTTACCGCGACGCCAACCACTTCGATCATTTCGATGTCGCCCTGTCGATCGGCGTGCAGCAAATGGTGCGCGCGGATCTTGGCGGGTCGGGGGTTATCTTCACGATCGACACCGAAACCGGATTTCCACGGGTTGCCATAATCAGCGCTGCGTGGGGACTGGGTGAAACTGTGGTCCAGGGATCAGTCGATCCGGATAGATATGTGGTGTTCAAGCCATTGCTGGATACGCCCGGCATCAGCCCGATCATAGAAAAGACCTGCGGCGCAAAAGCGATCAAGATGGTTTACGATCAGGTCAGCAGCACACACACGCGCATCACCGATACCAGCAGCGCTGAGCGCCGAACACTGGTGCTTGGCGATAACGAGGTGCTGGAACTGGCCCGCTGGGCGGTCGCTGTCGAGAAACACTATGGCTGTCCCATGGACCTTGAATGGGCAAGGGATGGGAACACAGGCTATCTCTATCTTCTGCAGGCCCGGCCCGAAACGGTGCAGTCAGAACTTGGTGCATCTGTCCTGCAGAATTACACGTTGAAGACAGACGCCGTACCGATCCTTACTGGCGCAGCCGTCGGCAGCGCGGTCGCTGCGGGCAAGGCTTGCGTAATCCGGGACGCTTCGGACATTGCCCGGTTCCCTGAAGGGGCGATCCTGGTGACCGCCAACACCGACCCGGACTGGGTGCCGGTGATGAAACGTGCTGCCGGTATCGTCACCGATCACGGCGGCAGCACGAGCCATGCGGCCATAGTCAGCCGCGAACTGGGCGTGCCTGCGATCGTTGGCACGGGCGCGGCCACCACAATGCTGCACGAGGGGCAGGAAATCACGATCTCCTGCGCCGCCGGCGAAGAAGGCAAAGTATTCGCCGGCCTTCTGGAGTTCGAACATGAGGAGATCGACCTGGGTTCGCTGCCAGAAACCCGCACGCAGGTGATGGTCAACTTGGCCGAACCCGGGGCCGCCTTCAAATGGTGGCGACTGCCGGCAAAAGGTGTCGGCCTTGCCCGGATGGAGTTCATCATCAATACGCTGATCAGGATCCACCCGATGGCCCTGCTGCATCCGGACCGTCTGGACAGGGATGAACGGCGGAAAATCGCCAAGATGACAAGCGATTATCCATCGCCGCCTGACTATTTCGTCGAGCGACTGGCACAAGGCATTGCCCGTTTGGCCGCGCCGTATCATCCGCAGCCCGCGATTGTCCGACTGAGCGATTTCAAGACGAACGAATATGCCCATTTGATCGGCGGCAAACCATTTGAACCAGCCGAAGAAAACCCGATGCTCGGCTGGCGCGGCGCATCGCGTTATTATGACGAGCGCTACCGCGAGGGCTTTGCACTAGAATGCCGCGCGCTCAGGCGTGTGCGCGAAGATCTTGGCTTCACCAACGTTGTGATCATGGTGCCCTTTTGCCGGACGCCTGCCGAGGCTGACGAGGTGCTGGAAACCATGGCGGCCAACGGTCTGAAGCGTGGCCAGCACGGCCTTGAGGTCTACATGATGTGCGAAATTCCGTCGAACGTCATTTTGGCCGAAGAGTTTGCCAAGCGCTTTGACGGATTTTCGATAGGATCCAATGATCTGACCCAATTGATACTGGGTGTTGATCGCGATTCAGAGCTGATCGCCTCATTGTTCGATGAACGCGACGCTGCCGTGACCATTGCCATCGCAGATGCTGTTATCAAAGCGCACAAATCCCGTATCAAAATCGGAATCTGCGGCCAGGCGCCAAGCGATTTCCCCGAGTTTGCTGCCTTCCTCGTGCATGAGGGCATCGACTCGATTTCCCTCAATCCAGACAGTTTCGTGAGGACCTTGACGGCGATAGCCGCAGCGGAGCGTGCGTTATGCCTGCCATAGCCACGCTGACGCTCAACCCCACCATCGACGCTGCATATGCCGTTGATCGGGTGCGGCATACCGACAAGATCCGTGCCAATGCAGAGCATTACGATCCGGGCGGCGGCGGTATCAATGTCGCGCGAGTGGTTGCCCGGCTGGGCGGCGCTGCGCGGTGTTATTACCTGTCAGGTGGCGCTACCGGACGAGCACTCGACGCGCTGCTTGACTTGCACCAACTGGCTTGCAGCCGGATCACCATTCAAGGTGAGACGCGGATTTGTACCAACGTGTTCGAAATTGAATCCGGCAAGGAATATCGTTTCGTCCCGGCTGGCCCGACCGTTGAGGCAAACGAATGGCAGGCATGTCTGGAGCAGATCGGCCAAGCATCATGCACCTACCTGGTCGCCAGCGGTTCGCTCCCGCCTGGGGTGCCTGCGGACTTCTATGCCCGCGTTGCCAGGATCGCCGAATGCAACGGGTTTCGCTTTGTGCTCGACAGTTCGGGCGCAGGTCTGCAGGGCGGGCTCGCTGCCGCGGAGAAGGGTAGCGGCGTGTTCCTGGTCAAACCAAGCCTGGCAGAACTGCGGCAGATTTCCGGTGAGCCACTCGACTGCGAAGAGGAGATTGGCGCTGCTGCATTGGCACTAGTAAGCAGCGGACGAGCGGAAACGGTCGCGGTAACGCTTGGCGCGGAGGGAGCACTTCTGGCTCGCCGCCAAGGCATCGTGCGCTTGCCAGCGCTCAGCATTGAAGCCCGCAGCGCCGTTGGCGCTGGTGATAGTTTTCTAGGCGCAATGGTTTTCAAACTGTCGAACGGGTGCAATCCGGTCGAGGCTTTTCGCTATGGAATTGCTGCCGGTGCTGCCGCTGTGCTTAATCCAGGCACAGGCCTTAGCCAAGCTGCGGATATCAAGCGATTCTATCGCTTGGTTGCCAAGTCTTGATTGGTGACGGCAACGACTGGTGATCCGTCTCGGCGCCGCGGTGATGCCGCAGGCCGCGAAGATGCGCGCGATCCAGTTTGCCGCATGCGGGTCGATCCTTTGCATTCTGCGTCTTGTGCCAAGCACGATGGACAGGTGTTCTATTTTTGCAGTGCAGGCTGCCTGAATGCCTTTTCAGCCGATCCGCTGCGCTACCTATCGCAGCTGTCGCCGAAAGTAGCTCAACCGGTCGAAGGCGCGATCTGGACTTGTCCGATGCATCCCCAAGTGCGGCAGGATAACCCCGGCCTTTGCCCGTTATGCGGCATGGCTTTGGAAACCGAGCTGGTCTCGGGCGAAAGCGGTCCCAGTGCGGAATATATCAACATGCGGAGGCGATTCTTCTTCGCCCTGATGCTGGCGTTACCGGTTTTCGTTCTGGAAATGGGCGGCCATGTTTTTTCATCGCTGCACCGGGTTATCGATCCCGCAACTTCGACCTGGACACAATTATCGCTCGCAACCCCGGTCGTGCTTGGGGCGGGCTGGCCGTTCTTCACGCGGGCTTGGACTTCGCTGTTGAACCGCACGCTCAACATGTTCACGTTGATCGCCATGGGGACCGGAGTTGCCTGGGTCTACAGTGTCGCCGCGACGCTTTTTCCGCGGTCATTCCCGACGCAATTCCGCAACGCCATGGGTACAGTTCCCGTCTATTTCGAGGCCGCCGCCGTCATCGTCGTGTTGGTTCTGCTTGGCCAGGTGCTAGAACTGCGTGCGCGTCAGCGTACATCGAGAGCGATCAAAGCACTGTTGAACCTCACGCCCAAAACGGCGCACCGGGTCGCTCCAGACGGCTCCGATCAGAACGTACCACTCGCGCATGTTGCCGTCGGAGACCTTCTGCGAGTCCGTCCCGGGGAAGCAGTACCGGTTGACGGTCTGGTAGTAGATGGTCGTTCGTCTCTTGATGAATCAATGGTTACAGGCGAATCGATGCCTGTGACCAAGGCGGCTGGCGCCCATCTCGTCGGCGGGACGATGAACCAAACCGGCGCTCTGATCATGCAAGCACAGCAGGTCGGACAGGAAACCTTGTTATCGCGGATAGTGGTAATGGTGGCCAGGGCACAGCGTTCACGCGCACCGGTCCAGCGAATGGCAGATCGGGTGGCAGCCTGGTTCGTGCCGGCCGTGCTTGCCATAGCGGTTGCTGCATTTTTCGCCTGGGGCCTGTGGGGGCCGCCGCCACGGTTGGGTCATGGCATGATTGCAGCTGTTTCGGTGTTGATAATAGCCTGTCCGTGTGCCCTTGGCCTGGCAACGCCCATGTCGATCATGGTTGGCGTTGGACGGGCTGCTGGCCTGGGTGTCCTGATCCGGGATGCCCAGGCGCTCGAAGTGCTCGAAAAAGTCGACACGCTGGTAATCGACAAGACCGGCACGCTGACCGAGGGACGGCCCGCAGTAGCGGCCATCATTTCGGCTAGCGGGCTGGACGAGGACGATTTGCTCCGTTTCGCCGCAGGGGTTGAACGCCTGTCCGAACATCCCCTTGCGCACGCAGTCGTTGCAGCGGCTGACGCGCGCAATCTCGGTTTCGCGGCAGCTACTGCTTTCAACGCCCCTGCTGGCAAAGGTGCCGTAGGTATCGTTACGGGCAAGCGCGTCGTGGTGGGCAATGCACGTTACCTCGGTGAACTCGGAATCGACTGCAACGCCTGGAATGAAAGGGCCAGCGTGATGCGCCGGGATGGAAGCGCAGCGATCTATGTCGGCGTTGACGGCCAGGTTGCGGGCCTCATCGCAATCGCGGATCCGATCAAGCAGACTGCGGCAGCAGCCCTTGCGGTCCTGCGCAAACAAGGCCTGCGGATTGTGATGCTGACAGGCGATAATCACACAACTGCAACTGCTGTGGCCGGCAAACTGGGTATCGGCGAAATCGAGGCGGATGTGCTGCCGGATGAGAAGGTCCGAGTAATCCTGCGGCTCAAGGCCGCAGGCCGGGCGGTCGCAATGGCTGGGGACGGGGTCAATGATGCCCCTGCACTTGCTGCTGCTGATGTCGGCATAGCGATGGGCACGGGCACTGACGTAGCAATCGAGAGCGCCGCGGTGACGTTACTGAACGGCGATCTGACGGGCATTATTCGTGCTCGCCGGCTCAGTCACGCTACCATGGTCAACATTCGCCAGAACCTGTTCCTGGCCTTTGCCTACAATGCCGCAGGAATTCCCGTGGCGGCGGGCGCGTTGTATCCATTCACGGGGATACTGCTTTCACCAATCATCGCTGCGGCGGCGATGTCGCTTTCGTCGGTCAGCGTGGTGGCCAACGCTTTGAGGCTTAATCGAGCCGCAGTCTGACCGGCTTCAGTTGGAGTAACAATTCAGGATACGGCGGCGCGGCAAAAAGCAGTTGCCGACATGCGCAGGATCCTCGACGACTACGCCGATTTTCGCGATGAGCGCAACCATAGGTCGGGGCATGAGCGCTGACTTGCTGTGTATTCCGCCGCTTCACTTAGCTGTTTTGTGGCCTCAGGCGAAAGAACAGGTTTGTAACCGGCTGACGAGTCCGTCAGGACGGCCTGGGCGCATATGAACCTGACCCTTGATTGGCATGTAGACAGATCGGGTACAACGGCATCCCGACCGTTTCGAACGCATTGATATTGCCTATCGTCGTTTCTGCGATGGCCTGCATTGCCTCTTGCGTGAAAAAACCTTGATGGCCAGTGATCAGCGCGTTGGGGAAAGTCAGCAGTCGGGCGAATACATCATCCTGAATGACCTGTGATGAAAGATCCTCGAAAAAAAGGTCGCCCTCTTCCTCGTAAACATCGAGCCCAAGATAACCGATCTTGCCGCACTTAAGTCCGTAAATCACGGCTTTGGTATCGATCACGGCGCCGCGGCTGGTGTTGATCAACATAGCACCAGGTTTCATCCGGTCGACCGCGGCAGCATTTATGAGGTGATGCGTTTGCGGATTGAGCGGGCAATGCAAGCTGATGATATCTGCATCGGACAGCAGCTCTGCAAAGTCAGTGTATTGACCTCCCAACCACCTGAACTCATTTCTTTCGATCGGATCGAGGCCAATCACCTTGCATCCAAAACCGTTCATGATCCGGGCGACCACCAAACCGATCCGTCCAGTGCCGATCAGTCCGACAGTTCGGCCTTGCAGATCAAAACCGAGCAAACCTTCCAGGGCGAAGTTTCCTTCACGCACCCTTGCGAAGGCGCGATGGGTCTTGCGGTTCAGGGCCAAGATCAAAGCAACAGCATGTTCCGCCACAGCACTTGGCGAATAGGCCGGAACCCGACAAACTGCGATTCCAAGATCGGCAGCAGCGACCAGGTCCACATTGTTGAAACCGGCACAACGCAGCGCGACAAGACGAGTGCCCAAGTGCGACAGAGCTTCGAGCGAGTGCCGCTGCAAGCTATCGTTGACGAACGGACACACTGCCTGCGCTCCTTTGGCGAGGGCTGCAGTTGTGTGGTCCAGCCGAGTTTCGAAGAAGCTGAGTTCCTGGCGGCTGCCGTCTGACGCATTCGCTGCTGTCAGAAAGTCGCAGTCGTAGTCTTTGGCGCTGAACACAGCGACTTTCATCAAGGACCTTCCATTCCCCGGCTCATTTTCCCAAGCAGCTTTACTCCGTCATCCGCATCGCCGCTTGACCAAAGTCAATGCGGCACGGCCGGTTGGAACCCTACATTCTTCGTGTGGCCCGGACGGATCAGGTTTACGGGCAGGAGCCGCAAGAATGGAAGAACATGAAAAACTCGCGGAAAAACTCGGCGCACGCTTGGTAGAGCTTACCCGGCGCGCCGGTGCGATTGAAGATGACCTGCGCCAGCCACTGGATGCAGACTGGTCGGAGCAGGCGATCGATTTGTCCGATGACGAGACTTTGGCCGGTGTCGACGAGGTCTTGCGTGTAGAGATTCGAGACATTCGCCACGCGCTGCTGCGCATCGAAAACGGCACTTACGGCATTTGCGTCGTTTGCGGCGGCAAGATCGGCGCCGCCCGGCTTGACGCTCTCCCCACAGCTACCCGCTGCATCGGCTGCGCTTAGCGAATGTCCGCCACGACCGCTCGTGAAGCCAACCGCACGTGAAGCCAACCGCAGGTCGATCTTCAGAGCAAACGAGTGCTGCACTTGGGGGCCATAAGGAATGGAGAAGACCATGAAACGACTTCTTTCGCCTCTCGCTTTGGTGATTGCGGGCTTGCCGCTCAGTGCTTGCGCCGATGATGGCTATGGCCGCAGCGGGCTGAATTGGACCAGTTACCCTTACAGCGGCTGGTACGATGGGTATTATGGCTCGATATTCGACGGGTACTGGGGGACCGACAACGTCTTTTATTTCCGGTTACGCGATAACGAGCTTCGCTATCACCGCGACGCGCATCGCCATTTCCGGCGCGATGGCGTTGACCGAGACTTTCGTTTTCGACGGTTTGACGGCGCGATCCAGTCACCACCGCGGCGCGGCACGCGAATGCCCAGGTTCCCAGGGGGGGAACAACGCCGTCGGCCATAACGCTGGGCTGTTAGCTGGCTGCAATCAAGCGGCCGCCTGCCGCTTGTCCGCCGGCTACGTCTTTGCGATGCAATCGCAGGCGGGCAAGGCGGGAAATGGGCTGCTCTGCGCCGGCCAAGGCTTGGTCTGGCATGAGGGAGCGGCCAGAAGAGAATAAAACGTCAGCTGCAGATCAGCTGTCCCGCGTTCCCCAGAAATCTGCCGTGCCAATCAATGGCTTTCGCCAGCCGCCTCGATCATGCCGTTCGAGCTGGCCCAGATAGCCGCCTGGGTGCGGTTGCGTACCTTGAGCTTGCGAAGGATCGCTTTGACGTGAACCTTGACCGTCGCTTCGCATACGTCGAGCTGCCGCGCGATGGTCTTGTTGGGATAACCTGCCATCAGGCAGCACAGCACATCGCGCTCACGCGGTGACAGGTTGGCAGCGTTCATCTCGCTCGACGATCGGGCTTGGCTAACCTTGGAGGCCGACCGGAAATCAAGCGCATCAACAAGATCGGACGGCATGACGCGTTCGCCCTGGGCCGCGAGGCGCAGCGCGGTAACAAGCGGCTGTGACCGGATCGACTTGACAATGTAACCCTGTGCGCCCGCCATAAAGCATTCGGTCATGGAGTTGAGGTCGAACCGCTCGGCCAGAACCACGGGCATGGCAGAGGCTGAATTGGCCTTTATTTCACCCACAGTTTCCGATTGCAGAGTCGTGTCGGGTTCGTCGACCACGACAAGAAAACTTTTCTCGGTAGAAGAAACATCGCCAGCTACGCGACCAGAAGCGAGGATCTCGAATCCGTCGCTGCGCAGGAAATGCGCCAGTCCTTCGCGTGATATGTCGCTGGAACTAAGAATTTGTACCTGATTGCACATGATCATCCCCTGAAATCAATTGTCGCTCCCCTGATTTATCTTGGTCTTGCAGAGCCTTATGGCTTTCAACGAGACGGGTGCGACTCACTGACTTGGGGTCAGAACTGTAAGCTGCCTCAACCTAACGGATTAATCAACACGTCTAACGGCGTGCCGGGGCTCACCGACCCAGAACGGTACAAAATGATGTGGATTTCTTGTTTCGGCAGCGCCTGCCAGCGGTTCAAAGGAGCGCTTGCGTAAGCCTTCAGAAAAACGACTCGCGCACGGTGATGGTGTCGCCCGGGGCTATCTTCAGCGACGGTCCATCCAGTTTGACCCTCTGTGCGCTCGCCCAATTTTGCCGGCGCAGCAGGATCGTCGAACGGTTCGCCCGCGGGGTGAAACCGCCAGCCCGCGCGACGGACTGTTCAAAGGTCATGTCACCGCTGTACGGATATTCGCCCGGCAGTTTGACCTCGCCTAGGATATAGAACGGGCGGTTGATGACGACCTCTGCCGTCACCCGCGGGACCAGCACATAGCCGCCTGCCTGCAATTTTGCCGCAATGGCTGCCGCCACTTCTTTTGGCGTCAGGCCCTGGGCCGCGATCGGATCAATGAGCGGCATTGCTAGTTCGCCGGCTCCGCCAATCTGATATTCGCCGGTCAGCGCTGCTTCATCGAAAACGGTAATTTTCAACTTGTCACCGGCAGCGACCCGGTAACCGACTGCAAAATCATGGTTCAGCTGTGACGCCAGAAGAGTGGGCTCTCGCGCTGCCAGCGGTCCGCTCAGCAAACCTGCGGTGCCCAGCGCTGTCGCCGCCAGCGCAGCGAATAGTCTGGTTCTTGCATGCGACATGACTTGGCTCCCGGTTCCAGGTTCGCGCGAGGCGAATCACGCCACTGCACAGACTTCGAAAATAGGGCTCCGATGGCCATCGTCCTATTACCCAGATGAGTGAAAACCGCTGCGTGGCAACGATAAATTAACTCATCCGAGTAGTCGGCCGATAAGCCCAATGCTCGGTTGTGACCGGGCCGGAAATCGTAAATCCTGAAGCTAACAGGGACACGTGGAAACCGTGTTCGTGGCGGCACATCTTTTTGGACGGTTCTTAGCGAAAGCGCGATGCAAAAGCTTGATGGCGGACTTGAATACAACCAGGCAGAGGGCGCGAAAGCGTTGATTGCGATGCCGATGGCGACGGACGTGGAAGCTGCGCTGACGGTAACGGAGCGCCCGGCGATGGTGTCGGCCGTGGTGCACGAAGGACGCCGGCAGGATGTCCGCAGGTTGATGGACATCATCTGTTCCATCATCCTTTTGGTAATATTGGCCCCTTTGCTTCTGATCATCGCGCTGATGGTTGCGATGACCAGCACGGGCCCGGTCATTTTTGCGCATAAACGTCTGGGGCGTGACGGCACGACCTTTGACTGTCTCAAGTTCCGCACCATGCGCGACGATGCGCAATTGACCCTGTCCTGCATTCTTGCCGGCAATCCCGGTTTGCGCGAGCAATGGGAACGCGATCACAAGCTGGCTGACGATCCGCGCGTCACCCCCTTTGGCCGAATATTGCGTGCGACCAGCCTTGATGAGCTTCCGCAGCTCGTCAACGTGCTGCGCGGCGACATGACGCTTGTCGGCCCGCGACCGATCGTGCGTGAGGAGCTGCATCACTATGGCCGTTATGCTCTGCACTATTTCAGTGTGAGGCCGGGCCTGACCGGATTGTGGCAAATATCGGGACGAAGCATGACGACGTATCGCCGCAGGGTCGCAGCGGACGTCTATTATGTCAGGTCCCGCTCTTTCCTTTTGGATACCCGCATACTGCTGGGCACCTTGCCAGCCGTCCTTAGCGCTGAAGGATCCTGCTAAGATGCCCAGGCAAAATCAGATCAGCCAGAAAATTGCCAACCACACCGCCACAGAAAGCGGCAGGCCAATAACCAGGCCCAAAGCAAAGCTGCGCCGCGGCCAAGGGGCCTTCGCCTTGTGGGAATCGATCCGCTTCATCGTCGCTGCGCTACTCACAATAGGTAATTCCTTACCCCTTTCGGATAGAAAAGGCCATAGCCTGAACAAGCTGGCCAAAGGTGCCAACGCGCGACCTGCCGATCGGTTGCAAAATCGCAGTTTTCACCATGCCAACTGGCTCGGCACGATCTTCGCGTCGCTGCGTCTTATAGTGCTGGCGTTCAGCAGGGACATGGACAGCCGGTCACAGGCTGCAGCGATTATCCGGATGGGCGATGCGCGGCCTGGCCGGACTGGCAAAGCAGCGCCAGGCTGGGTGATACGGGTCGCCCTGGTCGCCCTTTCGTTAAGCGGACGGGCTGCCTTTGCGCAGGAGGCCGATGTGGCCACCCCGGTAACCCTGCTTGATCCGGTGCAGGCCGATGGCATCCGTATTGGTGGCGGGCTGGTGCTTTACCCCGAACTTTTGGCCGAGGGCAGGTACGACAGCAACATTTACAACATTGCTGCGCCCAAACGCAGCGATGCAGTATTTGACTTGCAGCCGCGCTTCACCCTTTCGACCGATTTTTCCCGTCACCAGATTGAATTGTTCGGCGCCGCAAATCTGCGCCGCTATGCGAGCAATACCGGTGAAAACAGCGAAGCTGGCGAATTGGGTCTCAGGGGTCTGTTGGAGCTGGCGAGCCAGATCGACGTGCGGCCATCAGTGGTCCTTATGCGCGGCATCGAGCAGCGCGGCACCGCAGGAGACCAGTTTCTGACCGATCGTCCGGTCGCATTCAACCGCAAGGAATACGGGATCGAGGTGTCGCGCGGTGAACATCAACTTGAAATCGCGCTGGGAGGAAAGCTGAGCCAGACCGACTACGAGAACGCCTCGATTGGGGGCGTGCCCGTATCGCTGGTCCAGCGCAACGTGATCGATCGTTCGGCATTTGCCCGTCTGGCTTACAATCTCGGATCACGGATCCAGGTATATTCGCGTTTTCGGTTGAGCAGCCTGTCTTATCGCGATCCCGCAGCCAGGCAGTTGAACTCGTCCGGATACGACGCCCTGGCCGGAGGACGGATCAGGGTTACCAGCCTGATCGATCTAGAGGCCGGCTTCGGGCTGATCCACCGCAGTTTCGACAACCCCGCCTTTCGCAACCTGAATGCGGTAAACTTTGCTTTGACGGCTTCGTGGCTTCCGCGACCAACCTGGCAGCTTATTGCCGGAGCATCGCGAAATGTGGATCCCAGCCCGTTGATCAATTCTCCGGCAATCTTTCGAACTTCGTTCACGCTCGAAGCCAAGCACTTGATTACGCCGAAATTGCTCGTCGGGGTAAAGGCCGGCCATGTGCGCGAAGAATACCGCGGCCTGGGCCGGGTGGATTCGCGCTACGCAGTCGATGCAACCGCGCTTTACCGGTTGACCCGCAACATCGGGGTCACATTCGATGCCGGGTATCGCAAGCAGGACGGTGGCCTGCTCGGCCGCTCGTTCAACGGATTTGCGGCCGGTATAGGGGTGAAGGTCGTCGGATGACCCGCACCGCCCATCCTTTTCCATCGGACGCACCGATCAAACGAGAACGCCTGACATGACGCAAAAAAGCGCAGTGCCTGCTGTAACCAGCAGCCGCGAACTGGCTCACCTGGGCGGCAATCGCATGCCCAGCGAGGATCGCCTGGATCTGACCGAATCGTTTTCGTTCTTTCGGCGTCATGCCCTGCTGATACTTGCAACCACAGCCGCGATCATGGCGATCGTCCTTGTCGCCTCGATGCTTATGCCCAAGACCTACCGCGCGCGGTCAGCGGTAATGCTGACAAACGATGCAAGTGCGGCCGGGCAGACCGCGACCACCCAGAACAGCCAGGCCGCGATCAGCAATCAGCTGGTCGAGACACAATCCGAGGTTATCGAATCGCGCGACATGGCAGACCGCGTGGTCACGGCTCTGGGTATTGGCGACAAACTTTCGCCGTCAGATCGCGACGACCTGCTGTCAGACATTCAGCGCCGCGTCAGTGCCCAGCGAAGCGGCGAAAGCTATGCGCTGTCCATTTCCTATGACGCTTCATCGCCGGGCGATGCCGTACGGATGGCCAATGCATTTGCCACGCAGTTTACCCAATGGCAGCTTCATGCCGATCAGGACCGCAACGACCAGGCACGTCGTGAAACCGAAGTTCAGCTCAGCGCGCTGCGCGCCCAAGCCCAGAAAGATACCGAAGCGCTGCAACAATACCGTGTCGCGAACAACCTCCTGTCGACATCGGGCAGTTCGCTTACCGAGCAGGAAATATCGAACTTCAACCAGCAGGTTGCAGCCGCCAAGGCCTCTGCAGCCGAAGATCAGGCGCGCCTCAATACGGCGCTGGCACAGCTGCGTTCCGGATCGAACGGTGACGATGTCGGCGAGGCCCTCGGCTCGCAGGTGATTTCAAATCTGAGGACCCAGGAAAGCGAACTTGCCGGACAAGTCGCCAACATGGCATCGCGCTATGGCCCTAATCACCCCGAACTAATCCGTACCCGCAGTCAGCTTGACCAGGTGCGAGAGCAAATCCAGGCCGAAATCGGTCGGGTCGTATCGAACCTCAAGGCAAAGGCTGACGTTTCGAATCAGCGCCTTGGTTCACTTTCTGCAAGTCTGGGCGGGGCGAAAACGAAACTTACCCAGAACAACGTAGCGATGGTCGGTTTGAGTGAGTTGGAGCGAAATTCGGAAGCATCGCAGGCAATCTATGAAACCTATCTCAACAGTTACAAACAGCTGCTGGCGGCGCGCGGAAGCGAACGACCCAGCGCGGTAATCCTGACCCTGGCAAGTTTGCCTAAGAACCCGATCAGCCCCAACCTGAAGCTAAATCTAGCTTTGGCTGCCGTGATCGGTTTGGGTCTTGGGATACTGGGGGCCTACGTTGCCGAGGCTATGTTCCAGGGCCTGACAACGCCGGAAGAGATCGAAAACCTGACTGGTGAACAATTCCTCACGTCGATCCCGCTGCTTTCGTCGATCAATTCGAACCACGTTGGGGCCATGGCGGCTGTGCGCGATGAGCCGTTCTCCATCTTTACGGAGGCGTTCCGTTCACTCGGTACCTCGGTCGATATGGCGACGAACGGGGGCGCTCAGGTTGTTGCGGTAACGTCCGCGCTGCCCGGCGAAGGCAAGACGGTTATTTCGTGCTGCCTATCGCACATCTATGCCACCAGCGGGCTCAAGACGATCCTGATTGACTGTGATTTGCGCCGCCACGGGATTAGCCGCCTGCTGAATATCGACGAAAAACAGAGCGGCCTGATCGAGGTGCTCGAGGGCAATGCCAAGCTCAACTTTACCAGTCTGCACAGCGACGATTACGTTTTTTGGACATTGCCGCTGCTGCCCGGATCGGAAGATGCCGAGCACCTCTTGTCAGGTCCTGAGTTTACCGCACTTCTCGACAAATTGCGCACCCAGTTCGACCGCATAGTGCTCGATCTTCCGCCGGTCCTGCCGGTAGCTTATACTCGCACTCTGGCTAGCCGCGCCGATGCGACCATCATCGCTGCCCATTGGCGCAAGACTTCGGCCTTCGCGCTCAAGGCTGCGCTGCGCCGTCTGCCTGAAGATCACGTTCGGATTGCTGGCATCGCTCTCAATCAGGTTGATCTGCGCCGCCGCGCCTATTTCGGTCGTTACGATCCGGCCTACTACTACAAGCAATACAGCGAGTATTACGCGTGATCGAAGCCGCCGGCGTCACACATGCGCCGCTGGACAGGCGACTGAAGTTTTCCGAGCCGCGCGTGGCAATTGTCCATTACTGGCTTGTTGCGATGCGCGGCGGCGAGCGGGTGGTCGAACACTTGCTCGACCTTTATCCCGGGGCGGACCTGTTCACCCACGTGATTGATGCAGATCGCATGGCGCCGCGCATCAGGGCGGCAAAGGTGACGACAAGCTTCATCAACCGGCTGCCTTTTTCGCGGAGGTTCTACCAATACTATCTTCCGCTCATGCCGATCGCGCTCGAAGAGTTTGATCTGTCGGATTACGATCTGGTGATCAGTAGCGAATCCGGCCCTGCCAAGGGCGTGATCACGCGGCCCGGCAGCCTGCACGTGTGTTATTGCCACTCGCCGATGCGCTATATCTGGGATCACTATCACCAGTACAAGGGTGAAGCGAACCTGCTTGCCCGTGCCGTGATGCCGGCGATGTATCACCGGATGCGGCAATGGGATTTTGCGTCCAGCGCGCGCGTTGATCGCTTTGCCGCCAACTCCAATTTCGTGAAGCAACGGATCGAAAAAGTCTGGCGCCGCGATGCCGAAGTGATCCATCCGCCGGTCCAAACGAACCTGTTTACCCCATCGGTCGAAACCGGCGATTTTTATCTGTGGGTGGGTCAGCTGGTCCCTTACAAGCGCCCTGATATTGCCGTCGATGCCTTCACCCGCTCGGGACTGCCGCTGGTGATGGTCGGCGCAGGTGGTATGGCTGCCGCGCTAATGAAAAGGGCCGGTCCCAATATCACCTTTGTTGACCGGATGGATTTCAACCAGCTGCGACAGGCTTATGCCCGGTGCAAGGCGCTGGTGATGACTGCCGAGGAGGATTTCGGGATCACCCCGGTTGAAGCGATGGCATCGGGCCGCCCGGTCATCGCCTATGGGCGCGGCGGCGCGCTCGATAGTGTAATCGATGGTCAGACCGGGCTCTATTTTGCTGAGCAGAGCGCGAGCGCAGTGGTCGATGCGGCGGAGCGGCTTGAGCGCTTCCTGCCAGATTTCGATCCGCGCGATTCGATTGCCAGAGCCCGCGAGTTTGCTCCGCATCACTTTGCGGAAAAGATGAAGGCGCTGACACAGCTCTGATTGTCGGCAAGCCCCATTTAAATGGCTTGGTGAAGCCGCCCGATAATGTCGGCCAATTTCTTTGCGGCTCTGTCCCAGGTAAACTCGTTCGCCTGCTCAATTCCGGCAATGATCATCCGCCCCCGTTCTTCATCGTCCGCGTGCAACCGCATGATTGCCGTGCGCCAAGCGCGCACATTGCCCGGATCGACCATAATTGCCGCAGCGCCGGAGACTTCGGGAATTGCACCCGCGTCTGCTGCAATCACCGGGCAGCCGCAAGCCATCGCTTCCAGCGCCGGAAAACCGAACCCTTCGGTCAAAGACGGGAACAGGAACATTCGCGCATTTTGATACAGCGCTTTCAATTCCCTATCGCTGACGCGGCCGACCGCGATGACAGATTGATCACCCGCAGCCAGGCCTGCGGGGGCGTGGCCTGCCAGTACCAACGGGGGCAGCGTGATGTCAGCGCAGGAATATGCTTGTAGCAGCACGCCCAGATTCTTGTGCGAGGCCGGGTGGCCGAGCGCAAAAGCATAGCCTTTTCGCGCCACCCCGAAGCGATTGAGAATGGCGTCATCCGGCTCGACCCGGCCGAAATGATCGGTGCCGTTATGGACGACGTCTACCGGCACACCTGTCGTCACTCCGTTCGCGCGCAGGCGTGTCCGTGAATATTCCGAGACCGTCACAACTGCGCCAGCCCTGCGGGCAAGGCGCGGCTGCAAAAAGCGATAGGCCTGGCGGAAAGCCAGCGGATAGCTTCGCGGCACGTCGAATACCTGCGCATCGTGAAGCATCACTAGCTGCCGTCGGCGCAGGATCGGGCCCATATTGCACAGGCTCAGCAGGATTGCGCTTGGCATCGCACGGGATAAGGCGACTTGTTCAAACAGGTATCCGCGCAGAACCGAGCGGAGGATTGGGCTTTCATCGCCCAAACCCAGCCGGCCCCGGATTTCGGCATCGTCAGGAGCGTTCGCCGGAACTGCACAGACAAGCGACCAGCCCCTGCCCGACGCTAGCGGGGCCAGTGCCCTGACCAGCTCTTGCGCCGTCCGGTCGACTCCGGCGAGGGTCTTGGTCAAGAAGCGCCCGTTGATCAGAACCTGACTGCGCGGCGCCACTTGTTCCGGGGATGGCGGGGTCAGAGCCGCTCCACCCGGCCTGGATCTACGCGCCCGCGAAGCAGATCGGCGAACCCGATTGCATTGCCGGCAAGGCGGCCGCGGCGATCGATATGCGGCTCCGACCACAGGCTGCGCGCCAGATTCGAGGCGACGTTGCGCGCCATCAGACCCAGGCCGTGGCGTGCACCGATCGTTTGCTTGCGGCGCAGGTAGATAATGTTGGCGATCTGCGAATAACCGAACCGCACGCCTGAAATGCGCCCCGAACGCGTGCCCAAGTGTACCCCTGTCAGATCGCGGGACCGGAGCATGGCGCCAAATCGTCCAAGCCGGCTGGAAAAGTCCACGTCTTCCTGCCAACCGTAGAGGGGGAGTCGTTCGTCAAAGCGCAAGTCTGGCGCGGCCGCCGTGCGGATTGCCATGTTGCAGCCGTAAAGCCAGGACGTATTTTCTGTCCTGAACCGTGGTGCAAGAACGCGCCCATCAAGGATCTTGAGCGATTCGGCGAAACAGATTTCGCCTGTTTGTGCTCCGTCGGCCAATAGGTGGCCGGTCAACCCGATCAGCGCGGGATCGGCCATCATTTGGCGTTCGACGGCTGTCAGGTATCCGTCATCGGGTACGAAATCGTCATCAAAGAAAACGACTATGTCAGCGCGTCCGGCAAGGTGGCGCAAGGCCATGTTGCGTTGCCGGCATAGGCCTTTCTGCGAAATCAAAACCTCGCTGCCGGGATAGGCGCGACCGGCGCCGTCAACATCCGCCGGGCAGGTGCCCACGACGACCACGCCGTCCGGCTGCCGGTCTTGGGACGAAATGCGGCGCAATACCTGGCACAGGATCGAAGACCGCCCGATGGTGGCGATCGCAACAAAGATTTTGGGTTGTATCAATTCGGCCATCAACACGGGGTCCCTGAAATGCAGCTTCGATGCCGGTGGCAAACGGCACGTTCAGGGATTCGTTTTAGCCGCATATCAGGCGCTTGCGTACGCAGCATAGGGATCACCCCCGAAAGGGGTAGGGTGGCCCTGCGCAGGGCAGCTCAATTGGTGGTGACGTCTTTTTCGATGCTGGTTGCCAGCCCGCGCAACAGTTCGGGCAGCTCTTCGTCCAGCCCGAACATGCGGTAGAGGTTCACCGTTGCGCCCAGCATGGCAAGAGCGACGGTGTGTCCGGGCATGCCAAGCCTGACGAGCCGCGCATAGCCGTTCACCATGGTTTCGCTGATCTCGCTAAAGTCGGCGAAATGTGGCGACGAATTCTGGTCAGATATCAAACTTTTCAGCCCTTCCACTGCCGGCTTTACCGTCTTCTTGGGACGCTTCATCTTCGGCCTCCGCAAGTCGGACCGGACAATTCGGGAATAACCCAGGCGATCCGACCTTGTTGCATCCAAACCATACACCAACCACGATACGTGAACATGCCGCCTATCCTCCATTCCACGGCATAGTTCCTACGGCCCAGTCGTCACTCCCCACCACGAGTAGTCCTTTGTGATAGTCCACTGCGGCGCGACCACCGGACACCAATTTGCGACAAGCGGAAAAGGGCGGAAGACCGTGATAATCAGGGTCCCGGACGTTCACGAAGGAGCGAGCGCAGCGCGTCGGGTTGACTTGGCAGGCATTGATCGGGGTTGGGCCGCTGGGTTACGCTGCAATCCCAGAATGCCAGCGTCATCCCTGACGCCCGATCCTTGACCAGTAGAAACTGTGGAACCTCTTTGGCGCGGTCAGAGAGTACCGCATTGCGAGATGCCGCTTCGGCGCTGGCGTAGCCAAACACATGGCACGCGCCGCCATTGCACTTGCCCAGGGCATCAAGCGCCCAGCGTCCGGCCGGTTGCGCCATGTCGAGCGCAAAGACCTTGGCCCCCTGCGGGGACGGTGCGAAGGCGGTCGGCGCAATTGCGTCTGGCGCTTCTATCCCGGTGAGTGCCGCCACGTCTGGTTGCATCCGTGGCTGTGTAACGATCGCCGGGGACGCGACGTGATTAGATCCGATGATGGCACCGCTGGGGCCGATACCCAGCCGCGGCAGGGCCAAGGCATTCGGATTTTCAGGACCCGGCGTTTGCTGTGCCCGACCTCCTGGCCCATACCATCGGTAAAAGATGTGCCGGCCAACGCGGGTCAGCGCTTCAAGCTTGGCGCTCCACCACGGTACGACATAATCAGCATGGTAGTGGGTTGCATCTGCCACGTCACGATCGACAGCACCAGCAAGTGCACTTTCGGCGCGGACCCGGGCCATCTGCCAATCGAACGAAGCCGGGCGCCTTCGGGCTAGCGATCCATCGCACGTAAAGCTGAACTGGCACCCTGTCCGCCGTTCCGAACCCTGCAGGACCACGCCGCAAACCGTCTTGGGGAACGCCGGATGCTTGACCCGGTTCAACACCACCTGAATCACCGAGCGCTGGCTTTCAGCATCATTTCCGGCTTCGTACCAAGCCGCCGCGGCAAGACAGCCAATGGCCTGATCACGGGCATCGGTTGATCCTGAAAATCGGAACGCACTGGCCGGCGCTAGGGCTGCGGGCGGAGCAAAGCGGGTCAGGTTGTTGATGCTCATTGCGGACTGTGTCGCAGGATCGAGGAGAGAAGGTACCACCCCCGACACTGGTAACGGAAGCGCAAGGGGCTGCACACGATCCTGACCGCCCGGATCGGCGGCTGCGGAGTGCCGAACGGTTATTGTTTGCGCCGACACCTCGCTGTCGAGTCCCTTGACACTGACGCAAAGAGGCACGGCGACCAGTACCGCCGCCAAAGCAGCAAAATGCCGTGACGTGGCATGATCGTGCGAGATCGCCGAAAGTGTGGAACGCAGCGCAGTCGTCAAGCGTGAACTCCGGAATGACTGAACCGGGCCGGACCCCGATTGCGTCCTTTTTGCCATTTTTTTGGCCCGCGGCGCGATGTCGCATTGGGAGTAAGCGCGTGATAATCCGGCTAAGGACCTTGATCACACCTCTGGCGCGAGTGCCCACTGCTGCTGAGGCTGGCGGCGCGTTTCGCCTTATTCCCCATAAGGGCTACCCCTTCTCCGACAGGGCATCGGGCAGAACGCAATGCTATTCTGGCGACCTTCAAACCGAAGAGGTTCAAGCATTTGCAGCCGACGTTTATTGCAGCAATCCAACTGGCGATCGGATTGATCATCCTGCTTCGCGGCACGGTGAAGACTGCTTTCGTGTTTATGCTCTATTGCGGATTGCTGGCCGGTTCAGCCGCGCTGGTCCTGCCTTCGATGGGCGGATCGACGATTCCTCCGCTTCAAGTCGCTCTGCTCTTCGTGATCGTCGCGGCAGCTATTTCGCCCACGCGTTGCCTTCAGCTGCTGCCCGATGCCATCCGCGCCAACCGCTGGCTGGCCTGTTTCGTAGCCTACGGCATCGCCAGCGCAATACTCGCGCCGCGTCTGTTTGCCGGCATGATGCAGGTCGCGCCGATGAAGCCGCTCGATTCGCCAGACCTGTTCGAGACTGCATTGCTGGGACCAAGCACGCAGAACCTGACTTCGGCGTTCTATTTATTCGGCACCTTGCTGGTCGCTCTTGCGGCCTATCTGGTCACGCGATCCCAGCGGGGAGGGGTGGCTGCGCTGATCAGCGCCGGGATCGGTATCGCGTGGACGCACGTCATTTTGGGGCTGGTCGTGATGGCGGTGCACGGAACGCCCATTGACGCAGTGCTTAACCTGCTTCGCAACGGTAATTATGCCCAGCTCGACCAAGCCTATCAGGGCTTTGTCCGGATCCGCGGGCTGTTCCCTGAACCGTCCGGGTTTGCTGATTTCGGTTTCGCGTTCATGGTCCTGAACGCAGAATTGTGGTACCGGTCGATCCGCCCGGGGGCTACCGGTCCCGCCGCCTTTTCGCTGGCCATGATCCTGACGTTCAGCACATCATCGACCGCTTATGCAGCACTGTTTGCCTATGGCTTGTTCTTTATGCTGAGGGCGTTTTTGACCCCAAGACTGGCCCCAGCAAGCCGGATCCGCCAGTTTGCCTTTGCCCTTGTGGTCATCATCATTCTGGTTGCGGCAATGATGTTGGTCGTGCCCGAGCTGCCGCTCAAGTTCATGGACATGATAAACGGCATGACGATCGGTAAATCCGGATCGGATTCAGGCAGGCAGCGTCTGTTCTGGGCATTGCAGGGCTGGGACGCCTTTACCAACTCTTACGGCCTGGGCATCGGCCCGGGCAGCTTCCGGTCATCCAGTCTGGCGACGGCGATATTGGGATCAACCGGCGTAATAGGCCTGGTATCGTTCCTGTTTTACCTGCGTACGGTTCTGCAGCCGCAGCGGCTTTCCACTTATGGCCGCACGGCGCTGCTTGAACACTCTATCGGTGGTGCTTTTGCTGTTGCGGCCGTCTTTTCGCTGGTTCCATCGGCGACATCGTCGGCC
This sequence comes from Novosphingobium sp., assembly GCF_024642085.1. GTDB lineage: Bacteria > Pseudomonadota > Alphaproteobacteria > Sphingomonadales > Sphingomonadaceae > Novosphingobium. Next base: position 53,444 of record NZ_JAHEBV010000006.1, on the reverse strand, counting down.
AAGCCCGATCCAGGTACGAACTTTGCCTTTCTGGCGGGTGCAGCGCTGGCGCTTAGACCGCAGCAGCGACGCCGGGACAATTCGGAAAGATTGCCGCCGCCATCACCGGCCACCGACCCGTCGCGGGCTGCGATTGCATGATTGTCCAGCGAACAATGCGCAATGTTGTAACCGCTTTGGGCCTGGCTGAGGTCAAGCGCAAAGTCAGCCTGCTGATCCGCGATGATATCCGGCGACGATTCAGAGGGCGCTTCGCGGACTATACCGCCGCGATGAGCAACGTACGCCCAGGCCATCTGGCCGGCTACGACCATGCTGAAATTGCCGACGTTGCCTTTGAACAAATGTGTGCCGTGACGCTATGGGATTATCCCGTGCTGTTCTGGCTCGGCAAACTTCTCCCACGTTATGACAATATCCTCGATGCAGCTGGGCACATGGGAACAAAATACCGGGCATGGCGCGATTTGCTGGACCTGCCGGCCGATTTTGAATGGATCGTCTATGAAGTACCTGCGATTGCAGAGGCTGGCCGGCGGCGCGCGCTGAAAGATGGGCTCGGCAGCCTGCGTTTCCATGACGATCTGGCTGCTGTCCCTCCGTCTGATGTAATGCTGGGTTCGGGCTTGCTGCAATATCTTGATGAACCGTTTGCCGCGTTCATGCGCCGCCTGCCAAGGCTACCGGAACACCTGTTGCTGAATAAGGTTGCTGTGCGAGACGGTGAAACGGTGGTCACCCTGGAAGTCTTTCCAGGTGCCGAAGTCCCTTATCTGGTCTTGGGCCGGGCTGCCTTCGAGGCGAGCTTGGCCGAACTGGGTTATAAAATCATCGACCAATGGGAGATCGGCGATCTCAGTTTCAAGCATCCAGCTTTTGGCCAATCGTCAAGTCAGGGCTACTACGCAAGGCTTGATCCGCAAAGGAACCAATAGGCCGCCCGCCTTGATCTTCCAGCGCCCGGGGCCGTTTCACCAATAATCCCAGCCTTTCAAGCAAGCGAGCTTGCCACGGCGAAAGCGCGTAGAGGCGCCTGAACAGGTGTTCGCGTTCGTCTTCGGATCGGCACGCTGCGAACAGTTGCAATTGATGCTCGCGTTTGCGTCCCATTTCCTGCGCGTCACCGCGGCTGAGGCGGTCAGCGCACTTGGCCGCCCAGCACTGGAAACTGATTGCATCGTAATGCGCGAGATGAAACCCGCAGTGCTCTGTAGCATCGAAGCGGATCGTCTCCGACGCAGAAATACCGGCATCGTGGATGTCAATCACCAGCGCTGCATTGCCGCTGCGTACGGCCTGCTTGCCCCGCGAATGGCCCAGCAGCCCGCGCGTGAACAGGCCGCCCCGTATGCCGTAGATCAGACGTGCCAGCAGCGGCGAAAAATGCCGTTCCATCGGCAGGCGGAACAGGGACGCACCAAACTCGCAAGTCACGGCATCGCTGGCGCAATAAACGGCCTCGGCACTGGTGAAGCGGACGCAGTCGGATTTATCGTCAACAGTTCCTAGAAGCGTATCAAGCGGTGCGGGCCCAAAGACGTACTCGTCGATGTCGACGATCAACAGCCAAGTGGCATGGCACCGTGCGTACGCCTGCCGATAGACGCACCGCTGCCGCTCTTCCACGCCGAAGGGGCGCTCCATGTCCAGGTCTTGCCAAAAGGCATCGTCACAGATTGTCATGGCGATACGGGGATCATTCGTCGCGAAGTCCGGCGGGCCATCGTGATAGACGTGGATCCGCGCCGCACCTTGATCCAGATAATATTCACAAAAGCGGCGTAGATGATCTTCCGGGCACAGCGCCATGACGACCACTTCGAAAGCGGATTGAGTCATGGTCATCGGGCAGGCCCCGGATTGGTCATTCCCGGCATACGGGCCAAGGCGGTGTGCGCAATGCGCAGGCCTACCTCTTCAATCCCCGTTGGCTTGCCGCTGACTGTCCAGGCGATCAAGTGCGCTCCGACATAGGCCAGCGCGGCCAGCGGCACGACGATTGCCAGCCCAGCTACAGCCGCAGCGACCGTGTCCGCAACGGGTGTCATCTGCCGCGTCGCCAGGATGGCGGCGACCATAATTACCGCACTGACCAAACCCCGGTGCAGGGCCCAGATCTGGGAAAAGACCGACAGGCCGATAAGTTTGCTGACCGACCGCATGCACAGCACGGCAAGCAGCACGTCCGCCGCAACCAAGGCCCCAAGCGCGCCATAAAGGCCATACCATTTGATCAGCAATATGGCCGCCGGAATACGGAAGGCAAAGTCCTGCAAGTTGCGCTTGAACACCAGCTCGGGCCGTCCCGCTGCCAGAAACAGGTTCGCGGTCAGGCTGGAATAAAGGCCAGGTATCAGAGTCAGAGAGATGATCTGGAATACCGGCACCGCAATCATCCAGCGGTTGCCCAGGAACAAGCGGACCAGTTCGGGTGCGACAAGGGCCTGTCCAAGCGTGACTGGCAGTGCGATCGAAAAGGTTGCCGAAATCGTCTTGCGGTAAACATCCCTGAAGCGTTCAGGATCGTGGCTGGCTGCCGCCAGAGCCGAAAAAATCGGGCGTTGCAATGTATCGAACAGGACCTTGTAGGTGATTGCGGCAAACTCGCGCGCGGTTGAAAAAAGCCCCAGAACCGCGTGGGTGGCCAACCGGCCGAGCACGAACCGGTCGGCTTGCCAGTTGAGCGCGCTGATCGTCTGTCCGGCCACGTTCCAGCCAATGATATGGTGGAACAGGCGCCAGTGCTGCAATGTCAGGCGAAGGCGATAGGGCACCAGAACAAAGGATACTGCAGCGCTGACAACCGGGCTGGCGATCGTGCCGGCGGCTATCGCCCAATAGCTGCCCGTAGTAATCGCCAGCGTCGCAGCTACTGCCAATGCAGCCAGCTTGCCGGCAAACTCGCTGTAACCGTCTTCCTTGAAGCGCAGCCGCCGATAAAGCAGGACAAGCTTGGGACTGCGCAGTCCCCGAAACAGGGGGGCCACCGCTATGGCACAGACAAGCGCAACCAGTCGCTGATCGCCATAGAAATGGGCAAAGGGCACCGATAGCAGCGCAAGCACCGCCGCAATGGCAATCCCGCGGATCAAGGCGATGGTCAGGGCCGTGTCGAGATGGCTGCGGCGAATTGCCGGCAGGCGCATCAAGACCTGGCCAGTCGGCAATTCAAGCACGGCTTCGGCAACCTGCATGATGGAAAGCGACAGCGCCACGATCCCGAAATCCTGTGGCAGGAGGCAGCGCGTCAGCACCATCAAGGTGACCAGATCCAGGGCGCGCGCCAAAAGCCGTGTCGATCCAAGCAGGATCGCACCGCGGGCGACCTTGTCGCGAAGCGCAAGACCAGTCATTCGCCTAACTGTTCACGCCGCCGCGCGGCAGTTGCTGTGCGCACCGCGCGACGGGCCGGCCAGCTGGCCAAATGTCCACCGTTCCCCCGGTCCCCACTGCGCATCAGTCCGCAGCAGCCGCGGCTTGCCATGCTGGGTGAATGCGAAGGATGACAGACCCTGCCCGACCCCTTCGCCCGTCGCCTTGATAAAGGCTTCGCTCAAAGTCCAGTTCCTGAAAAAAAGAGTGCAGCGATCTTCACAGTCTTGCGCCGCGTCATAGGCTGCCATGGCTTCTGGCGCCATGAGGCCGGACACCAGCACCCGCATGTCGGACAGCGGCCGCACGCGCTCGACATCGATGCCGACGGAAACGTTCGCCACGATGATCGCAACCATCCCGCGTGTGTGCGCAATGTTGAAATGAACCGCCCGGGCCGCCTTTTGCAAATGGCGGTCTTGATCGAGCGACGGCTTGCCCTTGTCCGAAGAGACAAACCGTACTTCCGAACCATCGCATCCCAGTAATTGTCCCAGCATCAGGCGAAGCGCCGAATGCACCGCGACAAAGCTCCACCGATCGTCGGGAAAACGGAACCGTGCTGCCGTGCGGCGTTCTTCTGGTGAAAGCAGGTACAACAACCGGGCCAAGTCCATCTCGCCATCTTCGGCTGCCGGCCGGCCGCACCAAATTGTCACCCCGTTTTCAGTCAGCACTTCGGGGCCAAGCTGACAGATCGAAGTGATCATTTGCGCGGACATTTGCGATCCGGGCCGCGCCTCTGCCGCCCATGCAACGATGAAATCGTCCAGTTTGCATGGCTGATCAACCGTTTGCACTATGCGGCCAAGATCTTCCGCATGCGCCGCGCGGCGCTGTGCGGCTAAACTCCCTTCGTCCGCAGCCCAAAATGGACCAAGCGGGTGGCGATCGTGAACTTGCGTCATTTGCCTTTCTTTTCCGCGTTTTCCGTTTCGGCAGCAATCGCGCATCGGTCTAGGACGTCTACCCCCTTTAGCCAGTCTGGGCTTCGCTTACCCCTGCCAGATGCTCCGGAATGGTAGTTTCCTGCGGGTTCCGCCTTGAATAGACTTCGCTTTATTCGGTGGGGGATTTCCAAGGTTGCAGGACGAAGGCTTCAATTCTTCAGGTGCTTTCCAGGAGGAGCATGGTGCGGGTGACAGCGCTTCGGGCTCTGCGCGTTCGGCTTTAGCCAACGCCTTCGTTACCACCGCACTGCTCCGGCCCGACGCCATTGCAGCCATCCAGCCTGACCAGGTCCCGCTGACCTACAAAGAGCTACTTGGCAGATCGCGGCGCCTGGCAAATCGCCTGAACGCCGCGGGCATCGGCAACGGCGATACGGTCGCGATCGCAGCGCCGCGTTCGCTCGATACACTGACGGCAATCGTCGGCGTCATGTTGGCGGGTGCTGCCTACATGCCCCTCGACCCGCAAATGCCGCAATCCATGGCGGCACAGGTCTTGCATTTGGCCAAGCCAGCACTGATCCTGACATCAGTTCCGGCACCGGCTGAACTGGGCGAACATGGCCTTGCTATCTGGCCCGTCACATCGGGCGATGAAGCGGCTGGCACCGCGCCGCTCGATACTCTGCCAGAACCGGGCGCCGACGATCCGCTTTACATTATGTTCACGTCAGGATCGACGGGCCAGCCTAAGGGCGTCATCGTCCCGCACCGGGCCGCCTGCCGGCTGGTGCTGGATCAGGATTACTGCCACCTTGGCCCGGACGAAATCATCCTGCACGCTGCGCCGTTGGCCTTCGATGCCAGTACGTTCGAAATCTGGGGCGCGCTTCTCAATGGCGGGACCTTGGCCATTGTACCCGATGACCGGCCTTCGCTTGACCAGATCGCCGCGGTTATCACCGGCTGCGGGGTGACCACTGCCTGGCTGACAGCGGGCCTGTTCCATCTGATGATCGACGAGCGGATCGATGCCTTGGCCCAACTTCGCCAGGTCTTGGCGGGCGGGGACGTTCTGTCAGTCGATCATGTTCGCCGACTGCAGGAGGCAGCGCCGCGATGCGCGGTGATTAACGGCTACGGTCCAACCGAAAACACGACTTTCACGTGCTGTGCCAAATTGGCAGCAGGGCCATGGCCCTGTGAAAGCGCGCCAATCGGGCGCCCGATCAAAGGGACGCGGACGTGGATAGTTGACGATGCCCTGCAACCGGTAGCGACTGGCAAAACCGGGCAGCTTGTCACCGGCGGTGATGGTCTGGCTATCGGCTATCTGGGTGATGATGCACTGACCCATGAAAAGTTCGTGGCCGCGCCCGATCCGATCGGCGAACGGGTTTATCTGACCGGTGATCTGGCGCGCGAACTGCCCGGCGGCCAACTTGAATTCCTTGGCCGCTTGGACCGCCAAATCAAAATCGACGGCAAGCGGATCGAACCTGCCGCGATTGAACAAGCGCTGCGTACCTGCGCCGATGTCACAGACGCCGCGGTGCTGGTCGAAACAAGCGCAACCGGATTTAAACGTCTGATCGCCTTTGTCACTTCATCGGACTGTTCCGGTGATGAAAGGCAGTTCAGCGCAAACCTTTCGGCTTCACTGCGCGATATTCTGCCCGACTATCTTTGGCCGTCAAGGATCCACGCGGTCGATGCTTTCCCCCTGACCCCCAACGGGAAACTCGACCGCGTGGCGCTACTGAAAAGCGCCGGACACGGGTCTGCACAAATTGTGACGCAGACCGCCGAAGCGGACATTGCGAAACTGTGGAGTGATGTGCTGGGACTCGATTCGGTCGGTCCCGATGACAATTTCTTCGAACTGGGTGGTCGCTCGCTGCAACTGATGCGAGTCCACGCCGCGCTGTGCCGCAAAGAGGGGCGCGATCTGCCGATCACCGGCCTCTTTGCCAACCCGACCTTGCGCGGGCTGGCTGAATACCTTGGCGGGGCGAAGGCTCGTTCCGCCATAAAGCCTGCTTCTCGTGCTTCACAGGCGGCCACCCGCCCGAACGACATAGCAATCGTTGGGATGAGCGGCCGTTTTCCTGGTGCGCGGTCGATCGAACAGTTCTGGGCAAACCAGAAGAACGGCGCAATCAGCATTACCCGCTTCGACGATGCGGATTTGAAAGACTGGTTCGATCCGGCGACACGGGCGGATCCCGCTTTTGTGCGCGCGCGCGGAATTCTTGAATCTCCGGCGGATTTCGATGCCGATCTGTTTGCGATGAACCCGCATGAGGTGCGGCTGACCGATCCGCAGCACCGTTTGTTCCTGGAAATTGCGCTCGAAGCGCTGGAACGTGGCGGCCTTGATCCGCAGCGCTTCGAAGGCTCGGTCGGCGTCTTTGCCGGGGCCAGCATGCCGACCTACCTCATTGGCAACGTGCTGGCCGGGACTGAGCGAGCGATGCAATTCGCCAGCACTTATCAGCTTGATGACATGGAAACCCTGGTCGGCTCGCTGCCCGATGCGCTGGCGACTCGCGTGGCCTACAAGCTGGGCCTTCACGGCCCGGCGATGACGGTGCTCAGCGCCTGTTCGACATCGGCCGTTGCCATCGTACAGGCTTGCCAGAACCTGATCCTGCACCAGTGCGATGCAGCGCTGGCAGGCGGGGTTTCGATCACTTTCCCGCAGGAACGCGGGTATCTGTCGCAGGATGGCGGCATGGGATCGGATGACGGGCATTGCCGCCCGCTGGATGCAGGCGCATCTGGCACGGTTTTCGGGTCCGGGGCAGGGGTCGTTCTGCTCAAGCGGTTGGAAGATGCCCTGCTGCAAGGCGACCATATCCATGCTGTGATCCGCGGCAGCGGGATCGGCAACGACGGCGGCGGCAAAGGCAGCTTTACGGCGCCCAGCGCCGAAGGCCAGGCGCGCACTATCAGGGCTGCCCACGCAGCGGCAGGGGTAGATCCGGCGTCTATCGGTTATGTCGAATTGCACGGAACCGCCACGCCGCTGGGCGATCCGATCGAGTTTTCCGGCCTGGTCACAGCCTTTGGCGATGATTGTCCTGAGGCAGTCTGTGCGCTGGGTTCAGCCAAAAGCAACATCGGCCACCTTGACGTCGCTGCCGGAGTAACCGGAGTCATCAAGGCCGTGCTGTGCCTTGAAAACGGCGCAATCCCGCCGCTTGCCGGGTTTGAGCGGGCCAATCCGCACATCGTCTTTGAAGGCAGTCCGTTCAGGGTTGAAACATCGCTGGCCCCATGGCCGCGTCATGACAAACCGCGCCGTGCCGGAGTCAGCTCATTTGGGGTCGGCGGCACCAACGTGCATCTGGTGCTTGAAGAAGCGCCGACAGCCGATCACGCGCAAGGCGCAGAAAGCCTGCAAGTCCTGCCGATTTCGGCCAGGACACCCGCTGCGCTCGACGCGATGGCCGCAGCGCTCGCCGATCATATCGAAAGCCACCCCGAAGCCGCAATGGCCGATATGGCCATTACCCTGGCCGAGGGCCGCACCGCCCGGCGTGAGCGGGCAGCTGTGGTGGCAGCGACGCGGGGAGAGGCCGTGCAAGCGCTGCGCAACCTGCCGCGTCGTGGGCTTCGCGAACAAGCAAAGTCGGCGCCTCCGATAGTGTTCATGTTTCCGGGGCAGGGGTCGCAGTATCCCGGCATGGGTGCAACGTTATACCGCGATGAGCCCATCTACCGGCAATGGATCGATGCTGGATGCGATCTTTTTGCGGCGCGGGCCGGATCAGATCTGCGCGCCTTGCTGCTGGATGGCGCGGGCGGCGACGCGGCTGCGGATCGTTTGCGCCAGACTGCTAACGCGCAGCCGGCACTGTTCATCACCCAGCATGCGTTGGCGCAATTGTGGTTGGCCCGCGGGGTGCGGCCCAGTGCAATGATCGGACACAGCATCGGCGAGTTCGTTGCCGCGACCCTGGCGGGTGTAATGCGCTTTGAAGACGCGCTGGCGCTTGTCATCCGGCGCGGTGAACTGATGCAAAGTGTGGCACCGGGATCAATGCTGGCGGTACGTGCGTCTGAAGACATTTTGGCGCCCCTGCTAAGTCAGCAAACTGATATCGCGGCGATAAACGCGCCCGAACTGTGCGTAGCGGCTGGGCCCGATCAGGCCATCGCCGAACTTGAAGCCCGGTTGGAAGCAGCGGGTATTGAAACCCGCCAGCTGCATACGTCGCACGCCTTTCATTCCGCGATGATGGACCCGGTGGTGGCTGCACTCGAACAGCTCGCTTCCACATTCTGCTATGCCGAACCGCATACGCCCTACGTGTCTGGAGTAACCGGGGATTGGGCCGGGTCGCCGGATACTGCAAGCGGCGGTTATTGGGCGCGCCACTGCCGCGCCCCGGTTCGCTTTGCCGCGGCGCTGGCGACCGTAGTGGGCGATGCCAGGCCGGTTCTGCTCGAAGTCGGACCGGGCCGGGCTCTGTCGACTTTTGCGACGCAAGGGATTGAGCGCACGTCGTATACGGCAGTGGTCCAGTCGATGCCCGATAGCGGCGATGCCGAGCGCGACCGTCAGACTTTCTACAGCGCCGCCGCACGCCTCTGGGCATGCGGGGCGGATCCCGACTGGTCCGATCTTTACGGTCCTGACGCGCGCAAGGTGATCCTTCCGGCTTACCAGTTCCAGCGCAAGACCTACTGGATCGATCCACCGCAACGTCTTCCCGAGCCGGCGATCGCGGCGCCGGCCACCCTCCCTGCGGACGCAGCCGCAACCGAACATCTGGAAAATGAAGTGACTGCCATGACTGCAAATCACAATGCTGACCCCGTAAACCGGCAGGAGGCGTTTGTTGGACGTCTTGCCGCCATCCTTGAGGACCTGTCGGGGGAGCAGATTACTGCTGCCGATGGCGATGTGCCGTTCCTTGAGCTGGGCTTCGATTCGCTGCTGCTGGGCCGGGTGGCAACCAAGGTGCAGCGTGATTTCGGGGTCAAGCTGACCTTCCGCCAGTTGATGGGTGATCTGCCGACCATGGCCGCCCTTGCCGATCACCTGGATCTGATCGTCCCTGCCCAAGTCGCTCCGGTTGTGACCGCACCGGTGGCCGTGCAGCTTGCCCCGGCTCCGGTCACTCAGAACGCGGCGAAAGCGGCGCCTGCGGGACCTGCGGGTGACATCGCCGCGGCCTTCCAGGGGCAGCTCGATGCGATGCAGGCTGTAATCAACCGCCAGCTAGAAGTGTTGAGTGCCATGCCAGCGCAGGCCTTTGCTCCCGCTGCAGCAGCGACGACCGCACCGGCAATTCCAGCGGCACCTACCTTGCCTTCAGTGGCGCAGACTGACGAAACGTCTGGAAATACGCCATCACGGTTTCGCCCTTACCGTCCGGTAGCCAAGGATGCGGACTTGCTGACGGCGGCCCAGCGCGCACTGATTGCCGACCTGACCGCGCGCACGTGCGCCCGGATGCCGCAATCGAAAGCGCAGACCCAGCAGCACCGCCCCTATTTCGCCGATCCGCGTTCAGCCTCGGGCTTCCGGGCAGAATGGAAGGAAATGGTATTTCCGGTTGTCGCCGCGCGTTCCAAGGGATCGAAAATCTGGGACGTCGACGGCAACGAATATGTCGATCTGGTCAATGGTTATGGTCAGACGGCCTTTGGCCATGCGCCCGATTTCGTTACCGAAGCTGTTGCTGCACAATTGGAAAAAGGATTTGCCATTGGCCCGCAGTCCCCACTGGCGGGTGAGGTTGCTCAGCAGTTTTCGCGGCTGGTTGGGCTGGAACGGGTAACGTTCTGTAACACCGGATCCGAAGCCGTCATGGCAGCGATGCGCGTCGCGCGCTGCGTGACCGGACGCGACAAAGTCGTAGTATTCAACAACGATTATCACGGCCAGTTTGACGAAGTACTGGTCAAGGCCGGAGGCAAGGCTGCCTTCGCCCGCGCGGTTCCGATCGCCCCGGGCATCCCGCCCGAAGCGGTATCGCACATGGTGGTGCTGCCCTATGGAGCGGCCGAATCGCTGGACTGGATAGCCAGCAACGCCGACAACATAGCGGCCGTGATCGCTGAGCCCGTCCAGAGCCGCCATCCCGAACTTCGCCCGTTTGATTTCCTCCGTTCGCTCCGCGCCCTTACAGAAGCAGAGGAAATCGCGCTGGTGTTTGACGAAGTGGTCACTGGCTTTCGCACGCACGCCGGGGGGATGCAGGCGGTGCTGGGGATCAAGGCTGACATGGCTACTTACGGCAAGGTTGTCGGCGGGGGCATGCCCGTCGGCGTCCTGGCCGGATCAAGCCGATTCCTCGATGCGCTGGACGGCGGGGCTTGGCAGTTTGGCGACGAAAGTTTCCCGGAAGTTGCGCCAACATTCTTCGCCGGAACGTTCGTGCGCCACCCCTTGGTCATGGCCGCGTGCAAAGCTGTGCTTGACCATATCGAAGCGGCAGGGCCCGAACTGCAAACGTCGCTTGCGGCGCGCTGCGACAGCCTGGTGCAAGACCTGCGCCGGGTTTTCACCGATCGCGGGATCGTGCCGCCGATCAATGGCTATTCCAGCTGGTTCATGCTCGACCATTCGGGCGCCGACCGGTTGGCCGGCCTGTTCAGCCACGCCATGCGGCTACGCGGCGTCCACATCCTTGATGGTTATCCCTGCTTCCTGACCACGGCACACAGCCAGGCCGATCTTGATCTTATCATCGCAGCCGCAGCCGACTCGCTTGACGAATTGCAAGCTGCAGGGATCCTGCCGGGCAGCCAATCGGCAGCAGAGGCAAACGCGCAGGAAACGTGGCTGAAAGTCCCGCTGACCGAACCGCAGATGGAAGTGCTGCTATCAGCCCAGATGGGTGATGATGCGTCCTGCGCCTTCAACGAATCAATATCGCTGGCGTTTGACCGTCCGGTTGATGCCGCGTTACTGAACCAGGCGGTCAACGCCTTTATTGCCCGCCACGATGCCTTGCGCTCGGTGCTGGCGCGGGGAGAGAGCGCCCTGCTGGTTGCGCCTTCGCTGACGATCGATCTGCCCGTTGTCCGCACCGACGAACAGGGACTGGGAGCGCTGCTGGCGGACGAGGCGGCAAATCCGTTCGATCTGTGCAAGGGCCCGCTTATCCGCGGCGGCATTGTCGATCTGGGCGATGGCCGGTTCAGCCTGGTCATAACGGCGCATCACATCGTCTTCGATGGCTGGACCGCCAACCTGTTTGCGAACGAGGTGGCGGCAATCTACCGCTCCATGCAAACGGGCGCTGCGCCTGAACTTGATCCGGCGCTGCCGTTCTCAGCCTATGCGGCTGAGCGTGATGGCAAGGCACCCATCGGTCCGGTCGAACTTGATTACTGGCAATCGCTGCTCGCAGATCCGCCAGAGCCGCTCGCGCTTCCCGTTGACCGTGCACGCCAGCCGCTAAAGTCATTCAAAGGCGCAACGTTCTCAGCACGATACGATGCCGTTTTCACGCAGGCTGTGCGCAAAGCCGGGGCAAAGCTGGGCTGCACGTTATTCGCGACGCTGTTCGGCGCCTTGCAGGTGACACTTGGCCGGCTGGCGAACGAGGGCGATGTCATTGTCGGTTGCCCGACTGCTGGCCAGGCGTTGATCGAAGACCACGTTCTGGCCGGCCATTGCGTGAACTTCCTGCCGCTACGCGCGCCCTTTACGATGGAGACTTCGCTTGGAGATCACCTTGCGACGGTCAAGACGATGGTGATGGAAGCGTTCGAGCACCAGGACGTTACTTATGGTGCGATTGTTCGCGCGCTCAAGATCCCGCGTAATCCGAACCGCACTCCACTGACCGATGTGCAATTCAATCTTGAGCGACTGGGCGAAGGGATCGATTTTGGCAGCACTGCGGCGACGCTTGTCGCCAATCCCAAGGCTGCGGTAAACTTCGATCTGTTTTTCAACATGGTGGAATCGAGCGACGGCCTGCGCCTCGAGGTCGACTATTCGACCGATTTGTTCGATGCCGAAACGATAGCCCGCTGGACGGAAAACCTTCGCCAGGTTCTGCGCGCATTGGTGGCAGATCCCGGCCAGGCGATTGGCACTATCGACTTGCTGGGGAATGAAGAACGTGCCTGGATTTCCAGCAGAAACACCCGTTTCGAAAGACTGCCCGATGACGCAACGATAGTGGGGCGCTTTGCTGCGGCTGCTGCCCTTGATCCGGCGCACGTCGCAATCGCTTCGGAAACAGGGCATTTGTCCTATGCCCAGCTTGATGCAGAAACGAACCGGTTCGCAAATGCCCTGACTGCGCGCGGAATTGGCAAAGGTGACCGGGTTGCGCTGCTGGCAGGACGATCGGCGCGGACGGTAATTGCAATCATAGGTATTCTTAAAGCGGGTGCAGCCTATGTACCGCTGGACATTGCGTACCCCGCCGAACGCCTGAAATACGTGACAGGCGATGTCGGCGCGGCGCTTGTACTGGTTGGGTCAACCGAAACAGGCACTGCTCTGGATTTGCCAGCCGATTTTGACGCGGTCGACTTTGAAAACATTTTCAATAGCTTGTCATCGTATCCGGCGGAACCGTCGAACATATCAGTGCAGGCCGACGATCCCGCCTATGTCATGTATACGTCGGGTTCGACCGGGCTGCCCAAAGGGGTCGTTGTTCCTCATCGCGCTGCAGTTCGGCTCGTCACAGACCAGGACTTCGCGCACTTCGGGCCGGACGAAACATTCCTGCATCTGGCTCCGCTGGGGTTTGACGCCAGCACGCTGGAATTATGGGGTGCACTGCTGCACGGGGGGGCGCTGGCGGTGGTTTCGGCGCCGAAGCCGTCACTGGCCCAGATCGATGCGGTAATTCGAACACATGGGGTCACCGCCGCATGGTTCACTGCGGCGCTTTTCCATACACTTGTCGATGAAGGCATGGAAGTGCTCAGGCCGCTGCGCCAGATTCTTGCCGGCGGCGATGTTCTCTCTCCCAGCCATGTGCGCAAGCTGCAGCAAGCACTGCCGCACGTGCGCCTTGTCAACGGTTATGGCCCGACAGAGAATACTACGTTTACGGCGTGCCATGTCTTTTCAGCCGATGGTTGGGGCGATGGCCCGGTACCCATCGGGGTGCCGATTGCGCGCACCACTGTTTATATCGCAGATACCCGCATGGAGCTGTGTCCACGCGGCGCGACCGGCGAACTTCTGGTCGGCGGCGAGGGGCTGTCACTCGGCTACCTGGGCGATGACGCACTGAACGCCGAGCGATTTGTTACCGCTTCATTCGCGCCCGGTGAGCGCCTGTACCGTACCGGCGATTTGGCGCGCTGGCGCACGGACGGCGCGCTTGAGTTCTGCGGCCGGTCGGATCGGCAAATCAAGGTCAACGGCCACCGCATCGAACCGGCCGAGATCGAGGCTGTGCTGCGCGGTACGGCCGAAGTGCGCGATGCCGCAGTCATTGTTGTGGACGGCGCAGCAGGAACCCGCCAACTCCACGCCTTTCTGATCGGAGAGGCAGGACTGACCGAATCGGCACTGGTTGCGGCCGCGATGGAGCGGGTTGCCCGTAATTTGCCCGTCTACATGCGTCCCCGCACGTTCTTGGTTGTTCCGGCGCTGCCCTCTACCGACAATGGAAAGCTTGATCGCCATGCATTGATGCAGGCCATTGAAGAGCGCGCAGGCAATCCGGCTGTACCGATCCTTGATAGCAAGCCTCAGCCTGCGGATCTCGACCCGACCGAAGCCAGGATCGGAACCATCTGGGCCGACGTTCTTGGACTTGAGTCGGTGGCGCGGGATGATGCCATTTTCGATTTGGGGGCGGATTCGCTCCAAATATTCCGCATAGCGGCAAGGATGGCCGACCAAGGCCTTCCGCTTGATAACCGACGCCTTATGTCCAACCCGACGCTGGGTGAAGTTGCCGCGATGTTTGGGGCAGATGCAGCACCGGCATTGCACAAGCCACCTGCCATAACGCCGCTTTCAGCATACCGGCGCGGCACGGCAGGGACACCTGCATCATGAACCGCGGCGAACTTTCGCCTTGGCCGCAAGCGGATCGGGCGGCCTACGATACGGTTGTCGGTGTTTATCCCGCGACCCCGAACCAGACTGCGTGCTGGCGCGGGGTCATGAAAAACATCACGGGAAGTGCACTCAACGCCGCGTTTCGCCGAAAAATCGAAGGACGGATTTCGGATGCTGCCGTGATGACCGCCCTGCAGACGGTGGTTGATCGGCACGAGATACTGCGCACCCGGTTTCGCGTTCAGCAGGATGGCACACTGGCCCAAGAGGTTTTTGGACACGTTTCTTTCAAGCCGGCGCAGGTAGACCTGCGGCACCTACCGACCCCGCTGCGCGAAGCAGAGCTTCAAAAGCTGGGCCTGGCAGCGGCCCGCGAACCGTTCGCCTTTACCGTCAATAGTTCGCCGGTGCCCTTGGTCCGGGTCATGTTGGTGCGGATGGGGCATGATCTGGCCTACCTGCATTTGACGGTTCATCCCCTTGTGATGGATGGTTGGTCGGTCGATCTTTTTGTCGATGAGTTTTGCCGCCTGGCCGACGCCCACGATGCAGGTCGGTCACTCGACTTGCCGCCCGTTGACCTTCATTTCGGGGACTACGCGCGCTGGCAAGCAGACCTGCTTGGTGGACCGGCTCTGGAACAGCAACGGCGATATTGGCGCGACAAGCTCAACGGTCTGGCCAGGTTTTCGATTGCCGCGGATCGGCCAGGCGTCGTGCGCGGCGAAGCGGCAGAGATCCGCTCGATCCTGTTGCCGCACGATCTCACCGATCGTTTCGAGGCTCTGGCGCGGACCAGGAACCACACCCTTGCGTCCCTCGCGACCTCAACGGCCGCCGCTGCAATGCATCTCATTACGGCTGAGCGCGAAATTGTCCTGGGAACACAGTTGGCTGGCCGCGATGATCCAGACTCGGAAAGCATTGTCGGCCCCTTGCTGAACCCGGTCCTGCTGCGGCTCCCGGTGCTTGAAGGCGATACGTTTTTCGACTTTGCGGACCGTGTCCGTGACACGACGTTCGAAGCGATGCAGCACCAGATGCTGCCGTTCGCCGAAGTTGAGACATTCCTGGCCGACCATGATCCAGCTGACCCTGATCCGTCATATGCGGTCAGCATCATCATTCAGCGCAGCAATATCTCCAGCGCGTCGGTCAGTGGCAAAAACTTTGGCGCATTTCGTGTCGAATCGGTGCCAAGTCACTGCGCTGGTGCACAGCGTGATCTTAACCTGTTCATGGTTGGCCGCGATGAAGGTTGGCGCCTATCGTGCGAAGCTGCCACTGCGCGTTATGACACCGCGACAATCGATGCCCTGCTGTCGGTCTGGCGCAAGGTGATTGAGGGGGTTATCGCCAATCCTTGCGCGCCCATTGGCGATGTCACTCAGCTTGATCCGCACGAACGGCGTCATGCGGCGCCCGGCGGGCCGCCAGAAGCCAACGCGCTGACTGCCTGGATCAACCCCCGAATAGAAGCGCTCAAAGAACGGATTGCCGTGATCCAGAAGGCCGGTGACGGCGTGCCGATCATTGCCCTCAACAGCAATTCGGTGCTTTATCCGGTGGCACGCGCCATCGGCACCGATCATCCTTTCATCGACATCCAGTTCTGCCCGTCGCCGGTGCGCATAGAATTGCCGGACAGGCATTTTTCCGACCATGCCCGGGACGCGGTTGAGATGATCCGTCTGGCCTGCCCGCACGGACCCTACGTGCTGTTCGGCTTGTGCATCTTTGGTGCGATCGCGCTTGAGGCGGCGCGGATACTGAAGGAGGAAGGTGAAGATGTGCCGTTGGTCATCCTTAATGACACCTACCGTCCAGGCTTTCGCGAAAACCTTGGCCTGTTCGATCGCAGCTTGCGCAACTGGCAAGTGCGCTGGCGCACGTTCCACACCATGCACCGCCGCCACGCGGCAGGTGAAATCAGCTTTGCTGAATGGCTCGACAATTACAGGCTTCTGCGCGGTCTGGGCGTGACGCGGCTGTTGGCGCGCCTTGGCTTAATTGAAAGCGCCACCAGACGGGACGTCATGCAGGATCACAACCGCTGGTTTCCCGAGGAAGTACTTCGGGCCAGTCAGGCACGTTTTCACATGCGGCCATACCATGGACGCGTCGTGCTGTTCCGCAATACTGCCATGGTTCCTGGCCGGCTGTTCCCGCGTGATTTCGGCTGGAAGGGATATGTGAACGGCGGCTTCATGGTCAGCGACTGCCCCGGCACTCACGACACCATGTTTCGTCCCGAAGGCGCTGCTGTTATCGGCAAGGTCGTAAGGCGCATCTTTGCAGAAGTCGGCATGGGATATTCGGACCGTGACAATGACAAGGGGTGCAAGACATGAACGCCGTGTCACCAATCCTTCAAAACACCTCACGTACTGCTGAACTGGTCGATGCGCGTGACCGTGACCGGTTCGCCAATGTCAATCTTAGCCCTTTTGGTTTTCGGCACCGGCTTGCGCTGGAATTGCCGCTGACCGTCACCGACCTGATCGCGCTAAGCGAACGGTTGCCGGATGGCGATGCGTTCAAGGGCTGGCAAAACGGGATCACGGGGATTTCGGACGGCTGGAACCAGCGCCCGGCAGAGCGCTTGACACTGGCCGATACACTTGCCGGTATCGAAACCAATAACAGTCTGGTTGTCCTTAAACATATTGAGCAGGATGACATCATTGGACCGGTACTGCGGGACTTGCTGCAAGACATGTTCGACTGTTCTTCGCGCCGCTTCCGTGAAGACGTCATAATGGGAGAATGTCTGGTATTCCTAAATTCGCCAGGCCGGATGACTGCATACCATTTCGACCTTGAAGCAAGTTTCCTGCTTCAGCTGGCTGGCAGCAAGACTGTTTACGCCTGGCCTTGCGGTGATCGAGCCATCGTTCCGGAAAGCGAAATCGCGGCCTATTGCGGCGCCGGAAACCTTAGCGCCGCGGTCTACAAGCCGGACTTGCGACACCTGGCTCAGACCTATTACCTGGAGCCCGGCGACGGCGTCCATTTCCCAAGCCTGGGTCCGCATTGCGTGCAGAACGGCGATTCCGTGTCGATTTCAATCAACGTCAATTATGATGTCCGCTCGCTTCACGGCAGCTTGCGTCATGTCTATGCTTTCAATCAGCGGGCAGCAAAACTGGGCGTGAAAGCAGGTCAGCCAGGCACTCGTCCTCTGGCGGACAAGGCCAAGGCAAAGGCCTGGATCGCTGCACTTGGTGCCAAGTCAGCGGCCCGCCGGATATTGGGACGGCGGCGTAGCGGCGAGGGTTATCCCATTTGGGAGCCCAGGAACACGAATGCATGATTTGGAACTCGACGCGCAACATGCCTGCCCAGCGCTTTACATGATCCGGGGTTCAAGCAGCCTCTTGGACGACGGCAGTTCGCTGCGCTTCAGCGTGATCATCGCGAATTATAATTACGGCCGCTTCATCACCGATGCGATCAGAAGCGCGCTGGACCAGGATTGGCCCTCGCTTGAGGTCATCGTGGTGGACGACGGTTCGACAGACGATTCGCGCACAATCATCAGTAGTTACGGATCGCGCGTCCAAGCGATTTTCCAGGCCAACCAAGGGCAGCGCTGCGCGAACAACGCTGGTTTTGCCATGGCGTCCGGCGATGTTGTGGTCTTTCTGGATGCTGATGATGTTCTTGCACCTGATTTTGCCTCTTGCGTGGCTGCGGCGTGGCGATCCGGCTTGAGCAAGGTACAGGTTCAGATGATGCGTGTAGGTGCCGACCGCCAGCCGCTCGGGATTGTTGTCCCGGCAATCGCTTCGGCGCCAAGCGCCGCGCAGGTGCGCAACTGGATGATGACGACGGGCGAATATCCAACACCGCCGGGATCGGGAAATGCCTACGCGCGGGACTTTCTGGACAAGTTTTTCCCGATCGGCGCAGATTGCGACAGTTCTACCGATTCGACCTGCCTTGCCTATGCTCCCCTGCTTGGCGAGGTGGAAACCGTTCTTAGGCCGCTGGCCGAATACCGGATCCACGGGACGAACGACAGCAGTCTCGCAGCTGCGGCTGACCGCTTTGGTCGTGAGATTGCCCGTGCCTATCTTCGCCATCAAAATGCCGAATCGGTGTGCCGGAAGCTGGGGCTGACTGCGCCCGAGGCGGGCTGCCTTCGCCGCGGTAGACATTTGCTGCAGCTGCGCGCGGCATCGCTGCGCTCGGCCCCGCAGGCGCACCCCGCGGTTGCAGGGGGCTGGTGGGCCACACTGGCCGATGCGATCCGGTCTTTGCTGCCCTATGGCATCGAAGGCTTTTCCAAGCGGCTACTGGTTGCAGGCTGGAGCGCGGCGACCTTGCTGGCACCGCAGCCACTTGCCCGGATACTCATTGCCCGGCGCTTTGCGCGAAGCGGATGAGCGGCGCGGGCATCAACCCCTGTCGGGAATACAAGATCCTCCACCGCGTTTCGCGGAAGGGGCATATAGACGGACATAATCTATCGACAGTACCGATGGATCGGGCGTGTTGCGGATGGAATATCCCGAACCCAACGCAAGATTGACCAAAGGAAACAGCGGCACGTCGAGCTCAGCCGGACGCGGCGCGGTCCAGACGACTACCCGGTTGAACAGATAGCTGATCCGGGTCCGGGTCACCAGGACGCCAACCGTGTTGTAGCGGGCGGCCATCGCACCAGGGATGATAGGGATCCGTTCCAGTTCGCCGCGTTCGTGTTTCTTGTCGGCGGGGGAATGCACTTTCCACGAGGCGTAATAACTGCTTGGATCATGGCCGTAATATTCCAGCGCATCTAGCTCGATCTTGGGCCGCTTGTCGCTGCGGGGGGTCAAACTGAACAGCCAGAATGCTGGCCAAGTGCCGGAACCCGCCGTCATCCGCATCCGCGTTTCGAAGTACCCTTCGGTAAGCCCGGTACCTGCGCCTGTTTGGTCTGCGGCGGCGATCAGGCCGGAAGTCCATTTGCCGTCAGTGCCGCGCCGCGCGGTGATTTCAAGATGACCATCGCGAATGGAAAAAGCGCTTTGTTCCCCCGGATCGGTGAATCGGGCGTCGCCGAAATCGCCAGCCCACGGCGTATGCGCGGTCCAGCGCTTTCCATCGAGGCGCCAGTTACCGATGCTCATGTCGTCAAACTCGTCAGACCAGGCCAGCTGGTATCCGCACAGCTTGATCTTCGGACCCGTTACAGGCCTGGGCTGCGCGCTCGACGCCGCAGCGAGCGTCATCAACAGCGCAGGGGTCAGGAACCATTTCAAACACGCCACCATTAGTCTGAGTGCTTCAACCTTAATGCTGATCAATCCCCGCACGATCAATCCGCCGTTCGGATTAGAACCCTCGATTAAGCCGATCGGTCCGCCCTCGCTGCCCGAATGGGAGTACACCCTTCGGGTAAGTTGAACGGCGGCCGCTGCCCTGTCACACTTGGCGGCAGCGATACGTCCGGATTTCGGGGAGTTCGATTTGACCGATACATCAGCAACCGCCACCCGTTGGGCGGGCAGCAACGACGAGCCGGACTCGGTTCTCGAACTGTCGAACGATCAGATCGATGCGGCAGACGCAGCGGGTGCGGCCGATGTGCTCAGCTTGGACATCGGCATGGAAATAGCCCGGCCGGCCGTTTTGAACGAGCACGGGTCAGACCCGTTTGTGCGAATCCGCAACGGCCAGCAACATCAGCCAAGGCCTCCCCGCGAAATGCGGGAAGTGCCTTCAGAACCTCAAATGATGCCTCGCGTCCCCAATGCGCATTGGGGCACCATGCATTTTGAACAGCTCGCCGAGCTGGAAGACGCTTTGAAAGCCGCGCGCCGGCACGCCAATTTCGCCAAAACCAGCCATGAACGTACCAAGGCCGTCCTGTATCGTGCGATTTCTTCGGCATATGATCTGGCGCTCACCGTGCGCGATGCACCCGGATATTACGACCAGTTGCTTGAACGGTCAGGGATAAGCGCGCAGCCGCGCGCACCGATGACCCCGATCATAAAGCTCGTTTTCGGCTCGGATTATGACAAGACACGCATCGCGGAATATGCCGCGGTGCTGGCCCATGCCGCCCGGCACAACGTGGCCCGGGGGGAGCTGGAAACACTGCTTGGTTCGGCGCAAGGTGGAATTAAATCGATCGTGGCATTTGAACGCCGCGAACGGCCGGCCATGCTGGGCCATGACCGCACCGCTCATAACGGGCTGAGCGACCGGTCGCTTCGCCGTTTACGCCAGATGCCTTTGACCGACATCAGCGGCATTCCGGCCGAAGGGCAGGAGTTTGCCTTGGTGATGATCCGCCGGACCACCGCAAACGGTATCGAGATCATCGGTGAAGTTCCCGACAACCCAAAGCTTATGAAAAGCGCGGTCAAGGCAGTCTTGCCGTCCTGACGCTATTGGGCGCCCGATCTACGCGCCAAGGCTGCCGGGGAGTGCCGCGGCGCACTTGGCATGTTTGCGATGCGCCTGTGCAGCCTGATGCTTTGCATTACCGGAAAAGCAGCCGATCAATCGAAAGCCGCCCGCCGCCAAGTGCGACCAGCGGAAGCAGCAATCCTGCCCAGCTCAGATGGGTTGGCCACGCGTCGGGATAGACGAAAATCTCGATCACGGCAGTCATTCCCAGCAAAGCCAGGGCCGAAAACCGGGTAAACAGCCCGACGATCAACAAGATCGCGAAAACATGCTCGCTGACCGTCGCTGCAACGGCGGCGAATTCAGCCGGTAGCGGAACTCCGGCATATTCGGTCCGGAACAGCTCGTACGTCCCGTCGCTGATCGTGAACCAGCCATCGACCTTGGTCCGGGCAGACTGGAAGAACACTGCGGCAATCCCCAGGCGCTGCACCAGCAGGAGCATCGCGGGAGGCAAGCCACTTTCCAACAAGGCCGCGGCTTGTTTGGGGAAAGACGCCGGGGCGCTAGCTGCACCGGTATTTTCGATCTGCAGTTCTTCAGCAGGAATGAAATGGGCGTTCATGGTTGATGTCCTTTCAAAAGGATTTCGCGACGAAAGCGCCGCAGGAGATGAGTGCGGCAAAGATTTCTCCGACCGCGGCATCGGGGAAAAGCGAATTGGTAGCCTTGGCCGCGCCCCCCATCGTTTCGCCAAGGCGAACTCCCGCCAGCAACCGGTGGCTTGGCGGATCAAGTATCGTGCCAACAACGGCATTGCCGGGCCGTGTCATCAGGCCCCCCGAAGCAATCCATTGGGGCGCGATTTCATCGGCAATCGGGTCTTGATGGGCGAGCCACAGGGCCATTGCCGGCGTTTTGAACCACCCGAAACGCGCCGCAGGGTGCAAGTGCAACTTCAGAGTAAGCAGCCGCTCCGGATCTAAAGGACTCAGATCCTGCGGCTGGAGCACGTGGGCTTCAGCGGCGTGAAGCGCCTGTGCGTGAAGTTCCTCACAGCGCGCCACATCGGCAATGTATTCAAGTTCACGGGCCAGTGGCTGGCCTTCCAACCACGCTGCAAAGCCTTGCCCATAGAGGGCGAGCACCGGCACCTCAGGCGGAAAATGCCGGGCATAGGCCAGGGCATTCGTTTCGAAAGTCCGCGCCCCGACGATCATTGCGGTAACCGGGAAATTGGCGACAAGTGCTTCGACCGCGCCGAGCATCACGGTGTTGAGGTAGACCCGCATCGGGGCGAAAGCGGGCATGGGCTGATCTAGCGCAGCAACAAAACCGCGCTGGAAAGCGGCAAGTTCAGACATATTCTCTCTCCTTTTTGGATATGGCCGCCATCATGCGGGCAGCTTTGTCACGTTCGGCTATCAGCACCGGAAACACGGGCACATCGCGGTCCCATTCGATCAGGGTCGGTACCGGTCCGTGATTTTCAAGGTAGCGGCCGAACAGATCCCAGACCTCATCGGCGACTGGCGCTCCGTGAGTGTCGATCAAGAGTTGCAGATGCGCATCGCTGCTCGCGCCGGCCAGGTGAACCTCGCCCACCTTGTCCACCGGAAAAGAAGCAAGATAGTCGCCGGCAGCGAAACCCAGATTGTTGGCGCTGACCTGCACGTTGTTAAGATCGAGCAGCAGACCGCAGCCTGTTCGGGCCGCGACCTCACCAAGAAAATCGGTTTCGCTCCAATTGTGGCCGTTGACGTCCAGATAATGTGATGGGTTCTCGATCAACAGCTGGCGTCCCAGCAGCGATTGCGCGAAATCTATGTTGCGGCAAACGATCAGCAGAGCCTCTGCACTGCGGGGGAACGGCAGCAAGTCGGGCAAGGCGCGGGATCCCCAGCGCGACCAGGCAAGATGCTCGGAAATAAGGAAAGGCTCAAACCGGTCGATCAGTCGTTTAAGCGCCGCGAGGTGTTCAACGTCGGGCAATTCATGGCCGGCCAGGGACAAACCGACACCGTGCAAGGAAAGCGGTCGCTCGGCGCGAACCTGTTCCAGCATGGCAAGGCGTGGACCGCCGCCGACCATGTAATTTTCGGCATGGACTTCAAACCACAACCCAACCGCCGACGAGATCATTGCCTCGTCGAAATGGCGGGCCTTTAGACCTATGCCGGCGGTCGGGATCATGGCCGTTCTCCCTTGCAAGGCGGCGCGGCGCTTACCGGGCCTTGGGGGTCAGCGATCCCACACCCGTTGGCGTGCGGATCTTGGTGCAGGTTCCCTTGCTGACGTATTTCCAGGCGTTGCCCTGATAGTCGCGGTGCGACGTGCCAGCACAGCTGGTCCCCGCGCCGGCGGCACAATCGTTGCGGCCTGCCTGGGAAATGCCATAGCATTTTTCTTTGTTGGGCTGCGGCGGGACGGGCCCGGCGTGGGCAAGTCCAGCCGAAAGCATTGCGGCAAGCGCGGCGGCAGAAATGGCAGTTGTGGTCTTCATCATACTTCTCCTTTGGACTTCGGATCACCCCCAACGGTTGGGCGTCCCGGCCGGCAGTCTCTGTTAGACTTGCCGGCGGGACGCCGCGGCGCAGGCTGGCGGGGGGTGGGGAAATGCCGGCGCCGGAAAGGGTAACGGTTCTGCGGGTCAGGGCTGCTTGAACACGTCGGAGGAAAGGAGGACCGCAGGTTCGCTGCCTTCATTCATCCACCAATGCGAAATGCCGTCCGCCTCGCGCGCAATGTCGCCCGCCTTGTGGACAATCGGCACAGCGCAGCTGCTGCGATGTTCGGTGATCTGCCCGCTGACGGTGTAGATCAGCGCGGGACGGCTCTTGTGGCTGTGCATCGGCACGATGCCGCCCGGCTGGACAACCAGGCGGCGGGTGCGCAGCAAGCGGCTGGCAATGCCGATTTCGCTGTTCAGGTCGATCGAACCGATCACTGTGTCCGTAACGTCCTTGCCCATGGTTGGGGCACCGGTGAGGGGGTTCGCGGCTTCCTGGCCCGACGGGCAGTCACCTGCAAAAGCAGGCGCGGTGATGGCGAACGAAGTCGCCAGCGCCAAAGCGGCAGCGGCTATTGTTGGTTTACGCATAAAAGGCTCCTGTTCGAAAAACCGGTAAGTTCGGGTCTGGTGGAAAACCGTCCCGATGCCGTTGGTTTTCGCCATTTGCCGGCCGCTGCGCCAATCGCATTGCCGCATCGAAACCATGCTTGGGCCGCATCGCAAATGGCCGGCGATAACCTCTCAGCATCGAAAGCCGAACCAGAAGGCATTTTAGTTCGCGCGGCACTGCGACCATCCTTCATGGACACCCAGCGTGAAGGATTTTTCGATGAACCTCGCCGCCACATCCCGCCATCTTGACCAGTGCGACACGCCGCAATGCCGGCAGCTGTCAGGTCAGGTTGCAATAATTACCGGATCGACCAGCGGAATCGGTCTGGGCATTGCCAGATCCTTGGCCGACGCGGGCGCCGCCATTGTTTTAAATGGTCTCGGCCGCGCCGACGAGATAGAGCGCACTGTCGCCGAACTTGCACAACTGGATGTCGCGGTAGACTATGATCCTGCGAACTTGTTGCTGGGTGAAAGCGCCGCTGAACTGGTTCATGCCGCCTTCGAACGGCATGGGCGGGTCGATATTCTGGTCAATAACGCCGGGATCCAGCACGTCGCTCCAATCGAAGAGTTTCCGATAGACAAATGGGATGCGATCCAGTCGCTCAATCTGGCTGCTGCATTTCATACAATTCGCGCCGCCATGCCCGGCATGAAAGAGGCGGGCTTTGGCCGGATCATCAACGTCGCCTCGGCCCACGGTCTCGTCGCCTCGCCCTTCAAGAGCGCCTATGTCGCCGCGAAACACGGCGTACTGGGCTTGACCAAGACCGTCGCGCTGGAAGGAGCCCGCCAAGGCATCACGTGCAACGCGATATGCCCCGGTTATGTCTGGACCCCTCTGGTCGAGGCTCAGATCGAAGATACTGCGAAAGCCCGCGGGCTTGATCGCACCCGGGTGATCGAGGATGTGCTGCTCGCTGCCCAGCCAAGCAAGCGCTTTGCCACCGTCGAGGAAATCGGCGCACTCGCGTTGTTCCTTGCCGGACCAATGGCAGCGTCGATCAATGGTGCCGCGATCCCGGTTGATGGCGGTTGGACGGCACAGTGACATGGTCCTTTCTGCTGGACCCGCGCGACCAAAGGTCGTCGTCATAGGCGCAGGATTTGGCGGACTGGCCGCAGTCCGCGGTCTTGCTGGTGCGTCCGTCGACCTTACCGTGATCGATCAGCGCAACCACCATGTGTTCCAGCCGCTGCTGTATCAGGTTGCGACTGCGGCCCTGTCTCCGGCCGATGTGGCCAGTCCGATCCGTTCGATCCTTTGCCGCCAAGCCAACGCGCGCGTGGTTCTGGACCGGGTTGTCGCGATTGATCGAAGCCGGCGAACGGTAGCTCTCGATGGCGGGCGTTCGTTGCCGTATGATTGGCTTGTCGTCGCGACGGGTGCACAGCACAGCTACTTCGGACGGGACGAATGGGCAGGGCACGCACCGGGTCTCAAAACGATTGAGGACGCAACCGCGGTTCGTAGCCGGATCTTGCTGGCGCTGGAAAGAGCGGAAACCGAGGAAGACAAGGCGCGCCGCGTGGCACTTCTGACCTTCGTCGTCATCGGGGGCGGGCCGACGGGCGTTGAACTGGCCGGAGCAATTGCCGAATTGGCGCACCGGTCTGTCAGCCGCGATTTTCGGTCGATCACACCGCATTGCTCCAGGATCATCCTGTTGAACCTTGCACCGCGTCTGCTGGAATCTTTCCCGGAAGAACTGTCCGCAGCAGCGCTGCGAGATCTGGAAAACCTGGGCGTCGAAGTCCGTCTTTCGACCCCGGTCGAAGCGATCGGCAACGATTGGGTGATAGCCGGCGGGCGGACCATTCCTGCCCACACCGTGATCTGGGCCGCCGGAGTAGCAGCGTCGCCGGCGGCCAGCTGGCTAGGGGTACAGGCAGATCAAGCCGGGCGGGTCATGGTGGATGCGCACTTGCACCCAGATAACGATCCGTACGTGTTCGTAATCGGTGACACCGCCCATTGCAAAGGCGCCGATGGCCGTCCGCTTCCCGGGATTGCTCCTGTGGCCAAACGGCAGGGGCGGCACGCCGCCCAGGCAATCCGGCAATTGTTGAACGGTGGGTCCGAGCCGGCCTTCCGGTATCGCCATTTCGGGAATCTGGCGACTATCGGTCGCAGTCACGCTGTGATCGATTTCGGGTGGTGGAAGGTTCGCGGTTTTGTGGCCTGGCTCTTGTGGTCAACGGCGCACGTATTCTTCCTCGTCGATTTCAGGAGCCGGTTGCAAGTCGGGATGAAACTGGCCTGGAACTACCTGACCTATGCGCGCCATGCGCGCCTCATCACTGGCGATGTCCGGGCCAACCAGGCGCCTGGTCTAGCCGCCCCCTTTCAAGGAGAAAGTCATGTCTCAGCTACACGATGAACTTGCCGCGCGCGGCCAGATTGTGCTTGTTTTCCAGGGCGGAGGCGCGCTGGGTGCCTATCAGGCGGGGGTGTACGAAGCGCTGCATGACGCCGGGGTCGAACCCGACTGGATAGTCGGCACATCAATTGGCGCGATCAACGCAGCCTTGATTGCCGGGTCGACGCAGGAAACCCGCCTGAAAAAGTTGGCCGAGTTCTGGCGCCGCGTCGAACAGGGCAATCTAATGGGCATGCCCATGCCTGACTGGATCGGTCAGAACATCCGCAACGCGATGACCATCACTTCGGGGTTGCCAGCCTTTTTCCGGCCGCGCCCGTTTGCATTCCTTAGCCCGCTTATGGGATTGGGCGCTGAACAGGCCGCCTACTATTCCCTCGACCCGCTGCGTGAATTGCTGAATGAACTGGTGGATTTTGACCGGATCAACCATGGACCCACCCGCCTGTCAGTCGGAGCGGCCAAGGTGCAGAGCGCCGAGATGGTCTATTTTGACAGCGACAGGGAAACCTTGACGGTCGATCACATCCTTGCATCCGGCGCGTTGCCGCCAGCGTTTCCGGCCGTTCGCATCAATGGTGAACTCTATTGGGATGGCGGTATTCTTTCAAATACCCCGGTGGAAATCGTGTTTGACGATGAACCGCGCCGATCAGGCACGGTGTTTACAGTGCATCTGTGGAACCCGCACGGTCCGGAACCGGATTCGATCTGGCAGGTGCTGAACCGCCAGAAGGACCTCCAGTATTCAAGCCGCGCTGCACAAAACATCAAGCGTCAACGGCAGCTTCACCGATTGCGCCATGTCGTCACCGAGATCGCCAAGCTTGTACCAGATACCGCAGCCTCGGCCAGCCGGCTCGCCGAACTGCGCGGCTATGGCTGCGACACGCGGATGCATGTCATCCGCCTGCTTGCCCCGTCTCTCGACAGCGAAGACCATTCAAAGGACATCGACTTCAGCGCTAACGGTATCAAGCTGCGGCGCGAGGCGGGATACCGCCATACGGCCGAAACGCTTGCCCAGGCCCCTTGGCGCGAGGAGATAGACCCGCTGGAAGGCTTCGTCCTTCATGAACTGTCGGGCGGAGAGATCATTCGTACCGCTGCAGCGGGGTGAAGGCGATGACCTTGATCACCGAGTATGATAGGTTTGCGGCTTCGGAGGTGTGCGATGACCCATCCCCTTGTTGCCGCGCTAGATAACATGGTCTGGGAACTGCGCGATTCAGAATGGCCGCTCGGTCGCCGGCTCCTGGCAATTGCCGATGAGGTGCGCGCGCGCAGCCCCGAATTTGCCATGGCGGTCGATACTTTCGTCAACCGACTGGAAGCCGCCGAAGCCGGGGCAAGCGCGCCTCAGATCGGCGACCCGATGCCGCACTTCACCATGCCCGATCAGGATGGCCGGCTGGTGAGCCTGCAATCCATGCTCGATCGCGGTCCTGTCGTCTTGGTGTTTCACCGTGGACACTGGTGTCCCTATTGCCGGATCAACGTTAAGGGCCTGGCGGAAATCCAGGACCAGTTGGGCCATGCACAGATTTGTTCGATTTCTGCCGAGTTGCAGACCTACACGCGCAAGTTGCGGGATGAAACGGGCGCGCGGTTTCCGCTGCTGACCGATACCGACGCGGGATACGCCTTGTCGATCAACCTTGCCATCTGGGTGGACGAATTCATGGCATCGCTGATCGGGGGGGCAGGATGGGATATTCCTGGCTATCAGGGCGGACAGGCATGGATTCTGCCGGTTCCCTCTGTCTTCATCCTCGATTGCCAGGGCATCATCCGCACACGCCACGTCGATCCTGACTATCGGCGGCGAATGGAGCTGGATGCCATTGTCGCTGGGGTGGCAGCGCTTGGGGACTGAAGGTCCGGAGTGGGCCGGCAGTATTGGCCAGTCGGCTGGATCGGTTCCCGACAGTCCCGACGATCTGGTCACGCGTCTTATCCGCAGGCCAATGGCGCTGAAGGAACGGCTTGAAGCAGTGGCCCGCGATGCGCGTGAGCGCTGCCCCGACAACATGGCGCTGATTGACGGATTCGTGGCGCGGCTTGAAGCGGCGCAAGCCGGCCAAGGGGCACCGGCAGCCGGTGAAATGTTCCCGCCGTTCATGCTGCCCGATCACGAAGGCCGCCTTGCAGACCTTGCCCAGCTGCACCGCGATCGGCCGCTGGTAATCGTTTTCCATCGCGGCCATTGGTGCCCTTATTGCCGCGTGACGCTGGCCAGTATTGCCGAAGCACAGGTCCAACTGGCCAGCGCGCGCATTGTTGCGATCTCTGCTGAAATGCAGCGTTATACCCGGCGGATCAGGGCCGAGACGCAATGTCACTTCAGGTTTCTGAGCGACATGGACGCGGAGTTTGCGCGCTCAGCTGGCCTTGCCGTGACGTTCGATCCGGCAATCCAGCAACTTTATCTGCGCCTGGGCAAGCGGATTCCCGATTTTCTCGGAAGCAGAGGCTGGACGCTTGCAATCCCGGCGGTTTTCGTCCTGGACCGCCAAGGCATTGTCCGCGCTCGTCATATCGACCCCGACTTTCGCCGGCGAATGGAAATCGACGCTCTGATCAAAGCAGTGGCGGGGTTAGGCAGCGTCGGTTGAAGACCAGTCCGCGGCGCGAACCAACGACAACAGCGCTGCCGCTTCGCGCGAACGCGGGCGCCCTGCTATCGAATAGACCGCGACGGTGCGCCGCAAGTCCAGTCCGGGATAATGAAGATGCCGGAGATGGGGCGAACGGAACGAGCTGGCCGGAAGGATCGCCACGCCGAACTTCGCCAGCATCAGCTTTTCCAGATCCCTGTTGCAGCTGACCTGATGTGCGTCTCGTACCCTGACCCCGGCCGCTTCGAGGCTGCTGGTCGTCAATTCTGATCCGTCGAGCAGCGAATGGAGCAAGAGGCGTTCCTTGCCGATCAGATCGACCTGCAGATCCATGTCGTTGACCATGGCCAGTTCGTGATCGTTGGCGACCACCAGATCGAAAGCCTCGGTAAACATGGGCCAGCAATCCAGCCTGTCCCAGCTTTCACCCAGCGGACCGCCAAAGGCCAGCTCGATTTCTCCGTTTTTTAGCCAATCGGCTATTTGCGAACCATTGCCGCGGCGGATCACCAGTTGCAGTCCGGCAAAAGCGCGTTGCAGTTCGGCGAGGGCAACCAGCAACAGATCGACGTCGAGCGTCACCGAAACACCGACCGCCAACGTCGCGACATCGCCGCTGCGAACCTTGGCGGCGAGCACCTTGGCGTTGAGCGCACTTTCATGGCATTGGGTCAGCAGCGGAAGCATCCGCAGGCCAAGATCGGTAAGGTGGCTGTGTCGCCCCTCGCGCCGGATCAGTTCGCCGCCAAGCTCGTCCTCAAGCTGCTTTATCGCGCGCGTCAAAGCTGGCTGCGTTACATTGCACTGTTCTGCCGCCCGCGTGAAATTGAGCGTCTTGGCTACAGACAGAAAATAGCGGACTTGCTGCATTTCCATGTCGCTTCCCCACCCTAGGGCCTGTCAAACCGGTTCAGCGCGACTCTCTGACCGGAGCAGGCGCATTTTGCTGTATTCGCGGGATCCAAGCAAGCCCCCGGCAATCGTCAGAACCATCGCTGCAATGGCCAGCCAGGCGTGCGCTTGCAGCGCGGGGAGGCCAACCAGGATGAGGTTATCATTGCCGCCAGGCACCAAAGCTCCGCCAAATCCCATGAAGGCACCGCCAGCGGCGCACGATGCCGCCCGGCCCCATGCGAATTGCGTTGCGCTTGGTCGCGATCCACCGCCCGCAACAGCGCCTCCCAAAAGCGCTGCAAACAGGGCGGCGTCCTGCCAGGCCAGCAAGGACCCATTGTGCGCTGCCCGGCCCAAAGCTTCGGTGTAGGTCCACGGTCCGGCCAATGACGCCAGCGCGACAAATGCAAATCCGATCGCAATTGTCGCATGACGCCAGCCCCACAGGGCTGCGCGCCTGCGGTGCCGCAGTTGCCAGGCCGAATATCCCGCGCTCAAGGTGGCGAGAACGACCAGCAAACCCCATACATCGGGCGTAGATCGCGGTTCTATGTGCGTTGCGAATGGGCCCAAGGTCCGCGCGTGGATCAGGCTGCCCGCGAAGAATCCAAAAGGCGTGAGCAGATAGTGCCAGTCGCGCGAACCGATCCGCGCGATTGAACCAAATACGCAAGCACCGTTAAGCCACGCACCGAAGCCGAGCATCGCGCCGCCGGCGGCGGCCGACCACCCTGCAGGATAGGACGGACTTGCTGCAAAATGGAAACCGGCGCCCAGCGCCATCATTCCCAACACTGCAGCCCACAGGCTGCATTCCGCCAGTGCAGCCAGGCGCTGCGCCGAGCGCATGCTGAGAACCTGATCAACCGCGGCGACCACGCAGGTGCCGCCATGCTGGATCGCCGCGCCCATCGCCGCCGCTGCAGCAATCGCCGCCATCAGCGCCAAATTGCTGTGAAGATGCAGCGCGTTCATCATGGTCCCCGCCCGCGCGTCAACGCGCTGTCGCTGCAGCTGCAATCGATCCGGCAACCTGGTTCGCCATGGCAAACTGTGCGTTTCGATCGCTGATGCGATATCGCTTGGCAATGAACGCGAAATCGCTCCACGCGACCCAGACACTGCCGTCGCCTTCTTCTACGACCAGCATTCTGACTGGCCAATCAAGTCCGGCATAGGGGTTGGACTGAAGAAACTGAACGCCCAGCGGCGGGTTGCCGAAAATGATCAATGTGGAACGCGCTGTCTTGAGGTTTGCCTGTGCGCCAAGGCCGGACTGATCGATCACGTCGAAAAAACGGATACCTTTGGCTTGCACGTCGGCCTTCAGGCGGAGCACCGTTTCATCGAAGCCGTTGGCGCTTTTCAGCCTGATCACCCCGTCGGCGGGCGCTGTCTGGACCGTATCGACCGGCGCTGCCGCCACTGGCGAAGCGGCGATGCAAAGTGCGGACGCGGCAGCCATGCCACCGGCGATCATGCTGCGGATTGGGCGGGATAAGGTGTTCATGTCGGCAGATTCCGTGTGCTGTGTTGATCAGCTCATGATCGATTGCCGGCGCCTTTGTGGCAAATGCTGCTCACGCATTACTTCGATGCGCAAAGGTGATGATCCGCCTCGGGGCTGGGCGGCACAGGCATTGCACCAATAGCGCAAAAGCAATTCTGCCTGGCAAGCGCGAAGTCCAGAATCAGATCCATCCCAAAGAGAGGATGATGACATGACACTGATCAACATCGCCAGTGCGGCTGAGCTAACAGCTGCTGCGGCCCGGACGTCCCCCGCAAAGCGCAGTGGATTGCGGCCGGAACTGGCCGCGTTCTTTATAAGGGACTGCCCGCCGTGCGGGCCACGGCGGTGTAGCCGTGCGGCGGGCGTACTAAGCGAAATCGCATCGGGGCGCGGTTACAACTGACCGTGCAGTTTGTACGGCAGGCCATGACCGCCCGCTAAAATGCGCGCCACATAGCCGGGTCCCTTACCCAACGGTCCAAATGCCATCAATCCGGCGCAAAGCTGTGGTGGGCGTATCGTGCAGCGCTGGGGGAAGCAGCTGGGCGGGCCAGTCCTGATAGCTCACCGGCCGCAGAAAGCGGCCAATTGCCAGTGTCCCGACCGAGGTGCTGCGCCCGTCCGACGTTGCCGGAAACGGACCGCCGTGGTTCATGGCGTGGGTTACGGCAACACCGGTCGGCCAGCCATTTGCCAGGATGCGGCCCGCACGCGTTTCCAGTACGGGCAGCAGGCGGGCGGCCTCAGGATAGTCAGCCGGGGCCATGTGCACGGTGGCAGTCAGCTGTCCTTCCATGCCTTCCAGTACCTGCTGCAATTGCGCAATGTCCTGGCAGCGCACGATGATCGAGCTTGGCCCGAAAACTTCGCGGGCATAGGCGCCGTCGGCTATGAAATCGCCAGCCGATACGATGTGAACCTGCGCCCTTGCGGCATGATCGGCGGCTTCCTTGCCGCAGCCGATCATGCGCGCGCCTGGCAGGCTGGCAAGGTGCCGCGTTTCGCGCACGAAGGCATGCGAGATGGATGCTGTCAGCATGGTCTGACCCGCCACATCGGCCACTGCCGCGGCCGTAGCCGCGATGAACCGATCAAGTGCAGGACCATCAATGGCAAGGACAATGCCCGGATTGGTGCAGAACTGACCGGCACCCAGGGCCAGTGACGCAACATAGCCGCTTGCCAGCACCTCTGCCGCTTCGTCCAGCCGTTCGGGTAGAAGGACAACGGGATTGACGCTGCTCATCTCGGCATAGACGGGGATCGGTACGGCCCTTTTTGCCGCCAGATCCATCAGCGCCAGGCCGCCTGCACGCGATCCGGTAAAGCCAACAGCAGCGATGTGCGGATCGTTGACCAGTGCAGCGCCCAGCGCGTTGTCCGGCCCGTTGAGCAGGGAAAAAACGCCCTCCGGCATGTCCGTTTCAGCGGCCGCAGCGGTTATCGCGCCGGCCACCAGTTCAGATGTGCCGGGATGGGCCGGGTGGCCCTTGACGATGACACAGCATCCCGCCGCGAGGGCTGACGCGGTGTCTCCTCCGCCGACAGAAAAGGCCAAGGGAAAGTTGCTGGCGCCAAACACCGCCACCGGTCCCAGCGGCACCATGCGCAGGCGCAGGTCGGGGGCGGGAGGAGTGCGCGTTGCATCGCCGTGATCGATGCGCAATGCTTGCCAGGCGCCGTCCTCGACCTCGTCTGCAAACAGCCGCAGCTGTCCCACGGTCCGGCCGCGTTCACCGGTCAATCGGGCTTCGGGCAAGCCGCTTTCTGCCATGGCGCGCTGGGTGAGCACATCGCCCAGGGCATCGATGTGGTCAGCGCAGGATCGCAGGAAACGAGCGCGATCAGGCAGCGACAGGTTGGCGTAAGCCGCCTGCGCCTTGCCTGCTGCCGTGCAAGCATCGGTGATGTCCTGCGATGACGCTGCGGCAAATGGCGGCTCCAGCAGCGCGCCGGTTTCTGCATCGCGCGCCTTGAAGGTTGCGTCAGCGCCGCGGCGCTTGCCAGCGATGAAGTTCTGTCCGGAAAGGTTCATGTGCATCCGCTCCTGCGCTTGCGAAAAAGGGGCAAGCCGCAAAACGCTTGCAGCCCCACGCAAGCCTAGTAAGGTAGCGCTAACATTACGGCAATAGCCGCTGGGGAGAGACAGGATGAACGCGCCGCGCGAAAGTGCAAATACCGGTCTGATCTGGGCCATTGTCGCGGTGGCGACGATCGGCGGTTTGCTGTTCGGATACGATAGCGGTGCTGTGAACGGCACGCAGGAGGGCCTTAAATCGGCGTTTCAGCTGGACGAAGCCGGGCTGGGCTTCACGGTGGGTTCGCTTCTGATCGGCTGTTTTATCGGAGCCTTTTTTGCCGGAACGCTGGCGGACAGCCTGGGGCGTCGCAACGTGATGCGGCTGGCAGCGGTACTTTTTCTGGGCGGCGCGCTGGTCCAGGGTTTTTCGGAAAGCCACCTGTTGTTCGTAATGGCGCGCGTGGCGGGCGGCATTGCGGTTGGCGCGGCAAGCGTCCTGTCTCCGGCCTATATCTCGGAAGTGGCACCGGCCAACATCCGCGGGCGCATGACGACCGTGCAGCAGATCATGATCATCACCGGACTGACGGCGGCTTTTCTGGTCAACTATGTCGTTGCCGGATCGGCCGGCGAATCCACGGCCCCGTTCTGGGCCGGAATTGCAGCGTGGCGGTGGATGTACATTATGCAGGCGGTTCCGGCGCTGGTGTTTCTCATCGCATTGTTCTTCATTCCGGAAAGCCCGCGCTTTCTGGTCGCCAAGGGCCGGTTTGACGATGCGGGCAGGGTGCTTGTCAGCCTGTTCGGCGCAAACGCCGCAGACGCCAAACTGATCGAAATCCGCGCGAGTTTTGCCGAAGATCACCGTCCGCGCCTGTCGGATGTGAAAGCGCCAGCTGGAACCCGGGGTTTTCTTGGCCTGCGGCCGATTGTCTGGGTTGGCATCATGCTGGCGGTGTTTCAGCAGCTGGTCGGGATCAACGTGATTTTCTATTACGGTGCGACCTTGTGGCAGCTGGCCGGCTTCACCGAAAACGACAGCCTGCTGATCAACATCGTGTCGGGCGCGGTGTCCATCGCGGCCTGCTTCATCACCATCGCCGTGATCGACAAGATTGGCCGCAAGCCCCTGTTGCTGATCGGATCTGCCGGCATGGCGGCAACGCTGTTCATTATGGTCTATGCCTTCAGCCAAGGCAGCCTGGACAGCGCAGGCAAGCTGCAGCTGTCATCGCAAATGGGCCTGGTCGCGGTGATTGCCGCCAATCTTTATGTAATCTTTTTCAACGTCAGCTGGGGCCCCGTCATGTGGGTGATGTTGGGCGAAATGTTCCCCAACCAGATCCGCGGCAGCGCTCTTGCCGTGGCGGGCTTTTTCCAGTGGCTGGCAAACTATCTTATTGCGCAGACGTTTCCGGCTATGGCAGCAGGGATTGGACTGGCGGCAAGTTACACATTCTATGCCGTTTGCGCCGTCATAAGCTTTTTCCTGGTCAAGGCCTTCGTTCACGAAACCAAGGGGATGGAGCTGGAAGACATGCAAGGATGACCAGTTGCATCTGCAGGTTGCCAGTACGATAGGGCTGCCTGATGAAGGCTAGTCTTCACCACCGCGTTCGGGTCGTCGTGCTGGGCGGCGGTACAGCCGGGTGGATGACTGCGGCCGGTCTGGCCAAACTGCTGCCCGATCATGCGCAGGTTACGCTGATCGAAAGCGAAGATATCGGCATAGTCGGCGTAGGCGAAGCTACACTGCCGCATATTCGCGCCTTTGTTGAAAAGCTGGGCATCGATGAAGCAGCCTTCATGAAGGCGACCCACGCAACCTACAAGCTGGGTATCGACTTTCGCGATTTTGGCGCGCTGGGTACCAGTTACATCCATCCTTTCGGCAGCTTTGGCGAAGAGGTTGCCGGGGTGGGCTTTCACCATTGGTGGCTGGATCAGGCGCGCCGCGGCAAGGCAGGACCGCTGGGCGACTATTCGCTGGCTGTAGCAGCAGCACAGGCCAACCGGTTCCGCCCCCCGGCACAAGACCAGTCACTGGCTTCAACCTATGGTTATGCGTATCAATTTGACGCCACTCTGTTTGGCCCGTTTATGCGCAGCTTCGGCATGGCGAACGGCGTGATCCGGCACGAAGGCAGGGTCGTTTCGGTCGAACGCAGCGGAGTTGACGGCGATGTTACCGCTCTGATCCTGTCGGACGGCCGGCGCATCGAAGGCGACCTGTTCGTCGACTGTTCGGGGTTCCGCTCGCTTCTGCTGGGCGAAACGCTGGATGAAAGCTGGGAGGACTGGAGCGAATGGCTGCCCTGCGACCGCGCGGCGGCGATGCCGTGTGCCCATGTCCTGGGAGCGCCGCTGCGTCCCTATACAACCGCCACAGCCATGCCGGCCGGGTGGCGCTGGCAGATCCCGCTGCAGCACCGGATGGGCAACGGCTATGTTTTTTCCAGCGCGCATCTTTCAGAAGACGAGGCATGCACGGCAATAGCCGCGGCGGCCGAGGGGGAGGCCCTGGCCGATCCGCGCGTGCTGCGGTTCAGGGCCGGGCGCCGACGCCGAAGCTGGAGCCGCAATGTCGTCGCTGTGGGGCTCGCCAGCGGATTTCTTGAGCCCCTTGAATCGACCTCGATCTATTTGTCGCAAATGGCGATCACCTATCTGATCGAACTGTTTCCGCTGGGCGGCCACTGCGATCCGCGCGATCGGGACGAGTTCAACCGCTTGGTCGACATGGAATACGACCGGGTTCGTGATTTCCTGATACTGCATTATCACGCCACGACGCGCAGCGATTCCCCGTTTTGGAATCATGTTCGCACCATGCAGGTGCCTGACAGTCTGACCGACAAGCTGGCCCTGTGGCGGGATGCTGCACGGATCGAAAAATATTCCGACGGCCTGTTCTATGACGCAAGCTGGTTTGCCGTTTACGTGGGCCAGGGCATGGTGCCGCAAGCCTATGATAAGCGCACTGCTCTGGCGGATCCGGCGCGTGTCGGACGGGCCTTCGACGCGCTGCGCAAAGCAATCGCGGATGAGGTTGCGGCGATGCCGGGGCACGCCGATTTCCTGGGGCACGAAGCGGCGCGCCTTGCGTCGGCGGCATAATGGCTGCAGCCGGGCCGCTACGCCGCATCGTTGTTGCCGGGGACGGGCCTGTGGGTCTGCTGGCCGCTGCGGCGCTGAAACGATCACTGCCGCCGTGTGACGTGGTGGTCATTTCGGCTCCAACCGGTGCCGCCGCCTTTGCCGACCGATCCGCAACGGCACTGCCCTTTACCTGCAGGCT
Organism: Novosphingobium sp.; assembly: GCF_024642085.1. Taxonomy (GTDB): domain Bacteria; phylum Pseudomonadota; class Alphaproteobacteria; order Sphingomonadales; family Sphingomonadaceae; genus Novosphingobium. The sequence continues at coordinate 16,983 of NZ_JAHEBV010000006.1, read as the reverse complement.
GCATGAGCGGCTGGGCATTGCGGATACCGCGCTGCTGCGCCGCGCCGCCGCAAGCCACCGCCTCATCACCCGGTACTTCGGCTGGGGCGGGTCGGACAGCCACGGCGTTGCGGCCTATGGCGCCGAACTGGATCCGGCCATGGCCGGTGCTTTTGCCCGCAGCTGGGGCGGCGGACAGCGCAACGTTTCGGCAGACACCGCACCCGGTTCCATCGCCGAAGTGCTGGCAGACGCGGGCCGCTATGCCTTTCCGCTGGCTGATGACGGCGGTGCTGCAGGCGCCGTCGATCATGCGATGCGCTGGAACACGGGCGCTTACCGGCAAATCCTGAGCGAAGCGGCTGCGCAGCTGGGGATTGCCGGACTGGCCGGGCCAGTCGTTGGATGCAAGCTGGATGGCCAAGGCGGATTGCGTTCGGTTGCGACCGCGGCAGATGGCGATATCACGGCGGACCTGTTTGTCGACTGCACCGGGCCTGATGCCAAGCTGCTTGCGGCGCTGCGTGAACACGCGGTCATTGACTGGGCGGACCGCCTGCCTGTGCGCACCGTATATCTGGCAGAACCGGGACCGCCGGTATTGGCCCTGGAAGACCGCATGACCTTGCTGCCGCAGGGCTGGCTGTCTGAATTGGCGGGGCGGGATGGATTGCAGACAACGCTGGCCGCGTCCCGTTCGCTTGACCCGCAAGAGGTTCGGGATGCCTTGGGGGCGCCGGCGGCCGAAGCGATCCCGATCGGTCCGGCACGCGCGAAGGCATCCTGGCTGGGCAACGTCGTTGCGCTTGGCGATGCAGCAGCACGCTTTGAACCCATCGGCGGCTACCCTCTCGATCTGGCGCACCGGCAACTTGCACTGCTGCTAGAACTGCTTCCCAGCCTGGCCTTCGCGCCCGCCGAGCGCGCCGAATACAACCGGCGCGCCGCTTTGATGGCCGATGCGGTGCGCGATACCATTGCGGTACATTACGCGGCGCCGGCAGCAATGGCCGTTTTCGGTTCGCAAGGCCGCTCTGCCCAGCTTGATCGCACGATCGACCAGTATACGCGGCGCGGGCGCATGCCGTTTCGCGAAGAAGCGCCGTTGGCCGGGCAAGAGTTTTGCGCGCTGCTTGTCGCGCTGGGCTTTGCGCCCGGGACTACAACGTTGGCGGCTGCGCGCCCGGCTGATGAAGCAGCGGTGGCTGCCGCCTTTGCCGTTAAGGCGCGTTCGGTGCTGGTGCGCACGCCGCCCTATGCCGAATGGCTGGCCGGCCAACTTTCCGCATAGGCCGGCGATTTACGCGACCGCCTGCTCAACCGATGCTGCGCCGCCGATTGCCTGTAAATGCTGACGCTGGGTGGGCAGACGCCCGGCCGTATCAGCTATGACTGCGCGGATATGATCCAGACGTCGATGCAGTTCGGATGCTTCCAGTGCTTCGGCCAGCGGATGGTAACCGCCGGGCTCTACGCCTTGCCCAACCAATACGGCAAGCCAGCTGGCCTCGGTAAACAGTTCGTTGTGCTCGCGGATGATACGGCCAGACGAAGCAAACATGGCCGTTTTTTCGGCCAGTCCGGCGGGTTCGGGCAAGTTGCGGCAATGGTTCCAAAAGGCAGAATCGTTTCGTTCCGTCGCGCGGTAATGCAAAACCAGGAAATCGCGGATATCAACATAGTCCTGCACCGATTCCCGATTGTACCGGTCTATTTCTGCTGCTGAAAAGGCGCTGGTCGGAAACAGTGTCATCAACCGGGCAATCCCGCTTTGCACCAGATGGATCGATGTCGATTCAAGCGGTTCAAGAAATCCGCCCGCCAATCCCAGCGCAACGACGTTCTTGTCCCACGCGCGGGCGCGATGCCCGGCGGTGAAGCGCAGGTGGTTGGGATCGGCCAGCTGCTTGCCGTCCAGGTTTGCCAGCAGCAACTGCGTTGCTTGTTCCTGGGTGGTAAAGGCTGAACAATACACGTGCCCATTGCCGATCCGGTGCTGCAGCGGAATGCGCCACTGCCACCCGGCCGGGCGTGCGGTCGATCGGGTCAGGGGCAGATCGGCCCCGCCCAAGGCACAAGGGATTGCAACCGCGCGGTCGCACGGCAGCCATTCACTCCAATCGGTAAACGGCACCCCCAGCGTTTCCCCAAGCAGCAGCGCGCGAAAGCCCGAACAGTCGATGAACAGGTCGCCCGCCGCCGTAATGCCATTTTCCAGCGTCACCGTTTCGACAAAGCCGCTGAGCGGGTTCTGTTCAACCGAACGTATTCGCCCCTCGGTACGCTTGACGCCGCGTCCTTCTGCAATTGTGCGCAGCAAACGGGCATAACGGGACGCGTCGAACTGGAATGCGTAGGCCAGCTTGGCCATGGGCGAATTGGGCAAGTCCGGCCGCGGCAAATCGAAGCGGCCCATCGCGGCCGCAACGGCCGCAATGGAATAAGCATCCAGCGGCGCGGTTTCCCCCAGCCGCTGACCGCGCAGCCAGAAGTGGTGAAACTCGATCCCCAGCATATCGATGCCGAAGCCGCCGAAGGGATGAATGTAGCTGTGGCCGATGCGCCGCCAGTCGACAAACTCGATTCCCAATTTGTAGGTGGCCCGCGTCTCTCGCATGAAGGCTGCGTGGTCGATGTCCAGCAGGGTGTTGAAAGCAATGATCTGCGGAATGGTCGCCTCGCCAACCCCTACGGTGCCGATTGCCTCGCTTTCGACCAGTTCGATAGTCAGCCCCGGCATACCGTGCAGCACTTTGGACAGCGCGGCGGCTGCCATCCAGCCGGCGGTACCGCCTCCGACGATCACGATGCGGCGGATCGGGCCGCTGTCGTTCATGCGCCCCAGCCTCCGGCTCGGCGCAGAAACTCTTCCTGACCAGGCAGGGATGCTGCCGCCGCCTGATAGGCCGCGCGCATCTGCGCCATGGCCGCAGCGACCTTGTCCTCGTCCAGGGTATCGGCAATCGGCTCCCACCGTTCGGGTACGATGTTCTGCCCCAGCATGACCGCTATCCAGCTGGGTTGGCTGAACAGTTCCACATTTTCCCGGAACACGCGGCCACGGCGCTTCCACAGTTCGATCTTTCGGGCCAGCGAATCGGGGACTTCCATATCCCGCACATACCGCCAGAACGCGGTGTCGCTGCGCTGCGTGGCCTTGTAGTGGAGAATCACGAAATCGCGCACATCGGCGTAAAGTTCACCCATACCGCGGTTGTATTCATCCCGTTCCAGCGGCGTGACCGGGTTGTCGGGGAACAGGGCAAACAGCCGGTGAATGCCGTTCTGGATCAGATGGATGGCGGTCGATTCAAGCGGTTCGATGAAACCGGACGAAAGGCCAATTGCCACCACGTTGTTTTTCCATGGCTGGCGCCGCATCCCGGTTCGGAAGCTGAGCATGCGCGGCTCGGCCAGCGGCTCTCCCTCAACCCCGGCTAGCAAGATGCGTTCCGCCTCATCCGGCTGCATATAGGCACTGCAGAACACGTGCCCGTTGCCGGTACGGTGCTGCAGGGGGATGCGCCATTGCCAGCCTGCGCCGTGCGCGGTTGAACGCGTGAAAGGATCCGGCGATGTCACGTTGCGCGTCGGCAGGGCGATTGCACGGTCCATCGGCAGCCAGTGGCTCCAGTCCTCGAAACCGGCTTCCAGCGTTTCTTCGATCAGCAAGCCGCGAAATCCCGAGCAATCGATAAACAGATCGCCGCCAACCTGTTCGCCGCCGGCCAGTTCAACCGAAGTGACATCGCCGCTTTGTCCGTCGCGGTGGACGTGAACGATCTTGCCTTCGATCCGGCGGGCCCCTTGTCGTTCCGCCAGACCGCGCAGGAACTTGGCATAAAGTCCGGCATCGAAATGGAATGCATAGGCAATCTGCGAAACCAGGCTTTGCGCCCCGGCCTTTGGCCGCCCGAACCGGCGCTGAGCGGCGGCAACCGTGCACATCGAATAATCGGATATCGACCCGCCGCCCGCCCGCGCGGCCTCACGCAACCAGAGCTGATGGAACGATATGCCGTGAAGGTCTTCGCCATAGGATCCGAACGGATGGAAGTACCGGTCTCCGAGTTGGCCCCAGTTTACGAACTCGATCCCAAGTTTAAAGGTCCCGCGGGTGGCCCGCAAAAACTCGTTTTCGTCGATGTCGAGCATGCGGTTGAAAGTGGCAATAGGCGGTATCGTCGCTTCGCCCACGCCGACAGTGCCAATATCGTCCGATTCGACCACTGTGATCTGCCGCTGCCCGTCATTGAAAAAGCGCGACATCGCTGCAGCCGTCATCCAGCCTGCGGTTCCGCCACCGACGATGACAACGCGTGAAATGGGGCGGACGTCAGGCATGGGGCGGGCAGATACCCAAGCTGCGGCAGCCCTGCAATGGTTCCGCTACCATTTTGCTGATCTCCCTCTTGCAATGCGATAGGATCGCGGATATCCGGATGCAATCAATAAAACGCTTTCGGCGTCGGGCGCGCCAAAATGGTAGCGCTAACATGGGGAGGAAAGGCATATGGCCACGCACGTACGGTTTCCGGCACGCGTCGTGAGTTTGAAAGGCAGCGCATCGCTGGCGGTTATCGGTCTGTTGCTTTCACCGGCAATGGCAGCGGCGCAAAGCAGCACTGCAACCCAGCAGCCGGCCGACAGCGCTGATGCGCCAACCAGCGAAATCATCGTCACCGGCATTCGCCGCTCGCTGGAAAACGCCCAGAACATCAAGCGGTCAGCCGATACCGTGGTCGACGCCATTACTGCCGAAGATATCGGTGCCCTGCCGGACCGTTCGGTAACCGAAGCCCTGCAGCGCGTCCCTGGTGTTGCGATCAACCGCTTTGCCGGATCGAACGATCCGGATCACTTTTCGGTCGAAGGTTCGGGCGTGGTCATCCGCGGCCTTAACTTCGTGCGGTCAGAGTTCAACGGACGCGACGCCTTTGCTGCCGGTGTGAACGGCCAGGCAATCAATTTTGCCGATATCCCGGCTGAACTTCTGGGATCGGTCATCGTAAGCAAGAACTCGACCGCTGACATGATCGAAGGCGGTTTGGCGGGCACGGTCAACCTCAACACGCGCAAGCCGCTCGACAACCGCGGTTTCCACATCGGCTTCAGTGCCGAGGCGAACTATGGCGATTTCCGCAAGGAATGGACCCCCAGCTTCTCTGGTCTGATCAGCAACACCTGGGATACCGATGCAGGCACGTTCGGCCTGCTGATCAGCGGCAACTATTCGCGGATCAAAAGCCGGGCCGATGGCATCCAGATCGCCAACTACCAGACCCGCGACGGATCATCCGTGCGCCAGGCCAATGCGCTTGACAGCTTTGTCTGCCGCAACCGCCTGCCCGGTAGCGGCGATGCGACAACCTTGCCCGCTTCCGGAACCTGCGGCGCCGCGCAAACCGCCGGTGCGGACGGTTTCGTCGATCTGGCCAGCCTGCGGTATGCACCGGTTGGCGGTCAGTTCCGTACCCAGGATTTCGATCGCAAACGCGATGGTATTGCGGCAGCCGCGCAGTTCGAAAGTTCGGACCGCAATACACTGCTTACTGCCCAGTTTATCCGGTCGCACACCACCAACGCCTGGGGTGAGCGCACGTTTGAATCGGCGCCGGACAATGCGGAATACAACACCTATCCGCGCGGCTGCTTCCTGAATCCCAATGCTGGCGGCCAAGCGGCGAGCGAAGGTGACGTGCAGTGCGCCACTACCGGGTTCAGCAATTACCAGTATGATGCCAACGGGCTGTTCCAGTCGGGCTATATCACCAGCCCGGCATCAGGGTGGCGCGGCGCCGGGCCGAATGATGGTTCGACCTACGTGCCCTATGGCGGCGTGCAGCAGACGTTGTCCCGTCGCCAGGTTTTCGAAGAGCAGACCAACAACGATTTTGGCCTGAACTTCCGGCACAAGACCGAAGGCGGACTGACGATCGAACTGGACGGTCAGTACACCCGGTCCAAGCATGATGTTGACGATGTCAGCGTCTTTGGTTCGACTTTCGCCGATCAGGAACTGGACCTTACCGGCAAATACCCGGTGATCATCCCGCACAAGCCGAATGTAACGAAGTATGCGCAGACCTGGGCAGGCGGCAATCCCGCCTTGGCCGGCCTGAGCGAGGCGAATTATTTTGCCAGCAACGATGTCCAGTTCTGGCGGGCGGCAATGGACCACTTCGAACGCAGCGAAGGTGACGAGTTCGCGTTCAAAGGCGACCTGACGTACGACTTTGGCGACGATTCGTTTATCCGCCAGGCAAAGGTCGGCGCCCGTTATGCGGATCGCGATCAGACCATTCGCTATACGACCTACAACTGGGGCGTGCTGTCGGAAGTGTGGGCCGGCTCGGATGTCGTGCGTTTAAGCCAGACGCCGGGCATCTACGATTCGTATGATTTTCCGAACTTTTTCCGCGGCGAAGTACCCGGACCGCCATCGAGCCGTTATTTCAGCGGCGATCTGATCAACGATTACACGAAATCGGCCGGCATCTTCAAATCGATCTCGCAGCAGTGGCTGGCGAAGGGCGCAACGCCTGGATCCCAGGCGTGGCGGCCGGCAGCAGAACGCGCCGATGCGGTCGGTGGATCCTATTTCCGGCCTGACGAAATATCCGACATCCAGCAAAGGGACTTCGCGGCCTACGCCATGCTGCGCTTCGGCACAGATAATCTTGGCGATGGCGGAAAGCGACTGGCCGGCAACCTGGGTGTTCGCTGGGTAAGCACGAAGGTCAATTCGTCAAGCGCGACCCGCGTGCCCACGGCAAGCGAAGTTGGCATCGCTCAAAGCTTTGCGGCGCGCTGTTCGGCGACGCCGCCGCCCAGCGCACCGCCCGGTACGGCGGTCAGCCCTCCGGGCGGCGTCTGCTCACTGGGTCTGGCGGGGTACAACCAGCTGCAAGCCTTCACCGGCGCTAATGCAACGATTGTTCCGCGCAGCACGGAAACCAGCTACGATTACTTCCTGCCCAGCCTGAACGTGATGCTGGAAGTCACGCCCAAGGTGATCTTGCGCGCAGCGGCTTCAAAAGTGCTGACGCGCCCGCAAACATCCTACATCCGCAATTACCTGACGTTCGATACCAGCCAGGGCACATTGCTGCTTTCGGCAGGAAATCCGGATCTTCGTCCGGCAACCGCCTGGCAGTTCGATCTGACCGCAGAATGGTATTTTGCGCCGGTCGGCTCGCTTACCGCAAACGTGTTCTACAAATCGGTGAACGGGTTCTTCTATTCCACTCCGCAGCCGTTCCAGATCACCAACAACGGGGTGACCCTGGATGCCAGCATTCTGGCCCCGGCAAATTATAACGGAACCGGGAAGATCAAGGGCTTCGAGCTTGCTTACCAGCAGACCTATGATTTCCTTCCGGCGCCGTTCGACGGTCTGGGGATGAGCGCGAACTATTCGTATATCGAAAGTTCGGGCTTGCCCAATGCCTTCCTGAATACCGGCGAACCGGTGGATTCCAGCACGATCAGGCCAGGCAGCCTGCCGCTGGAAGGCCTGTCGAAGCACAACTTCAATGTGGCGGTTTTCTATGAAAAGGGGCCGATATCGGTTCGTGCGGCGTACAACTGGCGCTCGCGGTTCCTGTTGACCGTTGCCGACGTGATTTTCCCTTACACGTCGATTTTCAACGAGCCGACGGGGCAGCTTGACGGGTCGATCTTCTTCAACCTGACCAAACAGATCAAGGTCGGGGTGCAGGGTGTCAACCTGCTCAACGAAGTGACCAAGACGTCGCAGGCCTACACCGGTGATCCGGCCCAGCTGGCACCGCGGTCTTACTTTATGAATGACCGCCGCTTCTCGTTCGTGGTTCGCGGCAACTTCTGACTTCGCGCCCTCCCAGGCGTAGACTGCCCGCCGCACCGCATCGGTGCGGCGGGCATTTTTTGCCAACTTTCGTCGTTCGGTCGGGTAGTTAGCGCGCCTGCGCGGTGGTCAGAGCAGCAGCGATAACGTTTCGCAGGGGCTTTGCACGGTACCGGTCATCATAGGGGCAGCAGCGCTGCGCAAGGCCGTCTGACCGCGGCGCAAAGTCCTGCAGCCAGCTGAACCGGTCGGCAAGCCCCCAGGCCAGGACATCGCCCAACGCTTTCTGGTCCAGCATCACGTCGAAGTAGCGCCGCGCGTATTCCGCCACCTTGGCATCGCGTGCAGCCGCTTCGGCGGGCAAAGCATTGTCCTTCACATCGAATTCGGTGATCAGAAGCCGGTAACCCATGCCAGTCACCTCGTTCAGAAAATCCCGCCATGCGCGCTCGCGATACGGTCCGACGCCGGTTGCCCGGTCCACTTCAAGAACTTCGATGTGGGACTGGATACCCAGCGTGTCGACCGGGGTGCCGCGTTTGCGAAAACCTTCCAGCAGTCGCAGTACATCGCTGCAATGGGCCGCGTGCTGCGGCTCCCAGCTCATATAGTCGTTATAGACCAGCTCGCTTGCCGGGGCCAGATCCCGCGCGGTATGAAAGGCCAGATCAAGGACCGCCTCGGCGCCCCCCATCGCGCGGCTGAGGCTGGTCTGCACCGGGCCGCGGGCCTGGTGATCGATCGCCTCGTTCACCACATCCCAGCTTGTGATGCGCGGTCCGTAGCGTTCAACCACCGCGCGGATATGGCCGGTGAGCAGCCGTTCCGCTTCCAGGCGCGGATTGGCGCCGAAATCATGGGCGTTGAGCCATTGCGGAAACCATTCGGGCCGATGCCATAAAAGCGTGTGGCCGCGCACGGCTAGACCGTGCTGCGCAGCCCAGCGCACGATGGCATCCATCCCGGTGAAATCGTACGTGTCCGCATCAGGCCGCAACGCCTGCCACTTCATTTCGTTTTCCGGCACGACCAGATTGCATTGCGACCGGACAAGCGCGGCATAGGCAGGGTTGCGGATGGACCCGCCGCCACGGGCGGCAATCGCGCTGCCGAACTGCCGTCCGCTGCGTGCGGCAAGGCTTGCCAGTGAACCTTCGCCGGTTACGTCCGCCGCGGTTACGCAAGCGGCCAGGGGCAGGCTGGCCAGGCCGCCCAGTACGGTACGGCGATCGGCGATCATGGCGCGACCGTCAGCTTTACCTCCTTGATGTCTCGTGCATTTGCGCCGACCATCAGAGTAAAGCTGCCCGGTTCGGTCACGAACTTCATCTCGCGGTTCCACAGGCCGAACGCCTCGGGCCGGATGGCAACCGCTACATCGCGCCGTTCACCCGGCTGGAGCCGGACCCTGGTAAAACCGACCAGTTGCTTGAGCGGGCGTGTCACCGAACTTACATCGTCGCGCAGGTAAACCTGCACAACCTCGTCCCCCGCGCGCGAGCCGGTGTTGGTCACCGCTGCGCGCACGGTTACGGCTTCGCCCGGCCGGATCGTGACTGCTGACAGGGTCGGCGCGCCGATGTCGAACGTTGTATAGCTAAGACCGTAACCGAATGGATAAAGCGGCTCGGTCGTGCCGAACAGGTACCCGCGCCGCGCGCTGGGCTTGTAGTCATAGAAAACCGGCAACTGGCCCACACTGCGCGCGACCGTCACGGGCAGCTTGCCAGATGGGTTGACCCGCCCGAACAGCGCATCGGCGATCGCCGCCCCCTGCTGTTCGCCGGCGTACCACGTTTCCAGGACGGCATTGGCACTGGCGGCTACCGCCGGGTAACTGGGCGGACGTCCGTTGACGAGCACGACGACGACCGGCTTGCCCAGGGCCTTGACCGCGGCAAGCAGTTCGTTCTGCTGGCCAACCAGATCAAGATCGCTGCGGTCACCAAGATGGTCATCACCCCAGCCTTCCCGGCTGGTTTGTTCGGTATCGCCCAGAAACAGCACGATGGTGTCAGCGCCGCGGGCCGTTTCGACGGCTTGGGCGATCATCCGGCGGTTGGTTTGGGGATCGCCCAGTTCAACCTTGTCGGCCCACCAATCGTCGTTTTTCGTTATCTCTACCCCGGGGGCGTAGATCACATTGGCGCGGCTTCCCACCAGCGCCTGTATCCCGGCCAGCGGGCTTACGGTTGCGCGGGGTATCCCGTAATAGCTGCCCAGCCGGGCTTTCTGCGCGCTGGACCCGATGACCGCGATTGTCCGTTTCGCCGCACCGGGCGCTGGCATGGCCAGGGGCAAGGTGCCATCGTTCTGCAGCAGGACCAGCGATTGCTCTGCAGCCTTTCGTGCCAGTGCAACTGCCGCGGCGGTGTTGGATGACAGGGCTGGCTTGAGGTCGGTAACGAACGGCTGTTCGAACAGCCCGGCGTTGAACTTCATCGTCAGGGCATGTGTAACCGCGCGGTCAATCTGGGCGGCCTGTACGGTCCCGGCCTTGGCCTGGGCAAGCAGGGTCGAATAGGAAACCCCATCGGGAAAATCCACGTCGACCCCGGCGTCCAGTGCGTACCGGGCCGCTTCGGGGACATCAGCCGCCACGTGATGCCGGTTGACCATTTCTTCGATGGCGAAATAATCGCTGACGACCGCGCCCTGGTAATTCCATTCGTTGCGCAGGACGGTGCCGAGCAGCCATTTGTTCGAGTGGCTCGGAATGCCATCAATCTCGTTATAGCTGGCCATGACCGAGGCCACGGCCGTGCGATCGATCACCTGCTTGAACGGCGGAAAAAAGAAATCGCGCAGGGTCCGCTCGCCAAGCGGTGCGGGGGCCGTGTTGGTTCCGCTTTCGGGCTGGCCGTGCCCGGTCATGTGCTTCAGCGTGGCCATCACGTGACCGGGGCTGAGTTTGGGATTCTTGCCCACCCCCTGCAGCCCTTCAACCGCTGCAACGCCCATTTCACCGACGAGAAACGGATCTTCGCCAAACGTCTCTTCGATCCGGCCCCAGCGCGGGTCGCGTGCCACATCGACGACCGGGGACAAGACCTGTTGCACGCCGCGGGCACGCGCTTCGCCGGCGATCTGGCGGTTCACTTCGCGGACCAGGTCGGGGTTCCAGGTCGAAGCCAGGCCAATGGGCATGGGATAGCTTGTTGCATCAAGCGCAGCCAGACCGTGCAGCGATTCCTCGTGCAGCATGACAGGTATGCCCAGCCGTGTTCCCTCCCGCGCCCATTTCTGCACCGCGTTGGCATAGGCGACACTGTCGGCAATGCTGCGCGGAGCATTGTCGCGCGGGCTTCCCGGGCCGGTCTTGTCGCTGGGCCGCGTAAAGAAACCGATCCCATGCGGATAGACCGCCCGGGCCTTGACCGGATCAAAAGTGAAATCGGCGCGCTGGAGTTTGGTCTTGCCCTGCCACACGCTGGTAACCTGGGCGACTTTTTCTTCCAGCGTCATGCGCGCCAGAAGATCGGCCACGCGCTGCGCCACCGGCAACTGCGCATTCCAGTATGCCGCATCGGGCATCGGCCGGTCTGGCAACGGCGCATGTGCGGCTTGCTTGGCCATTGCCGGTGCAGCGGGCAGGGCGGTCACGGCAACGCTTGTCAACGCCATGCAAAGCCAGGATTTAAGCACCATCGAAACTCTCCCGCGGCGGTGCCGCTTGACTGCGCAACGCTTTGTGTTAGCGCTACCATATGATGGCCAGCGAGCTTGTCAACACGCCCGGAAAACGGCTTGAAACGGGCCTGCTGTCTGCCGTCATCCGGCGCGCGGCCCACTTGTCATGAGCGCAGCAGCGACTAAAGGCCAAGGGCATGGCTAGTGACAGGACCAAGGCTCTAAAAGGTGCGGTGCGCACGCCGCGCAGGGGCAGCGAAGCGCCGACCATCGCCGATGTCGCCCGTGCTGCTGCGTGTTCACCGATGACGGTCAGCCGGGTGATCAACGGCGAAGACAGCGTGCGCGAAGAAACCCGCGAACTGGTTCTCGAAGCGATCAACAAGCTTAACTATACCCCCAACCGGGCAGCGCGCAGCCTGGCGGGCGGGGCGCAGGTCCGTATCGGGCTGTTGTTCGACAATCCTTCGGCGTCCTATCTGGCAGAGTTTCTGATGGGCGCCCTGGAAGAAGCGGGACGGCGCGACGTGCATCTGGAAGTGCAAAGCTGCGACAGCACGGACGAAGCCAAGCCGATGATGCGCAAGATGTTCGAAAGCGGGATCAGCGGTTTCATTCTGCCGCCGCCGCTGTGCGATGACCAGTCGGTGCTCGACCTGGTCGCCGAACTTGATACCGTCGCGATTGCAGTCGGGCCGGGCAAGGCCGACGGCACCCATGGTTCGGTGACCATTGACGATTTCCAGGCCGCCTACGATATGACGCGGCACATCATCGGCTTGGGTCACAAGCGCATCGGGTTCATCATTGGCAATCCCGAACAGGTTGCCAGCGGCCGGCGACTGGGCGGTTTCTGCCAGGCAATGCAGGATGCCGGGCTTGATGTGCCTGACGAACTGCTGGTCCAGGGACGATTCAATTACCGATCCGGCATGGCCGCAGCAGAACGCCTCCTGGCGCTCGATCCGCGGCCCACCGCCATATTTGCATCGAACGATGATATGGCCGCAGCAACGGTGGCGGTGGCGCACCGTCAGCATCTCGACGTGCCAAACGACATATCGGTATGCGGTTTTGACGATACCGATCTGGCGCGCTCGATCTGGCCTGAGCTGACCACGATCCGCCAGCCGATCCGGGCAATGACTGCCTGGGCGGTGGCTGCGATCGTGCGCGCCCTGCGTTCCAAGCGATCCGCCGAACTTCCCAAGATCGAACGGGCAGTGATGCCCTATGATCTTATCCGACGTGAATCCGATGCCGCGCCGGCGCTGTCGGCACCAACCGCGAAATCCGGTTTGCAAACATGAGCGCGGGCAAAACGCCGCTGCGCAGCCGCGACTGGTTTGCCAATCACGATCGCCCGGACATGACCGCGCTCTATCTTGAGCGGTTCATGAATTACGGCGTGACGCCAGAGGAACTGCAAAGCGGCAAGCCGATTATCGGCATCGCACAATCGGGTAGTGACCTTAGCCCGTGCAACCGCATCCACATCGATCTGGCCACGCGGGTTCGCGACGGCATCCGCGATGCCGGCGGCATTCCGATCGAGTTTCCGGTTCATCCGATTTTCGAAAACTGCCGCCGTCCCACTGCCGCCCTTGACCGCAATTTGCTGTACCTGGGGCTGGTCGAATTGCTGAACGGCTATCCGATCGACGGGGTGGTGCTGACCACCGGCTGCGACAAGACGACCCCCAGCCAGATCATGGCGGCCAGCACGGTCGACATCCCGGCCATTGTACTAAGCGGCGGTCCGATGCTGGACGGCTGGCATGACGGCGAACTGGTCGGTTCGGGCACGGTGATCTGGCGCAGCCGCCGCAAGTTGGCGGCTGGCGAAATCGACGAGACGGAGTTTCTTCGCCGCGCTACCGGCAGCGCGCCCAGCGCCGGGCATTGCAATTCCATGGGCACGGCCAGCACCATGAACGCCGTTGCCGAAGCACTGGGGATGAGCCTGACCGGATGCGCGGCCATTCCCGCCCCTTACCGTGAACGCGGCCAGATGGCCTATCGCACCGGCCAGCGCATCGTGGCCATGGTCCACGAGGATCTCAAGCCGTCGGACATTCTTACGCCCGCCGCATTCCGCAATGCGATTGCCGCAGTCAGCGTCATCGGTGGATCATCCAATGCACAGCCGCACGTAGCGGCGATGGCCGCCCATGCCGGCGTGGCGCTGGACGCTGATGATTGGCAGGATCATGGCTATGACTTGCCTCTGCTGGTGAATATGCAGCCTGCCGGCCAATACCTGGGCGAACGCTTTCACCGTGCCGGCGGGGTGCCCGCCGCGCTGTGGGAATTGCTCCAGGCTGGTAAACTGGATGGCAGCGCGCTGACCTGCACCGGGCAAACCATCGCCCATAACCTTGCCGGCCGAGAGAGCCCGGATCGCGAAATGATCCGCCCCTATGCCGACCCGCTGAAGGACAAGGCCGGGTTTCTGGTGCTGCGCGGAAACCTGTTCGATTTTGCCATCCTCAAGACCTCGGTCATTTCGGACGAATTCAGGGCGCGTTACCTGATGAATCCCGGGTCCGAGAATGTGTTTGAAGCGCGGGCAGCGGTTTTTGACGGATCGGACGATTACCACCACCGCATCAACGATCCCGGCCTGGCGATCGATGCGGGATCGATCCTGGTCATCCGCGGGGCAGGGGTGATCGGCTGGCCCGGAAGCGCCGAAGTGGTCAACATGCAGCCGCCCGACGCATTGATCCGCGCAGGGGTGCAGTGGCTGCCGACGCTTGGTGATGGCCGCCAGTCGGGAACCAGCGACAGTCCATCCATTCTGAACGCCAGTCCTGAAGCGGCAGTCGGGGGCGGCCTCGCATGGCTGCGCGACGGTGATGTGATCCGGGTCGATCTTAACGCGCGGACCTGCGATGCACTGGTCGAACCGGATGAAATCGCGCGCCGTCTGGCCAGCGGTCCGGCGCCTGTCGTTCCCCCCGGCCAAACGCCGTGGGAAGAACTCTACCGCGAAAAAACCGGGCAGCTTGGCGCGGGAGCGGTGATGGAGTTTGCGGTCAAGTATCGGGGCACCGCACGCAAGTTGCCGCGGCACAACCACTGATTGGCAGTCCGATATGGCGCATGCTGCACGCGCCGCCCCGCTCTGGCCCGCTTCACCACCGCACCGGAACCGAAACCGTCCCGCGCACCGATGACGGCATGGCAAGCAGATGCCCGGCAAGGGGACAATTGCGGCGTTCGTCATCCGCCACGTCTTTGGTGGCCGTGGTGACGAACATGGTCATAAGATCCACGCCGCCAAAGGCGATCTTGGTGACATCGCGCGCGGGCATGGCAACGCGATCGATCAGCGTGCCGCGGGCATCATAGCGAGCTGCAGCACTGCCCAGGTACAAACCCGTCCACAGGCAGCCTTCGGCATCGACGACCGGGCCATCGGGATAGGCCTGAGGAAAATCGCGCGCGCAATCCGCAAAGGGGCGGATATCGCCTGCACCCGCTGCGGTAAGATCGGCGACGACAATGCGTTTGCCCAGGGTATCGGTAAAATAGATCAGCCCGTGCAGCGGATCGACCGCCGGCCCGTTCGTGATGGCATAGCCTGATGGCCCTGCCGGGGTCACGCTGCCGCGGTCGAAGCAATAGAACCGCCCGCTTTGTTGGGATTCCGCATCGTCCATCGAGCCGAACCAGACCCTGCCCCAGGGATCGGTGCAGGCATCGTTAAGCCGGTTTCCCGCTGGTTCGCCGGGCACCGTGCACAGCAACGAAAAGAGGGCCGTTGCAGGATCGAACCGGTAAAGCCCGTCCTGCAAACCGCACAGCAGCAGTCCATCTTCTGCGGGAAGGGCCCATCCGATCTGACCGGGCGCCGGGAACGATGTGTTCACGCCATCGGCCGGATCATGGCACCACAGCAGCCGGCGTTTGATATCGACAAACCACAGGACCTGGCGCGCCGCATCCCATACCGGGCCTTCGCCTAAAAGTGCCTGCGCTGCGCAGACGGACCTGGCTTCGGTTATCAACGCCACCCCGCATCGACCCAATAGGCGTGGGCGGTGCAGAACCTGGCATCATCACTGGCCAGAAACATGGCCATCGCCGCAATATCGGCTGGCAGGATGCGGCCATCAAGACACTGGGCTGCAACGATTTCGGCTTCGCCCTCGGGCGTGTACCATTTTTGCTGGCGCGGTGTCTGGACGTTGCCGGGGACGATGGTGTTGACGCGGATGTTGTGCCGCCCCAGATCGCGCGCCAGGCTGCGGGTCAGACCTTCGATCGCCGCCTTGGCCGTCTGGTAGATGGCCAGATCTTGCAGGCCAAGGTGCCAGCTGATCGAACCCATGTTGACGATGCTGCCGCCGCCGGCCGCGGTCATGGCCGGAATGACGGCCTGAGCTGCAAAAAACTGATGTTTGAGATTCACGGCCATGCGTTCGTCCCAGTATTGTCCGGTCACATTGCCGACGCTGTGGCGATCGTCGTTGGCGGCGTTGTTGACCAGCACGTCACAGCCGCCAAGACTGTCTGAAATCTGGCCGATTGTCTGCACATAACGATCGCAGTCGCTGATGTCGCAGGCATAGAAGACCGGCGGCACGAACGCATCGACCAGCCGGAAAGCGACCGACTGCCCCGCTGCCTTGTCGATATCCACGAACGCGACTGCGGCGCCTTGCCGGGCGAAACCTTCAACGATGGCTTCGCCGATTCCCGCCGCGCCGCCGCTTACGATAACGCGCTTGCCGGCCAGGCTGGGGTAGACATTGCGGATCAGGGGCTCTGCCATCAGACCTTCTCCGCCAGGCCGCGCGCAGCCAGATTGCGGATAAATGCTCCCAGCCCCATGGTCCAGGGCGGCGCATCTCGCGATGTGGTGACCGTATTGACCAGCCGTCCCAGCCGCTGCGACGCGATAGTCACCCGATCGCCCAACTTGTGGGTGAAGCCTGCACCTGGCGTGCCGCGGTCCTGCACGGGCGCAAACAACGTTCCGCAAAACAGTGCGATCCCGTCAGGATAATGATGCTCGCTTATCGCCTGCCGGACCAGTTCGAGCGGATCGCGGCTGATCTGATCCATGTGATTGACCCCTTCAAGGTGGTAGCCATCGGTCCCTTCGATGGTGAGGCGGACGTCGGCCTTACGCACATCATCCAGAGTGAAACCTGCATCAAGCAGGCGGATGAACGGCCCGATGGCGCAGCTTGCCGTGTTATCCTTGGCCTTGGACAACAACAACGCCGACCGTCCTTCGAAATCGCGCAGGTTGACGTCATTGCCCAGTGCTGCGCCGATCACTTCACCGTGGTTGTCGCAAATCAGCACGACTTCGGGTTCGGGATTGTTCCAGGTCGAATCCGATCGCACACCGATGGGTTCGCCAGTGCCCACGGACGACAGGACCGGCGCTTTGGAAAACACTTCTGCATCGGGGCCAATGGCAACTTCGAGATATTGTGACCACATGCCCTGTCCGATCAGCGCGGCTTTCAGCTGTTCCGCTTCGGGCGAACCGGGCACGACCGATCGGATGCCGGCCCCGACCGTTTCTT
>NZ_JAHEBV010000005.1 GCF_024642085.1 Novosphingobium sp. | reverse complement strand
GCAACATCTGCGTCGTAGGCGATGACGACCAGTCGATCTATTCATGGCGCGGCGCAGAAGTGGCCAATATCCTGCGCTTTGAAAAGGATTTTCCTGGCGCCAAGGTTATCAAGCTGGAGCAAAATTATCGCTCCACGCCCGATATTCTTGCTGCCGCTTCAGGGTTGATCGATGCCAACAGCCAGCGGCTTGGCAAGACCTTGTGGACGCAGCGCAACGGCGGCGACAAGGTTCGCGTCATCGGAGTCTGGGATGGCCCCGAAGAAGCCCGGCGTATCGGCGAGGAAGCCGAGCGGCTGGAACGCGAAGGCGCCAGTCTGGCCCAGGTTGCGATCCTGGTCCGCGCCCAGTTCCAGACCCGCGAGTTCGAGGACCGCTTCATTGCGATCGGCTTGCCCTACAAGATCGTCGGCGGCTTTCGCTTTTATGAGCGCGCCGAAATCCGCGATGCACTGGCCTATCTGCGGCTAATAACCCAGCCCAGCGACGACCTGGCATTCGAACGGATCTTCAACACCCCCAAACGCGGCCTGGGCGACAAGACGCTTGAGAAAATACACCGCCATGCGCGCGCTGGCGGCGTGCCGTTGAGCCTGGCAGCGTTCGAGATTACCGACACGGACGAGCTGCCTGCGCGCGCGCGCAACACGCTATACGGCTTGATGCGCGATGTCGGCCGGTGGCGCGATGCGGCCAAGACGCTGTCCCCTGCCGAGCTTGCCCGAACGGTGCTGGAGGAAAGCGGTTACACCGCCGCCCTGCAAAACGAAAAGAGCGCGGAGAGCGCCGGACGGCTGGAGAACTTGGCCGAACTTGCCCGCGCCATGGAAGAATATGAAACCCTCGGCGATTTTCTGGAACATGTCAGCCTGGTGATGGACAACGACGCCAATGACAGCGCCGAAAAGCTGACGATCATGACTATCCACGCCGCCAAGGGGTTGGAGTTTGACAATTTGTTTCTGCCCGGATGGGAGGAAGGCGTGTTCCCCAGCCAGCGCGCGCTGGACGAAGGCGGCCTTGCCGCGCTGGAAGAAGAACGCCGCCTGGCTTATGTCGCGATTACGCGCGCGCGCAAACGCTGCACTATCATCCATGCCGCCAACCGGCGAATCTATGGCCAATGGACCAGCTCGATCCCCAGCCGCTTCATTGCGGAACTTCCCGCCGCCCATGTCGAACAGGAAACCACCCTGTCAGGCGGTGCATCGCTGTGGCGGGCGCAATGGTCAGAGGCGACTGACCCCTTTGCTCACGTAGCTGCGGCGCAGCCATCGCGCACCTTGACTCGCGGGCCTGGCTGGCAACGTGCCGCCGCCCGCGAATACGATGCCGTGCCCAAGCGGATTGCCGAATCGACCCGCTCCGCCGCAAGCTTCGCTGCGAAACCGCGCGGCGACGTTGCGCTGGGTGCGCGGGTGTTCCACGAAAAGTTCGGCTACGGCACGGTGACCGCGCAGGAAGGCAACAAACTCGAAATTGATTTCGAATCTGCCGGACCCAAACGCGTCATTGACAGCTTCGTTAAGGTTGCGGACTAGGCCCCGCTCCATTTTTGGCAAAAGCCTCAAATAAGAAGGTCTTAGCTAGGATCAATCCGCCGAAAAACCCAGGAAATTGGGCACCGGACCGTTCCATTCGCCCGGCTTGCTCGGCGCTTCGGCGGATTCGCTGCGGCGCTGACGGCTTTCGCGGCGCGGTTCAGCGCGAGGGGCACGTTCTTCGCGCTCTGCCCGGACGGTCCGTTCTTGACGCGGCGCACGTTGTTCGCGTGGCGCACGTTCAGCTTGTTCAGCCCGCTCGCGCCGCGGCTTGTCTTCGCGCGGGGCTCGCTCTGCACGGCTGGAGCGCTCAGGCTTCGGATCGCCCTCGACCTCAAACACCGCCAGCTTGCCGCCGGTCAGTTTCTCGACATTCTCGATCGCTTCGGCGTCTTCGGGCGCGATCAGGGTGAAGGCCCGGCCAGTTGCGCCAGCGCGGCCGGTGCGGCCGACGCGGTGGACATAGTCATCGGGGTGCCACGGCGTGTCAAAGTTGAACACGTGGCTGACACCTTTCACATCCAGCCCTCGCGCTGCAACGTCGGAGCAGCACAGGATGTTGATAGAGCCGTCCTTGAACCGGTCCAGTTCGGCAACACGCGCCGACTGATCCATGTCGCCATGAATCTCGCCCGCAGAAAACCCATGCTGCTTCAGGCTTTTCGCCAGCTCGCGCACAGTTGTCTTGCGGTTGCAGAAGATCATCGCAGTGACGACGTTGTCGGTGCGCAACAGTGTGCGCAGCACGTCGCGCTTCACCCGTGACGAAGCGACCGGAACCTTGAACTGGGCGATCTGGGTATTGGTCGACGCGGGCCGCGCGACTTCGATATACTTGGGATTGCTGAGGAACTTGTCCGAAAGCTTCTTGATCGGCGGCGGCATGGTCGCGCTGAATAGCAGGGTCTGGCGGCTGGCCGGGAGCTTGGAACAGATCGTTTCGATATCGGGGATGAAGCCCATGTCGAGCATCCGGTCCGCTTCGTCGATCACCAGCAGGTCACAGCCGGTTAAAAGGATCTTGCCGCGTTCGAACAAGTCCATCAGGCGGCCCGGCGTAGCAATCAAGACATCGACGCCTTCGTTCAATGCCTTGACCTGATCACCCATCTGGACGCCGCCGATCAGCAGCGCCATCTTGAGATCGTGGTTTTTGCCATAGGCTTCGAAGTTTTCGGCGACCTGGGCGGCAAGCTCGCGGGTCGGCTCCAAAATCAGGCTGCGCGGCATCATCGCGCGCCGCCGACCGTGGGCCAAAATATCGATCATCGGCAGAACAAAGCTGGCGGTCTTGCCTGTTCCGGTCTGCGCAATGGCGATAAGATCGCGCATCATCAGGACGGAGGGGATGGCTTGTGCCTGGATGGGGGTGGGCGTGTCGTAACCCTTGGCGATGACCGCTTCGAGCAATTCGTCAGACAGGCCGATATCGGCAAATTTCATAAGCTGTGTGCTATTTCCGGAAAAATACATGCTGTGCGCCCCGTCCCCCGGGTCAGGTCGCCGCTTCGCCCGGTTGGTCAAACCCATCGCGAAGCTGGCGCGCCCTAGGCCGAAACCCGGCGCAAAGTCAAGGATTGAGGCTTAGTTGCCCAGTTCGATGATCTGGCGAAATCCAGTCACAGTGCAATTGGTGCCGTTACGGGCAAGCAATTGGTCCCGCCCCTGGCAAATCATGCCATCGGCATTCTTGGCTACCAGAAAGCCTGAATAATAGGCCTGCGCCTGGCACGACTTTGATAAAGTTGCGCTAACCGTTCGGCGATCCTTCATGATCATGATAAGCCGGTTGCCGCCGGTCGGCTGCACACCAAGAATGCCCGTCATGGGTACGCACTTGCCCATTTTCTTTTCCGAATAGCGGGGCATTCCAGGCTGCGGGGCGAAATCCTCGGCAAACATAGACGGCATGATCGGGGCCGGACGCGGGGCAATGCGGATAGTCACGCGCTCTTCGATCCGCACCTGCTGTGCGCCCGCCGGGCGAAAGTATTCCGCCAGGGCGCGCAAGCTTTCCCCCGTGGCGCGTGAAACCGGCGCGGCGGGAACGGCAAGCTCGGCGGAATCGGCGGGCACCTCCACCGACGCTGGAGTATTGCGCGCTTCTTCGACCGCCACCGCAGCCGGCAGCATCAGCGCCAGTGGCGCGATCATGTTGAAAAACGCGTTCATTGCCCCCGCGTAGATAGTCGACAGTCTTGAACCACCGCTTAACCTGCCGCGCTGACCGCGCAACCCCTTGACCCCAAGCAGCGCATTGGAACTGGCGCTCCCCTGTGTCATATCCACAATCGCAATGACCGAAACAGGCACCCCTCCCTTGCTCGATGAACTTTCCGCCATCCTGGGGCCGCGCGGGCTTGATCGCGATCCTGACACGGTCGGGCCGTGGCTGACTGACTGGCGCGGCCGCTACACCGGGCGGGCGCTGGGCTTGGCTGCTCCGGCATCGACTGATGAACTGGCGCGCGTTGTCAAGGCATGCCGCCGCGCCGGAGTGCCAATCGTGCCGCAGGGCGGCAACAGCGGCATGTCGGGCGGGGCGACGCCGGACACTAGCGGTTCGGCGCTGCTGCTCACCACGCGGCGGATGAACGCGATCCGCAGTATCGATGCCGAAACACGGCAGGCGGTGTGCGAAGCTGGCGTCGTGCTGCAAAGCCTGCACGACGCAGCTGCGAACAAAGCGCTGCGGTTTCCCCTCACTTTAGGAGGCAAGGGATCGGCAACAATCGGCGGTCTTATTTCGACCAACGCCGGCGGTACGCAAGTGCTGCGTCACGGGGTAATGCGGGCGCAGGTGCTTGGCCTGGAGGCTGTTTTGCCTGATGGTCAGGTGTTCAATGCGCTGACTCCGCTGCGCAAGGATAACCGCGGCTTTGACCTCAAACAGCTGTTTATCGGATCGGAAGGCACGCTGGGGATCGTGACAGCGGCCACGCTGAGGCTGGTGCCCGCGCTGGCCGACCGCGTAGTCGTGTGGGCCGGCCTGAGATCAATTCATGATGCCCGGTCGTTGCTGCTTTATTGCGAAGCGGTTTTAGGCGATGCAGTGGAAGGTTTCGAAGTTCTACCCAGGGTTTGTCTGCAGTCAGTCCTGGCCTACTTGCCCGACGCCCGTTCGCCGCTGACGGGTGAACATCCCTGGCACGCCTTGATCGAAGTTGTCGCAGACAGCAGCAGTGCGGCCGAAACGCTGCGCGATCGGGTCGAGCAGGCTCTCGCTGCAGCCTTTGAGCAGGGCCTTGTCGAAGATGCGGTTTTGTCGGCCAGCGAAGCCCAGGCCGAAACGTTCTGGACCCTGCGCGATTCAATTTCGCCCGCGGAACGAGCTCGCGGCCCTGCCATGCAGCACGATATCTCGGTGCCGGTAGCACGTATGCCTGCCTTCATCGAAGAAGCCGGCGCTGAAGTAGAAGCGGCCTGGCCCGGAACAGAAGTGATGGGATTTGGTCACTTGGGCGATGGCAACATCCATTTTCACGTTGCCGCTCCGCACGGAACAGAGCGCGCGGCATGGGAGGCGGGTGACGGCAAGGCTATCAACCGCATGGTTCACGATCTGGTTACGGCCTGGGGGGGGTCGATCTCGGCGGAACACGGCATCGGACAATCGAAGCGGGACGAATTGGCGCGCCTGTACGATCCGGTTGCCCTGGATTTGATGCGCCGGATCAAGGCCGCCCTTGATCCCGCAGAAGGGCTCAACCCAGGCAAACTTGTCACCCTTGCACCTGCAGCCAGCAAGGCCTAAAGGCCCGGTTTCGCCCCGGGCCTGCCCGGAAGTGCCAAGTTCGAATTGATTGGAGAGTTTTCGATGGCCAGCGCGCCGCAAGCCGCCAACCTGCCGCTGTTCTATAACGACCTGATGCCGCTGAACAGCCGCGATCATGGTACCTGGAAAAGCCGCAACACTGATCAGGCTAAGTGGCTGATAGGGCAGCATGCCATTCCGCTGACCGCGGAAGAGTTCGTCCACGCATCGCGCAATTTTCCGGTCGTGTTTTCAGTTGGTGAACCTTCCGTGCCGCTCGCGCTGATGGGCCTGAACGAAGGTGTGAACACTTTCATCGACGATGACGGCCGCCCGACGCAGCAGGTATACATCCCGGCTTATGCGCGCCGATATCCGTTCATGCTGGCCAAGCTCACCCCTGAAACCGAAGAACTCTCGCTCTGCTTCGATCCGTCCACTGATCTGGTTGGAGAGTTCGATGAAGGAGTCGCGTTGTTCGACAATGGCGAACCGACAGAAAGCTGCAAGGCGACTCTCGATTTCTGCCGCAACTTCGAAGAAGCCGGTTTCCGTACCCAGACATTCGTGGAAGAGCTGGTCAAGCATGACTTGCTGATGGACGGCGAAGTGGCGATCCAGCAGGCCGGCAACGACCAGCCATTCGTTTATCGCGGCTTTAAGATGGTCAACCAAGAAAAGCTTCGTGAACTGCGCGGCGATGTGCTGCGTCAGTGGAACCAGAATGGCATGCTCGGGCTAATTTTTGCCCACGTGTTCAGCCTTGAACTGATGAGCGAGCTGTTCAGTCGTCAGGTCCAGCAGGGCAAGGGTCCGGTTCCGGTGCCGGCGGCCTGATTCGCAACGTGAATTGGCATCCGCGGCAAGGAATTTTGCCGCGGATTTTCGCCAGTTCATTCGTATGCACTGGCACGGGGCTTGTCAGCCCTGGGCTTCCGCCCTATCTTCGTGATTGTCTTGTCGGTGCTTCCCTCATGGCCCGGCCGGACATTGGTGCACTTTGTGCACCTCCTCCCTGAACCTTGGCCACCTCGTGCATCTGCACGAGGTGGTTTTTTATGGGCTATTCTGCGGCGTCGGCCCAGCCATGATCCTGAACTGACCGGCCAAGATCAGCAACCTGCGCGGCAAGCGTCGTCACCAGCCCGCTAAGCAGGACGACCATCGCATTAAAGCCAGGCCCGGGTTCGGTCAGGTCGCCATCGAGATAGCTGCTGCGGTCGACTTCAAGCTGCAAGGCATGGATGCCGTCATCAACCCCAGCATGACGGTCCAGCACATAGCCACCCGCATAGGGCCGGTTATGTGCAGCAGGTCTGCGGTTCTGGGCAAAATAACCAAAGGCCGAAGCAACCAGAGTGCCGTGGCAAGATGTGCCGAACCGGTCACCGATCACAAACTCGCTTGGCGGATGCGGCCCGCGCAAGCCAAGTGGCGGCATCGAATGCAGATCGACCAGCAGCGCAGCGCCCCACCGTCCCCGAAGGTCTCCAAGCTCACGCGCCAACCTGTCGTGATAAGGGGTATGGATCATCGCTATACGTTGCGTCAAATCCCCATGCGCGTGGCGCCGCTTCCAGATTTCGCCAAGTCCATGAATACGCCTGGGAATCAGACCAAGTCCGCTGCGCGCCCTGGGTCCGATTTTAGGCGCAGCGCGTTCGCCTCGCCTGGGCTCGAACATGTCCCAATCGACATCATCGCTAGCCCGGTTGAGGTCGATCATTGCGCGCGGCGCACGGGCTACAAGCAGTGCAGCGCCGGTCGCCTTGGCAACAGCTTCACCCAACAGGTCGGCATACCGGTCTTCAAGCCTCAGCGCGGCGGACCGCGGATGACGCATCCGGTCGGTCAGGCTGGGTGGATAAGCCCGGCCGGCGTGGGGCACGGCAATCAATACCGGAAGCGCGGAAGGCGAAGTCGACATGACCGTAAAAGCGGCCTCACCCGGCAGACCCGGAATAGACCCGAGTTCGTCAGCCTGCATTTCGCGTCCGTCGCTACTCATGTCTGCCATAGTCACCTTGCTGACCGCTATTGCCTGTTATGTCAAAGCCGCGAGGGCAAAAAACGGGCGAGATTGTTAACCGGTAGGGTGTATAGCAATCTGCGAGTCACGGCCCACGCCGAGGCGCTGAACAACCAGTGGTGGAAACCAGTTGCAATGATCCGCATTCTGCTTGCCGAAGACGAAGAAGCGATGCGCACGTACCTCGCCCGCGCGCTACAGAACGCCGGATACGAAGTGATCGCGGTTGATCGCGGCACGGCCGCTTTACCCTTGCTGGAAATGGGCGATTTTGATCTTCTTCTGTCAGACATTGTAATGCCCGAAATGGATGGCATCGAACTGGCCCAGCGTTGTGCAGAAATCAGCCCGCGCACCAAGGTGATGTTCATCACGGGATTTGCCGCCGTCACCCTGAAAGCCAGCCGTGAGGCACCGCAGGCTAAGGTGCTGTCCAAGCCGTTCCACCTGCGCGACCTGGTTTTGGAAGTCGAACGCATTTTTGGCCAGCAGGCCCACGCAACCATCTAGCCCTTGCCAAGGGGAATGACCCCGGCTAATGGCGCTCCCCTGTCCGGGGCGACGGCCTCGGGCAGACCATGAATGGTGCGGGCGTATAGCTCAGTGGTAGAGCACTATGTTGACATCGTAGGGGTCGCAAGTTCAATCCTTGCTACGCCCACCATTCGCCAAAAAAGCCCCGGTTTCCCGGGGCTTTTTTGTTGTTTGCCGGATGCGCCGGGTCATTTCCCCTGCCAATTAGGTTTGCGTTTTTCAGCAAAGGCGAGTGACCCTTCACGGGCATCGGCGCTGACGAAGACCGGAGCTATGTAGCTGGCCTGCTTCTGCCACATTTCCTCGTCCGTCCAGCTGTGCGAGTCCCGGATAATTGCCTTGGACGCAATTAAAGCCAGCGGGCCGTTGGCCGCCACCGCCGCGGCCAGCATCATTGCACCCTCAATCGCTGGTCCTTCGGTTATGCGGTTGACGAAACCAAGATCATAGGCCCGCGCCGCATCGATAAAATCACCGGTCAACGCCAGTTCCATCGCAATGCGCGGGGGAATCTGCCGGGGCAACTTGATCAGCCCTCCTGCCGCCGCAGCAAGGCCGCGCTTCGCTTCGGGAATGCCGAACTTCGACGATGAACTGGCAACGATCAGGTCGCAACTTAGCGCCAGTTCCATGCCGCCTGCCAATGCGTAACCATCGACCGCTGCGATCACCGGCTTCTTTGGCGTCCATTCAGTAAGCCCACCGAAACCGCGCCCTTCGATGCTGGGCCGCTCGCCGCGCAGGAAGCCTTTCAAGTCCATGCCGGAACAAAACGTTCCGCCGGCACCGGTCAAAATTGCACAGCGAAGATCGTCTTCTGCGTCCAGCCGGTCCATCGCCGCCGCGATGCCTTCTGCCTGCGCCTTGTTCATTGCGTTCTTGGCCTCGGGCCGATTCATCGTGACGATCAGCACACCATCTTCGACTGTGGTCTGGACTGGGTTATCATCGCTCATGTCATTGATCCTCTCGACTGGCGTTTAACCGAACGATTAAAGCGCTGTGACGGGCACGTCCAGCCCTTACTTGCGCGGCGCAGTTGCTCTGCTAAGGAAATCCAAACCTCCCCGGGGAAGACGGACACGCGCATGACCAAGATCAAGGTAAAAAATCCTGTCGTCGAAATGGACGGCGATGAAATGACCCGCATCATTTGGCAGTGGATTCGCGAACGGCTGATCTTGCCCTACCTCGACATCGATCTGAAATACTATGATCTGAGCGTCGAAAAGCGCGATGAAACCAACGACAAGATCACCGTCGATTCAGCCAACGCAATCAAGGAATTCGGCGTCGGCGTAAAGTGCGCGACCATCACCCCCGACGAAGCCCGGGTTGAGGAGTTCAGTCTCAAAAAGATGTGGAAGTCGCCCAACGGCACCATCCGCAACATTTTGGGCGGAGTGGTCTTCCGCGAACCGATCGTTATGCAAAACGTGCCGCGCCTGATCCCCGGCTGGACCGATCCGATTGTCGTCGGGCGCCATGCCTTTGGCGATCAATACAAGGCGACCGATTTCCTCGTTCCCGGCCCCGGCAAGCTCCGCCTGGTGTGGGACGGTGATAACGGCCAGAAGATCGACGAGGAAGTGTTTCAGTTTCCGTCACCCGGTGTCGCGCTGGCGATGTACAATCTCGACGATTCGATCCGAGACTTTGCCCGTGCCAGTCTCAATTACGGCATCGGCCGCCAATGGCCGGTCTACCTTTCGACCAAGAACACAATTCTCAAGGCTTATGACGGGCGCTTCAAGGATCTGTTCCAGGAAGTGTTCGAAGGCGAAGGCTTCAAACAAAAATTCGATGAACTGGGGATCGTCTACGAACACCGCCTGATTGATGACATGGTCGCATCGGCGCTGAAATGGTCCGGCAAGTTCATCTGGGCCTGCAAGAATTATGACGGGGATGTCCAGTCGGACCAGGTCGCTCAGGGCTTTGGCTCGCTCGGCCTGATGACCTCGGTGTTGATGACACCGGACGGCAAGACGGTTGAGGCTGAGGCGGCGCACGGCACCGTCACTCGCCACTACCGCCAGCACCAGCAGGGCAAGCAGACAAGTACCAACCCGATCGCCAGCATATTCGCGTGGACCCGCGGGCTGATCTATCGCGGCAAGTTCGATGATACGCCGGATGTGACGCGCTTTGCCGAAACGCTCGAAAAGGTCTGCATCGACACCGTCGAAGGCGGCCAGATGACCAAGGATCTGGCAATCCTGATCGGCCCGGACCAACCGTGGCTGACTACCGAAGGCTTTTTCGAAGCTATCGTACAGAACCTTGATAAGGAAATGGGCAACTGGAAGTAAGTTTCAGGCGCATTCCTATTACGATTTAGCGGCGGTCCGGGCATCCTGACCGCCGTTTTCGCAAGCGGGGCCGTGACAAGCAGGGCCGCAATGCCATAGGGCTGAGCCATGGCTGGCAGCGAACCTCTTGTCTCCACATCGGTACTGTCCGACGCGCTCGTAATCCTGGGCGCGGCGGGAATTGTCATTCCGCTGTTTGCGCGGTTTCGCATCACACCAGTAATCGGATTTATTCTGGTAGGCCTTCTGGTCGGGCCGTCCGGCCTTGGCGGGTTTGTTTCGCAAATCCCTTGGCTGGGTTATGTCACGATCAGCGACATCCACCGGCTTGAGCCGTTCGCCGAGTTCGGGATCATCATGCTGCTGTTCACCGTCGGCTTGGAACTATCGTTCGGCCGGCTGTGGGACATGCGCAGACAGGTTTTTGGACTGGGTGCGCTCGAACTGATCGGCTGCGCCCTCTTGATCGGGCTCGGACTGCTGGTGCTGGGCAATTCGGCGCCGACTTCGCTTGCATTGGGGCTGGCCCTTGCGCTTTCATCGACAGCACTGGTTCTGCGTATCGTCGATCCCCAGCGCCCGGTTGGCAAAGCGGCGCTGTCGATGCTGCTGTTTGAGGATATCGCCCTCATTCCGATCATCTTCTTGCTCGGCGCAATGGGACGGGGCAGCGAATCGCAAACCACCGGCGAACTGGTTACCGTCCTCACCAACGGCGCATTGGTCATTATCGTGCTGCTGGTAGCGGGCCGATTTCTTTTTCCGCGTCTTTTTGCGCAGGCAGCGCGGACCAAAAGTCCGGAGCTGTTTCTCGCCGCAAGTCTGCTGGTCGTCATCGTCGCCTCGGGGGCAACGGGCGCTGTCGGCCTGTCACCGATAGTGGGTGCGCTGATCGCCGGCCTGCTGATCGCCGAGACTGAATATCATGAAGAGGTCGAAGGCATGACAAAGCCCTTCGAAGGTCTTGCGCTGGGCGTGTTCCTGATCACCGTTGGAATGGGCCTCAATCTTGGTTTCCTGTTCGACAACGCAGGAACCATTTTGCTTGCCACGACCGCGATACTGGTAACCAAGGCCGTCGTCACCGGCGTTCTGCTTCGGATGATGGGCGCCAGACGGGGTACTTCGGCGGAGGCAGGCATCCTGATGGCTAGCCCGTCGGAGACGACACTGATTGTGCTGGGGGCAGCAATCAGCGCGCGGCTGATCTCTGCAGAGGCTGCTCAATTCTGGCAGATCGTAACCGCGCTGGGCATGACAATCACTCCAATTCTGGCTTGGCTAGGGCGCCGTCTCGCGCGCAGGGTTGATCGCGGCGCCAAGTTTGAAGCGATGGATGGCGAAGAAGTTCGAACTGTCATCATCGGTTTCGACCGCGTTGGTCGGCTGATCGCCGACATGCTGCGCCGCCACGACAAGCCGTTTGTAGCGATCGACCTTGATAGTGACCGCGTCATCCAGGGCCAGAACGATGGCTGGCCAGTGGTCTTCGGCGATGCCACCCGCGATGCCATGCTGGACAAGTTGGGGATCAAGCAGGCCAGCGCAGTGGTTCTGACCATGGACGAGCCGGTTTTGGCGCAGCGGCTGGTGAAGCGCCTGCGAAGCCGCTTTCCTGGCCTGCCGATAATCGCTCGCGCCAGGGATGCACGGCATGCTGCTGTATTGTACCGTGCGGGCGCAACCACGGCGGTTCCGCAAACACTGGAAAGCAGCCTACAACTAAGCGAAGCAGTACTGGTTGACGTGGGCGTGCCGATGGGCCCGGTCATCGCCAGCATCCATGAAAAGCGCGATGAATACCGCGCGCTGATCAAGGAAGCGGGCGCATTGGCCGAAAAACCCCGTTTGCGCAGTTCATCATTACGTGGGCGCGGTCCCACTGGAGATGGCGACCCTGGACCTGAGCCTGCGGAATAAGTGTGCCGATCAGGCTGTCAGCGCAGCCTTGACTGCCGCAATGGCTTCGGCAGCCTTTGCACCGTCCGGTCCGCCGCCTTGCGCCATATCCGCGCGTCCGCCTCCGCCCTTGCCGCCAAGCGCTTCGACCCCGGCGCGGACCAGCTCGACCGCGCTGACACTGCCGGTCAAGTCATCGGTGACGGCCGCAGCAATGCTTGCCCGGCCATCGTTGACCGCAACAATCGTTGCCACGCCCGAACCCAGCCGCGCCTTGGCCTGATCAAGCAGCCCGCGCAGATCTTTGGGATCGAGCCCCTCAAGCACTTGGCCGCTGAACTTGACCCCGCCAATATTTTCATCGGCCGCTTCGGCACTGGGACCGCCGCCGCCCAATGCAAGCGCCTTCTTCGCTTCAGCCAGCTCACGTTCCAGCTTGCGACGTTCGTCCAGCAGCGCAGCAACGCGCGCTTCTACATCATCCGGCGTGGTCTTCAGAAGACTTGCCGCGTTTTTGAGCGCATCTTCACGGTGGATCAGCCATTGCCGCGCGCCCTCACCAGTCAACGCCTCTATCCGGCGCACGCCCGAACTGACTGCGCTTTCCGATACAATTCGGAACACCCCGATATCGCCCAGCGCGCGCACGTGGGTACCGCCGCACAATTCAACCGAGTAATGCTTTTCCGCGGCGCGGCCCATCGACAGTACACGGACTTCATCGCCGTACTTTTCGCCGAACAGCGCCATTGCCCCGGCCGCGATGGCATCGTCCGGGCTCATCAACCGGGTTGATACCGGCTCGTTGGCGCGCACTTCGGCGTTAACTTCAGCCTCGATTGCCGCGATGTCATCCGGTGTCAGCGCGGTTGGTTGCGAAAAGTCGAAACGCAGGCGGTCGGGTGCAACAAGGCTGCCCTTCTGCGTCACGTGCCCGCCCAGCCGGTTGCGTAGCGCTGCGTGGAGAAGATGGGTAGCCGAATGGTTGGCGCGGATCGCATCGCGGCGCGCGGTGTCGATTTCCAGCTTTACCATGTCACCTATCGCGATTGCTCCGGCCTCAACGACCGCGTTGTGAGCATGCAGCCGGCCCAGCGGCTTGGCCGTATCGCTGACCGTCAGTTTCAAACCGCCAGGTCCGGTGATCGTGCCGGCATCGCCCATCTGACCGCCGCTCTCACCATAGAAGGGCGTTTGATTGACTATCACGCTGACCCGTTGGCCGGCGCCAGCGCTTTGCACTTCCGTACCATCTCGGACCAGGGCGACGACCTGCGCCTCGGCGCTTGATGCACTGTAACCGGTAAACTCGGTCGCGCCGACGCGCTCAGCTATGTCGAACCACACCTCGCCATCGGCAGCCTGCCCGCTGCCTTTCCAGGCTGCCCGGGCGGCAGCCTTCTGTTGGGCCATGGCGGCATCATAACCTTCGCGATCAATCCCGATCCCGCGTGACCGCAATGCGTCTTCGGTCAGATCATAGGGGAAGCCATAGGTATCATAAAGCTTGAACGCAGTTTCGCCCGGCAACTCGCCGCCGTCACCCAAGCCTGCGGTCGCTTCATCCAGCAGCTTGAGTCCGTTAGCCAGGGTGCGCCGGAACTGCATTTCCTCGCGCTGAAGCGTCTCCTCGATCAGCGGCTGAGCGCGGCCCAATTCGGGATAAGCCTGGCCCATTTCGGTGATCAGTGCAGGCACCAGACGGTGCATCAAGGGGTCCTTGGCGCCCAGCAGGTGAGCATGGCGCATCGCCCGACGCATGATCCGGCGCAGCACATAACCGCGACCTTCATTGGACGGCAGCACCCCGTCAGCCAGAAGGAAGCTGGTAGATCGCAGATGATCAGCGATAACGCGATGGCTGGCCTTGCTCTCGCCCTCGGCCTTCACCCCGGTCAGGCCTTCGGACGCCGCAATCAGCGCCTTGAACGTATCGGTGTCATAGTTGTCATGGACGCCTTGCATGACAGCCGAAATGCGTTCCAGCCCCATACCCGTATCGATGCTGGGCTTGGGCAGATCGCCAGTGATCTCGCCTGCAGTCTGCTCGAACTGCATGAAAACCAAGTTCCAGATTTCGATGAATCGGTCGCCGTCTTCATCGGGTGATCCCGGAGGACCGCCCCAGATATGATCACCGTGGTCATAAAAAATCTCGCTGCACGGACCGCATGGTCCATCGTCACCCATCGCCCAGAAGTTGTCCTTCGTGGGGATGCGGATGATGCGGTCGGCAGATAGGCCGGCAATCTTTTGCCACAAGGAAAAGGCCTCATCATCGGTGTGATACACCGTGACGAGCAGCTTGTCCTTGGCCAGGCCCCAGTCGCGCGTCAGCAGGGTCCAGGCGTGGGTGATAGCCTGTTCCTTGAAGTAGTCGCCAAAGCTGAAATTGCCCAACATCTCGAAGAACGTGTGATGCCGCGCGGTATAGCCGACATTGTCCAGATCATTGTGCTTGCCCCCGGCGCGCACGCACTTCTGGCTGCTGGTGGCACGCGGAAAATCGCTGGTCTCAAGTCCGGTGAAGACGTTCTTGAACGGCACCATGCCGGCGTTGACGAACATCAACGTCGGATCGTTATAGGGCACCAGCGGCGCGGAAGGCACCACCTCGTGCCCAGTCTGCCCGAAGTAATCCAGGAAGGAGCGGCGGATGTCGTTCGTCGAAGTCATAGCAGCCGCCGATAGGGCAGCCGCGAAACTGCGGCAAGCGGTTCGATGCGCGCTCTAGTAGCGGGCCGAAACAATCCATGCCGCCGCGCTGAAAGCGATCATGTCCCCGCTGCGGTGTTCTTCCAGCCAATCACGGAGCCAACCTTCAGCACGGGTACGTTCATCGCCTTCCAGCGCGCTGAGTGCCCGGGCGGCAGGACCGATTTGGCGGAAGAACGCCAGCGCATCGGCCACTGGATCATCACCCATACCGGCGATGTAGGCGAAATTGACCGCCTCGAATTGCGGATCGCGCCATCCGGCATCAGTCAGGATAGCGCTGACGTGCTTGGGATCGGCAAAAGCAAAGGGGCCAGGTGCGGCCGGATCTTCAGCAGATTCGACGCCTAGCAAGGCGGCCGCCTCGGATGCCCAGGGGTTTTCGGAAGGTGATCGAAAACACGAAAAGACCAGCTGTGCGCCAGGTGCACTCAGATCATGCAAGTTGGCGAACGCGGCCGCCGGTTCATCGAAAAACATGACCCCGTGGCGTGACGCGATCAAATCTGGGGCGAAATCCTCTGGTGTCCAACTCCCGGCATCGGCCAAAACGAAATTGGCGTTGCCAGTCAATTCGCTACGTTCGGTTGCCACCGAGACAAGGTCAGGCGACACATCTACTCCAATTACTTCGGAGCCGGGGCGGTGCCTCGCAATTGCCAGTGCCAGTTCGCCGGCCCCGCAACCGACATCAAGCACGCGGTTTGCCCCGCGCTCGGCGATCCGTTCCAAGAGCCGGTCGGTCAAGCCGGCAAAGGCGCGGTCGGTCAAGCGGTAATTGTCCGCCCAGCTGCGACCCACGCGGGCCTGCCATTCGATCCCCGATGTCATGGCCGCAGGCTAGGTCGCGCGCGGGTGCGGCACAAGACCCAAATAGCGGAAACAGATTCCGCTTGCGACTCAGCAGCGACAGGCAGAGCATCGCCATAGTCCTTGCGCGACCGAGTGCAGAGGAAAAGCGCCCGGCGCGTCTTCGTAGAAAAGGAGGCGAATGATGGGCAACACCCAGAATGGAACACCCGGCGGCAGAGCAGTTACCCGTGCGGTCGCCTTGGTCGGGCCGGCCGGCACGGGCAAAACCAGCCTGGCCGAAGCGCTGCTGTTCACCAGTGGCGCTATTAACCGGCAAGGCAGCGTCGAAAGCGGTAATACCGTCGGCGATGCCAGCCCTGAAGCCCGTGCGCGCGGCAGCTCTACCGAAATCAACCTATCTCATTTCGACTATCTGGGTGACCGTTTTGCCGTGATCGACATGCCCGGCGGTACCGGATTTGCTGCCGATGGCCTTGCCGCGCTGCAGTCGGCCGATATCGCCATCGTCGTCGTCGATCCGGCTCCTGAGCGCGCCATGCTGGTCGAACCGGTACTGCGGCGGCTGGACGATCTGGACGTGCCCCACGCCATATTCATCAACAAGATCGACCATGCCCGCGCTGGCGCGGTGCGCGATCTGATCGCCCAGTTACAGCCGCTCAGCCGCGAGCCAGTGGCCTTGCGGCAATTTCCGATCCGCACCCTCGACGCGCAGGGCGGCGAAGCCGTGACCGGCTATGTCGACCTGGCGCTCGAGCGGGCGTACCGCTACCGTCCCGGTAAGCAGAGCGAGCGGATCGCCATGCCTGAAGCCATTGCGGAACGCGAACAGGCGGAGCGCAACCACTTGCTTGAAACGCTGGCCGATTTTGACGATACGCTTCTTGAGACCTTGCTGATGGAGGAAACCCCAGATCAGGCGCTGGTGCTGGCAGATCTGGCTGCCGACACCGCCGGAAACAAAGTGGTTCCGGTCCTGCTCGGCTCAGCACTCAGCGGAGGCGGGATGCACCGTATGCTCAAGCTGCTGCGGCACGAAGCGCCCGCTCCCGATGCCGCCGCGCAGCGTGTGGGTGTCGAGGCCGGCGGTGCATTGCATGTATTCAAGATTGCGAATGGTGGCGCAATGGGCCGGCTCGCGCTGGGGCGCGTGCTTGGCACAGGCCTTGACGAGGGCGACGAACTGATCACCGGCGTCGATGAAGAGCGCGCCGGATCCCTGTTCTTTGTCCAGGGAGAGAAAACAGCAAAGCAAATGGTTGCCCAGACTGGGGACATCATCGCCGTGGCCAAGGTCGAAACCGCGCGCAGTGGCATGGTGCTGGGGCGTAAAGGCGCGCGCTGCAGCAACGTCAGGAGCATCGATTATCCTGCACGCAACGCGGCGCTTGCGATCCGCACCCGCGACCGCAAGGACGACGTCAAACTGTCAACCGCTTTGCACCGCTTGTGCGAAGAAGACCCGGCACTGGAATGGACACAGGACGATGCAAGCCACGAGACCGTATTGCGCGGAATAAACGATGATCATTTGGCGGTAGTCATCGGCCGCTTGCAGCGCCGCTATGGCGTTGCCGTTGACACCAAGCCGCCCCGAATTGCCTACCGCGAATCGATCCGCAAAAGCGCCACCCAGCGGGGTCGGCACAAGAAGCAATCAGGCGGACACGGTCAGTACGGTGATTGCGTTATCTCGATCCGCCCTTTGCCGCGCGGCGAAGGTTTCCGCTTTGTCGACCGGATCAGCGGAGGGGTCATACCCAAGCAGTGGATTCCAGCAGTAGAACTGGGAGTGCGCGATGCGATGGAAAAAGGCCCATTGGGCTTCCCGGTGGTCGATGTGGAGGTGACGCTGACCGACGGTTCTTTTCATTCGGTCGACAGCTCGGAGTTGGCCTTCCGCATCGCCGGACGCACTGCAATGGGCGATGCCTTGGCGCAGGCCTCGCCCTATTTGCTCGAACCGATGGTTAAGGTCGCCGTTGACACACCGATGGGGAGCGGATCGCGCGCAGGTTCGGTACTTTCGGCGCGGCGCGGGCAGATACTAGGGCTATCGCCGCACCCAGACTGGGCGCGGTGGGAGCGGGTTGAGGCACTGTTGCCCGAAAGCGGACTAGACGGCCTTGATGCCGAACTTCGCTCGATGAGCCAGGGCCTGGCCAGCTTCACCGCCAAGTTCGACCATCTCGCCGAACTTGGCGGAAAGCATGCAGACGAAGTGGTCAAAGCAAGGACGACTGAGATCGCCTGATCGGTCAGTTAATCGGCTGGTTCAGAAGCCGTAGTACGCTCCGCCTTTTTCCCGGGCGCGTTGCCAGGCTGGCAGAGCGTGAACGCGTGTGACGAAGTCTGCAAGCTTGGGATAGGTGCTGCCAGCGCCCTGCATGACGGCGATTTCGGCAGGGAAGCTGAGCATGACGTCGGCCCCTGTCCAGTCATCCCCGACAAAGTGACCAGAGGATCGCAATTCATTTTCCATATAGGCAAAATGGCTTTGCAGCTGTTCGTCGATCCGCGGCCGCAGCGGCGCCGCACTGTCCCCAAGACGAGAGGTGTAGAGCTGGAGGAGGATCGGAGTCATCGCGGAGCCTTCGGCAAAGTGCATGAATTGCAAATGGCGCAAGGCATCAGTGGCGGCTGGGGCGAAACGTCCCTTGCCGTAGGAATCGATCAGATGCTGCACGATCGCGGCAGATTCCTGGATCACCACGCTGTCATCCTCAAGCAGCGGTGACTTGCCCAGTGGATGAATGGCCTTGAGGTCCTCCGGTGCCAGATTAGTCACCGGATCGCGTTGGTAGTGGCGAATCTCGTACGGCAGGCTGAGCTCTTCGAGCAGCCACAGCACGCGCTGCGAGCGGCTGTTGTTAAGATGGTGGACGATCAGGCTCATTGCGGCTCTCTCCTGGGTAGAATGCCTAAAGTGGCGGCGAAGCACCCTGCCCGCAATGAAAAACCGGCGCGGTGCCCATCGGGGCAGCCGCGCCGGCCTGTTTCATGGAGAGCACCCGTTTCTGGGCTAGGGGACGAAAGCGGCTGCTCTCCGTTCAACTCCGGCCAAGCGGAAGGGGCAGGCCGGAAGTTCTGGGCAATCAGATATCGTCGTCCGCGTCCGGACCCGTCATCATCTCACCCGACAGACCTTCGGTCTGGCCGCGGATCGCAGCCTCCAGCCGGTCGCAGATTTGTGGATTTTCCTTGAGGTAAGTCTTGGCGTTTTCACGGCCCTGTCCAATTCGGATCGAATCGTATGAGAACCATGCACCGGATTTCTCGACAATCCCGGCCTTAACTCCGAGGTCGAGGATTTCGCCAATCTTGGAAATTCCTTCGCCGTACATGATGTCGAACTCAACCTGCTTGAACGGCGGAGCAACCTTGTTCTTGACCACTTTGACTCGCGTCGCGTTGCCGACGATATCGTCCCTGTCCTTGATCTGGCCAGTGCGGCGAATGTCGAGCCGGACCGATGCATAGAACTTGAGAGCGTTGCCGCCAGTGGTGGTTTCCGGATTGCCGTACATCACGCCGATTTTCATGCGCAGCTGGTTGATGAAGATCACCATGCAGCGCGAACGGCTGATCGAACCGGTCAGCTTGCGCAAGGACTGGCTCATCAAACGGGCTTGGAGACCGACGTGGCTATCGCCCATTTCGCCTTCGATTTCGGCGCGGGGGACCAGTGCGGCAACCGAATCGACCACCAGCACATCGACCGCATTGGACCGGACCAGGGTATCTGTAATTTCCAGCGCCTGTTCACCAGTGTCGGGCTGCGAGACGATCAGTTCATCAATATTGACGCCCAGCTTCTTGGCATAAACCGGATCAAGCGCGTGTTCCGCGTCGATAAAAGCAGCGGTGCCGCCGCCCTTCTGTGCTTCAGCAATAACGTGGAGGGCCAGGGTGGTCTTGCCCGAGCTTTCCGGCCCGTAGACTTCGATCACGCGGCCGCGTGGCAGTCCGCCGATACCAAGCGCGATGTCGAGCCCAAGTGAACCGGTGGAGATCGCTTCAACCTCCATCGCTTCCTTCGAGCCAAGCTTCATCGCGCTGCCCTTGCCAAATGCGCGGTCGATCTGCGCCAGCGCCGCTTCGAGCGCCTTCTGACGGTCCATTGTTTCCTTACCTTCCTGAATCAGCTTGAGCTGTGCAGCCATGATACGTCCCCTTGCCTAACCAGCCGACCCTGGAGGTCAACTGAAGTCGGTGTACCTAATTTGTTCTGATAGAACAAGGGGGGAACAACTATTTTTCAGGAAACCGCTGAAATGGCGGTTTCCTTGGAATTGTCATAGCGTTCGATCAGGCTTCGGGCCAGCCGGTTGGCCGGTTGTTCCACACATATCCACGTAAGGCGCGCAAAAGCATAAAGCACTGCAACTTCGGCCGCAAACAGCGGAACCAATGCGGCTTCTTGAAGCCACGGCGTTCCGGCCATGGCCTTAAGCAGCCAGGCCGACGGGCGCCAGACCAGCGCGAAATGGATAATGTAGAGGCTGAAGCTGACCTTGCCGATCGCGGCCAGCCAGCCACCTTCGCGAGGATCTGCACGCAGGGCATTGCCAAGGGCAACGGCGCCCAAACCGGCCAGTGCGGGAATGAACCCGTAGAATGGACGCTGTTCCAACCCGAGAATCAGCAAACACGCCACAGCTACGACACACGCCAGCGCCCAGTCGCGCCTGGCGTTAATCCCGAGCCCACCCCGCGAGACGGCAAAAAACCAAGCCATGCCGCATGCAAAAACCGGGGCCTGGTTGATGATTGCGCCATAGGCGAACCCATTGTTGGGCAGCCATGCACCAAAATGAAGGCGGAACAACATCTGCCAACTTATTGCCAAAGCGAAGCTGATAGCGAGAAACGCGCAAAGCGCCTTCACCCCCCAACGATTCCAAGCTGTACTCAGCGTCGGGAACAGTGCTGGGAACAGAAGGTAGAACAACATCTCGGTGCCGATGGTCCAGCCGCCAGGAACGACGTTATTGTTGGCCGCCGGAACCAGACCGTGAACGAACACCAGGTTGGCGACGATATTGCCGGGTGTATAGGGCGCCCCTTCCCCGCTAATGGTGAACATCCAGGCATAAAACGCGATACCCAGATAATAGAGCGGCGCAATGCGGAAATAGCGGCGGATATAGAAATTGAGCACCGGGTGCGCCTCTTCCCGGCGCTGATTGGCAGACAGGCAAAGGGTATAGGCCGAAGCAACGAAGAAAACCTGCACCCCGATCTGGCCGAGTTCGCCCCAATCACGGATCACCGGCGAGGCAAAGACCTGCAGATAGTGCATGGCCATCACCAGCAGGATCGCGATCCCGCGCATGCGATCGACAAAGGCCAGCTTGCGCGAATCCATGACGCGCGCGGCGAAGCAGGTTTGCGCGCGGGGCGCAAGCGCTGCGTGGATCAGGCCCGCCCGTCCCCCTTCGCCGCGGAGAGCACCGCGCCAACCTTGTCGCCGATTTGCTGGACCGAAAAAGGCTTGGGCAGGAAGTGGACTCCGCCGGCGATATCGATCTGCTTGCGGAGCTGTTCTTCGGCATATCCGGACATGAACAGCACCGGCAGGTCGGGACGCAATTTGCGCACTTCGCGGGCCATGGTTGGACCGTCCATGGCCGGCATGACGACATCGGACACGATCAGGTCAAACTCGGCACCGCCTTCAACAATTTCGAGACCTTCGTCCCCGTCACTGGCGGTTGTCACCGTGTAGCCAGCGCGGGTCAACGCCCGTTCGGCAACCGCGCGAACCATATCTTCGTCCTCAACCAGCAAAATCCGTCCGCCGCCCGACCAGGTCGATTGCTCAACAATGGGCGCAGCTATTGGCGCGGCCATTTCCTCGGCACTTGGATGGTGCACCGGCAGGTAGACAGAAAAGCGCGTACCTTTGCCGCGCTCACTATCGGCAAAGATGAACCCGCCCGACTGCTTGACGATGCCGTAAACGGTCGACAGGCCAAGGCCGGTGCCCTTGCCGGTTTCCTTGGTCGTAAAAAAGGGTTCGAAAATCTTGCCAAGATGGTCGGCGGGGATCCCGGTCCCACTGTCTTCAACCACCAGCAATGTGTAGTCCACAGGCGGCATGATAGCGGTGCGCATTGCACGTACATCGGCGGCAGAAAAACGGCGTGTAGCGATAGTCAGCTTGCCGCCGCTGTCGCCCTTGGCTTGAATCGCGTCGCGGGCATTTACCGCCAGATTGACAATAACCTGTTCTAGCTGCGTTGGATCGGCCCGGACGGCTCCCAGATCGCGGTCGTGCGTGACAACCAGCTTTATTTTTTCCCCGATCAGCCGTTTCAAAAGATGTGACACGTCGCTGACCACGTCGGGCAATTGCATGACTTCAGGACGCAGAGTTTGCTGACGGCTGAAAGCCAGGAGTTGGCGCGTAAGACTGGCGGCACGGTTGGAATTAGCGCGGATCTGCTGGATGTCGTCGTAATCGCTATCACCGGGCGTATGGCGCAGCAGCATCAGATCGCAAGTCCCCAGGATGGCGGTAAGAACATTGTTGAAATCATGCGCTACCCCGCCAGCCAGCTGTCCCACAGCCTGCATCTTGGTCGCCTGTGCCACTTGGCGTTTAAGCCGGGTTTCTTCGGTGCTATCGATCAAGCCCAGCAGGACAGCGGCTTCACCAAGACCGCGCACGCCAGCGAGACTGAGCGATACGGGCTCTTCCGCCATGCCTTTTAGCCGCACGGCGATATCGCCGCTGCTGGCAGGGCCTTGGGCAAAGCGTCGGATCGCGTCGGACAGGGGCCCTTTGTCCTCCTGCACTACCAGATCGGTTGGATAGGTGGGCGGGGTGTCGGACTCTCGCCCCACCGCCCGCATGAAGGCAGGGTTGGCAAACAACATGCGCCCGTCCCGATCAACCATCGCCAGGCCCAATGGGAGAGATCCAATCAACGCTTCAAGATGCGGGACTGCCGCGGTGCCTTCACCGCCGCCCCCGCCAAGGCCGGAGCCGCTATCTACCAGCAACATCAGTGACGGGGTGACATTGTAATCGGGTTCGACCGCTGCGTCGGGATCGGCGACGGGAAGGTAATACATGGTGATGGCCGCCCCGCGCAGGCCGTCTCGCGCCCAATTGAGGCGGTCCTGATCGTCCTGACGGAGCAGCGCAGTAAAGTCCTGCCCGGTCAGCAAGGCAGCTGCTTCACCCGTGGCCCGCTGGGCAAAACCGGCACTGTGGGCGCGGATCTTTCCATCTGGATCGACGATTGCCGCTGCTATTCCGGCCTGAGACAGGGCGCGGCCAAGTTTGCCGTCCAGGTGCGGGACGAGCTCGGCGACCAGATCGGTGCCGGCCAAAGCTGCAATGGTCCACACAAGATAGTCGTCCCCGCGCCCGGCGCGCACCACGGCGGCGCGCCACCGCCCGCCATCGCCTTCGATCAGGTCGGCGCTGGCCTTGCCATCGCGCCAGGCTGAGCGGCCGGCTTTGGCCAGTCGTTCGAGCGAAGGGTTGTCGAGCGGCAAGCGCGGCGGGGCATGCGCTATGCCAAACCAGCGCTCGTAATGGGCGTTGGCGCAGACCAGGCGGCCGGCCCGATCGGTGATCGCAACGGCGCAATCCGTAGCGTTTATGGCTGCCACGGTGACAGACCAGTCGGGCAGCTCGGTCTCGGTAGCGGCGGCGACCGGTTTAGGGCGGCCGACCGTCCAGACCATGACCGCCAGGGCAGCAAGGCCAGCGGCAAAGCCAGCCACAGCCGGCACTTGCCGCGTGGCGAACCAGACCAGACCCAGGCTGAAGGCCGCAGCCAGCGCCACGACCAGCTGGTCGCCCAGTCCGCGCGGCGCTGCCATACCTGCCGGGCGGCTCAACCTGCCGGCTCCTCGATCCGGGCGCGGACAAGCCGGGCGCGGCGCTTGCGCGCGACCATCATCCGCCAGACCAGTCCTGCGGCGAGATAACCCACCGACGCCACCACCGTCGCCAGTACGAACAGCCCGAACGCAGTTTCCAGCCCCGCCCCGGTCAGGTTCTGCAGCAGGTGGTCGGTCTGGGTATGCTGCATCGTCTCGCTGATCGGGGCGACCCCGGTCAGCCGGTCAAGGTGCAGCAGCGTCTTGCCGATTTCGTAGGCGGCGGGAAAGATAAGCACCCAGGTTGCCGGATTGCTGGTGAAAGTGGTGGCAATGGCAACCGGCACATTGGCCCTGACGAACACTGCGGTCAGCGCGGCAACCAGGCTGTGCGCAAACGGGATGAGGATGCCGATAAACAGGCCAAGGGCAATTCCGCGCGGCACCGAACGGCGGTTAAAGCGCCACAGATCGGACCGCAGCACGCGGTGCGCAAAGGGTTTGACATAGCGGTTCGTTTCAAGCTGTTCACGCGTCGGCACACGCTCGCGCAGCCAGGTGATGACTGCGCTCATCGGGCGCGGGCCCGGCGCTGCGCGGTCCTGCGCTTGGTACCGACCCACCAGCGCCAGATTACACCAGAGGCGATATACCCCAGCGCAGCCGATACCAGTGAGACAACGATCAGGCCCAGCGCCAGCGACTTGCCTTCAGATGTCAGCCATTCGATCGCGCTCCACATGTCGGTCAGGGCAAACAGGCGGTCGAGCGCCCCGCCCGCCTGATTGTCGATGTGCAGCAGCATGTTGCCCAACTGGTAAGACGCTGCCCAGATCAGCGGCGTGGTGAACGGATTGGTGACAAAGGTTGTCACAGCCGCAATCGGCACGTTCGCGCGGATCGGAAGGCTGAGAATGGCGGCAAAGATGATCTGCGCGAACGGCAGCAGGATACCGACCAGCAACCCCAGCGCCACTGCGCGAGGGACTGAGCGGCGGGTAAAACGCCACAGTTCGGACCGCAGCACCGCCTTGGGAATCAACCGGCTGCGCCCCATCTGTTCGCGCGTCGGCATGTTGCGCTGGCCCCAGGCATGGATGCGTGATGTCAGCCGGCTCATTTATGGTCCCGCATGATGCGTGCCTGTTCGCGTTTCCAGTCGCGTTCCTTGATCGTCGCGCGTTTGTCGGCCGTGTTCTTGCCCTTGGCCAGGGCAAGCTCGACCTTGGCGCGGCCCCTGCCGTTGAAATAGACCGAAAGCGGGACCAGCGTCATGCCCTTGCGTTCGACCGCCCCGGTAAAGCGATCAACCTCGCGCGCGTGGAGCAGCAGCTTGCGCGGCCTTTTGGGTTCGTGGTTATAGCGGTTGCCGTGGCTGAACTCGGGCACATTGGAATTGATCAGCCAGACCTCACCGTTTTTCACCTCAGCATAGGATTCCGCGATCGAACCTTCGCCAAAGCGCAGGCTTTTTACCTCGGTCCCGGTCAGGGCAATCCCGGCCTCGACCGTATCCTCGATATAATAATCAAACCGCGCGCGCCGGTTTTCGGCGACGACTTTGATCTTGTCGAACTGGGCAGAAGCAGGACGGGCCATGGTCAGGCGGCATGTAGGCGGATTGGTGCAAAATTCAAACCAATCCAGCTTGTATTTCGGTGCATTAGTGTATTATACCAATCATACGGATGAAATGCCGAGGGGTTGATTTCGATGAGCACTACCCGATCAGTCGATCTACCAACCGTCGCCATGTGGCGGATCAACGCCATGCGGCTGCTGTTTCTCTTGATGGCTACCTTCATGGGCGGCTTTGTCTGGTACCGGCTGATATTCGAATCGCTCGGACAGCCGCTGCAATGGGGATTGGCAAAATCAATGCTGGGCGGATTGGCCGTGATGAGCCTTCTGGGCATCCGCTATCCACTGCAAATGTTGCCGCTGATGCTTTATGAAACCGCGTGGAAAACCATCTGGCTTGTCGTGATCGCCTTGCGGGCGTGGCTTGCCGGCAACTGGAACATCGAGTTTCAAGGCCTGTTTCAGGATTGTGTCGGCATCGTGATCGCCTATTTCATCATTCCCTGGCCTTACGTGTGGGCCAAGTATTTCATCCATCCGATGGAACCGTTGACCCGCCAGGCTTGAACTGCAGTCAGATCAACCCGGCGTGCGCCAGTCCGGCATCAACCGCCTGGCGCGATGCGGCGCTGCAGGCGATTAACGGCAGGCGCACGTCTTCACTGATCCAGCCGAGCACGCGGGCCATGGCGTATTTGACCGGGCCAGGAGACGCGTCAGTGAACAGCGCCTGGTGCAGCGGG
Organism: Novosphingobium sp.; assembly: GCF_024642085.1. Taxonomy (GTDB): domain Bacteria; phylum Pseudomonadota; class Alphaproteobacteria; order Sphingomonadales; family Sphingomonadaceae; genus Novosphingobium. Next base: position 111,719 of record NZ_JAHEBV010000005.1, on the reverse strand, counting down.
AACAGCCGCTGGTTGAGCGCATGGGCCGCGTCCCTATCGCCCATCAGGCTGGCCGCCTGAAAATCCGCGCACAGCCGCGGAGCAACATTGGCGGTAACCGATATGCAGCCGGCGCCTCCGCCCGCGTTGTAATGCAGCGCCATGTCATCGTTGCCGCAGATCTGCGCAAAACCATTGCCCAGCGCCATCCTGTGCGCGGTCAGACGGGTCATGTCACCGCTGGCATCTTTGATCCCGACGATCCGGTCCGGAAATCGGCGCGCCAGTTCGATTGTGGTTTCAGGCATGATGTCGGTCACCGTGCGGCCCGGCACATTGTAAAGTACGATCGGCAGGTCGACCTGTTCGGCCAAATAGCTGAAATGCGCCAGAAGGCCGGCCTGGCTGGGCCGGTTGTAATACGGGGCAACCATCAGGGCCGCATCTGCCCCGGCGGCCTTGGCCTCTTTCATGTGCCACAGGGCGGTCTGCGTATCGTTGCTGCCGCAGCCCGCAATAACCGGTACGCGGCCCGCTGCCTGTTCCACGCAGATGCCGAACAGGCGGTGCTGTTCATCGTTGCCCAGCGTCGGTGCCTCGCCGGTAGTGCCGCAGGGAACCAGCGCGCTCGACCCCTCTTCGATCTGCCAGTCGATCAGGCGGCGAAATGCCGCTTCATCAATTACACCACCGCGAAAAGGTGTGACGAGTGCTGGAATCGAGCCGGAAAACATGGACTTTACCCCTGAACTTGCGCCATAGGCCAATGAAACCAACACGCCGAAATCGGGGCCGCTTTCATTCAGCGCGTGATAAGGAGCAATTTTCCAGAATGTCCAGCATGACGCGCATGACTTTTCCGTTACTGGCCGCAATGGCCGCTTTTCTTCCCTCTTGTGCAAAGGCCCAGGACGGCACCGAATGGGATCAGGCGCGCATCGCCGTACAGTCCGGTTCGATCGGTGTAATGCGCCAGGCTGTCGATCGGTGGCAGCAGCTCAACGCCAGCGACCAGTTCGGTTTTGCAGACTATGCGGGCTTCTTGATGACCTATCCGGGTTTCCCGGAAGCGGCGAAGTTCCGGCTCAACGCTGAACGCGCGCTGGACCGTGAATATGCCGAACCGGGCCGCGTTGCCGCCTACTTCGATCGCTACCCGCCGGTAACCAACCAGGGCCGCGCTGCCTTTGCGCTGGCGGTGAACGCTTTGCGCCGCGCCGATGCTTTGACCGTTGCCCGCGATGCATGGCGGGGAGGCCCGATGAGCGATGCAGCGGAAGCCGCGCTGTTCCCGTTGCTGGCCTCAACGCTGACACCCGACGATCACGATACGCGGATGGACGCGCTGCTGTGGGTCAATGCAGCTTCGCAGGCGGAACGGCAGTTGGCCTATGTATCGCCGGCGGCACGCAGCCGCTTCATGGCGCGGCTCGCCTTGGTCAAGGGCATGGACGAAAGCACCGTGGGCATCGCTGCCGATCCGGCTTCGGCCAGGGATGCGGGTTATGTCTACAACCGCTCGCGCATGCTGCGCGGGTCCGGTCAGGGGTCCAGCGCTGCATGGTTTGTGGCAAACCGGCCGGCCTTGGCAGGCCTGCCGCGCGATCAGCGCAAATGGGTAGCCGAACTGCTGGCTGCCGCGCGCGCTGGTGATGCAAACAGCGCGGCGCGCATTGCCGCTGCGATTGACGACGGTTTTCCCAAGGGCGCCGATATTTCGCAGCTGTCCTACCAGATCCGCGATGATTACACCTCGCTGATGTGGCTTGGCGGAACCAAGGCGCTGAACAGCCTGGGCAACGGCGCGCAGGCAGCGCCGCTGTTCTGGCGTTATGGCGCGGCGGCCCGCACCCCGCAAACCCGGTCCAAGGGGTTTTACTGGGCCGGGCGCGCCATGGCCCAGGCCGGAAACAAATCCGAAGCCAGCCGCTATTTCGAACAGGCGGCTGCCTATGCCGACCAGTATTACGGCATGCTTGCGCTGGAACGGCTGGGGCGCGGCTTGCCTGCTTATGCCAACATGCCCAAGTCTGCTGCAACCACCCAACAGCGCAATGCCTTTAACGCAAGGCCGCTGACCATGGCCGTGCGCGAAGTTACCCGCAACACCGACTGGCCGACCGCAGTGCGCTTTTTCCGCGAGATCAGCGATCAGGCTGAAACCGAGGTCGATCACGTAATGGTCGCCGATCTTGCGCGCGAACTGGGGCGGCGTGACCTGGGGGTTATCCTTGGGCAATCCGCGCATGCCGATGGTTACGGCGATTTCCAGAAAATTGCGTTCCCGCTGATCCCGGTACCAGCCGGATCCAACTGGACGATGGTTCACGCGATCAGCCGCCAGGAAAGCCAGTTCGCCATGAACGCGATTAGCCATGCCGGGGCGCGCGGGTTGATGCAGCTGATGCCCGGTACCGCGCGCGAACAGGCGGGCAAGATGGGGCTGGAATACGATTCCGGCGCGCTGACCCAGGATGCCGGCTATAATCTGACGCTGGGCAACGGTTATTACGCGCGGATGATGGATTACTATGGCGGGTCCTATCCGCTGGCGGTCGCTGCCTACAATGCCGGGCCGGGCAATGTGAACAAGTGGCTGCGCGCCAATGGCGATCCCCGCAACGGATCGATTGACTGGATCGAATGGGTTGAGAAGATCCCGCTGTCGGAAACCCGCAACTACGTCCAGCGGGTGCTTGAAAATGCCGTGGTTTACGAAGCAATGAACCCGGGCCGGGCCAGCTTTCGCGGTGATAATCCGCTCAGCCATTTCCTGGGCAAACGGTACCCGGGATGAGCGCGGAAGGACCGCCGATCAGCCCGGCCGGCATGGCGGCGCTGCGGGCGCGCTATGATCACCTGCTGGGCACCGAACGCCCGGCCATCGTTGAAATCGTCAGCTGGGCGGCGGGCAACGGCGATCGCAGCGAAAACGGCGATTACATCTATGGCCGCAAGCGGATGCGCGAGATTGACCGTGAACTGTCCCATCTGGCCCGCCGGATGAAGGCGTGCCGCGTGATTGATCCGGCCCGCCAGGAAGACCGCGCCCGCGCCTGGTTCGGAGCCCTGGTCACCATCGCCGACGAAGATGATAATGAGCGCGTCGTCACGCTGGTCGGCGATGACGAACAGGATGCCGCCGCGGGCCTGATCGGGTGGAGCGCGCCGATGGCCCGTGCCTTACGCGGAGCAGCCGTTGGCGATACGCGCCGGGTCCGCTTGCCCGGCGGGGAAAAGGAATGGGAAGTGATCACGATCGCCTACCCGCCAAGTGCCTGACTGTGGCTGATGTGATCAACCTGCGCCAGGTCCGCAAGGCCAAGGCCCGGATGGCGGCGGCGGATACGGCCGCGCAGAACCGGGCCCGGCATGGCCGCTCAAAAGCCGAACGCGCCAGCCAGAATGCACAAGCCGATCGCGCCGCGCGTTTGCTTGATGGCGCAAAACGAGAGGACGATTGATGCGCACCACCCAGGACGGCGCGACAGTCCGGCTCTATCACCTTGTCAGCGGCGCCGATGGCGGCGCGGCACATACCCTGTTCTATGGCCCGCTTAGCGAAGCCGTGCCTATTGCCGAACAGCAAAGCGAAGACGTTCAGGATGCGCTGTTCATTGCCACCGACAACGATGTCGTGGCCTATTGCGATTTGATCGGGCTATAGCGCTGCAATGCGTGGCTTGATCGGCGTTCTGATTGTTTTTCTGGTTTCGGCGCCGGCGCTGGCGCGCGATGGCTTGGGCATGTTCGGCAACTGGGGCGCGTTCCGCGATCCGCAGGTGCCGCGATGCTATGCCATTGCCAAGGCCGCCCCATCAACGCTGAAGCGTGAATATCAGCCCTATGCCGATGTCGCTTTCTGGCCGCGCGCGCAGGTTCGCGGGCAAGTGCATTTCCGCCTGTCTCGCAAGCTGGCGGCGGATGCGCCGATCACCCTGTCGATCGGCGGTCAGCGACTGAAGCTGGCGGGCGGCGGAGGCGATGCCTGGGCACCGGACAAACGCGCGGATGCCGCAATCATCGCGGCCATGCGCTCAGCCGGCGAAATGACGGTCAGCGCACGCGGCGCCGACGGCAAGGGGTTCAGCAACACCTGGGCGCTGACCGGCGCGGCTACCGCGATGGATGCCGCACAGATCGGGTGTTCAGCACTGCGCTGACGCAGCCCTAAAAGCGCAGGCCCACGCCGCCAAGAAACTGCTGGCCGCGCACGGTCGATCCATAGTCCGAATATCGGTACTCCCCGCGCACAAACAGCGGCCCGCTCAGATCTGCTTCGGCGCCTGCGCCAAGGGTGTACCCGCTGCCGCTGAAATCCGGTCCGGTATCATAGCTGATCCGGTGATAGGCATAGCCGCCCCGCGCAAAGACGCGCAGCTGACCGGTCAAGGGCACGGCAAGGCGCAAGGCTGCGCTGGCGAACACACCCTGGCGGGCGCGGTTAGTCCCGACAAGCGCGCTTGCGGTCGATTCGCCCAGTTCGCCCTCGACGCCCAGTTGCACGCCGCCAAGATCCCAGTCGGCACCAAGCTGGCCGCCATAGTAAATCCCGTCCGCCGCCCCGGTACCCGGCGCGCTGTCAGTGCGTTCCAGACCGGCCAGCGCCGTGGCGCGGATGGTCGGACTTTCGGCCTGGGCAGCCCCAGCGGCAAGGCCGGAGAGCGCAAGGGCGGCGCAGGTAAGCAGTGGCAATCGTTTAGCAGGCATGAAACAGGCTCCCTGATGGGCTTTGGTCCTTCCCGGTTCGCCGTAGCGGGCGCGGGGGTTACAGCGGAGCCACGTTTATTCAAGCCACTGGCGTCTTGGGCACGAGGCACCTATATGCGCGCGCTATGGCCGACACCGCCCTTATGCCCATACCGGGCCAGATCGATCCCGTGCCCGTCGCGCGCGACATCACGCCGCGCGCCGATGGCCGCACCGATCTGCTGGGCCTGCCGCGCGGGCGGATCACCGAACTGTTCGCAGCCGCCGGGCTGGATGCAAAGGCGGCCAAGCTGCGCGGCAAGCAGGTCTTCCACTGGCTCTATCACCGCGGCGTCACCGATTTTGACGCGATGACCGATATTGCCAAGGCAATGCGCCCGTGGCTGGCAGAGCGCTTTGTGATCGGCCGGCCCGAAGTGGTGCTGGCCCAGCACAGCAGCGACGGCACCCGCAAGTGGCTGCTCAAGACCGCAGACGATCACGAATACGAAATGGTCTTTATCCCCGACGAAACGCGCGGCACGCTGTGCGTGTCGAGCCAGGTCGGCTGCACGCTCAACTGCCGGTTCTGCCACACCGGAACCATGCGGCTGGTACGCAACCTGACGCCAGGTGAAATCGTCGGCCAGGTCATGCTGGCGCGCGATGCACTGGGTGAATGGCCCAAGGGATCGATGGCCGGATTCGCGGACGACGAGGATGAAGAGGATGAAGGCGGCTATTCATCCGACGGTCGCCTGCTGACAAATATCGTGATGATGGGCATGGGCGAACCGCTCTATAATTTCGACAATGTCCGCGATGCGTTGAAAATCGTGATGGACGGCGATGGGCTGGCCCTGTCCAAGCGGCGGATCACGCTTTCAACCAGCGGTGTAGTTCCGATGATGGCCCGCGCTGGCGATGAAATCGGCGTCAACCTGGCCGTTTCGCTTCACGCGACCAACAAGGTAGTGCGTGACGAGATCGTACCGATCAACCGCAAATACGGGATCGAGGAACTGCTTCAGGCCTGCGCGGATTATCCTGGCGCTTCGAATGCGCGGCGCATCACGTTCGAATACGTAATGCTCAAGGACAAGAACGATTCGGACGAAGACGCGCGCGAACTTGTCCGCCTGATCAAACAGTACAAACTGCCCGCGAAGGTCAACCTGATCCCGTTCAACCCGTGGCCCGGCGCGATCTATGATTGTTCAACACCCGAGCGGATCCGCAGGTTTTCCGAAATCGTCTTCGAAGCAGGCATCAGCGCTCCGGTCCGAACGCCGCGCGGGCGCGACATCGACGCGGCCTGCGGCCAGCTAAAAACAGCAGCCCAGAAGATGAGCCGGGCAGAACTTGATCGCCTGGCCGACGAAAAGCAGGCCGCACTCGGTTGATCGCATTATAGGCTCGGGTCAGCAGCGCTAAATCGGGCGTTCAGTTTCATCCGCGCAAAGTCTCCTCAACAGATCAAGGAGATCACCATGCGCAAGACTGTAATAGCAGCCGTCCTGGCCGCCACCACCCTGACCGCCACCCCGGCCATGGCCGATCGCCCGTACTGGGCCGAGGGCCATCGTCATGGCCACTATGACCGTTATGACGATCGCGACCGCGACGGATACCGCGAATATCGGCGCGGTGATTATTATGAAGGCCGCGGGTATCGCGACAACTACCGCCCGCGTTATTACCAGACCAACAACGGCATCCAGTACTGGCAGGGAGACAATGGCCGTTACTATTGCCGCCGCAGCAATGGAACCACCGGCTTGCTGATTGGCGGTGTCGCTGGCGCGCTGCTGGGCCGCTCGATTGACCGCTATGGCGACCGCGCCACCGGGACCATCCTGGGTGCTGCTGCGGGCGCATTGCTTGGCCGCGAAGTCGATCGCGGCGGTGAGCGCTGCCGCTAACGGATTGCAGCCTAGGCTGCTGTTCCACGGGCCGGGTCATGGTATGCCATGGCCCGGCCTTTGTGCTTTGGTCCATCCTGGCGCCGGTCTTGGTCAGTTCGCCGTGAACCCGGCACGGTTCACCATTGGCGGCAATCCGCCGTTCACTTTGATGCGTTGAAATGGCTTCGCATTCACAAGGGAGCATTCGATGCGCAAGATTTTGATCGCGACTGTCATGGCCGCGACCGCACTACCCGCCACCATGGCCTATGCCGATCCGCCGCGCTGGGCGCCGGCCCATGGGTACCGTGCCCAGAACGGTGACATCAAGTACCGCCGTACTGACAACGGCATCCGCTACTGGGATGGCCAGGACGGCCGGCGTTATTGCCGCCGGCCTGATGGTACGGTCGGTCTGCTGATTGGTGCGGCGGCCGGCGCTCTGGTTGGCCGGGCCATCGATACCCGCGGGGATCGCGCCACAGGTACAATCGTGGGTGCCGCAGCCGGTGCGCTGCTCGGCAACGAAGTTGCCAAGTCGCGGGCGCGTTGCCGCTAAGCCCTTTTTAAAAAGGCTATCTTTGATGCGGCCGGGTGTGCATGGATCGATCCATGCTCCCGGCCGTTCTCATTACCGGCGCCGGACGCCGGATCGGGGCCAGACTGGCCCGTCACTTTGCCGCCGCAGGCTGGCACGTGGTAATTCACGTTGGTCATAATCCCGACGCTGCGCGCGTCATGGCGGCCGGTTTCCCCTCTGGCGAAGTGGTCCAGTGCGATCTGGGTGACGGCGATGCCGCGCTTGCCATGATCGCGGATCTTGCTGCCCGGCTGGTCGATTGGCGCATGCTGATCAACTGCGCTGCGGTTTTTCAGCTCGACACAGCCGCGGCAATCGATCCCGCGATTTTTGCCGAAGCGATGACCGTCAACGCCATGACACCCACACGGATGAGCCAAGCCTTCCTGGCCCAGGCCCGCGCCAAGGGTGGGCGCCGGGTGGTCCAGTTCCTCGATCAGAAACTGCTCAACCCCAATCCCGATTTCTTCAGCTACACAATGGCCAAGCACGCTTTTGCTGCCGCGGTGCGGATGCTGGCGATGGCGCAAGGCAATCCGAGCGACCGGGTTTACGGCCTGGCCCCCGGCGCAATGCTGCCGAGCTTTGACCAGCAAGACGATGAACATGAATTAAGCGGCCGGATGAACCTGTTGCAGCGCCTGACCGATCCGGATGAGCTGGCACAGGCCGCATTGTTCCTGTCCGGGGGATGGCTTGCCACCGGAGAGACGCTGTTCATCGATTCGGGACAGCACCTGTTGGCGCAATCGCGCGACGTGCTGTTCCTGGCCCGCGCGTAGGTTTGCCTTTTCGGACAGCGGCGCGGCCGTCTGCCGCGCCGCCGTTCCCGGGTTTGTTACCGTTTCTTGCTGCTTTTCACGCCCAGTTCGGCAAGCAGGGCAGGCGATGGATAGATTGAGCGCATGGCTTCGGTCAGCGCTGCTGCGCTAACCACGACAGTGCGGTTCAATGTGCCGTCATAGCCATAGTTGCCGCCCAGCGAATGGATGTTGCCATCAAACGCCGCGCCGATGACCGTGCCTGCCTTATCCAGCACCGGCGATCCAGAATTTCCGCCGATGATGTCGTTGGTGGTCACGAAGTTGTAGACCACGCTCTTGTCGATCTTGGCCTCGTTGGCGGCAAAGGCTGCCGGCAGATCAAACGGCGCTGCCCCGGTGGCCCGGTCAAAGGTTCCGCCGATGGTAGTCACCGGGTTGAGATCGACCCCGCGCTCGGTCCACCCGGCCACCTTGCCGTAGGAAATCCGCAGCGAAAACGTTGCGTCGGGATAAGTCCCGGCACCGAAAGTGGCAAAGCGCGCGTCCGCCAGCTTGGCTCCGGCCGAAACCAGCGGGCCATTGACTTCCGCATTGGCGAGCCGGGTCAATTCACGGTCGCGCGCATCCAGCTTGCGGGCAAAGAGAATCATCGGATCGCTCGACGCTTCGACCGCGGCCTGGCCGCCGTCCCACAGCGCCTTGCGCACTGCCGGGTCGCCCAGACTGGTACCCGTCACCAGCCGCCCCGCCAGCCCTTCCGGCGATTCGCGCCCCAGCAGCAGGCGCGTGTCCGCATCGTCGGCGCCCAGCCATTCGCGCGCCTTTGACAGGCTCCATTCCAGATAGATCTGTTCAACCCAGCCGTGGACCGGGGTCGGATCAAGGATCGTCTTTTCGGTCAAGGGCAGGGCCGAGCTGGTATAGCCCGGCAGACGCTCGCCGTCAGGCTTGGTCCGCTCCGCCGCGGCACGCACCAGTGCGCGGGCCCAGCCATAGAGCCCGCCCGTCGGCCGGACAAAGCGGCTGGCCAGGTACAGCTTGCGGTTGGCGGCCATGGCGCTGTCAACGCTGGCCCACGGATCGCCGATCGCCGGGTTGGTGGCAGCGCCCGCCTTGAGCTGCGCTTCGGTTGCTGCCAGGCGTGCGACAAAGTCGGGATCGTTGAGCGCCTTCTGCCGGCCGAGATAGACCTTGAGGCTGTTTTCCAGACCGTCGAGTTCTTCCTGCCCTTCGCTGCGCTTCAGTGCGCTTTCGCTCATCGCGCGGATGAAGCGCCCGCGCAGTTCGGACAGCGTGGCTATGGTCATCGGCAAGCGCGCTTCGCGCTCGAACGCCAGCTGCGAGGATGTCCACAACCGCGATGTTGATCCCGGGTTGCCGATAACGAACGTCGTCTCACCCGCTACTGGCGCGCGTGGGTTCCACTTCAGGAACGCGGCGGGCTTGACCGGCTTGCCGTTTTCATAGGCGCGCAGGAACGAGCCATCGAGCGCATACCGCGGAAAATTGAAATTGTCCGGATCGCCGCCAAAACCTTGTGCGCGGCCTTCCGGCGCCCAGGCAATGCGGACATCGCTGTACTTGCGGTAAGTATAAAGGCTGTATTTGCCGCCGCCGTAAAGCGTCACCACCTGGCAGCGGGTCTTGTCCTTGTCAGGGCAGCCGCTTGCCTCAAGCTCGGCGATCCGGGCATCGCGCGCCTTGATCAGCGCACCGCCGCTTAGCGAACCGAGGGCATTCTTGATATCGCCGGTCACATCGCTGATCATCGTGACGACTTCGGCTTGCTGGCCGGGACATGGGCGTTCTTCGCTGCGGGTCGCGGGGCGAAAGCCTTGGGCCAGATAATCTTTTCCTTCGCTCGACAGGTTGGCAAGGCAGGTAGCGACGCAGTGCTGGTTGGTCAGGATCAGGCCTTCGCCCGATACGAAACTGGCCGAGCAGCCACCGGTCAGCCGCACGGCGGCAGCGCGGCTGCGGTCTAGCCATTTCTGGTCAGGCACCCAGCCATGGTCGCGCTTCATCCGGTCAGCCGGAAAATTGTCGAACGTCCACATGCCTTCATCGGCGAAAGCGGGAGCGGAGAGGGCGGAGAGCGAGGCGCCAAGCGCCGCGGCGATCAGGATTGTGCGGTGTGTCATGAACTTAGCTTGCCAGAGCAAAGCGATCCAGGAAACCGCAAAATGGTCTTGCAACACGGTGCGCACAACTTAGTCTCAAGGCCATGTGGATGCTCGACAAGATGCTGAGCGCGCTGGTCCGCGAAGGGTGCCTGGTCATTACTGACCACGACGGCACGGTATACACTTATGGTGAGGCGCAGAACCCCGATCCGGTACGCATTCGCTTCACAGACAAGGGCGCCGCGCTGCATGTTGCCCGCGATCCGCGGGTCGGCGCGGGCGAAGCCTATATGGACGGGCGTCTGGTGGTTGAAGCCCCGCACGACATCCGCGACATGGTGCTGCTGGTCATGCGCAATGCCAACCGCGGCGGCGGCATGGGCGCGCCCAACCCGCTGCGCCGCGCGGCCGATTGGCTGGCATTCAAGGCCGATCAGGTTAACCTGCGGGCCAAGGCCAGCAAGAACGTGGTCCATCACTATGATCTGACGCGCCAGTTCTATGAGCTGTTCCTGGATGAGGACCGGCAGTACACGATGGCCTATTTCACCGATCCGGCCAATTCGCTGGAACGCGCACAGATTGACAAGAAAGCGCTTATTGCCGCCAAACTGCGACTGCAACCGGGCATGCGGCTGCTGGATATCGGCTGCGGCTGGGGCGGTCTGGCGCTTAGCCTCAACAAATGGTTCGGAGTGGAAGTGCTGGGTGTCAGCCTTGCGCCGGATCAGATCAGGTTCGCCCAGGAACGCGCAGACGCAGCCGGCGTCGGCGACAAGGTCCGGTTTCAGTTGACCGATTACCGCGATGTGACCGGAACCTTCGATCGCATTACCAGCGTCGGCATGATCGAGCACGTGGGCGCCCTCCACTTTCGCGAATACTTTGCCAAGACAAACAGCCTGCTGGCCGATGATGGCATCATGCTGACCCATACGATCGGGCGGACCCGCGGCGCAGGCACCACCGACAAATGGACCCGCAAGTATATTTTCCCCGGCGGCTACATCCCGGCGATGAGCGAGCTGGTCACCGCGCTTGAGGGGACTGGCTGGGAAGTCGCGGATGTGGAGGTGCTGCGTTATCACTATGCCCACACTCTGGCCGAATGGTACCGCCGCACCACGCTGCACGAAGCGGAAATGACTGCGCTTTATGACGCCCGGCTGTTTCGCATGTGGCAGTTCTATCTGGCCGGGGCCGAGCAGAGCTTTCGTTCCGGCGGCATGGTCAACTTCCACATCCAGAGCGTGAAAAACCGCACTGCGGCACCAATGACCCGCGATTACATCAGCGCCGAAGCGGCGCGCCTGTCAGCCTTGGAAGCGGCCCCGCACTGGCATCTGGAGCGCGACGCGGCAGAATAAATCACCAACGCCAGGATTTGTGCGGGCCAAGGCATGCGGCTGATTGACTGGCACACACTGACTGCATTACCGTTATAATTCACTATAGCGGAGCGTGGTGTGCGAAAATCGGTGTTCAAATCAATTCTTTTTGTCGTTGGCGCCCAGATGCTTCTTCAGCCCGCCGCGATAGCTGCGAAGGCCCTGGTAGTAGCGGGTGCTTGCAGCATGGCCCTTCCCGACAAAGCAGCGCTCGTTCGTGTCCCGTTTACGACAGTTGATGGTCGCATTTACGTCGAAGCGCGTGTTAACGGCACAGGCCCGTTTCGCTTTGGCGTCGATACTGGAGCCAGCGGGATGGGCCGCGCCGATGCTAGTTTGGCTCGCGAGCTGCAATTGCCAGCCGATGGAAGTGCCCAAAGCACGGACGGATTGCGCACATCGGATGTAGATCAGGTCAGAATCGGAACGTTAGAAATTGGGCGCTTGGTACGGCGAAACATTGCCGTCATTTCGCGCGACTATCGCAGCCGGCTGCGTCCTGAAGCGATGTTCGCAGGGATCTTCGGCAGGGAATTTTTTGCGGGCGGCCTGCTCGTCATCGATTACCCGAACCGCACCCTCTCATTCACACGGGCACGCGGACTGCGCCCGGAAATGGCAGGTGCGGTCCCTTACGAAAGGGCCTTCCGTGTGCCCGTTAGGATCAACGGCATCACAGCTACCGGCAATCTCGACACTGGTGCCAACGTTTCCTTCGTGATGCCGAAAGCCTTTTATCAGCAGATTTCCCGCGAGCCTCTGCTGTCCGGCCCGGCTGGCGACCTCATGAACTCGAAGATCCAGACCGAACGCGGACACCTTGGCGGTCCAATCCTGATCGGTCAGGCCCGGCTGGATGGCGGTGAAGTGCGGGCATCGGAACAATTTCCGGAACTGCTTATCGGCGCCCTTGCCCTGCAGAAGCACGCAATCCTGATCGATCAGCGCACCAGGCTGGTTGCGCTGTGCACTGCGCGGCGGCGGTAATCCGGCGCAGCGGTACAGATAGCGGACGTTTTCTGCCCAAGTCTGGCTTCAGCCATCGGCTTGCCTCCCCTACCCGCATGCCCTAGTGGCGCGCACGCACCCAGACATCTAACAGCGGAAATCTGCCCATGTCCGAAATAAAGAAGGTCGTCCTTGCCTACTCTGGCGGTCTCGACACCTCGGTCATCCTCAAGTGGCTGCAGGTGACCTATGGCTGCGAGGTAGTGACCTTTACCGCCGATCTGGGCCAGGGTGAAGAATTGGAACCGGCCCGGGCCAAGGCCAAGCTGATGGGCGTACCGGACGAGCATATCTATATCGACGACCTGCGCGAAGAGTTCGTGCGCGACTTCGTTTTTCCGATGATGCGCGCCAACGCCCGTTACGAGGGTGACTATCTGCTGGGCACCAGCATCGCCCGCCCGCTGATCTCCAAGCGACTGGTCGAAATCGCATATGAAACCGGTGCTGATGCGGTTGCCCATGGCGCCACGGGCAAGGGTAACGATCAGGTTCGGTTTGAACTGTCAGCCTATGCCCTGGATCCGAACATCAAGGTCATCGCGCCGTGGCGCGAATGGGATCTGACCAGCCGCACCGCGCTGATCGCCTGGGCCGAGTCGCACCAGATCCCGGTGCCCAAGGACAAGCGCGGGGAAAGCCCGTTCTCGACCGACGCCAATCTGCTGCACACCAGCAGCGAGGGCAAAGTGCTGGAAGATCCGTGGCAGGAAACACCCGACTACGTCTATTCGCGCACGGTCAATCCGGAAGACGCGCCCGACGCGCCCGAATACATCACGATCGATTTTGAAAAGGGCGATGGCGTTGCCCTGAACGGCAAGGCCTTCAGCCCCGCTGCGCTGCTCACCGCGCTAAACGAATTGGGCCGCAAGCATGGCATTGGCCGGCTCGACCTGGTTGAAAACCGCTTCGTCGGCATGAAAAGCCGCGGCATGTACGAAACCCCGGGCGGCGAAATCTATGCCCGCGCCCACCGCGGCATTGAACAGATCACACTGGATCGGGGCGCGGCGCACCTCAAAGACGAGCTGATGCCAAAATATGCCGAGCTGATCTACAACGGCTTCTGGTTCGCGCCCGAGCGCGAGATGCTGCAGGCCGCGATCGATCACAGCCAGACGCGGGTTAATGGCACTGTGCGTTTGAAGCTCTACAAGGGCCAGGCCGCGGTCGTTGGGCGCAAAAGCACCGACTCGCTCTATTCGGAACGCCACGTTACGTTTGAGGACGATGCCGGCGCCTATGACCAGAAGGATGCAGCAGGGTTCATCAAATTGAACGCGCTGCGCTTGCGGCTGCTGGCGCAGCGCGATCGGTAATTTGAGTCGCTTGAAAGCGAATCAAATTGCTCCCGCAAAGCAGATTCAACTGCGCACAAGATCATCCGCAGACTTGTCCACTGGCTAAGCGGCGGATTGTGGATAACTGAGTCATTTTTTGCTTGTGCGACTCGGTTTTGAAGCGCAGCTTTGCTTTGTCGAGACGGTGAAACCGAACTTGAAGATGATGCGGGAAACCGCTGAAACGGAAAGGGAAAACATAACGTAGCGATCTGGCAGCGATGCCCGCAGCAGCGTCGGAAAACACGCCGCAGGCGATCTTCGGATCAAGTGCAGCGAACCGCAGATGCAGTGAGTGGCGCGCAGTCAGCAGGTCGCTTTGACGGCGGTCGGAAAAGGATCGGAAGGAAAGTGGCGCTTCACGCGTTGCGCATCGTCCGAACCCGGAACGGCAAAGCATCGAAGCGGTCACGGAACCGCCAGGTGGTACGGCAAGGGTCCCCCGGACCGGAGCCAACCGCCTGACGGGACCGGACGCCGGAACGGACGTTCGGGTGATGAAAGCCGGTTCCTTCGGGAACCACCGGTCCAAACGGCCAGCCCGATGCGATGAGCATCACGATGCAGTGGCACTCACGGTGCGATGGCACGCGAGGTGCTCAGCAAAGCATCACCGCGGCAGGCAGGTAAGGACGGGTAACAGCGATCGCCCAAAATCATTCGAAAGCCGATACGGCGAGCGTGGGGCTGGTGGAAACACCGGCCCCATTTGCTTTTGATCGCGGGCAGGCTTTATGGCGTCGCCATGCCCCGCCTGATCCTGTTCAACAAACCCCATGGCGTGCTGTGCCAGTTCAGCGCCGATGGCTCGGACAAGCCGACGCTGGCGCGCTATATAGCGATGCCGGGCGTATATCCGGCCGGCCGGCTCGACACGGATAGCGAAGGGCTGCTGCTGCTAACCGACGACGGTCAACTCCAGGCCCGGATTGCCGATCCCCGCTTCAAGCTGACCAAAACCTATCTGGTGCAGGTCGAAGGCCAGCCTGATGAAGCCGCACTCGATGCCCTGCGCCAAGGGGTGCAGCTTAAGGACGGCCTGACCCGGCCAGCCGAAGCCGAAGCCGTGTCCCCGCCCGATCTGTGGCCCCGCGATCCACCGGTGCGGTTCCGCAAGACTGTGCCGGACAGCTGGATCCGGCTGTCCATCCGCGAAGGCAAGAACCGCCAGGTCCGCCGGATGACCGCAGCAGTCGGCTTGCCAACTTTGCGGCTCGTACGATGGCAGGTCGGGGATTGGTCGCTAACCGGTCTGGCGCCGGGTGAATGGCGCGAGGTTGCGGTCTAACGCACGAACAGGCTTGCCAGTTCGACGTGGGTTGACCAGCGGAACTGGCCGACGGGACGCAGTTCGGCCAGGCGATAACCGGCCTCGATCAGCAGCGCGGCATCGCGCGCCCAGCTTGACGGATTGCAGCTGATATAGACTACGCGCGGCACCGCGCTGGCGGCGATCCGTTCGATCTGATCGCGCGCACCGGCGCGGGGCGGGTCGATCACGACGCCGCCAAAGCGGTTCAGTTCTTCCGGCATCAAGGGATTGCGGAACAGGTCGCGGTGCAGCGCGGTGACCGGGGCCTGAACCCGTGCCGCCGCCGCCTTGCACGCGTTGCTTGCATCGCGCGCTGCCTCTACCGCCAATACCTTGGTATGCGGCCCGGCAAGCGCGAAGGCGAAAGTGCCCAGCCCGGCGAACAGATCCGCCACTGCGGCGCAACCGCTAAGCCATTCGCGCGCAGCATCAACCAGCGCCGCTTCGCCGTCGCGGGTAGCCTGGAGGAACGAACCCGGCGGCAGCGTTACGGCTACCCCGCCCAGCGTGACGGTGGCCGGTTCCGGCTCCCACACCGTTTCGCCGCCATAACCCTGATCGAGGGTCAGCCGAGCCAGCGCGTGATCACGGGCGAAATCGAGCAGCGCCTCGGTCGCAGCCAGGCCTTCGGCGGTCAGGCCCTTGACGCCAATGTCGAGGCCTTGATCGGTGCAGGTGATCTCCACATCGGCGGCCAGTTTGGCGTGGCTGTGTTTACCTTTGCCCCCGCCCCGGCCCGCACTCACCGCGATCAGCAGCTTGCGCAGCGCCGGAAGTACTGCGACGATGGCGGGATCGAGCACCCAGCATTCGGTAATCTCCACCAGCCGATGCGACTTTGCTTCGCGGTAGCCGATCACCACCCGGCCCTGCGCGCTTTCTGCGCGCAGCGACGCGCGGCGGCGGCTGCGCGGCGGGGAAAGATGCGGCGGCGTTACCACTTCCGCGCCCAATTCCTGCGAGGCGGAGGCATTGCTGACCCGCGCTGCGACGAAATCAGCCAGGCTTTCTTCGTCCAGTTGCTGCAGCTGACATCCGCCGCAGCGGCCAAAATGGCGGCACGGCGGGGTAACGTGGTGCGGCCCAGGTATCAGGGTGCCATCCGGCAGCAGCGTGTCGCCCGGCGCTGCACCCCAGGCGAAGCGGCCCGAGGCGGTAACGCCGTCACCCTTGGCGGCGATGCGGATGATTTGTTCGGGGGTTTCGCTCACAGGCAGGCCGCGTAGGCGGCTTGCACGCTTTGAGCAAGCTGCCCGGCGGTAAAGGCCGGTCCGCACAGCCGCGCCGCCTCACCGTGCAGCCAAAGGCCATCGCAGGCCGCCGCAAATGGTCCGGCCCCCGCGGCGAGGCGGCTGGCGATAATCCCGGCCAGGACATCGCCCGTGCCAGCAGTGGACAGCCACGACGATGCTGGTGACGCAAAAGCCAAATGACCATCGGGTGCGGCAATGACCGTGTCCGCTCCTTTGGCGACGACGACGGCGCTAAGTGCAACGGCCAGCGCACCGGCGCGGTCTGGCTTGCTGCCATTTCTGGCCAGGCCAAACGCCCGTTCAAGAGCGCTCAGCTCGCCCTCGTGCGGCGTGACTATCAACGGTGCGGTGCGGCCGGACAACAAGCCAGGTTCAAGCAGAACCAAAGCGTCTGCATCAAGAACCGCGGCCGTTGGAACAGACAAAATCTGCGCCAGTTGCTCACCCGCTCGGCTGTCACGGCCAAGCCCCGGCCCGACCAGCAGCGCAGCAAGGCGGGCATCGGTCAGCGCGTCAGCTAAAGCGCGTGCGTCGACAACCAGATCCGCAGGCACGCGATACGATGCGTGCGAGCCGCATCCGGCAAGCATTTTGATGTAGCCAGCGCCGCTGTGCTGCGCCGCGCAGGCCGCAAGGAGCGCGGCTCCCGGCATGGCCCCGCCAATGACGCCGAGCAGGCCGCGGGTGTATTTGTGCACGCCATGAGCAGGGGCCGACAGGTGCGGCCGGGCAACGCGAAAAGCCGCGCGGCCGTGCGCGCTGATGCCGATGGGCACCAAACGCAGAGCGCCCATTGCGAAGGCTGCTGGCATCAGGAAATGGGCGGGCTTCCACGCGCCCAGCGCGATGGTAAGATCATAGGCAGGCAATTCAGCGTTAAGCGCCGCGCCGCTGTCGCTATCGACACCGCTGGGCAAATCGACTGCTATGCTTAGCGCGTGGGCTGCAGCAAGGCCGCGCAGCAGGCCCAGATCGTCAACCCCCAGCGGACGGTCAAGCCCCGTGCCGAACAGGCAATCGACAAATACACCCCCGTGCCGTTCGTCCGGCGAGCTAAGTATCGCCCCCCCATAAGCCGCGCAGGCGTTTCGGGCAGCACTGGTTACGGGATCGCGCGCTGCCACTACCGCCACGTCGCCGCCGCGCTGGCGAATCGTTTCGGCAATAACATAGCCATCGCCGCCGTTGTTGCCGGGGCCGCACAGCACCGTCACCGGACGTCCGGCAGCAATCCGCCAGACATAGTCGGCAGCGCCCTGCCCGGCAGCCAACATAAGCGCGTCAACGCTGGTTCCACCTGCGATAAGCGTGTGTTCTGCCTCGCGCATCTGCGCGGCAGTCAGGACCGGGTCACTGGGACCTGGCATCAGCCTTGACCGGAATGACGTATTTGTCACCGCCCAGGATCACTTCGAAGCGGTCGCCCTTCAGCGCGGACTGGCTGGCATCCGCGCCGTCTGCCGCGTCAAGATGCTGGCCGTCTGCGGTTACTACCAGTCGGCGAAAGGCACCATCGGGGTGGCGCACGACGAAGACGGATTGCGAATCGATCACTGTCCGTTCCAGCCGGCAAGCAGGCTTGAACTCGCCGGACCCGCCCAGCGCGCAGGTGATTACTTCGCCATCGTCGGCTGCTTGCGTCTCGGAACAGCCTGCAAGCAGAGCGGCGACCAGGAGGCCGCGCGCGGCTCTCACCGCTTTTTCTCCGTCAACTGCGACAGATCGCGCACGGCACCGCGCGCGGCGCTCGTCGTCATCGCGGCATAGGCCTGCAAAGCCACCGACACCTTGCGCGGGCGCGGCTTGGCCGGCTGCCAGCCGGCTTCGTCCTGCGCAGCGCGGCGGCTGGCGAGCTCGCTGTCCGATACGTCAAGGTGGATTGTGCGCCCGGGAATATCGATCTCGATCCGGTCGCCCGGCTGAACCAGCCCGATCTCGCCGCCCTCTGCCGCTTCGGGCGAAACGTGGCCAATCGACAGGCCCGAGGTCCCGCCCGAAAATCGCCCATCGGTCAACAACGCGCAGGCCGCGCCCATGCCCTTCGATTTGAGATAGCTGGTGGGGTAGAGCATTTCCTGCATGCCGGGCCCGCCCTTGGGCCCTTCATAACGGATGACCACCACATCGCCGTTGACCACCTGGCCGGTCAGGATTCCGGCCACGGCCGCGTCCTGGCTTTCAAACACCTTGGCAGGGCCTGCAAACTTCAGAATGCTTTCATCGACACCGGCGGTTTTTACAATGCAGCCGTCACGCGCGATGTTGCCATACAGCACGGCGAGCCCGCCATCCTTGCTGAAGGCGTGCTGGGCGCTGCGGATCACGCCGTGTTCGCGATCAAAATCAAGCGCGTCCCAGCGGCGCGACTGGCTGAACGCCGTCTGGGTCGGCACACCGCCCGGTGCCGCCTTGAAGAAGGTCTGGACATCGGGATCGTTGGTCCGGCTGATGTCCCAGTGATTGATCGCATGGCCCAGCGTGGGGCTGTGCACGGTCGGCAGATCGGTGTGCAGCAGGCCGGCACGGTCAAGTTCGCCGAGTATCGCCATGATCCCGCCAGCGCGGTGAACGTCTTCCATATGAACGTCGCTTTTGGCCGGGGCGACTTTGCTGAGGCACGGCACCTTGCGGCTCAGCCGATCGATATCCGCCATGGTGAAATCGATCCCAGCTTCGTGCGCGGCGGCAAGCAGGTGAAGCACAGTGTTGGTCGATCCGCCCATCGCGATATCCAGGCTCATCGCATTTTCAAACGCCTGGAAACTGGCGACATTGCGCGGCAGGACGCTCTCATCCTCTTCGACATAATAGCGCTGACACAGCTCTACCGCGACGCGGCCCGCGCGCAGGAACAGCTCCTTGCGGTCGCTGTGCGTGGCCAGCTGCGATCCGTTGCCCGGCAGCGACAGGCCCAGCGCCTCGGTCAGGCAATTCATCGAATTGGCAGTAAACATGCCGCTGCACGATCCGCAGGTCGGGCAGGCCGAACGCTCGATCGTTTCGACCTCCTCGTCGGTGTATTTTTCGTCCGCCGCAGCGACCATCGCATCGACCAGGTCGAGCGCCACTTCCTTGCCGCGCAGCACCACCTTGCCCGCTTCCATCGGTCCGCCCGAAACGAACACCGCCGGAATGTTGATCCGCATCGCCGCCATAAGCATACCCGGCGTGATCTTGTCGCAGTTGGAAATGCACACCATCGCATCAGCGCAGTGCGCGTTGACCATATATTCGACGCTGTCGGCGATCAGATCGCGGCTGGGCAGCGAATAAAGCATGCCGTCGTGGCCCATCGCGATCCCGTCATCGACCGCGATGGTGTTGAACTCCTTGGCGACGCCGCCCGACGCCTCAATCTCGCGGGCAACCATCTGGCCCAGATCCTTGAGGTGAACGTGGCCCGGGACAAACTGGGTGAAGCTGTTGACCACCGCGATGATCGGCTTGCCGAAATCGCCGTCCTTCATCCCCGTTGCCCGCCACAGTCCGCGCGCGCCAGCCATGTTGCGGCCATGGGTGGAAGTGCGCGAACGATAGACGGGCATGGGACAGATTCTTTCAAGAGTAGTGGCGTTTCCTGCGCCCTAGACCCTTATTCCCCCAGCTTCAACGCCACTTGATTGCAAAGCGCCCACAGACGGTCGGCCCATACCGCCTGCCCTGCGGTGTCAGTGATCTGGTCCTGGCGGATCTCAACGCCCAGATAGGGCCGCCCGTCCGCCTCAGCATGGCGGTTCATGGTGTAGTTAAGCAGCTTGCCCGAATAGGGCTGCTGATCGCCCACCACCAGCCCTTGCGCTTCTAATAGCGGCATCGCGATCCGTGCCGCGCGGTCATCTTCGTTATACAGCACACCGACGTGCCAGGGACGCAGTTCAAAGCTGGACGCCAGGTGCGGGGTGAAACTGTGCAGCGACAGGATCAGCGCAGGCGGTGCGCTGTCCAGCAGTTGTCCAAGGCCTGCGTGATACGGCACATGAAAGCGCAGCAACCGCGCCATGTGCGCTGTGTGATCCAGCGCGTTTCCGGGAATGGTGTGACCGTCGCTGGCGATGGGAATGACCGCCGGAGCGTGGGGTTCGCGGTTGACGTCGCAGACCAGCCGGCTGGCTCCGGCCTGAAACGCGGCAATCCCCGGGCGCTGGGCCATCAACGCACCAACCGCGCCAACCCCGATGTCGACGGCGATATGCTGGTCCAGCAGTTTTGAATCGATGCCCAGATCGATGTCACCCGGCACATGATTGCTGGCGTGATCGGAAACCACCAGGATGCCGCCAAAGCGGGGCGTGCCAAGGACACGGAAGGCTTCGCTCATCGCAAGGCACCGCTCATTTGCCACCAGCCCGGCTGGCGCACTATTATGGCCGCGGCTGCTTCATCGCGGGCAGGTCCACTGTCATACAAGGCAAAGCAGGTCGCTCCCGAGCCTGACATGCGTGCCAGCCAAGGCTGCGTTTCGCGCAATGCGGCCAGTACTTCGGCGATTGCGGGACACAGCGCGGTGGCTGGCGCTTCAAGATCGTTGCGCCCTGTGCGGGCGATCGCGCTGACCGGGCCGTCCGGCAGGCCGCCACGATCGACCCCGTCCCAGCCTTTGAAGACCGGCCCTGTGCTCAGCGGAACACGGGGATTGACCAGCAGAACCGCCATGCCGGTCAGATCGCTGTCGACCTCGACCAGATCGGTGCCTGTCCCGCGTCCTATCGCAGTGACCGACCGCACGCAGGCCGGCACGTCCGCCCCCAACCGGGCGGCGCGGGTGGGCCAAACTTCGGGCAAACCGTATTCGCGGTCATACAGCCGGAACAGTGCGCCCGCATCGGCCGATCCGCCCCCAAGTCCGGCAGCAACTGGCAAGTTCTTTTCCAGCGTCACCGCCCAGC
This sequence comes from Novosphingobium sp., assembly GCF_024642085.1. GTDB lineage: Bacteria > Pseudomonadota > Alphaproteobacteria > Sphingomonadales > Sphingomonadaceae > Novosphingobium. Next base: position 90,490 of record NZ_JAHEBV010000005.1, on the reverse strand, counting down.
CCTGCGAACGCGGCAAGGCGTTCAGCGCCTGCATCACGATGTTGCCAAATGGATCAGTCAGTTGCCCGCCATATTCGCCAACCGTTCTAAGGTCATCCCGCGCGGCTGGCACAATACTTAGGACATCGCCCGCATCGACAAAGGCAAACAGTGTTTCCAGGTCATGATACCCGTCATCCCGCCTCTGCCGGACATGCAGCGCAAGATTGATCTTGGCGAAAGCAGTTTCGATCACCGGTCGGGCATATCACATATTCGGATAGTTCGGCCCACCGCCGCCTTCAGGCGTCACCCAGGTAATGTTCTGGTTGGGATCCTTGATGTCGCAGGTCTTGCAGTGGACGCAGTTTTGCGAATTGATCTGGTATTTGGGCTGGCCTTCCTCGACCCCCAGCCATTCGTAGACCCCGGCCGGGCAATAACGCGTCGATGGCCCGCCGAATACGCCTAGTTCGCTGACCTTCTGCAACTCCAGATCCTTGACCACCAAATGCACGGGCTGGTCTTCGGCGTGATTGGTGAAGCTTTGCGCTACGCTCGACAGGCGGTCGAAGGTGATCACATTGTCAGGCTTGGGATAGACGATCGGTTTGTACAGATCGGCCCGTTGCAGCGTTTCGTAATCGCGGTGGTGCTTCATCGGCTTCCACACGCCGAACCCGAACAGGGTGCGCAGCCACATGTCGGCACCGGCCAAAATAGTACCCAGGTCCCCGCCCCATTTGGCAACCAGCGGCTCGGCGTTCTGGACCAGCTTTAGCTCCTTGGCGATCCAGCTGTCACGGACCGCGGCGTCGTATTCAGCCATCGCGTCGTGCCCGCGCCCCGCAGCAATGGCCGCGGCAGCGGCTTCGGCGGCGAGCATGCCGCTTTTCATCGCGGTGTGGCTGCCCTTTATCCGCGGAACGTTGACGAACCCGGCCGAGCAGCCGATCAGCGCCCCACCCGGAAAATCCAGCTTGGGCACCGATTGCCAGCCGCCTTCGTTGATCGCCCGCGCGCCATAGGACACGCGCCGTCCGCCTTCCAGAATCGCGCGGATTTCGGGGTGCTGCTTCCAGCGCTGGAACTCTTCGAACGGATAGACCCACGGGTTCTTGTAATCGAGCGCGGTAACAAACCCTATCGCAACCTGATTATTGGCCTGATGATAAAGGAAACCGCCGCCCCAGCTGTCGCTTTCCGACAGCGGCCAGCCCTGGGTGTGGATCACCCGGCCCGGCTCGTGCTTGTCGGGATCGATGTCCCACAGTTCCTTGATGCCGATGCCGTAAACCTGCGGTTCGCAATTCGCTTCAAGGTCGTACCGGGCTTTGAGCTGCTTGGTCAGATGGCCGCGCGCACCCTCGGCAAAGAAGGTGTACTTGGCGTGCAGCTCCATGCCCTGTTGGTAATCGCTCTTGTGGCTGCCATCTTTGGCTACGCCCATGTCCTGCGTGGCCACGCCTTTGACCGAACCATCGTCGTTGTAGAGCACTTCGCTGGCCGGAAAGCCGGGGAAGATCTCGACGCCCAATTCCTCGGCCTTGCCTGCCAGCCACCGGCACAGGTTGCCCAGGCTTCCGGTGTAGTTGCCCTCGTTCGACATGAACGGCGGCATTGGCCAGTGCGGGATTCCGTACTTTTTGGTCTTTGTCAGAACCCAGTGCCAATTGTCAGTCACCGGTGTTTCGGACATCGGGCAGCCATCGCTGCGCCATGACGGCAGCAACTCGTCCAGCGCCTTTGGATCAACTACCGCGCCCGACAGGATATGCGCGCCAATTTCACTGCCCTTTTCGAGCAGGCAGACCGAAAGATCCGCATTGACCTGTTTGAGCCGGATCGCCGCAGCCAGGCCAGCCGGCCCGCCTCCGACAATCACGACGTCATACGGCATCGATTCGCGTTCGCTCATGGCTCTGTCCGTTTTCCCGCATTAGTGCAGCGTTTTGTCTCCATAAGCCTTGATTGCAGCGCCGCAGCAGGTCAAGACCGGATCGTGCATTCACCCGGACAAAACATGGACGGCGGCGCCCTTGCGCCCGGCGCGATTGCCGCCGCGCTGGATTGGTGGCGCGGTGCCGGAGTGGACTGCGATTTTACCGACGACGCTACGGCCTGGCTGGCGCAGGAGCCGCCTCAGACGGCCAATAACTCGGTGCCTGCCGCTGCTGCGCCCCGCGTCTTGCCGCCAGTAGCCGCACCGCGCGCCCAAATTGGCGGTCCGCGCGAAATGTGGCCGCAATCGCTGGATGCGTTTGGTGCGTGGTGGCTGGCCGAGCCGAGTCTCGACGATGGACAGACCGCAGCGCGCGTACCGCCGCGCGGGGCGCAGGGTAGCCGGTTGATGGTTCTGTTAGAGCATCCTGAAGCTGACGACACGGCCTCTCTCATGTCTGGCAAGCAAGGGGCGATGCTGCGCAGCCTGCTGGCCGCGCTTGGTCTGGATGAACATCAGGCCTACTTCGCCAGCGCCCTGCCCCGCCATATGCCGTTGCCTGATTGGTCTGCCCTTGCCGCCGATGGGCTAGGCGCTGTCACTTCGCACCACGTCAGATTGGTCCAACCGCAGCGTCTTCTGATCTTTGGAAGCAACGTTTCGTCGCTTCTTGGCCACGATCCGGCGAATAGAGACGGATTTTTACCCGATCTTGGACAAGACGCGCGCAGGATTCCGGCACTTGTCGCTCCGGGGCTCAGCGCCCTGGCGGCGCGGCCCAGAGGCAAGGCCCGGCTTTGGCAGGCCTTGCTTGACTGGACCGGTGCGGACTTGATGGGGACGAACTGATTTTGACCGGTGTTGCCAAGTACCGTTTTACCGCGATCAGTGTGGCCGTCGCAGCACTGATCGTGCCGCTGGCCGCTAAGGCAAACAGCGCGGCGGTCGACTATTTCCAGAATCGCGCCACCAACACAGCGGTTCCCGCGCTGCTTAGCCAGGATGAACGCGCCTATTACCGCGAACTGTTTGGCGCGATCGATCGCAGCGACTGGACCCGGGTTCAAACCATGTTTGCCGAGAAGCCCGATGGTCCGCTGCACCAGGTTGCGCGCGCCGAATACTACCTTGCCGCCAATTCTCCCAAGATTGAGGCCGATGCGCTCGGCACCTGGCTGACGAAAAGCACTGACCTGCCGCAGACCGAACAGATTGCCAACCTGGCGATCAAGCGCGGCGTTACCATGGTTCCTTCCCTGCCCGGCGCCACATCGCTGGTGCAGATGCCCAGCCGGGCCAAACGTATCCGCCCGCGCGACACCAATGACGGGACAATGCCGGGTGCTGTGTCGAACGCCATCCTTGCCGAAATCAAGGGCGATAATCCGGCAGGAGCCAAAGCGCTGCTAGACGGAATAGACACCCAGCTTTCGCTTGCCGCGCGGGCCGAATGGCGTGCCAAGATCGCTTGGTCGTACTACATCGAGAATGACGACGCGTCGGCCTATGCCCTGGCCCAGACCGCCAACGACGGCAGCGGCCCGTGGGTAGCCGAAGGCTGGTGGACGGCGGGGCTGGCGGCCTGGCGACTGGACGATTGCACCGGCGCGGGCGATGCCTTTGCCCGCACCGCCGCATCATCCGACAACAGCGAACTGACCGCCGCCGCACTATATTGGCACAGCCGCTCGCTGGTTCGCTGCCGCAAGCCTGAACAGGCCGCCGCTCCCCTGCGCCGCGCCGCGCAGATGGACGAAACTCTGTACGGGATGCTGGCCGGTGAACAGCTTGGCCTGACCCTGCCCAAAACCCACGAGGCACCCGATTTCAGCGCTGCTGACTGGCAGAAGATGCGCGATGTCGGCAATGTGCGCGTGGCGGTTGAGCTGTCTGAAGTGGGCAAGGACGGCCTGGCTGACGAAGTCCTGCGTCATCAGGCCCGGATCGGAGGGGCTGGACAATATCAACCGCTGTCGCGCCTCGCGCGCGATCTGGGCTTGCCATCGACCCAGCTGTGGATGGCCTACAACGCGCCCTACGGCGGCAAGGCCGAACCGGCTGCGCGCTTTCCCACGCCCAAATGGACCCCGGTTGGCGGGTGGAAGGTCGATCCGGCGCTGGTCTATGCCCATGCGCTACAGGAATCGGTGTTTCGCACCAGCGCGATTAGTCCCACCGGCGCGCGCGGGCTGATGCAGATCATGCCGGCGGCGGCCAAGGATCATTCCGAAGACCTGGGCTATCGCGGATCGCCCAGTGATCTAAACCGGCCCGAAGTCAACCTTGCCTTCGGACAGCGGCACCTGGATATGCTGCGCAGTTCAGGCGGCACGCAGGGCCTGCTGCCCAAGGTTATGGCCGCCTATAACGCCGGGCTTACACCAATCACCCGCTGGCAGTACGAAATCAAGGACAAAGGCGACCCGCTGCTGTGGATCGAAAGCGTGCCCTATTGGGAAACGCGCGGCTATGTGAATATCGTTATGCGCAACTACTGGATGTACGAACGCCAGGCTGGCGGCCCATCGGAAAGCCGGATAGCCTTGACCCAGGGCTTGTGGCCCACGTTCCCCGGGCTGACCGGATCGCAGGCTGTGCGGATGGGAGCGAACGGTACCATCCAGCGGTCGCGTTGACGCTTCCATAAGTTCTCTTTTTGTTCTAGTGTTGCGGGATGGCGAGTCCTTCCCCCAAGGTCCACGGCCGCGGCGCGCAATCGGGCGCCGTTCCGCAGCGCTTCGGCCTTGCCGCGCGGCAGGTTGACGGAGACTGGCTTGACGTGCGCGGGGATATTGACGGCCCTGGACCCAAACTGCGCACGACGGTGATTGAGGAAAAGCCAAAGACTATCGTCAGCTTCAACCAGTCCCCCGATATCCCCTTTGACCGTTCTATTAACGCCTATCGCGGCTGTGAACACGGCTGCGTATACTGCTTTGCCCGGCCGACACATGCCTATCACGACCTGTCACCCGGTCTGGATTTTGAGACAAGGTTGTTCGCCAAGCCCGAAGCGGCGCGGTTGCTGCGCGAAACGCTGGTCAAACCAAATTACCGGGTCGCGCCGATCGCAATGGGTACAAACACCGATCCCTATCAGCCAATCGAGGGAAACTATCGGATCACCCGGCAGATACTGGAAGTCGCGCTGGAGACGCGTCATCCGGTGACAATCACCACCAAGAGCGCGCGCGTGCTTCGCGATCTGGATCTGCTGGCCGAGCTGGCCCGATTAGATCTGGTGGCCGTCGGCATATCGGTCACCAGCCTTGATCCGCGCCTGTCAGGCCTGCTGGAACCACGCGCCAGCAGTCCGTCCAAACGGCTGGATGCGCTGGGCGCGCTGGTCGCGGCCGGGGTTCCGGCCCACGTCTCGATAGCGCCAGTGATCCCGTCAATCACCGACGAGTTCATCGAAGCCATTTTGGGTGAAGCAGCTGCGCGCGGCGTAGATTCGGCAAGCTGGATCATGTTGCGCTTGCCGCTGGAAGTCGCGCCTTTGTTCCGCGAATGGCTGGACGTCCATTACCCGGAACGCGCCGGCAAAGTGATGAGCATTGTCCAGTCGGTGCGCGATGGCCGCGACAACGACCCCTCGTTTTTCAGCCGGATGAAGCCGCAAGGGGTTTGGGCGGAAATTTTCCGCACCCGCTTCCGCATCGCGACAAAGCGGCTGGGGATGAACGCGGTGACGCTGAGGCTGGATTCCAGCCGCTTTGTCAGGCCCAGTGCGCACGGGCAGCTGTCCCTGTTCTAGGGACAGCGCCGTACACCGCCATTTCAATCGTGATGAATATCGCTGCGTTTGGTTTCAAGCGCCCAGAACACGTGCGTGATCTTGCGCCCGCCACCCGGCAGGACAGCCATGTAGACATCAGGGCGGCCTTTGCCGTCCTCGTGTACCACTGCACCCCACTCTGCCGGGCTGTCGCCAGGATCAACCGGATCGACTGCTGCTGGCGCTGGCTTGCGCAAATCGCGGATGCCGAAGTTTGTAGCGGCGAAGGCTGCCGCAGAATCATACGTGTCCAGATGTCCATAGATCAGCGCAAGCTGGTCGAAATCGTGCTGGTCCGGGCTTGTGTTTGCGGGTCCATAAGCGCCGCCGCCCGAAGGGCTGCTGGTGTAATCCATGCAGGTTCCCAGGTTAGGGGCGCCAAAGCCCTCATCCTGATGGCCAAGGCCGAAATCGTGTCCGATTTCCTGGCACGCGACCAGAGCACGCCACTCCGGCTTGTTGTAGGTGGCCGAGTTGAAATAGGAATCGTTGAGCTTGGTCGTGCCAGACTTGATGTGCCCGTTCGGATCAAGCGAAATCGAGGCGATACCCAGCCAGCCGCGCTGCCCGTACGAATCGTTACAAACCAGAATCTGTCCCGTCATTCCGGAGCATTTTTTTCTGTTAGCCGTCGAAACGGCGCCAGTCAGATCAAGTTTCGGCGAAGCATTCCAATCGCCGATCGCGTTCGTCACCGAAGGTGTCCATTGCGACGAGATAGAATAGTTGACGGTCAACTGGACTGCGCCAGACGAATTGGCCCAATGGTAATTGTTCCAGCTGTGGCTGGCGATAGCCGGCACAGCGATCAGAACGGCGGACAGCGCGGTTAAACCGCCAAGTCGAGCAAGCTTCATCAAAGCAATCTCCCCGATGCGCGACCGCGGTGCAGAGTGCCACAATTTTGCAATGGCACAAGTTGTCGTTCGCTTTAGACCTGATCTGTCCCCATTAGCCGCGAAAACGGATCAGGCGGCTATCGGCGACGGCGGCGGTGCGGTGCGGGACGATTTCGCTGATGTATTCAGCGTTCTTGATCATCGCCAGGAAGGCCGCGCTATCGGGATAGCCCATGACGAAGGCCTCATCCCATTCGCCTTCGGGCCCGGTGACGACGCATTCCAACGGCGCGTTCCAGACCATTGCCGCGCCGTCCTGTGCTACCAGGCGCTGGAAACCTGCGGCGTAAATTGCATAGGCCTGCCGCCCGGTCAGGCCCTTGCCATGCTCTGGATGCCCTTGCGGATAGTCGGCCAGATCGCGGAACTTTATCAGATTGAGCATGTGGATCGGCGTATTACGCGGAAGGTCCTTGAAACGCTGCCAGTTGTCGCGGCTGGGATCGACGAACCCTGTCATGGTCACCCCTCCACCAGTTTGTAGTCGCGGAACTGCTCGCGCAGGTCCTTTTTGCTGATCTTGCCGGTGCCGCCGTGGGGGATTTCATCAACGAACTCGACCGCGTCGGGCAGCCACCATTTGGCGACCGACTGGGCCAGATGCGCCTTGATCTCATCAGCTGAAACGGCGGCACCCGGCTTCTTGACCACGACCAGAATAGGGCGTTCGTCCCATTTGGGGTGATGAATCCCGATTGCAGCTGCTTCGGCAACATCGGGGTGCCCGCAGGCGGCGTTTTCCAGTTCGACCGAGCTGATCCATTCGCCGCCCGACTTGATCACGTCCTTGGTCCGGTCGGTCAATTGCAGCGTGCCGTCAGGATGAAGGAAGCCGACATCGCCGGTATCGAACCACTGCTCGGGATCGTGCGCAGCATCTGTGTCGGCCTTGAAATAGCGCTTTATCACCCACGGCCCGCGCACCTGCAGCGCGCCGCTGGTCTTGCCATCACGCGGCAGCGCGCGAGTGTGGTCGTCAAGATCAACGGTTCGCAGTTCTACTCCGAACGGTACCCGGCCTTGCATCTGTTTGATATCGACCTGCTGATCGAATGTAAGATCATCCCAGTTCCACGATTTGGCACCAGTGGTCCCGATAGGGCTGGTTTCGGTCATGCCCCAGGCATGGGCGACGTTTACCCCGGCTTTCATCAGCCGTTCGAGCATGAAGCGCGGTGCGGCCGATCCGCCGATGATCGCCTGGCGAAGGGTCGGCAAGGCCGTCCCGGTTGCGTCCATGTGCTGGAAGGTTGCCAGCCAGACAGTCGGCACCCCGGCCGAATGAGTCACCTTTTCCCGGTTCATCAGGTCGCACAGCACGGCGGCGTCGTTGACCTGGCTGAAAACGAACTTGATCCCTGCCGCTGCCCCTGACCATGGCAGGCCCCAGCTGGCGGCGTGAAACATCGGCACCACCGGCAGCATGACGCTGCGCGCATCGAAATCGAACACGTTTGGTTGAAGGCCGGTCATGGCATGCAGCATGGTCGAGCGGTGCATGTAGAGCACGCCCTTGGGATTGCCGGTGGTGCCGCTGGTATAGCACAACATGCAGGGATCGCGCTCGTCCCCCGTGGCCCATGCGGTCTGCCCATCTTCGGCCCCGATCCAGCTCTCGAACTGGCCGTCATCATAACAGATGTAGTGCCGTATCGTGGTCCACTTGGGCTTCATTCGGTCAATGATCGGCTGGAACGCCTTGTCATACAGCAGCACCTGGTCTTCGGCGTGGTTGGCGATGTATTCCAGCTGATCATCAAACAGGCGCGGGTTGATGGTGTGGAGCACCCCGCCCACGCCCACTGCGCTGTACCAGCTGACCAAATGTCGCGAATGGTTCATAGCCAGTGTTGCGATGCGCTCTCCTGACTTAACGCCCAGTTTGCGCAAAGCCTGGGTCATGCGCAGTGCATCATGGCGGATACCCGCCCAGTTGGTTACCGTTTCGGTGCCATCGGCCCAGCGGGTGATGATTTCACGGGTGCCGTGCTCGCGCGCGGCGTGATCGATCAGGTGAGTGACCCGAAGGTCCCAGTCCTGCATTGTTCCAAGGGCCGCAGCGGCTCCCGACATGACATTCTCCCAAGGCTTGGCCTCAAGCGACCAACCTCAGGTTTGCTGAGCCGCGCTTTGCCGTCAGCGCTACATTGGCAAGACCATCGACGCTTGCCAAGCGTTCTGCAAGATCACCGTCGATCTGAAAGTCGCGGCCCAGGCGCACGGTGGGTTCAACCTCGCCGCCCGTGCGCAGGGTAGCGATCACTTCTCCCCGCCCGTCCGCGCCGCCGATCAACAGGCCGCGCAGTGTATCGAACGCATCTGCCTGCAGGACATCGACACGCAGCACCATGCTTGCGGCGCTCTTGAGTTCGGACAGCGGCCGCGCCCCGCGCACGGTCACCCGGGGCGGCTCTTCCGGGCTGGGCGCATCCAGTTCGACCTGAAGCAGCAGGCAAGTGCCATCCCTGGCCCATTGCAGCATCGGCTCGACCAGGCTTTCCTCAAAGCACGAGGCAGAGAACTGGCCCGAACTGTCGGAAAAATCGGCTACGACAAAATCCGCGCCGCGTTTGGTCCGGCGTTTCTGCACGCCTTCGACCATGGCCGCGATCACCGCGGGCATGCGCCCGCCTCCCGGCACCCCGGTTTCCATCAGGCTGCTATAGGAACGCGCACCATTCGCCGAAGCGACCGAGTGCCATTGCGCCACCGGATGCGCGGCGAAATAGAAACCAAAGTTTTCCCGCTCCCGGGTCATCTGTTCAGCACGGCCCCATGGTTCAACCTCGGCCAGGCGCACTGCAGGCGCTGCGTGATCATCCCCACCGAACAAAGCCGCCTGCCCGCTGTTGCGGCTGCGGGTCGCCTCGTCGGCCACGGCCAGCAGCATGTCGGCATTGGCCAGCACCTTGGCGCGGTTTGGCTCCAGCGTATCGAAAGCCCCGGCGGCGGCCAGCCCTTCCAGCTGGCGGCGGTTCATCGTCCCAGCGGGGGCGCGCCGGAAAACGTCCTCAAGACTGCCGAACCAGCCATTGGCCTCCCGCTCGGCCACCAGCTGGTCCATCGCCTTTTCACCGACATTGCGGATCCCTGCCAAGGCATAACGTACGGCATAGCCATCGTCAGTCCGCTCGACCGTATATTCCGCTTCGCTGCGGTTGATATCGGGCCCGTGCAGGACATAGCCGTTGCGGCGCATGTCATCGACGAAAATCGCCAACTTTTCTGATTGGTGCATGTCAAAGCACATCGATGCGGCATAGAACTCGTGCGGGTAATGCGTCTTCAGCCACGCGGTCTGATAGGCCAGCAATGCATAGGCGGCGGCATGGCTCTTGTTGAAGCCGTAACCGGCGAACTTGTCGATCAAATCAAACAATTCACCCGCCTTGGCCGCATCGATCCGTGAAACTTCGGCGCAGCCGGCGATGAAGCGCGCGCGCTGCGCGTCCATTTCCTTCTGGTCCTTCTTGCCCATCGCGCGGCGCAGCAGGTCGGCGTCGCCCAGCGAATAACCCGCCAGGACCTGCGCAGCTTGCATGACCTGTTCCTGATAGACGAACACACCGTAGGTTTCGGAAAGGATCTCTTCCAGTTTTGGGTGCGGATATTCGATCGCTTCGGCCCCGTTCTTGCGCCGGCCGAACAGGGGAATGTTGTCCATCGGCCCCGGCCGGTAGAGCGAGACGAGAGCGATGATGTCGCCGAAGCTGGTCGGCTTGACTGCCGCCAGCGTGCGCCGCATCCCTTCGGATTCCAGCTGGAACACGCCCACCGTGTCACCTGATTGGAGCAAGCGATAAACCTGTTCATCGTCCCAGGGGATCGTCGACAGATCAACTTCGATCTCGCGCCGGGCCATTAACTGCTGAGCCTTCTTCAGCACTGACAGCGTCTTGAGACCAAGGAAGTCGAACTTGATCAGCCCTGTATCCTCGACGTATTTCATGTCGAACTGGGTCACCGGCATGTCCGATCGCGGATCGCGGTAGAGCGGTACCAGTTGCGCCAGCGGCCGGTCGCCGATCACCACCCCGGCTGCATGGGTCGAACTGTTGCGCGGTAGACCTTCCAGCTGGACAGCCAGATCGACCAGCCGCTTCACCTCGTCATCGGTATCGTATTCGCGCTTCAGTTCGGACACACCGTTTAACGCGCGCGGAAGGGTCCACGGATCGGTCGGATGGTTGGGCACCATTTTGCACAGCCGGTCGACCTGGCCATAGCTCATCTGCAGGATTCGGCCGGTATCGCGCAGCACTGCCCGGGCCTTCAGCTTCCCGAATGTGATGATCTGGGCGACATGGTCGTGCCCGTATTTCTGCTGGACATAGCGGATTACCTCGCCCCGCCGGGTTTCGCAAAAATCGATGTCGAAGTCGGGCATCGAGACGCGTTCAGGGTTGAGGAAGCGCTCGAACAGCAAGCCCAGCCGCAGCGGGTCCAGATCGGTGATTGTCAAGGCCCAGGCTACCACCGATCCGGCGCCCGATCCGCGGCCCGGTCCCACGGGAATATCGTTGTCCTTGGCCCACTTGATGAAGTCGGCAACGATCAGGAAGTAGCCGGCAAAGCCCATTGTATTGATGACGCTAGTTTCAAATTCGAGCCGGTCGAAATAGGTCTGACGCTCTTGCGTGCTGATATCACCGTAGGGGGCAAGGCGCGCCTCAAGTCCTGTGCGTGCATCGCCGATCAGCATCTGCGCTTCGCCTGCAGTATCACCGGCCAGACTGGGTAAAAGCGGTTTGCGTTTGGGCGGGGCAAATGCGCAGCGCTGGGCCACGACTAGCGTATTGGCCAGTGCCTCAGGCAAGTCGGCAAACAGCTCAGCCATCATTGGACCACTTTTGACCCAGGCATGCGGGCTGGAACGCGGACGCTCTGCTGCATCGACATGGGTTGAATTGGCAATGCACAGCATGGCGTCGTGTGCGCCGTGAAAGCCCGGATCGGCAAAATTGGCCGGATTGGTCGCAACCAGCGGAAGATCACGGGCATAGGCCAGATCGACCAGCGCGTCCTCGCTCGCATCCTCGACCGGATCGCCGCGCCGGGCGATCTCGATATAGAGCCTGTCCGGGAACAGCGCCTCAAGCCGTTCGCACAGGTCGCTCGCGGCCTCAGTCCGCCCTTCGGCCAGCAGCCGCGCCAACGCCCCGTCCCCCGCACCGGTCAGGCAGATCAACCCATCGCTGCGGCCTTCAAGATCGGCCATGGTAACATGCGGATCACGTTCCAATGGCCGGTCGAGATGCGCGCGGCTGACCAGATCACAAAGGTTGTTCCAGCCATCCCCATCCTGAACCAGCAAGGTCAGCCAGTCGATTACATCGCCGCCATCCCGGCACACCGCCAGAGCGGTTCCAATTATTGGTTGGATCCCGGCGTCCCGGCACGCGGCGACAAACGCCATTGCGCCGTAGAGCCCGTTCTTGTCGGTCATCGCAATGGCAGGAACACCGCGATCTCTTGCGAGCTTGGCAAATGCCTTGGGCTCAACCGCCCCTTCCAGCATCGTATAGCTGGAATAGATGCGAAGCGGAACGAAGTGGACGTAGGCCATGGTGCCAGCTATCCCTGCTTACGCCCTCCGATCAAGCCTTAGCCAGCCCTCGTTGGGGGAAAAGGCGATGCAGGGACTAGAGAAGCTTTTCGATGTCCTTAGCCAGCCCTTCAGGCTTGTCGGTCGGCGCAAAGCGCTTCACGACCTGGCCTTTGCGGTCGATCAGGAACTTGGTAAAGTTCCATTTGATCCCCTTGGAACCCATCAGGCCCGGCTTTTCCGCTTTAAGCCATTCGTACAGCGGATCGGCATCGGCGCCGTTGACGTCGATCTTGCCCATCAGGGGGAAGCTAAGCCCGAAGTTGACCTTGCAGAACTCCTCAATCTCGGCCGCGTTGCCCGGTTCCTGACCGCCGAACTGGTTGCAGGGGAAGGCGATGACCTCAAACCCCTGGTCCTTGTATTTGCGCCACAGCGCCTCAAGCCCGTCATACTGCGGGGTAAAACCGCACTTGCTGGCCGTGTTGACCACCAGGATGACCTTGCCCAGCTTGTCGGCCAGACTGATCGCCTCACCATTGGGCAGTTTGGCGGTAAAATCGGCAATGGTCTTGGCTTCGCTCATTGCAACACTCCTTCATGCAGGCGGACGACGCGGTCCATCGACTTTGCCAGACGTTCGTTATGTGTGGCAACTACTGCTGCGCTGCCGGTGCCGCGCACCAGCTCCAGAAACTGGCCTAATACCTTGTCGGCGGTTTGCTCGTCCAGATTGCCAGTTGGCTCGTCAGCCAGGACCAGCGCGGGCTTGTTGGCTAGCGCGCGGGCCACGGCTACGCGTTGCTGCTCGCCGCCGGAAAGCTGGCTGGGCCGATGATCGAGCCGCGCGGCCAAGCCCAGCGCCTGCAATAACTCGATCGCTCGCGCCTCAGCATCGGTACGGTCTTTGCCGGCGACCAATTGCGGCAGGACGACGTTTTCCATCGCCGTGAAGTCCGGCAGCAAATGATGGAACTGATAGACGAAGCCGATCTTGTCGCGGCGAAGCACAGTGCGCGCATCGCTGTCCAGCGCACTGGCATCGGTGCCGCCAATCTCGATCCGCCCGCCAAATCCGCCTTCCAGCAGGCCGACTGCTTGAAGCAGGGTGGACTTACCCGATCCCGATGGCCCAAGAAGGGCAACGATCTCGCCCGGCGCAACGGTGAGATTGACCCCGCGCAGTACGTCGATACGCACGCCGCCCTGTTCAAAGCTGCGGGTCAGCAAGGCAAGTTTGACCACCTGCTCGCTCAAGTTCAGCTCATTCATAGCGCAGGACCTGAACCGGATCGGTGCTGGCCGCGCGCAGCGCCGGGTACAACGTCGCCAAGAAGCTGAACACCAGCGCCATCAGGCAAATGACCGTTATTTCAACCGGATCGCTTCGACTGGGCAGCTCGGTCAGGAAGCGGATCGAAGGGTCCCACAGGTTTTGCCCGCTGATATTCTCTACCAAATGAACGATCGGTTGCCGGAAGAACAGGAACACCATGCCCAGGGCAAGACCGGCCAGGGTGCCAAGCGATCCAATCACAAAACCGATGGTGACAAAGATCTTGAGCAGCGAACGCCGCGATGCGCCCATTGTGCGCAGGATCGCAATGTCGCGGGTCTTGGCGCGCACCAGCATGATCAGCGACGACAGGATGTTGAAAACTGCCACCAGCACGATGATCGAAAGGACCACGAACATTGCTACCCTTTCAACCGCCAGCGCCTCAAACAAGCTGGCGTTGATAGTCCGCCAGTCGGTCACCACCGCTTGCCCGCCCAGCTTCTGGCGCACCGGTTCAAGTATCGCCTGAACATTGTCGGGATCTGTCACCTGCACCTCGATCATGCCGATGGTGTCGCCCGACAAGAGCAGGGTTTGCGCATCTTCCAGCGGCATGACCACGAACCGTTCGTCATAGTCATAGATGCCGATCTCGAAGATCGCGGCAATATGATATGAAATCTCGCGCGGGACGGTGCCGAACGGGGTGGACTGACCCTGCGGGTTGATGATGGTGATGTTATCGCCCACCCGCGCGCCGATATTCTGCGCCAGCTGCGATCCGATCGCCACATTTCCGCTGCCAGGCGTTACCCCGGCGATGGAACCCATCTTCACCTTGGACGCGATCCGCTGGATGTCCCCTTGGGTGTTGCCGCGGGCAAACACCGCCTCGACCCGGCCGTTGAGGCTGCCCAGCAACGGCTGCTCGATCAATGGGGAAGCGCGAGTGACATCGGGCGTCGCCTCGACCTCCTTCAACACCTCGCGCCAGTTTTCCAGCCGTCCGCCGTAGGCCTGGACGATTGCATGGCCGTTCAGACCGACAATCTTGTCGAACAGTTCGGCACGAAAGCCGTTCATCACGCTCATTACGATAACCAGCGCTGCGACGCCCAGCATCACTGCAACCAGGCTGATACCAGCCACCAGCGCGATAAATGCCTCGCCCCGGCCGGGCAGCATGTAGCGTTTGGCAATCGTCCATTCAAAGGGGGAAAGGATCAAGCAGGGGCTCGTCTGGTCAGGCGGTCGGGAGCCGCCGATGTAGGGCGGCGGGCATAGACTGGCAAGGCAGAGCCGGGCCGCGGGGCAAAGTCGGCATGCCACCCTTGCTTTCAGACGCCGAAAGGGCCAAATGCGCGCCCGACAGGTGCTCTTGCAGGCCAGGCGATTCCATGACTTTGAATGACAGCACTCGCGACGAAACGCCGTGGGACGCAGACGGCGACAAACTGCGCGAGGAATGCGGCATTTTCGGCGTTATCGGTACAAAAGATGCCGCCGCGATGACCGCATTGGGCCTCCACGCCCTGCAACACCGCGGGCAGGAAGCCTGCGGTATCGTAAGCTGGGACGGCAAGGACTTCTTCGCCCGGCGCGGCCTGGGCCACGTGGCGCAGGTGTTTTCAGACAATGTGATCCTGTCGGAATTGCCCGGTTCGATGGCATCGGGCCATGTGCGCTATTCCACCACCGGCGGGTCGGGCTTGCGCAATGTCCAGCCGCTTCATGCCGATCTGGCGCGTGGTGGCTTCTCGATCGCGCATAACGGCAATATCTCAAACGCCATGCACCTGAAACAGGAACTGGTGAACAAGGGCGCGATTTTCCAGTCATCGTCCGATACCGAAGTCATCATTCACCTGATCGCGACCAGCCGCTATCCCACCTTGATGGACCGCTTGGTCGATGCGCTGCGCATGGTCGAGGGCGCCTATTCGCTGATCTGCATGACGCCCAAGCGGATGATCGCATGCCGCGATCCGCTGGGCATTAGGCCGCTGGTGATGGGCAAGATCGGCGATGCCTTTGTGTTTGCCAGCGAAACGGTAGCGCTGGACGTGGTCGGCGCCGAATTCGTACGCGAGATCGAGCCGGGCGAAATTGTCGAGGTGCGTCAGGACGGACGCCTGTCCAGCCACCGCCCGTTCGGAACCCACCCGTCGCGACCCTGCATTTTCGAACATGTTTATTTTAGCCGACCCGATTCGGTCATGGGCGGGCAGTCAGTTTACGAGGTGCGCCGTCAGATCGGCGCCGAACTGGCGATCGAAGCCCCGGTTGAGGCTGATCTTGTCGTCCCGGTGCCAGACAGCGGCGTTCCAGCGGCTATCGGCTATGCCCAGCAATCCGGTATCCCCTTTGGCCTTGGCATCATCCGGTCGCACTATGTCGGACGCACCTTTATCCAGCCGTCTGACGGCGCGCGCCATGCCGACGTGAAGCGCAAGCACAACGCCAACCGCGCGCTGGTTGCGGGCAAGCGGATCGTGTTGATCGACGATTCAATCGTACGCGGCACCACGTCGATGAAAATCGTGCAAATGATGCGCGATGCCGGCGCCAAGGAAGTCCATTTCCGTGTCGCCAGCCCGCCGACTAACAACAGCTGCTATTACGGCGTCGATACGCCCGAACGGCACAAGCTTCTGGCTGCGCGGATGAACGTGCCGGAAATGGCGCAGTTTATCCAGGCTGACAGTCTGGCCTTTGTCTCCATCGACGGCCTTTACCGCGCTGTTGGCGAACAGCAGCGCAACGCCGGATGCCCCCAGCATTGCGATGCCTGCTTCACGGGCGACTATCCCACACGGCTGACCGATCTGGGTGACCGCGAAGCGTCAGAGGAACAGCTTACCCTCGCGGTCGAAAAGGTCGCATGATCGATCTTAACGGCCGAATTGCGCTCGTCACCGGAGCCAGCAAGGGCATCGGCGGCGCCGTGGCCGAGGCCTTGGCAGCAGCGGGCGCACATGTGGTGCTGACGGCGCGGGACACCAAGAAGCTTGAAGCGGTGGAGGAGCGGATTTTTGCCGCCGGCGGCGCGGCCACCATCGCCCCGGTCGACCTGACCGACGCCGATTCGATTGCCCGCCTCGCCAATGCCTTGGCTGGCCGATGGCCCGTGCTTGACGTGTTGGTGCATGGCGCGGCGGTCTTGCCCGAACTGACGGCAGTCAAGGATATCGACCAGACTGCGCTGACCCGCGCCCTGACTGTTAACTTGCTGGCGACCCAGGCACTCATAGCGCGGTTCGATCTGCTGCTGCGGCAAGCGGTCGACCCGCGCTTTATCTATCTGACCACAAGCGTAGCGACCGCACCGCGCGCCTATTGGGGCGCTTACGCCGCAAGCAAGGCCGCTGCTGAAACGCTGGTCGATTGCTATGCGCAGGAAACGCGTAATATCAGCGCCTTGAAGGTCGCAATCGTCGATCCAGGCGCGACCCGCACCGATATGCGCGCTCGCGCATATCCGGGGGAAGACCCCGCTTCGGTCAAGGAACCGGCGGTTGTTGCCGAACGAATTGTTGCCATGCTTGGTGAACAATTGGACAGCCCACACCGCGAACGGGTTAACCATTCCTAATAAACCCTGAGCAACCGCGACGCTCCATACCGTGTAAGGCGTACCGGACAGGGAACCCGGACTTTACGCAACATGAGGGGCGCTATCATGAGCGATTATCTGGTCGGCACTAGGGACAGTTATTTCACCGCAGCGCAGGAAGATCGTTCGGCGCCGCGCACCCGCATCAACATCCCCGCAACCATGCGCATATCTGGCGCTCGCGGATTTCAAACCGTTGTAAACGATTTGTCGCTCAGCGGATTTTGCGCTGCCGCAGTAAACCGTCTTCAGCCTGGCACTGTATGCTGGCTGACCCTGCCCGGTCTTGAAAGCTTGCAGGGCGAAGTGATCTGGTGGGACAACAGCCTGGCCGGCTGCGCGTTCGACAGCCTGCTCAGCCCGATTGTCCATGACAATATCTTGACCCGCTGGCGCGGCGACAGCCACTTCCGCCCGGTGGCGTAAGCAGCATTCAATCTGCCTTGATCAGCGTAACCTGCGCAACATCGATCAGCCCGCCACGAAACCCGCCTTCGCAGTACATCAGATAGAACCGCCATAGCCGGACGAAGCGATCGTCGAATCCGTCCGGCAGGCGATTTTCGGCAACGGCCAGATCAAACGCTTCGCGCCACAGTCGAAGCGTTTCGGCATAGTCCAGACCAAATGCGACGTTATCGGTCCATGCCAGCCTGCGCTCGGCGGCCAGCGCCCGGAAAGCCGCCTCGCTGACCAGCATTCCCCCCGGAAAAATATAGGTCTGAATAAAATCCGCGCCACGCGAATAGGCGGGAAAGACCCGATCGTCTATCATGATGTATTGCAGAACGGCCCGGCCGCCAGGCTTCAGGTTGCGGTCCAGGCAGTCAAAAAAGTTCGGCCAGTATTCCTGCCCCACTGCTTCGACCATCTCCACGCTGACCACGGCATCGTACTGACCCGCCACATCACGGTAGTCCTGCTTTAGAAAATCGATCTTGTCGACATCGCTGCCCGGCACTGCGCGGCAAAACGCCAGCTGCTCTTCAGACAGACTTATTGCGTCAACGTGCGCCGCGCTGCCGGACAGGGCGATAGCTTGCGCGCCCCAGCCGCACCCGATTTCCAAGGCTGTGCCATCTTCCGGCAGCGCCGCCCGATTGGCAATGGCCTTGATCTTGGCCAGCTGGGCATAGTCCAGCTCGTCCATGCGCTGTTGCCACTGGCTGGGGCCGGCGTCTTCGAACATCGCGCTGGAATAAGCCATCGTGGATCCGAGCCAGGCTCCGTAGAAATCATTGCCCAGATCATAATGGGCATGGATGTTGCGCGCTGCGCCTACGCGATTGTTGCGGTTAAACCAGTGCAGCGCCCGCCCGATCAGCCGCCACGGGCCGCGCGCGCGGGCCGCGTCACCCAGCGAAACCGCATTGGCACAAAAAAGAGCAAACAGGGCGACTGGATCGGGGCTTGACCAGTCGCCCGCTTCCCAACCTTGATAGCAGCCGACGGATCCCGCTGTAGCCAGCCGCAGAAGAGCGCGCCAATCGTGGACATTGGCCTCAGCCTCGAAACCAGGTGCCCGGCCTCCTAGCTGACGCGTGGTGCCATCGGGCAGATTGACGCGGACCATGCCGCTTTCCAGGCCGGCATCAACCCGGTCAAGTAAGCGATTGAAACCGCCCGACCAAATTCGCCCAAGCCAGCGCGGTACGAAGGCCAACGGCAGCCCCCCGTCGACCAATCTTTTTCCGCGATGTGCCGTCTGTGCCGTCATGGCCGGGCTTATGAACCGGGGACGGGCAGCGGGCAATCGGCTTAACCGGGTCGTCCCCAACCGGTTAGTTGGCCGCCGCAACAGCCAACAGGACCGCATCGATGATCGGTACCGCGCTGGCATCATCGGGAACGTCGTTGGCAAGGATCGAGAAGGCCATTTCGCGCCCGCTGGCACCTTGCACATAGCCGGACAATGCGTTTGTCGCGTTAAGCGTGCCGGTCTTGGCCCAAACCTTTCCCTGCAGCGGCGTACCGGCAAACCGGCGCTTCAACGTTCCATCAACCCCGCCAATCGGAAACGAGGAACGCCAGGTTTGACCCCAGGGCTGCCCCTTGCCCCAGGTCAGCAAGCCGACCGCCGCACGGGGACTTATGCGGTTATAGGTCGACATCCCCGATCCATCGGAAAAATCATATGCCGTCCGTGCAATCCCGGCCTTGGCCAAGGTGGCGCGCAGGGCGGCAAGCCCGCTTTCCAGCGAACCTGGTTCGCCTGTTGCCGGCCCTGTTAGATTCTTGGCGTCGGCGATCAGACCCAGCCGGCGCAGCAACACTTCGGCGTGGAGATTCTGGCTGGGCTTGTTGATTGCCGCTACCTCTTCGTCCAGCGGCGCAGGCATCACGGCCAGGGCGAAGTTTGGAACGCGCTGTTGAGGCTGCGCGGCAACACTGCCGGCGCCGCGCAAGGCACGGTGGCGGACGATAATCTTGCCGGCGACTTTTACCCCCCGCGCAACCAAGCCTTCGCGCAGCGTCCATCCCGCATAATCTGCCGGATCGTCGATCCCCAGCCGTTCACGCCACGGTAGGGCATCAGTGCGAATCGTGCCGAAAACGCGCAGGTTGCGGCTCCCCACCGCTCGGTCATAGGCCAGTTTCGTCTCACCTTGCGCAACGGTCACTACTTGGTTCTGGACTTCGAAATAGGGCGAAACAGCGATAACCCCCGCCTGGCCCGCCTGGCCGGGAGCTACGGTCAGGGGCAGTTCGTTGTCGTCGATCACTAGCGCCGATGCCGCGGTTCCGGAATCAGTCACGATATTATTCCAACTCATCCCCGGACTCCACCGCTGGTCGGCAAAAGCGGTGTCGTCGGCGATGACGTTCCCAACTTTGCGCACCTTCATCGCGATTCCGGAAACAAGCCCGCCAAGGCAGCGCCTGATGCAATCACCAGCCGTAGACAGAGCCGCGCCGCCTCCGATCAGGACCACATCAGGCAGGCCGCTGGCCGGCACCAGTGCCAGAGTAGTTGCCCCCTTTGCCTCGGCATTCAGGGGGTCTGAAGTCATCGCGTCAAGCGCCGCTGCAGTAGTGAACAGCTTTGTGTTGGAGGCCGGGATGAAGCGCTGGTCTGGATTTATGGCCAGCACCTCGCGCCCAGCATCGTCCGTTACCAGCACGCCAAACCGTGTGCCGGCGGGTGCCAGGGACAGGATCGTTTCGACTTGCTCGGCCAATGGCGTCACCGTTTGCGCGGTGGCTGGTTGCGCCAGGACAAGCGCGGTAAGGAACAGGGCAAGCCTTCGCATGGCCGGCACAGTGCCGCGGCACACCGCGCGAGTCCACCCGTTCTGACTAGCGGACCTTTGCTTGGCCTGGCTTGATTGCGCTGGCGGGTGTTTTGGCGTAAAGGCGCGCCTGTCCGCCCCGGCCGCGCGCGTTTTCACCGACCCGCCCAAGCCGGGGTTTGCCGTTTCACGTTCAAGGAAGTACCCATGTCCCGTCGCCGCCAGATTTACGAAGGCAAGGCCAAGATCCTGTACGAAGGTCCCGAACCGGGAACCCTGATCCAATACTTCAAGGACGATGCCACCGCCTTCAACGCGCAGAAAAAGGGCACGATCAACGGCAAGGGCGTGATCAATAATCGCATCAGCGAGTATGTTTTCACGCGGCTTAATCACATCGGTATCCCGACTCACTTCATCAAGCGGCTCAACATGCGCGAGCAACTGATCCGCCAGGTCGAGATCATTCCGATCGAGGTCGTGGTTCGCAACGTAGCCGCCGGATCAATCTCAAAGCGCCTGGGGATTCCCGAAGGCGAGCCTCTGCCTCACACGCTGATCGAATATTACTACAAGGATGATGCGTTAGGCGATCCGATGATCGCGGAAGAACACATCGCTTGCTTTGGGTGGGCCGGCAACGAAGAGATGCAGGACATCTCGTCGATGGCGATCCGCATCAATGATTTCCTTTGCGGCATGTTCGCGGCGATTAACATCCGCCTGGTCGATTTTAAGCTTGAGTTCGGGCGGATCTGGGACGGCGATTACAGTCGCATCATCCTGGCTGACGAGATCAGCCCCGATGGGTGCCGCCTGTGGGACATGACCACCGGCGAAAAGCTGGACAAGGACCGTTTTCGCCGCGATCTCGGCGGTGAGGAAGAAGCCTATCAAGAAGTGGCGCGCAGACTTGGCCTGCTGGAAAACGACGGACCAAGTGAAGTGCTGGATCTGGGCGCGCACCGCAAACTGCGGGGCAAGTAACACGCGGTCAACTGCTTGCAGCGACTTGCGGATAACCAATTATCTGCGCATGATGCACCCTGATCAGTTAGGGTATTCATGAAACGTCTGTTCTTCATGGTAGCATCACTTGTTGGTGTTCCGGTTGGCGTGCAGGCGCAGGAAGAAAACATCGCTGTGGCCCCGGTTCCAAGTTGGGCAACGCTTCCCGATCTGATGGCAGTACCCGAACAGGTTCGTGGCCCCGTGTTCTTTCGCCGCCAGGTTTCGGAAATCCATCTTGACCGGAATGGGCAATCATCATGGCAAGACCTATTGGCACGACGGGACGCTTCCTGCCTCATATGCCCCTGGCCAAACACCGGTTATGCCTTACCGCTGGCTTTTGCCGCTTTCGATCACAGGCAGCGCGTTGGTGAACTTGCCTTGGTCTCCCGCGTCCGAGCCGAATGTCATTGAACTTTTCGAAATTGACGCCCGCGCAGGTTTTGATCAGCCAGCAAAGAAACATAGCGTTACAATCTCGCGAGGGCCGAAGGCACTGATCGAATATTATCAGTTTAGCGCGGTCAGCGATGATCAATTGCAAAATGCATTCAAACAAAATCTCGAAGGCTCGCAATCGTGGAACGCGATCGAAAAGGTCACTTGGCGCTTTGACACGGCTCATAATGCCAGCATTCTGGATATAGCCGGAACGGGTCCAGTCGACTGGGACGAAGATGGTATCGGAAAGTCATTGTCTCTCCCCGGCGGAGGTTTTTCACCTCCTCAACGCCGCCAGCGCGGCGCAAATGCCGATGCAACTGCGCCTTACCTTATCAATCCCGATTTCAACTGCACGGTCACAACCTTACGCATGCCGAACGAAACGTCCGATTCCGATTGGTCCTACAACACGGCCTACAATACGGTAATCTATGGCCAATCCTTCCGCCGCAGTTTTGAACGGCGTGACGGCACGATTCGGATGATCCGGGCAAACCGGACAATTCAGACGGAATTACCTGCTGATATTGCCGCAAAGGACACCGCCCGCTTGCCCAAGTTCGACAATTCGATGGCATGGGCCTATTTCAAACAAGGAACTTTGGCCAAACAAGCCGTCAAAGAACAAGTTCCGGCAACTTTTGAGGTTGATTGGGTGAAAGATTCTTCAGCCTGCTTGAATACGACTTTTGCCAAACCATGATCGTGCCAATTGGCTTGAAGCAATACGTTTATCTTTACCGCGCGATTCCCAGCCAGGATTGAGGGGGAATTTGGGTTTCATGCTGCCGCGCAAGGTTCTGTTCGCCTTTACCCTCGTCACGTTGGCCTTAGCCGCCTGTGCTCCGCGGGCAGAGCAGGTCGCCAGTGCCGGTACGCGGCCCAAGCCGACATGGCCATTCCAGACCAGCGATGTGCCGGTGGATGAGGCCTATCGGTTTGGCCTGCTCGGCAACGGGATGCGCTATGTCATAAGGCAGAACGCTACGCCAAAAGGCACCGCGGTGGTGCGCATGAACGTGGCGGCCGGATCACTTGATGAAAGCGATACAGAGCGCGGCTTTGCCCATTTTGTCGAGCACATGGCCTTCAATGGTTCTACGCGCGTGCCCGAGGGCGAAATGGTCAAGCTGCTTGAACGCGACGGGCTGGCTTTTGGCGCTGATACCAATGCTCAGACTAGTTACGAACGCACGACTTACATGCTCGACCTGCCGCGTGCTGACCCGGCCTTGCTCGACACCGCGCTGATGCTGATGCGCGAAACTGCCAGCGAGCTGACAATCGCGCCCGAAGCGGTTGCGCGCGAACGCGGCGTGATCCTCTCCGAGAAGCGCGACCGTAACAGTTATGCCTTGCGCAACTATGTCGACCAGACCGAGTTTGTGGCACCAAAGGCGCGCTTTACCCAGCGGCTGCCGATAGGAACGGCAGAAACGCTGAATGCCGCCACAGCCGACGCCTTGCGGGCGTTTTACCGACGCGAGTATGTTCCGGCGCAGACTACAGTGACGGTCATCGGCGATTTCGATGCTGATGCGGTCGAAGCGGCTTTACGGTCGCGGTTTCAAAGTTGGGAAGCTGTCAAAGCCGAGCCACAGCCTTCGGCCGGGCCGGTAGAACCAGAGCTTGCCGCCAAAGGCGACATTTATATCGATCCGGCCTTGTCAGAACGGATTTCGGCATTGCGGATCGGGCACTTCAAAGACGAGCCCGACAGTACGGCCCAGCGACGTGAAAACTTGCTGCGCCAGATTGGCTATGGTGTGGTCAATCGCCGCCTGCTGCGCCTGACGCGCGAGGCCAATGCCCCGTTTCGAAGCGCGGCATTGGGCACCAGCGATCTTTTCAAAGCTGGCCGCACCACCAGCTTGGCTATTGATACGGTCGACGGAAAATGGCGGCGCGGGCTAATAACTGCGGCTGAGGAATACCGCCGGGCTCTAAAATACGGGTTTAGCGCCGGCGAGATTGCCGAACAGGTGGCATCGATCCGCGCGGCAAATCTCAACGCTGCAGCCGCTCAGGACACGCGCAGTAGCGGGCAATTGACCGGCGCCGTGTTGGCCATGGTGTTCGACGATGTCGTGCCTGATACTCCGCGCCGCTCGCTCGCCCGTCTCGAAGCTTTCATTCCTCAAATTACATCCGATGCGGTTCTTGCAGCATTGAGACGCGAACTGGTTGCGCTCGATGCGCCGTTGCTGCGCTTTCAAGGACGCATAGCGCCCGCTGGCGGCGTGGCTGGTCTGCGCCAAGCGTGGGATCAGGCGATGCGCAGCGCAATTGCAGCACCCAGGGACGCTGAAGGCGGAGTGTTTGCCTACACTGATTTCGGCCCGGCTGGACAGGTGATCAGCGACCAAACCGAACATGTCCTTGGCATCCGCGAGCTGCGGTATGCCAACGGAGTGCGGCTTAACCTCAAGCCGACCGATCTCCAGAAGGACCGGACCTGGATCCAGGTGTCGGTCGACGGGGGCAATTTTCTGGCGACCAAAGACGATCCGCTTGCCACAAAGCTGGGCAGCGTGCTCACCTTGGGCGGTCTTGGAAAGCACAGCAAGGACCAGCTCGATACGCTGCTGGCTGGCAAGACCGCGACGACCAGTTTTGGCGTTACCGATGAAACCTTTACGCAGATAGCCACCACCAACCGTGAGGACTTGCTACTGCAAATGCAGCTTCTGGCTGCGCAAATCATCGATCCGGGCTATCGCAAGGAGGGTGAAGTCCAGTTTCGGCAGTCAATCAACAACATGTTCGCTTCGCTACGCGCCACGCCGGGTGCGGCCTTGGCGGCTGATGGCGGGGCGATCCTTTCAGACAATGACCCGCGATTCAGCCTGGGCAGGGTTGAGGACTGGCGGGGTCTGACCTTTGCGAAGCTGAAAGCCGCCATTACCGACCGCTTGCAAAAGGGTGCGATCGAGATCGGCATGGTCGGTGATTTCGATCCCGTTGCAGCGATTGCAGCGGTGGGCGCAACTTTTGGCGCCTTGCCTACGCGCGAGACTGATTTTCGCCCTTATGCCGAGCAGCGTGAGCGGACCTTCACGGCAAACCGTTCCGTCCGCATCCTTCACCACAGCGGGCCGAAAGACCAGGCGCTCGTAACGTACACCTGGCCGACCCGCGATGGCGAGGATCCGCTCGTTATGCTTCAGCTCGAATTGCTGGAGCGGATCGTCCAGATCGAATTGACCGACACCCTGCGCGAAAAACTGGGCAAAGCCTATTCGCCAAGCGCCAGCAGCACGGCATCGCGCACCTGGCGTAACTATGGCGTCTTCGGGATTTCTGCTTCGGTCGATGTTGCCGAAATCGCTGCAACCCGCGCTGCAATTACGGAAACGATCGCCGAACTGAGCGACAAGCCTGTTACGGTTGACGTGCTGTTGCGCGCGCGGGCACCGATGCTGGAGGGTTTTGAAAACTTGCTCAAGACCAATGGCGGCTGGCTGGCTTATGTTGATCGCGCTCAAACCGAGACAGACCGGATCGAACGCTATGCCAAGGCCAAGGAGCGTCTCAGCGCGGTGACTGCGGCGGATCTGCTTGCCTTGGCGAGGCGCTATCTGACAGTACAGGCCGGCGTCGAAATTTCAGTCCTGCCAGAGAGCATGGAGGCACCGCCGCCTCAGGCCACGGTATCGCGATAGCGCCGCACCGCGATTGTCCCGAATGCAATCAGCATTATCAAAAGAATGCCCGCTTCCGGCAGAGCCAGCCGCGAATCCCAGCCTTTTAGCATAATGCCCCGGACCAGCCGGATGTAATGAGTCGGCGGCAGCAATTCGGAAAGCCACTGCGCCCAGACCGGCATACCGCGAAACGGAAAGGCAAAGCCCGACAGCAAAATCGACGGCATCAGGTACAGCATCGACAGCTGCATCGACATGACCTGGCTATCAACCAAGGTCGAAAGGGTGAAGCCCAGTGCCAGACTGACCAGGGTAAACAGCAACGTCACGGCAAGCAGCAGGCCGAACGATCCGACAAAAGGCACCCTGAAGACGATCGCCGCGGCCAGCAAAACGACCAGCACCTGCACCAGTCCCATAGCAAAATAGGGCACGATTTTGCCGATCATAACCTCGACCGGGCGCAAGGGGGTTGCAAGCAGGTTTTCCATCGTGCCCTGCTCGGTTTCACGTGTCACCGACATGGCGGTCAGCGCCACCATGGTCATCGACAGGATGATCGCCAGCAATCCCGGCACGGTGTTGTGGCTGGTGATCCCTTCTGGATTAAAGCTGCGGTGCAAGACCAGATCAACTGGCGGCATCTGCACCTGGCGCGCGGCCAGCGTCCCAATCAGATCGCGCGCCAGGGCCTGGTTGACCGCTTCGGTCACCGCAGCAACGGCAGGACCGGTTGACGCCGGATCGGTTGCATCCACCGTCAGAAGCAATTGCGGCCGATCACCGCGCACCAGATCGCGCGAGAAGTCGGCCGGCACGGTCAGGATAAACTGGACCTCGCCTTCAGACAGCATCTTCTCTGCCTCGCCGTAATTTCCAGTGACCTGTTCGATATCGAAATAGCTGGTCGCCCGAAGGGCGCTGACGATGGCGCGCGAATACGCAGAATTGTCGCTGCTTTCGATTGCGATAGGCAAGTGGCGCGGATCGTTGTTGATCGCGAAACCGAAGATCGCCAGCTGCAGGATGGGGAACATGAACATCATCACGAACATGCCCGGATCGCGCGCCATCTGGCGCACTTCCTTGAACACCATCGCGCCGATCCGCTCCCACATCAGGCCTGCTCCAGCACCGAGTTGTCCGTAGCGGTCCGCATCAGGTTGATGAATACGTCCTCCAGCGTGGGCGAGACCTGGCTCCACCTGACACGGTCAGCCCACGGTTCCACTGCACGCCGCAGTGCCTCCGGATCGGTTCCGCAGACATGCAGCGATGTACCGAATGCGGCCGCCATCGCCACGCCGGGCTGGCCCTCGATCTCGGTTGCGAGACGGTCCGCCCCGTGCCCTTCGCCTTCCAGCGCGTGAAGACCCGAAGCGGCAATCACCTCATCCGTGGTGCCGCGCGCCAGCATGACGCCATAAGCAATGTAAGCAATTTCGTGACAGCGCTCGGCCTCGTCCATATAGTGGGTTGAAACCAGCACGGTCATGCCTTCGCGGGCTAGCGCGTGAATCTGGTCCCAGAACTCGCGCCGGGCCTGCGGATCGACCCCGGCGGTAGGCTCATCAAGCAGCAATATCTTGGGTTCGTGGAGCACGGCGGCGGCCAGCGCAAGGCGCTGTTTCCACCCACCCGAAAGCTTGCCGGCCAGCTGTTCCGCGCGGCTGGCCAGGCCCAGCCGTTCCAGCGCCAAGGCAACGCGGGTCTTGCGATTATCAAGACCGTAAACACGGGCGATAAACTCAAGATTCTCGGCAATCGACAGGTCGGAGAAAAGACCGAACTTCTGCGTCATGTAGCCGATCTGCTGCTTGATCGCGCGGCGTTTGGCCTTGAGGTCAAGGCCCAGCACCTCGCCCTCCCCCTCGTCCGGGATAAGCAATCCGCAGATCATCCGGAGGGTCGTCGTCTTTCCTGACCCATTGGGGCCCAGAAAACCGCAGATACGGCCCGGTTCAACCGTCAGGTCGATGTGATCGACCACAGTGCGCGCGCCGAACCGCTTGGTCAGGCCCCGTACGGCAATGGCCGGCTCCTGCCTCACAGCGGAATCACCTCAACCGGCAAACCCGGTGGCAGCGCAGGACCTTGGGCGGGCAGCAGTGCTTCAACCAGGAAGACAAGCTTGGCCCGCGCGTGTTCGCTGTAGATGACGGGCGGCGTAAACTCGGCACGAGGCGAGATATAGCTGATCCGCGCCTCGCGCGATCCGCCGCAGCCATCGCAGGCAAAGCGGATGGCCTTGCCCGGGCGCAGCGCCGCGATCCGGTCTTGAGGAACGTAAAAGCGCAGCTTGCGCTTTTGATCAGGCAGAACCGACACAACCGGTGCATTGGCCGGGACCCACTCACCGGGGCTGTAATACGTTTGCTCGACCACGCCGTCGGCCGGGGCGACAGGCGCGATTTCACGCCGGCGCTGACGCTGACCACGTAAAGCTGCTTCAGCTTCGGAAACCCCGGCTTGCGCGGCGGCGATCTGCTTGCCTCGTCCAGCGCTAAGTTCACCCGACGCGATTTGCGCGCGGGTCTGTGCCCGCGCAGCCGCGGCAGCGTCACGGGCGGCACGGGCCGCGTCAAGCTGGGCGCGGCTGGCGAACCCGCGGGATGCCAGCGCGGAAATGCGCACGAAATCATTCTGCGCCTTGGTGAGTTGCGCCGCCGCCTGCGCTTCTGCTGCACGCGAGATAGCGATCTCGGGCGCGCGCTGACGGGACTGGGCCAGATCGCCCACCTGGGCCTGCGCAGCCGCGACCTGGGCGGCAACTCGCGCGGTATCAGCGTCTGTGCTTTCCGGGTCGAGCGAAAACAGCGGCGCACCTGCTGACACGATCGCCCCGCGATCAACCGCGCGGCTGGCCAGACGTCCGGAAACCGGCGCTGCAACGTACAGCGTCTCAGCCTCGACATAGCCCAGCCAATTCGCCTGTGGGGTTGGCCTCGCAGTATACCAGATTGCAGCCCCGATCGCGGACAGGACTACGACGCCAATCAACGGTTTGGGCAATGCTGGCATCAGGCCGGCTCCTTTCGAACGAGCAATCCGTCTAGTACTATGCGGGCATGGCTGTGCGCCATGGCGGCAGGATCGGTCGGCGCCGCACCGACAGGTTCGAAAACCATGCGCCAAACCGCCGTTAGCAGTAGCGCGCCGACCACTGAACGGCTGGCCATGGCGGGGTCATCGCAGTTGAATTCGCCGCGCTCTGTCCCGTGGCGGATGATAGCATCGACGACCGCCAATCCCCGCGCGACAACGTTGTCATGATAAAAGCGGGCAAGATCCGGGAAGTTCATCCCTTCGCCTATAATGACCTGCGGTACAAAGGCGACTTCGGGATCAGCCATCCTGTCTGCCATCGTAGCAATGAAGCGTTCAAGCAGAACGGACGCCGCAATATCCGCAAGATCGGCTGGTGCCGCTGATGGCAAAGTGGCCTCTATCACTTCGATCACAAGTGCCTTGAACAGAGCTTCCTTGGAATCGAACTGCAGATAAAGCGCAGCCTTCGACAGGCCCGCAGCGGCGGCCACATCTTCCATCCGTGTTCCCGCAAACCCGCGCGCGCTGAATACCGCACGAGAGGCGTTCAGAATATCGGCTCGACGAGTCGGGACTGATGGCCGTGGCATGGGCCGGGTTTATAACTGACTGGTCAGTTATAAACAACCTACAGAAAAAAGGAGACGGCCAACCAAAATAGGTAGGCCGTCTCAGAGGGAGGAACATATTCCGACTTTCGTCAAAACCTCAGCGCTGCATCGACACCGAAGGTGCGCGGCATGTTAAAGTTGCCGTAGTCGCCCATGATTCCGCCAACGTTGCCGACCAGCAGAATGTTGGGCACGCCGGCAGCAGCCGTTGTTTGCACGGCGGGCACGCTGTTTGACGGATCGCGCCGATAGACGTGCTGCTCATCCATCAGGTTTCGGCCCCATACACTCAGTGTCAGGCGCGCATTGCTGCCATCGAGCCCGATGTCGAGAACCGAGATGCGGCCGTTAACAATGAACGACGGATCCGCCTTGGTAGCAAACTGGTCAAATGCCTGGGTTGCCTGCGCGTAGTTGGCGTCAAGATGAAATTTTACGCGCGTATCCCCGCTTACCGGCAATTCGTAGTCGATCGAACCGCTGGCCGCGTTGCGCGGGGTGAAAACGACGTAGAAATTCTGCGGAATGGTGGTGAAGTTCGCAGTCGGCACCCCGCCGGACGTGAACTCACGATAGGTCACCGGAACTGGTGGAATATCGGTGTAGGTATATGCATAGGACAGGCCCATGGTCAGCCCGTCGACCGGTTTGATGGTAAGATCGGCCTCGACCCCCCGGATCTTGGTAATCCCTGGCGCGTTGAAGGTTACAAGGTTATTGAAGTTGCCGGTGGCAGTGGGCTGGATAGTGCTGAGATCAACCTGGCTGTTCTTGCGGTCCATCATATAGGCAGCTATGTTGATCCGCGCGCGCCGCTCCCAGAAATCGGCCTTTAGGCCCAATTCGTAGCTCTTCACGTCTTCAGGATCAAAAGCCCGGTAATCGGAAGTGCGCGAACTTGCGCCGCCGGCGCGATAACCGGTGGCATATTTGGCATAGCCGTGGATACTGTCGCTGAAATCATAAGCGACGGTGGCGGTCGGGTTGAAGCGTGTCCACTTCTTGTCAAGCGGAACGTAACCGTTGGCTGTTGCGGCAGCGGTGTTTACATCATAATTGATGTTGCGCGAGAAGTGCAGGACTCCCTTCTTGCGGTCTTCAGTGTAACGGCCACCAACCGTGATGTGCAGCGCGTCGGTCGCATTCCAGGTCAACTGGCCGTATGCAGCGTAGCTCTTTGAACGGACTTCTGAAGCCCGGTCGATCGAGCAGCCTTGTACGGCTGCGCCAAGGGACGGGTTCACTGCTCCGGTGCAAAACGCGATCGGGGTGTAGGTAGCGCCGGTCACCAGTCCGCCATTGATCGTGGCAATCGCGCCCATCGAGTTAGGCGTTGCAGCATCGTCACTGACGTGCTCGTTGAAATAATAAAGCCCGGCGACGTAATCGACCGAACCGACCGTCCCAACAGCCTGCAACTCCTGGCTGAACTGGCGCTGGCGCAGGTCGGCAAGGCTGTAGCGGCTGAATGCGCAAGGCGCAGCAGCAGTGCATGATGCAGTCAGGTTGACCGCTGGCACGCGGTGCGCGCCGCCTGAATTGTCGTACTGTTCGACATCGACCCCGCGCCATGCGGTGATTGAGCGCAGCTCGATCTCGGGCGATACTCTCCACTTGAGAATGTTGGTAAAGCCGTGGGTCTTATCGACGCTGTTTTGCTGCGGCACGCCGATGTCGGCTGTGCGCATCAACGTGTCGCCGTTGACGATCACGCCGGGGAGCACGCTGCGGATCGTACCAGAGGTACCGGTAAATGCCGTCCCCGGTGTCACACAGGTGCTGCCCGAAGGGATCGGGCGAGGAGCGGCATTGGTGCCTCCGCTGAGGCAGGCATTGGGGTTGTAGTTCAGCAGCTGGCTGTAATACGGTGTGTTCTCATCATGTGCCACGTCATAGGAAAAATCGTTGGTAATCGTGTCGGTCGGTTTCCAACGCAGAGCAGCGCGGCCCCCGATCCGGTGGAATGACCCCCATCCAGCCTGATCGGCCAACGGGTTATTGGTGACGGCATCCTGGTGCGACAGCACCCCATCGAGTTTGACCGAGAATCCGGCAACTTCGGGCAGATCGAGGTGACCGCCCAGATTGTAGGCACCCAGATTGCCAATCCCGCCTTCGATGCGGCCATTGAAGTTACCGCTGGGGGTCTTGCTGACCATCGACAACGCACCACCTTCGGTGTTGCGACCAAACAGCGTGCCTTGCGGCCCTTTCAGAACTTCGATCCGCTCGATATCGAACAGTGCAGTGTTTAGGCCGTGCTGGCGGCCCAGGTAAACGCCGTCAATATAAACTCCGACACCTTGTTCGCGGGCGGGCTGGTTGGCATCAAGCGGAACGATGCCGCGGATACCGATGGTCAAGGCTGACTGGCGCGCTTCGAACGTCGCGACGCGGAGCGAGGGAACGCCGCCGTCTGACAGATCAAGAAGGCTTTGCACCTTGCGTTCGCGGATCGTCTCGGCGCCCATTACCGATATCGAGATCGGGGTGCGCTGGAGGTTGGTTTCCCGCTTGGTCGCGGTGACGACAATTTCGGTCAGACCTGGTTCGGAAGCCTGCGGCTTGCTGCCAATTTGCGCTGCCGCCTGGTCCGGCTCATCCGATCCTTCGGCCCCGGCAACAGTCACACTGCTGTCAGTGATAGTAAGGTTGGCGGCAGCACTCGCCACGTTGGCGTGGCCGAAGGCAAGCACCGCCGAAAGCACGGCAAACGAAGCTTCATAACGGAAGGAATTGCGGGTCATCGGGGTTTCCCTGAAGAATTGGTCTGTTTTGTCCGACGCCAATCCAGGGTCGACGCGAATCGTCCCCCAGCGGCCTCAAAGCCGCCTCTAGGTGTGGTATGTGTCGCTTCCGGGTAGGCTTGGTGACAACGCTGCGACACAGCGGTGTCAGCTGATCAATCAGCGCGTACTGTCGCTATTCGAGGTGGGCTGAGCTTAACAGCGCAAGCCACTGTTGCCGCGTTGTTTGATCGAGCACGCCCTTGATCAGCGCGCTTAGCAGGAACAGTGAACGCTTGCCTTGCACGATTCTAGTTATCGTTGTTTCAGCCCGTGCGGACGGACAGGATGGCGCGACCAGCTCAAAGGTGATCGAGGTGTCATCCTCAGCCAGCGTAGTGATTGCAGGCTTGCATCTTGCGATGGCTCCGCGGCCCAATTCTGCAGCCCAATCTTTCGCATTGCGAACTTTTGCGTTCGGTGTTCGGGCGACAATCTCCAGAGCTTCTGTCCAGTCCTTGGCAGACTTGCCTTTGACCGCGATTAGATCGACGACGTAACGGGGGTTCTTGTTGTTGAAGTCAATCATGTTTGGATCGCCGCTGTCCAGAACCGCCTTCAGTTCTGCATGTTTGCGATGATCAAAAGTAAGCTTTTCGGCACTGGCAGGTATGGCCCACAGCATCGTTGCAATGGCAAACCAAAAGCGGAGCACATGAAGCTTGTCCCATCCCATAGACAAAGTCTAGCGGACAGACCGATCTCCGGGAACGCAAATTATGTGACGCTCCCGAGACTTTAGAATGACAGCCGCGGAACTTTGTGCACGCTTTCAGCGCAAAACTGACTCTGTCACATATTTATCATCAAACCGTCACGTTGGCTCGGCACAACCGGTGAAATTGCGACAATACTGCGGTGCAGCGATGACAGATATGACCACTATCCTGATAACTGCCCCGTCACTGGTTCTCGTCCACAGTCTGTGCGAAATGAGGCCGGAATGGCAGGTAATCCCGCTCGGCGAGAGTATACCGGACGGCCCCATAGGCGGCGCAGTATGGGGATTTGTCGATTGGGTCTGCCCGACTATTTCCGGCATCGAGATGTGCCGGCGGCTGCGTGATGCAGAACAAACCCGGCGTTCGCACTTGACCATGGTGCTGGATGATCCCGATTCCGATGCCCGCCGCCGGGCGCTGCAGGCCGGAGCTGACGATTACATTGTCGGCACACTGAGTGCAGACCAGATCATCGAGCGGATCGACTATAAGGTGGGTACGGTGCAGCCGCTTCGGCAACGTTACGTCAACGGTTTGATTGCGGTTGACGTATCGGCCCACCAAGCACGCGTGAACGGCACCCTAGTGCCCTTGCGGCCCAACGAGTTTCGACTGCTTACCCACTTCATGGAATACCCTGACCAGGTCTTTTCACGCTCAGCGCTGATTGACCGGCTGGGCAAGGACGGAGAGGCGCTGGACGAACGTACGGTCGATGTATGGGTCGGACGCCTTCGCCGCGCTCTGATACAGCATGGCGCGGCCGACCCGCTTCGCACGGTGCGATCAATGGGTTACGTCATGGATTCGCAGGACAGCTGATTCACTTCAGTCGCCCTGCCCTTGCTCCGGCAGACGACTGAAGGCATAGGCGCGAGCGAGTCACAAACGCCTGCTCCTCCGAAAGGTCAGTCCATGAAGGTCCGCGTCTTTGTAAGCCTGAAGAACGGCGTGCTCGATCCCCAGGGCCGCGCGATCCATCATGCGATCGAAGGCCTGGGCATTGATGGCGTAACGGACGTGCGCGCCGGCAAGATGATCGAGCTTGAGGTTGAGCCGAGCGTATCCGACGCCCAGCTGGAGGAAATGGCCAGCAAGTTGCTCGCCAACATGGTGATCGAAAACTACCGCATCGAAAGGCTGGCGGCGTGACCTTCCGTAGCGCTGTTATTACCTTTCCCGGCTCCAATTGCGATCGGGATATGGCTGACGCGCTGGCAAAGGTTTCGGGAACGACCCCGCACAGGGTATGGCACGGCGAAGCGGATCTGCCGGTCGGACTGGATTTCATTGCCCTGCCTGGCGGCTTTTCTTATGGCGATTACCTGCGTTCGGGCGCGATGGCTGCGCGCAGCCCGATCATGCAAGCTGTGATCGCTGCGGCGAACAGGGGGGTGCCCGTACTGGGTGTTTGCAACGGCTTTCAGATCCTGACCGAAAGCGGTTTGTTGCCCGGTGCGCTGCTGCGCAACGCCGGCATGAACTTCGTCTGCCGCGAGGTGAAACTTACCGTTGAAAACAGCCAAAGCCTTTTCACCGCCGGCTACGACGCAGGCCAGGAAATCGTCATTCCGGTCGCGCATCATGACGGAAACTTCTTTGCCGATGATGCAACCCTTGACCGGATTGAAGGCGAAGGCCGGGTGGCGTTCCGTTACGCCGAAGTGGTCAATGGATCGGCTCGCAATATTGCCGGGGTGCTGAATGCAGCCGGCAACGTCTTGGGGATGATGCCGCATCCCGAACGAATGATAGAGCGCGAGCTAGGAGGTACTGACGGTCGCGCTTTGTTTGAAAGCGCCGTCAAGGCCCTGGTCTCTGCCTGAACTTCAGGCGCTGGCACGCTGCAAGGTTGGCGTAGCGAAAAGCGCGCGCGCTTCTAGCGCGGGCATCGGTCGTCCGTAGTAGTAGCCCTGTATCTTGCGGCAGCCAAGCTGGCGGATGACGCCTAGTTCTGCTTCGGTTTCCACGCCTTCGGCCGTGGTCGACATGTCGAGGCTTTCTGCCATCGCGACCACCGCTCTGATGATCGCAAGGCTTTCCGGGCTGCCTGTGGCCGCGCCCTGGACGAAGCTGCGGTCGACCTTGATAGTCGAGAAGCGCAAGTTGCGAATGTAGGCGAGCGAGGAATAGCCGGTGCCAAAATCGTCAAGCGCAATCCCGCAGCCCAGCGCCATGATCTGTTCAAGTGCCGCCCGCGCCGTTACCGCGTCACGCACAAAGATGCTTTCGGTCACTTCGATTTCCAGCCGCTGGGCGGGCAGGCCGCTTATTGCCAGAGCATTGACGATGCTGGGGATGAATTGGGTGTCCAGCAGCTGTTCGCCCGAAACGTTTACCGCAACTTTGACATGGATCGGCCAGCGCGCCGCCTCGCGGCATGCCTCGCGCAGGACCCATTCCCCGATAGGTACGATCAGCCGAGTATCTTCGGCCAGCGGGATGAATTTGGCCGGACTGACCAGGCCATGCTCTTCGCTGTTCCAGCGCAGCAAGGCTTCGAAACTTACGATATTCTCATCATGCGCATCGACAACGGGCTGATAGTTGAGCAGGAATTCGTTACGTTCCAGCGCGCGGCGCAGCGAAAACTCAAGTTTGCGGCGCTCTTCTGCCAATGCATGCAGTTCCGGCTCGTACTTGAAATGCTGCCCGCCGCCCTCTTCCTTGGCCCGGTAAAGCGCAAGGTCGGCGTTGCGCATCAGCGTTTCAACAGTTGTGCCGTCGCGGGGGCCGGTAGCAGATCCGACGCTGGCGCCGATGTACAGCGTGTGGTGGTCGACTTCGTATGGCCGCGAAAGGACTTCAATTATTCCGGCAGCAACACGTGCGACCCGGGTATGGTCGGAAGCATCTCGCACGACAATTGCAAACTCATCCCCGCCCAAACGGCCGCACAATTCGTTGTCACTGCAGATCGAACGCAGACGTTCGGACACCTTTGCCAGCAATTGATCGCCGACCAGATGGCCCAGCGTATCGTTGACCGCCTTAAACCGGTCGAGGTCGATCATCAGGAAGGCACAGCGGGTGCGCCACTGTTCGGCATAGCGCATGGCCTCACCAAGGGCCTCGGTAATCATCATGCGGTTGGGCAGACCTGAAAGCGTATCATACCGCGCCATGTGCGCGATCTTCTCTGAACTTTCGCGTTCATGCGTCACATCAGAGCCAACCCCGCGAAAACCGTCAAAATTACCGTTATCATCGAGCTTGGGGGTTCCCGAAAGCTCCCACCAGCGCTGTGTCCCGCCGATTGTCACGCGCACCAGCAGGTTCGAGAAACTTTCGCGGCGTTTTAGCCTCTCCGCCAGATCATGCAGGCTGGACGGAAACATTCCGGTTTCCCAAGACGGTCCGGCAATAAGCTGGATGAACGATTTGCCGTCAATCTCGTCCGGACCAAGGCCCAGGGCAAAGGCAAAGCGAGGACTGGCAGAACGGACCCGGCGCGACGTGTCAATTTGCCACAGCCAGTCTGCCTCGCCCTCTTCGAACTCCTTAAGGAGGAGTGATACGACTTCGTTTCGTTCAGCCATTCCCGCTTCGGCGACACGGGCAGTCAGAAATGACCGGGCGTTCTCAATCGCACCGCGCACTACGACAGCGATGAATACGGTCGAGACGATCATCATCTCGAAAGTCAGCGTATAGGCAAAACTGGCCAGCGAAGCGAGGCCCACGATCCCGGTAAACATCAGGTTGGCCAGCGGCACCGCCGGCAACATGACCGCGCATGCCGTCATCAGCATGGCGCAAATTGCCCACAACTCCATCTTCGCCATGCCATCGCCATACGGCGCAAAGAAGGCCATGGGCACGACCCAGACCAAGGCATTGGCAATGGCGCAAATCGTCTGTCGCTGGACTTCATCGCGGCCAATGCGGCGGCGGTCTGCATCGACAAGATCGGAATCGATCTTGGCGCTGTACCACAGTGACGCGCTTAGTGCGGCCGCCCAGGCTATCAAAAAGGCGAAGTGCACGGTTGGAAAATAGATCCAGCAGACCCCGACTGCTGCCAGCACGTGTGCGCCAATCCGCAGCATGGTAACCTTTGCCAGGCTGGAATACTGAAGTCCGCGCATGCGCGTCCAGTCGCCGTCCGCCGGGTCACTCAATCCGAGAACGGCGGTGACGGGCAGCACTTTGGGCAGTGAAGAGGTAACGGTTCGATTGCTCACCCGTGCTGCATAGGCGACCAATCGTTATCGCCGCGTAAACCCCGCGACCGGTTGCGACGAATGGAAGCGAACAAACTGCCCTTTGTTAAAGCCCGGATTGTTATTCCACAGTCACGGATTTTGCCAGATTGCGCGGCTGGTCGACGTCCGTGCCTTTGACGCAGGCCACATGGTAGGCGAGCAACTGCACCGGAACAGCATAAACAAGCGGTGCGATGAGAGGATGGACCTTTGGCATTTCGATCGTGGCCAGGCAGCCCTCTCCGGCTTCCTCGATGCCCTCATGGTCTGAAATGAGCACAACCTTGCCGCCCCTCGCACGCACTTCCTGCATATTTGAAACGGTCTTTTCGAACAGCGGGCCTGACGGGGCGAGCACGATTACCGGGACGGCTTCATCGATGAGGGCAATAGGTCCATGCTTCATTTCGCCTGATGCATAACCTTCTGCGTGTATGTAGCTGATTTCCTTAAGCTTCAATGCACCTTCCAAAGCCAGCGGATAGTCCTGTCCGCGGCCAAGATAAAGTACATCACGCGCTGGCGCGATCAGGTGGGCCATCGCGGCAATTTCGTCATCGTGAGCCAAGGCGGCGTTAAGGCTGGCGGGCGCTTCGAGAAGATGTTTGACGACTTCATTCTCCTCGGCGCGGTCCATCCGCCCGCGCTTGACTGCCATATGTGCAGCCAGTGCCGCCAGGACAGCAAGCTGGCAGGTAAAAGCCTTGGTCGATGCCACTCCGATTTCCGGACCTGCATGCGTAGGCAGTAACAGATCGGCCTCGCGCGCCATCGAACTGGTGGGTACATTGACTACAACCGCAATGGTTTGCCCTTGCGCCTTGCAATGGCGGAGTGCCGCCAGCGTATCAGCGGTTTCGCCACTTTGCGAAATGAACAGCGCCAGCCCGCCCGGCTCCATAACCGGTTCGCGGTACCGGAACTCGGATGCAAAATCGATGTCGGCGGGCAGCCGTGCGAACTGCTCGAACCAGTATTTGGCGACCATGCCTGCATAGAAGCTGGTCCCGCAAGCCACTATGGTGACGCGGTTGATGCTCGACAGATCGAAGTCGAATTGGGGAAGTGCGACCGACTGGTCGACCTGGCGAATGTAACTGCGCAAGGTCTGCGCCACCACAGTGGGCTGCTCGAAAATCTCTTTTTGCATGAAGTGGCGATAGTTGCCCTTCTCGATCTCTGCCGCCGATGCGCCCGATGTGGTGACTTCACGCGTCACTGCATTGTTGGCTGCATCGAAGATCTGCGCACGTTCCTGGGTGATCACCACCCAGTCACCTTCATCAAGATAACTGATTTGTTGGGTTAGCGGCGCCAATGCCAGCGCGTCCGAACCCAAGTACGTTTCCCCGTCGCCGTAGCCGAGGACCAGCGGCGATCCAAGCCTGGCCCCGATCAGCATGCCAGGATGATCCCTGAACGCGATCGCCAAGGCGAAAGCCCCGCGCAATTGCGGCAGGACAGCCTTTACTGCTTGCTCAGGGCTCTGCCCGTTCTCAACCTGTTCGGACAGCAAATGCGCTACCACTTCGGTATCGGTTTCACTTTCAAACGTGCGTCCGCGAGCCGCCAACGCATCCTTCAGCTGGCGAAAGTTCTCTATGATCCCGTTGTGGACCAATGCCAGGCTGGCGGTCGCGTGAGGGTGTGCATTTGCCGCAGTTGGTGCGCCGTGGGTGGCCCAGCGCGTGTGAGCGATCCCGGTTGTTCCCGGTGCCGGATCGCGCGCCAGTTCGGCAACCAGGTGCATCAGTTTGCCCGGCGCACGGCGGCGAATCAATTGGCCATTGTCGACCGTGCAGACCCCGGCGCTGTCATAGCCGCGGTATTCCATGCGCTTGAGGCCATCGACCAGACGGTCTGCCACCTGACCCTTGCCGACGATGCCGATTATGCCGCACATGTTCTAAGCCTCTGCTTTGACTGTATATGGAACCCGAATTCCGGGCATGTTCGCAGGAAAATCTTTGATGTTGCGAGTGACCAGAATGCGACCGGTGACCAGCGCTGAGGCTAGAATGATCGCATCGTGCGACTTCAAGGTCTTGCGCTGGAGCCGCAATGATGCGGCGCGGCGAGCGATCTCTTCGTCGATCTCGCTCATTGCAAAAAGCCTCAAGAATTCCTCCGTTTCAGATGCCGCGCTTTTGGGCACACCGGACATCACCTCGATCCACGTCATTCGGCTGATCCAGGCGCGGGTTGCGTTGCGAAGCTCAGCCCATGCCGCAGGCCGGTTGTGCAGCATGTCGATGACGACATTGGTATCGAAAATCCGTTCGCTCACGTCGCACGATGCTTTTTCTTGGTTGTTGAAAGGTCGGCGACGTCGGGCCACTCTCCGCGTAGCTTGCGCTCATATTCAAGCCCGTCGATCGTCGAGCCATGCCGTTCCCACAGGCCAAAATATTTTTCAAACCCCTGCTGCGATTCAGCCGCAATGTGGCTGGCGACTGCTTTACGCAAGATCGCTGCCCGCGACTTGCCCTCAGCCTTGGCCAAGGCATCGAGCATGGCCAAATCTTCTTCCGGAATATCAACAAGAAAACGCGTCATAATGATATTACGATATCATATCATGATATCACGTCAAGATTTTGGCTTGTCAGCCTTCTTCTTTTTCATTGCGTCATGAAAGCGGTCGGCCCAGCCTGGCTTGACCAACTGTTCGCCCCGCACGAGCCGCAGTTCGCCTGCAGCAACGTCTCGCGTTACTGCACTACCGGCAGCGACTATTGCGTCGGGGCCGATCTTGACCGGGGCGACAAGGGCCGAATTGCTGCCGATAAAAGCCCGTTCGCCGATCACGGTCTTGTATTTGAAATAGCCGTCATAGTTGCAGGTGATTGTGCCTGCACCGATGTTGGCCCCTGCCCCCACCTCAGCATCCCCGATATATGACAGATGGTTGGCCTTGGCGCCGACGCCGAAGGTTGCCTTCTTGACCTCGACAAAATTACCAATCTTTACCTTTTCGCCCAACACCGTGCCCGGACGCAGGCGAGCAAATGGGCCGACTTCGACGCCGGATGCCAGACGCGCGCCTTCGAAGTGGCTGTTAGCACGGATTGTTACCGCGTCCGCCACAGTCACGCCGGGGCCGAAAAACACGTTAGGCTCAATTAGTACATCGCGGCCAAGAACGGTGTCCCAAGCAAACCATACCGTTTCGGGCGCGATCAGCGTTGCCCCGTCATCCATCGCAGCCTTGCGGCGGCGTTGCTGCCAGCGGGCTTCGGCATCGGCCAGTTCAGCGCGGCTGTTGATACCCATGACTTCGGCCTCTTCGGTCTCGATCGCAACCACGCGCGCGCCTTCGGCAATGGCTAGCGTGGCGACATCGGGAAGGTAGAACTCCTTCGCCGCGTTGTTGTCATCAACCTTGGCCAATAGGCGCCACATGTCATCGCTTCGGGCAACGATTACGCCGGAATTGCAGAGTGTGACCGCGCGTTCGCCAGCCGAAGCATCCTTGTATTCGACCATCTTGCGCACGGTGCCATCCGCATCGGAGATGATCCTGCCATATGCCGCGCTGTCGACCGGCCGAAATCCCAATACGGCTACAGCAGCATGATCAAGGGCGCGGCACAAGCTTTTGACGGTCGTCGCTGAAAGAAACGGCACATCACCAAAACACACCAGAACCAGCCCGGCAAAGTCGGCCAAGGCATCCTTGGCCATCAGCGCGGCGTGCGCCGTGCCGAGCTGTGGCTCCTGGACAACTACTTCAGCGCTGGACCCGGCAAGCGCAGCTACAATCTGTTCGCGGCGATCTCCGGCGATTATGACCTGCCGCTCTGCTCCGACAGTTTCCAGACTGCCGATCAGGTGAAGCAGCATCGCACGTCCTGCAATCGGATGAAGCACCTTGTGCAGATCGCTTTTCATGCGGGTGCCCTTGCCCGCGGCAAGCACAATGACGGCCAAAGAAGTTTCGGAAACGCTCATGGTGATGGCCCTTGCCACCAAATGCTTGCCGATTCCACAACCGCTGTGCGAGTGGTGCCACTGATGGCCCTGCCCTTTACCACCGTTGGCTTCGATCTAGACGGCACTTTGCTTGATACCGCGCGCGATCTGGGTGCTGCGCTGAACCACGCATTATGCACGATCGGACGCAATGCGGTGCCAAATGAAGCCATACGCACACTGATCGGTGGCGGTTCGGCGCTGATGCTTCGGCGCGGCCTGTCGATGACCGGCGGGGAATCTGGGATTGATTTTAATGCCCTGCGCCAAGTTCTGCTGACGTATTATGAAGCAAATATCGCCGATCAAACCAAGCTGTTCCCGGGCGGAGAAGTTATGCTGGATGCGCTGGCTGCTGCGGGCCTTAAAATCGCGGTAGTGACCAACAAGCCGCACGGTTTAGCCGTAAAACTGCTTGACGCTCTAGGCCTTTCGCCGCGCTTCGCCGCGATCATCGGGGGCGGGATCCACCCGCTCAAGCCGGCACCCGATGCGCTTCACGCCATGGTCGCGGCCTGCGGCGGCGGGCGCGCCGCCTACGTCGGCGACACGACGTTCGATACTGGCGCCGCCAAGGCAGCGGGATTGCCGTCGATTGCGGTCAGCTTTGGCTTCAATGATTTGCCCGCGCGCCAACTGGGTGCCGACGCCGTCATTGACCATTTTGACGCGCTGATTCCCGCCCTTTCGCGTCTTTGAGCCACGATTTGGCGCTACGATGCTGGCAGTTGACGCTAGGGAATATTGCGCTGCACGCCCGCCCATTGCCACGGCCTTCGCGCCGTGCCAGTGACGCCACCGCTTCCCCTCGGGAATCCTGCCAATCAGCGGAGACAACCCCATGACTATTTCCTACAAGGATCGCGTAGCGATCGTTACCGGAGCCGGCGGCGGCTTGGGCCGCGCCTATGCTCTCGAACTTGCCAAGCGCGGCGCAAAGGTGGTCGTCAACGACCTGGGCGGTTCCCGCGATGGCACAGGCCATTCCGACGCCGCGCTGAAGGTGGTTGAAGAGATCAAGTCCGCGGGCGGTGAAGCTATGTCCAATGGCGGCTCGGTCACCGAATACGAGCAGATGGTCGAAATGGTTGCCAAGGCGAAAGAAACCTGGGGCGGGGTTCACATCCTGATCAACAACGCCGGCATCCTGCGCGACAAGAGCTTTGCCAAGATGGATATGACTGACTGGAAACTCGTCATCGACGTCCACCTTAACGGCAGTGCTAATTGCACCAAGGCGGTTTGGGACACGATGCGCGAGCAGGCATATGGCCGTATCCTGATGACCGCCAGCAGCACCGGGCTTTATGGCAATTTCGGCCAGGCCAATTATGGCGCGGCCAAGCTGGGCCTCGCTGGCTTCACCAAGACGCTGGCGCTGGAAGGCGCAAAATACAACGTGCGGGTCAACACGCTGGCCCCGGTCGCCGGCACACGCATGACAGAAGACCTGGGCATGCCGGACATGCTGTTCAACGCGCTCAGCCCTGAAAATGTCGCACCGATGGCGCTCTACCTGGTCAGCGAAGATGCGCCGACCAACATGATCTGCGGCGCAGGCGCC
This sequence comes from Novosphingobium sp., assembly GCF_024642085.1. Classification (GTDB taxonomy): domain Bacteria; phylum Pseudomonadota; class Alphaproteobacteria; order Sphingomonadales; family Sphingomonadaceae; genus Novosphingobium. The sequence continues at coordinate 48,218 of NZ_JAHEBV010000005.1, read as the reverse complement.
GGCGCCTATCACGCGGCGTATGTTACGCTGACCCCGGGCGTGGCGCTGCCCGCCGACGACCGCACGCCCGAAGGAATTGCCGCCGCGTGGGATCAAATCATCGACCGTACTGGCGAGATCGTGCCGCAGTCGGGCGGCGAACAGAGCCAGATCGTTATGGCAGCCCTTACCAAGATCGGCGGCTTGGGAGCCTGACACAGCTCGACACGTTGGTGTGAACGGGCGCGGAATGTGTTTCCGCGCCCGTGTCATTTTCCGATCATTTGGCCGCAGCGACCTCAATCTCGACCAGAAAGTTCGGCCCGGCCAGCGCAGCGACCTGAACAGTTGACCGGGTCACGGTGACCGGGTTTTCTGGTGTGAGGAAGAATTGGCGGAACCCTTCGTTCATGCCGGCAAAATCCATTTTGCCGCCCAATTTTGGATCGCCTGCTACAAACACCGTCATTTTGAACACATCGCCCATGGTATATCCCTGCGCAGCCAGCAATCCTTTGATCTTTGCCAATGTGGCTACAGTCTGTGTTTTGGTGTCGCCATAATCAGCCATGGTCAATTCGGCCGGAGGTTTGCCTGCGGATTCGGGTAAAGGATTTGGCAGCTGTCCGCTCAGGAACAAAAGCTGCGCCCCTGGCCTAATCGACGCACTTTGCAGAATTGCTGCAGTGGGAGATCCGGAATGGCGCTCAACTGCCGGAGGCTTCGGTTTGGCATGTGCTGGTATTGCCGCACTGGTAAAGGCCAGGCCTGCAAGTCCGGTCACAATGATCAATTTGAAACGATGCATCATATTGGCTTCCTTCCCACTAGTTATTCGGTGGCCCGGTGTGCTGCGCTACCAACCACTGGCTGCATCGGTTCGGTGGCACGTGACATGCCAGCGCGCCGCGCAAGCTTTTCGATCTGCGCCCAGGCTGAATGAATTCCGCCTTCTTGCCAGCCAGGCGTTTGGCTAAGCTGCGCCCCGGCCAGATAAACGCGGCCAATTGGCACCTGAAGTGCCCGGAACACCGGATCGTCAATATGCCCATCATGCGGCAGTTCAGGTTTCTTCTCGTTCCAGTCCGGCCACGGGCCAAGCGAGAACGGGATTTTGGACCAATTGACGACAACCGCCTTTTCAAGAGCCTTGCCATTGCCGGGGTGCGCCTTCTCAATCGCTGCGCGCGACGCCGCAATTTGATCTTCCAAGGTCAAAGCCTGGAACGCCTGCGCAACCTTGCCCGAATTGTAGCAACCCAGAATGACCCCGCGTTTACTGTGCAAGCCAGTCGACGGGTACCAGATCAGAGCCGTGGGCGGCCCGACGAAACTAAGCCCCCCATAGATGTCATCCTGTTCCCAAAACCGTGGTGCTTCAAAAGCGACTTTGTTTGACGCATCGTACGGAACAGATGCGATCTGCGCCTTTGTAGACCTGGGAAAATCGGTGTCGATCTGCCGCAGAACGGAAAACGGAATTGTCGATATCACATAATCCGCAGTCAGGTTTCGCATCTCTCCGCCAGACCCATATTTGTAGGCCAGGCGAACCGAATCCGGACTTTGGCGCAGACGGACTACTTCAGCCCCCAGAACCGGCGGCACCTTAAGTGCTTTGGCTATGGCCATATGAACTCGGTCCATCCCGCCGACCGGTTCAAACATGGTTGCCTGCATGTAGGGGAAATCTTCGAACAAGGACATGCCCAGCTGCTCGTTACCCAACAGCCGGCTCAGTTCGAGCGGAGCAGGTTTCTGCATCATATCGTTGACCGCCCCGGGCGGCGCAATAAAGCCCGACCTCTCGCTGCCAAGGAACCGTCCATCCTTGTTCAGATCGCCGTATTTTATTAGGAACGGCATCAGGCGTTCCTTGTCAGCGGAGCTTAAAGTCTGGTCGAGCGCGCCTTGGTTGACCGCCTTGGCCAGCAGTTCAGAGATGCGCCCACGCGTATCATTAATGGCTGTACGCATCCTGACGCGATCGCCGTCGGCACCTACCAGGTAGGCCGACCGACTGGAATTGACTTCCACTTCCATCGGCACACCGAACTTGCGTGCATAGGCCAGAAAGTCGTGATGAATCGAAGGGATGCGAGCGGGGCCGGCGTTGATGTAGTTTCCGGCATCGAATGCAACCGTCTGTTGCGCTTCCCCGACCATATCGACTTTTGTGCCATCGCGAAGGGCCCAAGCCCTGCCGCCGACCCGCCCGCGAGCTTCGAGCACTGTTACTGTGAAACCGGCCTGCTCCAGTTCGTGTGCCGCGACCAGACCGGATATCCCCGCGCCCAGCACGGCAACATGTTTGCCCTGCCCCAAACCTACAGGTAGCCCCCGCCATTCCTGAGCGTGCGCATAACCGCCTATGCCCAGAGCCTGAAGCGCGCAAAGCACCGGGCCGCTGCCAGCCATCATTCCAAGGTTTGCAAGAAATCGCCGCCGAGTCGTCATGTCGCACCACCCCTGTTGGGCGCACTGCGGGAACGCGGCCCGCACATGCCCCTGGTTCGACCTTTCAGAACTCCCAATTTTTTTGGGCAGCGCAAGTGATGCGTGCTGCCAGCATGATGAATAGGCCGTATTATCGTGGCGGATGCAAACGCTTATTCATCGAAACACAACGCTGAGGGCCTGCTGCCTCATTGCTCCACCACTTTGAGCAACCGTCGCTCCAGCGGGAACAGCACACCGGCCAGTTCGTGGCCGCGTTTGAGCACTTGCCCTGATTCGCCGATCAGGCACCACATCCCCTGCTTGCCGCGCATCGATGGGCGCTTTTCTATCCGCACTTCGGGACGTTCTGCGGTGCGGCGATAAGCAGCGAAGCACGCGGCATCGCGCGTAAAATCCATTGCATAGTCACGCCACATTCCGGCGGCGACCATGCGGCCGTAAAGATCCAGAATGCGAAGAAGTTCGGGGCGGTCGAACCCGACCTGAAGTGGCCGGGAACCAGCCAGCGGGAACGGGGTGACTACCGCGCTCAAGCCGACTTCTTGTTCGTACGCTTGCGGGCCGTAGGTTGCTTGGCCGCGCTGGCATCGCGTTCCTCAAGCAGCTGGGCGATGCGCTTTTGCATGGTTTCAATCTCGCACTGCAGCAATTCCAGCTTTTGAGTGGCGGGATCGAATCGTTCTGTGCAAGGGGTGCCATAGGGAACAAAGGCCGTTGTCTCGGGCTTGACCTCGACCAACGTCTGCTTTGCCGGGATACCGACCATCGTAGCGCCTTCAGGCACATCCTTGGTGACTACTGCGTTCGCACCGATTCGGGCACCCTTTCCCACGGTAATCGGGCCAAGGATTGCGGCACCCAGACTGACGATAACATCGCTGCCGATAGTCGGGTGCCGTTTTCCGCCCACGCCGTTGGTGGGATTGGTCCCGCCCAAAGTCGATCCTTGATACATCGTCACGTTGTCACCGATTTCCGCAGTTTCGCCGATCACGACAAACCCGTGATCGATGAAGAAGTTCTGGCCAATGTTGGCGCCCGGATGGATGTCGATCGCAGTCAGGAAGCGGCTGGTCGAATTGACCATACGCGCCACGAAAAAGAGATCTGCTTCGAACAGCCAGTGCGCCAGGCGGTGCAAACCCATAGCCAGGACACCGGGGTAAAGCAGCACTTCCCAGCGCGAGCGCGGGCTCGGATCACGGGCGACGATCGAGTCGAGATAGCTGATCAGGCGTTGCAGCATTGTTCCCCCTGTGTCCCACCAACCGCGCTTCAAAGCAAGCGCGGCTCATTGGGACCCATGATTTCTTCGAGTGCATCGCGCCAGACCGACAAGGTCGGCGCGGCCTTGCGCTCAAGGCTGAGCCGGTCGATTGCGGCGACCAGCCGCTCGACACCCTGATGGGAACGTTCGGTCCGCGGGACAAGATAAGTAGCCGCATCGGGGCCCAACGCCAGTCCGCGCTGCTGCGCATGGATTGCCAGTAGCTCGGTCAGCATCGAATCGTCGGGTGTGCCAATCGTCAGATGCAGCGCAGCGCCAATGCGTGAACGCAGATCGGGCAGACCGATTTCCCAACTATCCTTCATTCGCCCGCTAATCAGAAGCAGGGGTCTGCCGCTTTCCTGGGCGCGGTTCCAACTGTGGAACAGCTCGGTTTCGTCCATCCGGTCAGCCTCGTCGATGGCCTCGCCGAGCCGTTCACCCGCAAACCAACGGGCGATCAGGCTTTTGCCCGAACGTGGCGGGCCATGGAGCACTGCGGTGCGAAAGGGCCAGCTGGCCGCGGCCGCCATAGCCTCAAGCGCAGCAGCATTCGCACTGCCAACAACGATTCGCGACGGGGCATTATCCCCTACCTCGAGGGGCAGCACGATCTGCGTCATCAGCGCCTGATCGACAGAGCGTTGGTGCCCACCGTAACGGTGTACCCGCGCGCGCGCAGCGCTGCGGCCAACGTGGACAGTTCCCCGGCATAGCTGACCCGCATCAACGAAGTACCGCCCATCGCAAGGCTTGTAGTAGACGCGCCCTTTACCCCTGCAGCAGAACGCACCGCGCCCAGTGCGGCGTCCACAGCGGCTGCATCCGGTGAGGAAAACTGTACGGTGAATGTATTGACCTTTGCTTCTTCCGTCGGTGTGGCGGTGGGCGTGGGGCTTGCGGCAGCAGCAGGATTGCTTGAGGCAGCTTTTGGCGCAGCTTCCTGAGCCTGTCCTGCTGCTATCAGCGCTGCCAGAGCCGGATCGATTTGCGGGCGCACATTCAGCGTCGTATCGGGCTTAAGCAGGCCCTTCTGCAAAGCATCGGCATAGAGTGCATCCATGCGGATGACCGCTTCGGCAAGCATGCGCGGCACTCCGGCTTCATCGTTGGCGCTCAATTCGAAGCTTCCAAGCCAGGTGTTGTCTGGTCCATATCGCCCCGTGAAAGTGGCGCGTACTGGGCCGCCGGGCCATTGTCGCTCAAGACGCGCTTCAGGGATGAGAACGTCCGAGGCGCCGAACTGATCAAGCACGTTGCGCCACCAGGTACGGCTGCGGCGCCCGGGTTGACCCGCCGTGATCAATAGCGATTCGCCGCCTTGGCCCGACGGACGAACATAATCGATCGGGCTTTGTCCGGAACGGAACTGAGCCCAAGCCGCCTGCCATTGACCTTTGACTTCATAGACTTGGGCGACGCCGCCGGAATAAAGAACCGGAATTATCATCATCGGTGCGGAATGCGACTGTTTGCCCGTCGAGCTGAGAAACTGGCCGGCGCGCGCGCGGTCGAAGACCACGCCCAGCGTTGCGACGTACCGGCGCGGGCCGATTTGTTCGCGTTCGATCACTATCGAGGAGACCATCGACTGGATCTGGCCTTCGCCCATCGCTGGACCGCCGGCCTTGACCCAAGCCAGCTTCGCTGCCTCCTGCCAACCTTTAAGCCGCGCTTCCTCACCGCTATCGCCGGCGACGTTCACTTCGACACCGTCGATCTGGATATCCTGGCTCGCCGCAACCGGAATGATACCTCGGTCGCCTTCGACCTGAGCGATCAGCCGGGCAGGATCGATCAGAAAAAGCGCAACCGCAAGGCCAAGACCCACTACGCCCAATAGCAAGGCGGCAGGACCGGGGCGCCAGTTTTGCGCGAAAAGAGTGTGCGACGCAGGTGTCATCGGGGAAAACCGGGTGCCTTGTGCCCAAAGGCAAGTGGAAATCCAAGCCGGAAAAGGTTAGGCGCACCCAACATGTCCGAAAAGAGCTACAGCTACGAGCAGGCCGGCGTATCAATCGCGGCCGGAAACGCCCTGGTAAAGGCGATTGCGCCCCTTGCCCGCGCTACTGCTCGGCCCGGCGCCGACGCCGAACTTGGCGGTTTTGGCGGGTTCTTTGACCTGAAGGCGGCAGGCTATACCGACCCGCTGTTGGTAGCGGCTAACGACGGGGTCGGGACCAAGGTCAAGCTGGCAATTGAACATGACCGCCATGATTCAATCGGGATCGATCTTGTGGCGATGTGCGTCAATGACCTGATCGTTCAGGGGGCGGAGCCGCTGCTGTTCTTGGACTACTTCGCCACTGGCAAGCTGGCCAACGGGATCGCGACCCGCGTTGTCGCCGGAATTGCTGATGGCTGCAGGTTGGCCGGTTGCGCGCTGATCGGCGGCGAGACAGCGGAAATGCCGGGCATGTACGCCGCTGACGACTACGATTTGGCGGGCTTTTGTGTTGGCGCAGTCGAGCGCGGCCAACAGCTCACCGGTGAAAAGGTAGCGACAGATGACGTACTGATTGGGTTGGCCAGCTCGGGAGTTCATTCCAACGGCTATTCACTGGTCCGAAAGATGGCAGCAGACAAAGGCTGGAAGCTCGATCGTCCTGCCCTGTTCGATCAGGATCGGTTGTTGCTGGATCATCTGATCGAACCCACGCGCATATACGTTAAAAGCCTTTTGCCGGTGATCCGCCAAGACCGCATCCATGCGCTTGCCCATATTACCGGTGGTGGCCTCTTGGAAAACGTTCCGCGCGTTCTGCCCGAGGGACTTCACGCCCGGATTGATGCCGGAGCCTGGATCCAGCCACGGCTGATGGCCTTCCTGCAGGCGCAAGGTAATATCGAACCTGAGGAAATGGCCCGTACATTCAACTGCGGGATCGGTATGGTTCTGGCGGTAAGTGCCGAACAGGCGGCAGGTGTTCAGGCCGATCTTGAAGCCGCTGGCGAGACGGTTTTCGTAATCGGCGCTATCGAGGCTGGTCCCCGCGGCTGCACCGTTCAAGGCAGCGCGGAGGTCTGGTCAGCCCGCGTTCCGTGGGAGGCCACTCACCTTGCCTGAACGGGCGAAAGTTGCTGTGCTCATTTCGGGCAGCGGCACCAATATGGCGGCGCTGCTCTATGCCAGCCGTTCATCCGATTGCCCTTTCGAGATCGTTTTGGTGGCCAGCAACAACCCGAACGCTGACGGATTGGCATTGGCCAGGGCGGAAGGCGTCTCCACATTTGCCCTGCCCCACATGGGCATGGCCCGCGCAGATCATGATGCGGCGATGGACAATGCGATCCGCCAGCACGGCGCGCACTATGTTGCGCTGGCAGGATACATGCGTATCCTGACGCCGGAATTCGTTGCGCAGTGGGCTGGCCGGATGATCAACATGCACCCATCGCTCCTGCCCAAATACACTGGCCTGCACACCCATGAACGAGCGCTGGACGCGGGTGACAGTCACGGCGGCTGCACGGTACATCTGGTCACGGCCGAACTGGATGACGGGCCGATCCTGGGGCAAACTGCCGTTGCCATTCTGCCAGGAGACACTGCAGAGCGCCTGTCCGCGAGGGTGCTGATCGCCGAGCACCAGCTCTATGGGCGGTGCCTGGCCGAATTGGTCGGGCGCGCCGCTTCGCCCGAATTTCTTACCAAACAGGTCCGCGGCCGCGCCCTGGCGCTGCCTGAAAGCGACGAGGTTACCAGCCACGGCATGCCCTGCTTTGGGATCGTCAAAGGCAAGAAATTTGCCTATGTTTCCAATGATCACCACGGCGATGGCAAGGTGGCCTTGCTGGTCAAGATCAGCGGCGTGGACGAACAAATCCAGTTAATCGAAAACGATCCCGTACGCTACTACCGCCCGGCCTATTTCGGCGATGGCTGGATCGGCATTCGCCTTGACCTAGGCGATACTGACTGGGAGGCGATCACGGACTGGCTGGCACGCAGCTGGCGCAGCGTGGCACCAAGAAGGCTGACCGGCTTGATGGACGCAGCCGACGCATTCTAGATCTCGCTTCCATCCACCATCGGCCGGCTTTCGCGCGTGCCACGATAGCGCGCGTCGGGTTCAGTGGGGCCAGGAGATATTAGGACATAGTCGGCGTGTACTTCCAATAGCGTGCCGACAAATGGCCAATCGTCCATCGTGCTGACCCGGTAGCTGACGGTGTCACCTACCTTGAAACTGGCGGAATCGAAGTTGAACGCGAAGGGGCAGTCCTCTCCGTCTTCGCCCGTACCACCCATGCCGCGCATTGTCCTTCTCCTCTGACCAGCAACATAAGGCTGGTCACAGATAAGAAAAGACGCTCAATTCAGCGGCGATGCAGCAAGATCTGACGTTCGCTTTTACCGTCGCCCTGTTCATGGCCGAAGCGGCGATGGTGCTACGCGCGTTGTTGCGCCCGCTGCGTGAACCCACGTCACGCATTGCGTGGGTGATCGCCATCCTGGTTCTGCCAGTGATCGGCGTGGTGGCCTATTTGTTGCTGGGCGAAGCGCGGATCAGCCGGCGTCGGCGCGAACGCTTTGCAGCGATTGATGCGATCCTGCCCAAACCTGATGGCGATCCTGAAGCGGCCCGGTTGGTCGCCCAAGGCCCGCACGCCGCGCCCTTCGCCCGGGGGCGCGCGGTCAACGGCTTACCCCCGACGCTGTTCAACAGCGCAACCCTGGCTGATGACAGCAACGCTGCAATTGACGCCATGATCGCCGATATCGACGCTGCGATCGAGACAGTCCACCTGTGCTTCTACATCTGGCTCGCAGACGCTAACGGCCTGAAGATGCGTGATGCCCTGATCCGCGCAGCGCGCAGGGGGGTTAAGGTGCGGGTGCTGGCCGATGCGTTAGGGTCGCGCGGGTTTCAAAGATCGGACGAATGGCGGGCGATGCACAGGGCAGGAGTGGACGCGCGGATCGCCTTGCCGGTGGGCGGTCTAGTGTGGACCCTGATTCGCGGCAGGCTGGACCTGCGCAATCACCGCAAGGTGCTGATCGTGGACAACCAGATCGCCTGGTGCGGCAGCCAAAACCTTGCCGATCCTGAGTTTCGCATCAAGGCGCGCTTTGGCCCGTGGGTGGACATCATGACCCGGTGGCAGGGCCCGGTAGCGCGGCACTTCCAATTCCTGTTTGCGGGCGACTGGATGGCAGAACACGGCGACGATATTACCGCCATGCTGGCCCCGCGCGCGCAAGGAGCGGGCAATTCAATTGGCGGAATCGCCGCGCAGGTCATCGGGACCGGGCCGATCCTGACCCACGCTGCGATGACCGAATGCTTTGCGGAACTGGTTCATGCGGCGCGGCAGGAACTGGTCATCACGACGCCCTATTTTGTGCCCGATGAACAACTGTTGTTCGCTTTGCTGTCCGCGGCGCGGCGGGGGGTGCGAGTGGTTCTGATCGTGCCGCGCCGTAACGACAGCTGGATTGTCGCCGGTGCCAGCCGCAGCACCTATGCCGATCTTCTTTACGCCGGCTTGGAACTTTACGAATTCCTGCCCGGGCTGCTTCACGCTAAGACCATGGTCGCAGATGGAACGACCGCGCTGATCGGATCGGCAAATCTTGACCGCCGCAGTTTCGAGCTGAATTTTGAAAACAACCTGCTGTTCAGCGATGCAGAGTTTGCTGCGCAAATCCGTGTGAGGCAGGACCAATGGCTGGCGCAATCGAATCGCGTCACGCTGCAGCGGGTAAAGTCTTTCAGCGTTCTGGAACGGCTGTGGCAGAACCTTATGGCGATGTTTGGCCCGGTGCTGTGACATCAACCAGAAAGGCCGCCGGATTGCTCCGGCGGCCTTTCTGGATTGCTACCGGGCGAACGGTCAGCCGACTATTTCTTCGGGCTTGAAGAAATACGCAATCTCGATCGCCGCGTTCTCGTCGCTGTCGCTGCCGTGAACCGAATTGGCTTCGATCGATTCGGCCAGTTCCTTGCGGATCGTACCCGGCGCAGCGTCCTTGGGGTTCGTTGCGCCCATAATATCACGGTTGCGCTGCATCGCGTCTTCACCTTCCAGCACCTGGACGACAACCGGGCCGCTGATCATGAAATCTACCAGTTCGCCAAAGAACGGGCGTTCCTTGTGCACTGCATAGAACCCTTCGGCCTGTGCACGGCTCATGTGGATGCGCTTGGATGCTACAACGCGCAGGCCGGCGTCCTCCAGCATCTTGGTGACCGCGCCGGTCAGATTGCGGCGGGTGGCATCGGGCTTGATGATCGAGAAGGTGCGGGTAACCGCCATCGTAATGATCCTTGTAAAACTGCGGTGAACGAAAGTTGGCGCGCCCCTAGCCCGGATATTGGCAAGTCGCAAGGCGTGGGCACAACCGCGCTGGCGATGTGGATTGGCGGTCGGCCAACATTTTGATACAGTGGGGATGGGTCGCATGGGAGAAACAGCCATGCGCGCTAATCACACGCTCATCACTCGTCGGAACTTTACCGGTTCAGCCCTAGCGGCGGTTACCATTCTGGGGGCGGCGCGCGTCGGCGCGGCAAGCGATATTGCTCCGACACCTGACCAGACGCTTGGCCCATTCTATCCGGTGCAGCACCTTGCCGAAACCGATGCTGACCTGACCCGGATCAAAGGTCACAAGAATCGCGCGCAGGGCACTGTTATCGAAGTGACCGGGCGCGTCCTTGATCGGCATGGCAATCCGGTGCGCGGGGCCCGGCTTGAAGTGTGGCAATGCAATGCAGCGGGACGCTATGCCCATCCCAATGATATAGCCGCTGTTCCGCTTGATCCCGATTTCCAGGGTTATGCCGCAATCACCACCGGCCAACATGGCGATTGGCGCATCACCACGATCAAGCCAGCCGGTTACGATTCGCCGATCGGCTTTCGCACGCCGCACATCCACTTCGATGTCCGCGGCCGCAGCCACCGCTTAACCACCCAGATGTATTTTCCCGAAGACCAGGTGACCAATGCCAAAGACGGCGTCTTTAAGAACATGGGCGGCGATGCCGTGCGGGCGCTGGCGCGCGCCGACGGTGTGGCACGTTATGGCTGGGACATCGTCTTGATGGATGGCTAGGCGACTAAGCCGCCTGGACCCAATTGCCCTGTTCCTGCCGCCAATAGCGGCGTTCAACGCCCTCGCGCGCGTCAAGACTGCGCCAAGTGGCACGGGCATCGTCGATCGTGGCAGCATCGAACAGCAAAAATACGCGGTCGAACGCCAGCCCCTCGTCTCGCCATTTTCCATCGGCGAAAGCTACAAAACGCGCAGCGTTGACCGGCTCGACCGTGTTCGAAAGCAGAATCGGTTGGCGCGCATCGTGAACGGTCCCGGCAGAACCATTTGCCAGGAAGCTGTAGTTGCGCTCCCACAAGGACTCACTGATGCGCTGGCGCAGGATTGCATCCTGCGCCACCACCAACAACCTTTGCCCGCTGCCCAGCACCTTTGCTGCCAGCGAGACCAGCGCCGTCTCCGCCGGATCACGGCTAAGCTGGTAGAAATCAACCTGCATCACGCTTTACCCCTGGAACCGCGGCAGCGATCCGAACAATAGCGTACCTGATCCCAGTCGCGCTCCCATTTCTTGCGCCAGGTAAACGGCCGGTTGCAGGCGAGGCAAACCTTGCTCGGCAAATCTGCCTTGCGCCGCATGCCGCCCATAGTCAGCTTTCCAGATTGTCGCGCACGTAGCGGTCAAGCACCCGCACACCGTACCCGGTCGCGCCCTTCTCCCAGGTCGCCCCGGGCTTGCCCGCCCATACCATCCCAGCGATATCGAGATGCGCCCACGGGCGGTCCTTGTCGACAAAGCGCTGGATGAACTGTGCGGCCGTTATGGATCCGCCTTCGCGCGGGCCTACGTTTTTGATGTCGGCAATGGGGCTGTCGATCAGCTTGTCGTAGGCCGCACCGAGTGGCATGCGCCACAGCTTGTCGCCAGATGCATCGCCCGCGGACAGCAACCTGGCAGCAAGAGCTTCATCGTTCGAAAAAATCCCGGCGTGTTCGTTGCCCAGCGAAATCACCATTGCGCCAGTCAGCGTCGCCAGATCGACGATCGCGGTGGGATCATATTGCTGCTGGGTCCAGGTAATCGCGTCACATAGCACCAGCCGACCTTCAGCATCAGTATTGATGACCTCAATCGTTTGGCCCGACATTGAAGTGACAACATCGCCAGGGCGCTGCGCCTTGCCGTCTGGCATATTTTCAACCAGTCCGCAGATACCGACCACATTGGCCTTTGCCTTGCGTTTGGCCAAGGCGAGCATGGCCCCGGCTACCGCGCCGGCACCGCCCATATCCCATTTCATATCTTCCATACCGGCAGCCGGCTTCAGGCTGATCCCGCCGGTATCAAACGTCACGCCTTTCCCAACAAAGGCAGTGGGGCGCTGGCCGGCGGCGGCGCCATTCCATTCCATAGCCATAATGCGGGCCGGTCGTACCGAGCCCTGCGCAACCCCCAGCAATGCGCCCATTCCAAGTGTAGCCATTTCCGTATCGTCAAGCACCCGAACCTTAATCCCGGTGCCCTCAAGCCTGGCAGAAACACGCGCGACAAAACTTTCAGGGTAGATCACGTTTGCCGGTTCGGTGACCAGTTCACGGGTCAGTTCAACGCCGTCAGCCAGGGCGGACTCTGTAGACCAGGCATCTTCAGTCCCTAAAGGAGCACCTGCGACCCGGATTGTTTCAAGGCGGGCCTTCTGATCCTCCGCCAATTTGGTCCGGTATATGTCATAGCGCCAAGCGCGCAGCCGTGCACCAAGCAGAACCGCGGCAACTTCGGTTGCTGTATGAGCGCTGCCTGCAAAATCTAAGGTCACAGCGGTTTCGCCCGAGGCGACATACTTCGCGCTGATTGCGGCCCCAGCCTTTTCCAGCGCAGCCTGACGATCCTTTGCCTTGCTATCACCTGCTCCGGCCAGAACGACCCGGGCCACTGTTCCATTGCGCGCAACGAAACCTTCAAACAGCTGACCGACCTTGCCCGAAAACCGCGCCGCCCGCGCGCCTTCGATCAAGGCGGGCTCAAGTTCGGGTGGAAGCGAATCCTGATCTACAATGCGGATAACCGGGCCGCTGGCTGCATCGCCAAGGGCAGGAACGAACTCGATTTTCATGTGGGCTCCCAGGGATCGATGCTGCCGTGCGACAAAGCGTGACGGCAAATGGTTGGCGTGGATTGCAGTTAGGCGCGGGCAATGCGATAGGCAAGCCATGCTCCCCGCTCCGCAGCTGTTGCTGCCACGTTTTCCTGCGCCGCGTTGCGGCTGCCGCTTTGGTGCGTTGGCGCTGGTGTTGACCATTGCTGCTCAGCCGCTTGCGGCACGGGCGCAGGACGCGGCCAGCGCACCGGTTGCCCAGCCTGCCGCGGCCCAAACCGCCAACACCGGTCCCGTTGCCTTCGAAGCGGACGGCGTCAGTTACGATAGCAACGGCGATACGGTGACTGCCTTCGGCAACGTTATCCTGCGCCGCGGCGAGCAATCGGTGCGCTCTGATCAGGTCACCTGGAATCGCAAATCCGGCCAGATTATCGCAACCGGGAACATCCGTTTTGTCGACCAGGACGGCAACCAGCTGTTCTCCGACCGACTCGAACTGACCGACGAGTTCAAGACCGGCGCCATGGAAAACATGCTGCTGGCCTTGCGCGAAGGCGGCCGGTTGGCCGCCCAGAAGGGTGAGCGCGGACCGGATGGGAAAATCTATCTCAGCAACGCTGCCTATTCGGCCTGCGCGGTGGAAGATGAAAAAGGGTGCCCCAAGAACCCGAGCTGGCGAATCACGTCGCAGCGAGTGGTTTACGACCCGGATTTGAAGAAGGTGCGCTTTACCGGGGCGCGGCTCGAACTTTTCGGCGCCAAACTGCTGCCGCTTCCCGGCCTGGTGCTTGCTACTGACGGTCGACCAATCAACGGCCTGCTGGTCCCTGATGTGCGCTACTCGACGTCCAACGGGATTGAGTTTGTCAACACCTGGTATCAACGCCTGGCGCCTAACAAGGATCTGGCCCTATCGGGCTATGTCTACACCAAGGCGGCGCCGATGGTTTCAGCAAAATACCGGCAGCTGGCAGATACCGGCGCATTCCAGATAACTGGATATGCGACCTACGGGTCCCGCATCCCGATTGGCAGCCCGCTAGCAACCAGCCAGAAGGATTTTCGCGGCTACATCGGTGCCAATGGCAAGTTTCAGTTTGATCCATACTGGAGCCTGACCTTTTCGGGGCGGTTGGCATCCGACCGCACTTTCCTGCGCCGCTACGACATTAGCCGTGACGACCGGCTGCGCTCGATGATTGATCTCGAGCGGGTGGACGAAAACAGTTACCTGTCGCTAGCCGGTTGGGCGACCCAAACTTTGCGCGTGGGCGAAGCGCAAGGACAAGTTCCGATTGCGCTGCCGGTGATGGATTACAGGCAGCGGCTGGCCAATCCGATCCTGGGCGGCAAGGTCGAACTTCAGCTTAACTCGCTGGCCATCACACGAACCAGCGGACAGGATACGCAGCGCGCGTTTGCCAGCGCGCGGTGGGACATGCGGCGGCTGACCCCATGGGGCCAGGAAGTAACTTTCACCACCTTGCTACGCGGCGATGTCTATCACACGCAAGATACCGGCCTGACTTCAACTGCGGTTTATCGCGGCAATCCCGGTTGGCACTCACGCGCCGTCGGCGCGGCAGCGATGGACATCAAATGGCCGCTGGTGGGGGATTTTCTTGGCGGTACGCAGATACTTACGCCGCGCTTCCAGATCGTTGCCAGTCCGGCGCTCGCCAACTTGTCAGTCCCGAACGAGGATGCCCGGGCGATCGATCTGGAGGATTCAAACCTTTTCGCACTGAACCGATTTGCCGGTTACGACCGGGTCGAGGACGGGATGCGATTTACTTACGGGCTCGACTGGTTTTGGGAACGACCCAACTGGCGCATCAACGCAACTATCGGTCAGTCCTATCGCTTGACCAGCCGTCCGACCTTGCTGCCTGACGGAACCGGTCTGTCAAACCGGGTTTCTGACGTTGTCGGGCGAACCGAAGTCCGGTTCAAGGACTTCGTCAAGTTCACTCACCGTTACCGGCTCGACAAAGATAACCTCGCGGTGCGCCGGAACGAGTTTGACGCCGCGATCGGATCCAGCCGCACTTATGCCGAGGTTGGCTACCTGCGGCTGAACCGGAATGTTACCTCGGGAATCGAGGACTTGCGCGATCGCGAGGAAGTGCGTTTTGCTGGCCGGGTGGGGTTTGCCCGGTACTGGTCGGTGTTCGGATCTGGAGTGATCGATCTGACCAGCACCAACGAGGATCCTAGCGCCATCGGCGCGGATGGTTTCCAGCCTGTTCGTACCCGGCTGGGCGTTGCATATCAGGACGATTGCCTCGAACTCGATTTCACCTGGCGCCGCGACTATGTCGCTACGGGTGACGCGCGCAAGGGCAACACCTTCGAGATTCACTTTGCCCTGCGCAATCTGGGCTTCCGTTGATAGCGTTACGCCGCGCATTGGCAGCCATGGCCAAGTGCGCTATCCGCCCCGACAGCAGGCTGCGTCTGCCGGCAATGCTCAGCTTGGGTTAAGCCGCCCGGCCGCAAGGCGCGCGGCAGATCTGGCGGGCAAGGGCCTGCCGCATATGGGAATTGGAACACGGTGAAACTGACTTCGTCCCTTCGTAATCACGTCCGCATGTCGTTGCTGCCGCTAGTCGGCACCGCTCTTGCTATGGGCGGCACCGTTCGGGCGCAGGACGCGTCCGGCGCGCTCAACCTTCCAACCAACCCCCAGTTCTTCGCCAAGGAAGATCCCAACAACCGCAAGGCAAAGGTGGTTATCAACGGAGAGGTTATCACGGGAACCGACGTAGATCAGCGCGTGGCGCTCATCGTCAACGCCAGCGGCAACAAGATTGGCGACGAGGAATTGCAGCGGCTCAAGCTGCAGGTGATGCGCAATCTGATGGACGAAACTCTTCAGATTCAAGAGGCAAAGATCCAGGACGTGTCCATCGACCAGGCCGAAGTTGATCAAAGCTATGCAAGAGTTGCGAGCCAGAGTTTTGGTCAAGATATCAAGGCGATGGATGCATATCTTTACAAGATAGGTTCATCCCCTGCATCGTTGAAGCGGCAGATTCGCGGCGAGTTGTCATGGCAGCGTCTCCTTCGCCGCAACGTGCAGCCCTTCGTGAATGTTTCCGAGGAAGAAGTCCGCGACGTGATCAAGCGGTTGCAGGAATCCAAAGGCACCGAAGAATACCGGGTAGGTGAAATCTTCCTGTCGGCGACCGAGGAAAACAAGCCAGCGGTATTTGAAAACGCCAAGAAGATTGTCGAACAGCTTAAGCAAGGCGGTTCGTTTCAAGGCTATGCCCGCCAGTATTCTGAAGCCTCTACTGCGGCTGTCGGCGGCGATCTTGGCTGGATTCGCCTAGGGCAGTTACCAGCTGAACTGGGCACAGCGCTGCAAACCCTTACGCCTGGCCAGCTAGTCGGACCGATTGAAACCCGCGGTGGGTTTTCGATCCTGCTCGAAATAGACAAACGCCAGGTCTTGACCGCCGATCCGCGCGACGCGGTACTCAGCCTCAAGCAGGTATCGATCAACTTCGCCAAAGGCACGACCCAGACACAAGCAACAGCAAAGGCCAAGCAATTCGCCGATGCTATGCAAGCCGCACGTGGCTGCGGCACGGTCGATGCGATTGCCGCTGGCCTTGGTGCTGATGTCGTTACTAACGACCAGATGAAGGCGCGGGACCTGCCGGCTCAGCTTCAGAACATGGTGCTGGCGTTGTCACTCGGCGAAACCACGCCGCCTTTTGGTTCGATCGAAGAGGGCGTGCGCGTATTGATGCTGTGTGGCCGGGACGATCCCAAATCGTCGGCTGAGCCCAATTTTGACGAAGTCCAGGCCCAGATCGAGGATGAGCGCGTCAACAAGCGCGCCCAGACCTATTTGCGCGACCTGCGTCGCGACGCGATCATCGACTACGACTGATGGAGGCTGCCCCGCTCGCTGTATCGTTGGGCGATCCGGCGGGCGTGGGGCCTGAATTAATCGCCGAGGCCTGGGCAAAGCGAGAGGAAAACGGACTTTCCCCGTTTTTCGTGGCCGGCGGCGCTGATCTGCTGGGCGCCGCAGCACGGACGCGTGGGCTGATGGTGCCTGTTGTGCAGATATTTCATCCGTCCGAAGCTCTTGATTGCTATGATCGTGCCTTGCCGGTGCTGGCCGGCGCGGATGGCGAATACACGCCCGGCCATCCTGACCGGGATGGTGCGCGCCTGGCCTTGGCTTCACTTGGCGAAGCGACGCGACTCGCCGTTGAAGGCGGCGCGGACGGCGTGGTCACCGCACCTGTTCATAAGGCGCGCTTGGCCGAAGTTGGCTTCACCCATCCGGGCCAGACGGAATTCGTCGCAGAGGCTTGCGATGTCGATCCCGGTGATGCGGTCATGATGCTTGCTGGCCCCAACCTGCGCACCGTTCCGCTGACCGTCCACATCGCTCTGGATCAGGTTGCCGCCGCGCTGAGCGAAGCCTTGATCGAACGAAAGGGCCGCATCGTCGCGATGGCGTTGATGCGAGATTTCGGTATCGCTGCACCTCGCATAGCGGTCGCCGCACTCAATCCCCATGCCGGCGAAGAAGGCCGCATGGGGAATCAAGAAGCCCAGATGATCGTCCCTGCGATAGAACGCTTGTGCGCCGAAGGGATCCTTATTGAAGGCCCATTTTCCGCTGATGGCTTGTTCGCCCCGCGCCAGCGCGAAACCTTCGATGTCGCGTTGTGCATGTACCACGATCAGGCGCTCATTCCGCTAAAGGCGCTCGATTTCGATCAGGGTGTGAATGTGACTCTCGGCTTGCCTATTATCCGCACCAGCCCCGATCACGGGACCGCCTTCGGAATTGCTGGTAAAGGGCAAGCCGATGCCGGCGCAATGATCGCGGCTATCCGCATGGCCGGCGAGTGCGCGGCACGGCGATTTGGTAATTAATGCCGGGTGCGTCTAAGGCGCCCGCATGACGCCGTCTCTGCCTCCCTTGCGCGAAGTTATCGCCCGTTATGACTTGGCGGCGTCGAAAGCACTTGGGCAGAATTTCCTGTTCGACGAGCACTTGTTGGACCGGATTGCGGCCATACCAGGCGATCTTGCTGGCCAGCAGGTCTTGGAAGTCGGTCCGGGGCCTGGCGGCCTGACCCGCGCCCTGTTGCGCGCCGGAGCTGTAGTAACTGCGATCGAAATGGACCGGCGCTGTCTGCCCGCGCTGGCTGAACTGGCAGAGGCATTTCCCGGCCAGCTGCGCGTGATCGAGGGTGATGCGACCAGAGTTGACCACGGACTTTCCGGGCCATTTCATGTGGTGTCCAACCTGCCTTACAATGTCGGCACGGCGCTGTTTGTCGGGTGGATGGGCGGCCAGGATTGGCCACCGCGCTGGGCATCGCTGACTTTGATGTTCCAGCTGGAAGTGGCACAGCGGATTATTGCCGCCACCGATTCCACCGCATTCGGCCGGCTGGCCATTTTGGCGCAATGGCGCGCCAATGTAAAAATAGCGATGAAGGTTCATCGCAGCGCCTTCACTCCCCCGCCCAAGGTGATGAGCGCGGTGGTCCACGCGACACCTGCGGCCATGCCTGACGGTGTTAATGCGCGCATACTGGAGCGCGTTACCGAGGCAGCCTTTGGTCAACGGCGCAAAATGCTCCGACAAAGCCTTAAAGGTCTGCCGGGCGCTCTTGCTGCATTGGAAAAACTGGGGATCGATGCGCAAAGGCGCGCTGAGACACTTAGTGTGGAAGACTTTGTAGCAATTGCTCAGGTTCTGTCCAAGCCCTGACCGGTGCGGCCCCCACGCTTTCGAAGGCCTTCTACATCCAGTTGCGGTAAGCCTGGAACAAGAATGCAGCTGCGGCCAAAATACCGGCTGCAAAAAACAGGATGTCGGTCAATGCAAAACGCTGCGCCGGGGCATGGCTGACCGTGTCACCTGCGCTTGGCAGGGTCCGTATCACTCCGCTGTGGAGAGAAGACACATCAATTCGCTGCTGCAGTACCACGCCAAACCGGTTCCCACGGCACCACCGAACCTGACCAATCAGTACGGTTCGATCAAGTACAACTTCCACGATTTCGCCGCGAGCGGGCACCTGCTGTGACGTCATCGACAGCCCGCGCGATGATGCATCGACAATCTGCGCATCGCACGTCCCATCCTGATTGCGCAGTCTGGCACGCAGCATCAGTCTTTTTCTGCTTTCGCGGTTGCTGGACAAGCTGGGTGATCCGGTAAAATCGTGATTTTCGGGGCGAACCTAGCAAGCACCGATTATCGCAAGGTTAACCCTCTAGCTTTGCAAACCCGAGCTGCTTTTCCAGACCGTCCGCCATTGATGCAGCAATGGCTCGGTATAGCCGCTGGGCTGACTGACACCCTTGAACACCAGATCACACGCGGCACGGAAAGCCGGGCCGTCCTCATTGCCAATGAGCGAAACGTAGGCCGGATCGTTCGCGTTTTGGGCATCTACCTTGGCAGCCATGCGGCGCAGCGAATCCATGACTTGCGCTTCGGTGCACACCCCATGAAGCAGCCAATTGGCGATGTGTTGGGATGAAATGCGCAAGGTTGCACGGTCTTCCATCAGGCCCACGTCGTTGATGTCGGGAACCTTAGAGCAGCCAACGCCCTGATTTACCCAGCGCACGACATAGCCCAGCAGCCCCTGGGCATTGTTGTCCAGTTCCTCACGCACCTCGTCCTGCGAAAAGTTACGGCCGATAGCGAGAGGCACCTCCAGCAATGCTTCGAGCGCCGGAACAGGCTTCGCCGCGAGATCGCGCTGGACGTCAAATACGCCCACCTGATGATAATGCATTGCATGCAGGGTCGCAGCCGTTGGCGATGGCACCCAGGCCGTGTTTGCACCCGCACGCGGATGGCCTATCTTCTGGATCATCATGTCGTGCATCATGTCCGGCGCTGCCCACATGCCTTTGCCGATCTGCGCCTTGCCTGATAGTCCGCACGCTAGCCCGATCTGTACGTTGCGCGCTTCATAGGCGGCAATCCAGACGCTCTGCTTCATCTCGCCCTTGCGAATCATCGGTCCGGCCCGCATCGAGGTGTGGATTTCGTCCCCTGTACGATCGAGGAAGCCGGTGTTGATGAAAACAATCCGGTCTTTCACTGCGTGGATGCACGCGGCCAGATTCGTACTGGTGCGGCGTTCTTCGTCCATCACCCCAACCTTTACGGCGTGGCGTGGCAAGCCGATCAAATCTTCGACAGCATCGAACAGCGCGTTGGTGAAGGCGGCTTCCTCGGGCCCGTGCATCTTGGGCTTTACGATATAGATACTGCCTTCGCGGCTGTTACGGTGCTTGCCCAGGCCCTTTACGTCGTGCGCGCCGATTGCGCTGGTGATTACCGCGTCCATTATCCCTTCGGGCACTTCGCTGCCGTCCGTGAGCAGAATCGCCGGATTGGTCATCAAGTGACCCACGTTGCGCACAAACAGCAGGCTGCGACCCGGCAAGGTCAAATCGTCACCGTCACGCCCGGTCCAGCGGCGATCATCCGCCAGGGTACGGGTCAGGGTCCGCCCGTCCTTGGTAAATGTATCGGTGAGATCGCCCCGGATCACGCCTAGCCAGTTGCGATAGGCGGCCAGTTTGTCCGCCGCATCGACGGCAGCGACCGAATCCTCCAGATCGCAAATGGTCGTCAGCGCCGATTCCAGCACGACATCTGCGATCCCGGCGCGGTCGGTCTTGCCGATCGGATGATTGCGATCCATCACAAGTTCGATGTGCAACCCATGGTGAGCCAGCAGCAGCCCGCCCGGACGGTGTCCGCAAAAATGTCCGGGATCGCGCAGCGGCGGCACACCTTCGCCGTCCCAATCGGTCCAGCTTAATCCGTCAAGCGGAACCGACAGGTCTAGAAAGGCGCGCGCTGCCGCAATAACCGCGGCACCGCGCACCGGATCATAGCTGCCCGGTCTGGCTGGCGCGGCATCGAGCGCATCTGTGCCATAATAGGCATCGTACAGACTGCCCCAACGCGCATTAGCGGCGTTCAGCAGGAAGCGGGCATTTAGCACCGGAACGACCAGTTGAGGGCCTGCCATGCCGGCAATTTCACGGTCGACGTTTTGGGTTCCGATTTCAAAGGGAGCAGGCTCCGCCACCAGATAGCCGATCTGGGTCAGGAACGCCTTGTATTCGCCCATAGCTATCGGCTTGCCGGCGCGCGCCTCATGCCATGCGTCGATTTCAGCCTGCAACGCATCCCGCTTGGCCAGCAGCGCAGCGTTCTGCGGGGCGAAAGCGTCAAGTAAGTTGGCAAAACCCTGCCAAAATGCCGCCGGATCCTTGCCCAGCGGAGCCAGGACCTTGGTATCTATAAAAGCGGCCAGCGCCCCATCGACCTTCAATCCGCTTTTTTCAATTCGCTCGTTCATTCCATCCTCGCGTCCACGTATGTCCGAACCCCGCCTGCTGGCATGGCCGTCCGTATCGACAATTCCGGGGAGGAACGCGAGGCCCTATGCCGCAGTGGCAAACGGTTGGCAACGGGGCTTGGACAGCTTGCGCGCCTCGGCTAGAGACGGTTTCACATGCAACAGCTTTCGTCCTTGGAGCGCGATCTGATCGCGCGCGTCGATGCCGCGCCGATGCTCCATCAGGTGCTGGCATGGAGCGCCATTAACACCGGGACCGGCAACCTTTCCGGCCTGTCGCGGCAATGGAAAGCCCTGGCGGACGCTTTTTGTGCGCTTCCGGGTGCGATCACTGACTTAAGCCCTGAACCAGTCCAATCTGTGGCTGCTGACGGTAGCCGATGCGAAATTGCCAACGGTTCGCACTTCGTGCTGCGCGTCCGGCCCGAGGCGAAGCGGCGCTTCCTTCTGACCGGGCACATGGACACTGTCTTTCCTGCCAACCACCCGTTTCAGCAGACAGTGTGGCGGGACCCTCAGACACTCAACGGCCCTGGTACTGCCGACATGAAGGGCGGAATTGCAGTGATCCTCGCAGCACTCAAAGTTTTTGAAAGCAGCAAGTCTGCGAAAGGCGTGGGTTACGATATCCTGATCAATTCGGATGAGGAAACCGGCAGCCTTTCTTCCGCGCCGCTTATTGCTGATCTGGCACGCGGCAAGGTCGCGGCATTGACCTATGAGCCGTCCGCTCTGCCAGATGGCACGCTGGCTGGCGAACGGTCTGGCAGCGGCAATTACAGCGTCGTCATCACTGGCCGATCCGCCCACGCCGGGCGCAATCCCGACGAAGGCCGCAACGCTATCGTCGCCGCTGCTGCATTGGCCGTCCGGCTCAAGGCGATTGCCCGGGACGGCCTGGCGGTAAATCCGGCCCGTATCGAGGGCGGCAGCGCCAACAATGTTGTTCCTGATCATGCCGTTCTGCGATTCAACATCCGCCCGCGCAGCAGCGATGACACCGCAGCATTCCAGCAGCACTTCACTGCCCTGATCGCCGAGATCACCGCTGCGCACGAAGTAGCCTGCCACGTCCATGGCGGTATTTCGCGTCCGCCCAAACCGGTTGACGCCGCAGCCGAAAAGCTGTTCGGGATGGTCGAGGAATGCAGCGCCCTGCTGGGCCAGCCGATCGGGCGTATTGCTTCTGGCGGAGTTTGCGACGGCAACAATATCGCCGCTTGCGGCGTGCCGGTGGTAGACACAATGGGCGTGCTGGGCGGCGCGATACATTCTCCTGACGAGTTTCTGATTGTATCCAGCCTTGAACACCGTGCGCAGCTATCGGCGCTGGTGCTGCATCGCCTTGCCTCCGGAGCCATCCTTTGACCCATGTGATCCGCGCCGCCACTGAAGCGGACCTGCAACATCTGTACGAAATGGCCAAAAGCACTGGCGGAGGCTTCACCAACCTGCCGCCCGACCGCAAGGCACTGACCGCCAAGCTGGAACGCGCCGCCGCCGCATTTGCGCGCCAGGGTGACGATGTCAGCGACGACATGTTTGTGTTTATGCTGGAAGACACGGCAACCGGAGAGGTGCGCGGCACCTGCCAGGTTTTTTCGGCGGTTGGCCTTAAGTTTCCGTTTTATTCCTACCGTATCGGCGCGTTGACCCAGCACAGCGAAGAGTTGGGCCGCACGTTTCGTGCCGATATTCTCAACCTGTCGACGGACATGGAAGGATCGTCAGAAGTGGGCGGACTGTTCCTCCATCCAGGCGAACGATCCGGCGGGTTAGGAATGCTGCTGGCCCGAAGCCGGTACCTCTTCATCCGCAATCATCGCAGCCGGTTTGCCGACAAGACCTTCGCCGAATTGCGCGGGGTTATCGATGAGGCCGGCGGATCGCCCTTCTGGGACGGGGTTGCCGGTCGTTTTTTCGGTATGAATTTCCAGGACGCTGACGAGTTCAATGCCAAGCACGGCAATCAGTTCATTGCCGACCTGATGCCAAAGCATCCGGTCTATATCGCCATGCTCACCGAACAGGCCCGGGCGGTGATTGGCGTCCCCCACCCCACTGGCCGTGCGGCGATGCGGATGTTGGAGAATGAAGGGTTCGTCTGGGAAAAGTATGTCGACATCTTTGATGGTGGACCAACGCTGTCGGCCCGGACCGATCAGATCCGATCGGTGCGTGAAACTGTCGATGGAGAAATCAAGACTATCGACCGCTCACTGGGCGAGCATACGGGCGGAGCACGCCGCCTTGTAGCAGTGGGGAAGATGGCTGATTTCCGCGTTGCCTATGGCTGGGTAAGCGATCACGGTGACGGGATCTCGATCGACCCGGTCTGCGCCGCTACGCTGCGGGTTGAGCCTGGGATGATCGTAAGCCACGTGGCACGGTGGTAATTATGAGCGCAGTCGAAATCAATTTTGACGGGATTATCGGACCCAGCCACAACTACGCAGGGCTGAGCCTGGGCAACCTTGCCTCTGCCAGCCATGGCGGTGATACATCTTTTCCCCGGGCTGCTGCGCTGCAGGGCCTAGCCAAAATGCGGCACAACATGGACTTGGGCTTGGCTCAGGGCATCCTGCTTCCTTTGCCACGACCCAACGCCGCTTTCCTCTCCGCAATCGGCGCTGACGGGACGGAGGATGCGCGTTTGCTTGCCGCGGCCTGGTCTGCCAGTTCAATGTGGACTGCCAACGCAGCAACCGTTTCACCCGCCGCGGATACCACCGACGGCCGCTGCCACCTGACTGTGGCCAATCTTGTCACTATGCCCCACCGCTCGCAGGAATGGCCCGACACGCTTAAGCAGTTGAGAGTGGCCTTTGGGAGTGCCGATCACTTTACAGTGCATGATCCGGTCCCGCCATGCTTCGGCGATGAGGGCGCGGCCAATCATATGCGCATGGCGTCCCGCCACGACCAGTCGGGTATAGAAATCTTCGTCTATGGGACCAGCGGCGGTGCCTTTCCCGCCCGGCAGCACGAACAAGCCAGTCGGGCAGTCGCCCGCCGGCATGGGCTTGAAGCAGGCCGCACTTTGTTCGTTGAACAGAACCCCGCAGCGATCGCCGCCGGAGCGTTTCACAATGATGTTGTAGCGGTTGCCAACGAGCGGGTGCTGTTTACCCACGAACAGGCCTTCGCCGATCCGGAAGGGACGTACAGTGCAATTCGTGCTGCATTGCCAGAGGCGGAAATCGTTGTGGTGCCGGCCAGCGCAGTCAGCCTCGGTGATGCCATTTCTTCCTACCTTTTCAACGCACAGTTGTTGACATTGCCGACGGGCGAAATGGCCTTGGTGATCCCGCTCGAAGCGTGGGAGCATCCTCGGGTGCGCGCTTGGCTGGATGAAATGCGCGCTACCAACGGGCCGATCCGCCGGGTCCTCCCAGTCGATGTGCGGCAATCGATGGCCAATGGCGGCGGTCCCGCTTGCCTGCGCCTGCGCGTCGTGGCGGAACCGAAGAGCGTTGATACCCGCTTCCTGCTGGACTCCGCGAAGGCTGAACGGATCGAAACGATCATCGCCGCCTTCTGGCCGGAAAGCATTTCATCGAACGACGTGGGCAGCGATGATCTTGCCGAGAAGGTTAAGACCGCGCGCGATGAGCTGCTCGATTCCCTTGATCTTTCCGAGCTTTGCTAGCCTTTTTGTCGCTAACATTTACAGTTGCTGGGATGTTAACCAATGACTTGCGCGGCATCGCGTTCATGGCATGATCGTTGCTAAGAAACGTGCTTGAGGAACAGCGCAGCATGTTGAGCAAAATCGGTCGTCTCTTCGTTATCAAAACCCGCTTTGAAGCGTGCCTGATAATTTATGCGTTGGGCTTGGGCGCGATAGAACGCGGCAAGGTCTATCTCGACACGTTTCCGGGGGCGGGTGGCTGGCTGTTGATGGCTGCGTGCACTGGTTCGGTATTTCTGGCCGGGGCCAAGATTTTTGACTGCATCGCTCATGAAAAGCGGATGAGGGAAAAGCCTGAAACTGTTTTCTGACGCCAGCGCTGGGAAGCAGGTGGAGGGATTCTGTTGCTAGGCTCCCTCCGGGCCCCCGGTTTCCGATTCTGTTACCCGGTTCGGTCCGAACCGTGCTTTCGCTTTGTAAGATCAGGCCGTTAGGCCGTCAGGTTACGCGGCGAGAGCAAGTGCTTCGTTGTCGTTGGCACTTATGAGTTTTGAGCCTTGAACGGGTTACTCAGCCCGGGTGAAAACTGCGCTTTTCAACACACGTCGATCCTGGTTCGGCCCCGTCATTTCCCCCGCGACAACGGGAAAGGTGGTGGAGCCGCCGGGTACTGCCCCCGGGTCCGCTGTGCCTATTGCACGCCGCAATTTATCACCATAGCCGGCCGAAACCGGCATCGCTGATATAGGTCATAGACGTCCAAAAGGAAAGGGGCGGGAACCGCTTGCCGGCCCCGCCCCAAATTCAAAGTTCAGGAAAACGCCTACTTCCTGAGCGAATCCCGTATTTCCGTCAGCAAGTCGACCTCGCTCGGGCCAGCGGGCGCCGCCGGAGCAGGCGGCATGGCCCGGTTGGCGGCTTTGACGATCATGAAGATGATCCACGCCAGGATCAGGAAATTGATCAGCGCCGTCACGAAGCTACCATAGGCAAGCACGTTAGCCCCCGCTGTGCGAGCAGCTTCCAGCGAAGTGCCCGGTGCTACATCGCCGCTTAGTACCACGTACTTGCTGGTAAAATCGAGACCGCCGAATATCTTGCCGACGACCGGCATGATCAGATCCTCGGTAAGCGATGTGACAATCTTGCCAAATGCGGCACCGATGATGACGCCAACGGCAAGATCCAGCACGTTGCCCTTAGCGATAAATTCCTTGAATTCCGATACCATGGACATTTCTGGTCCCCTTCCTTGCTGTGCCCCGCACAATTGCTGCCAGAAAGTGCACTTCTGCACAACAACCGATTGTGGCGCGATATGTTGATGCGAAGTCCTTGCGTGCGCATCGGGCGTCGCTACATTCTTGGCTACAGGCGATCGCCGCCGGTTGAGAGAAGGAACGTACTGATGGTTGACCGTTTTTCGCGTAATCTGCCCCGGGTGGCGATCGTTGCGGCTGCCTCGATCACTCTTGCAGGTTGCGGCATCAATTCTGTGCCCACGGCAGAGGAAAATGCCAAGGCCAAATGGGGTGATGTGGAAAGCCAATACCAGCGCCGCGCCGACTTGGTCCCGAACCTGGTCGAAACCGCCAAGGCAGCGGCAGCATCGGAAACGACGATCCTGACAAACGTTACCAACGCCCGAGCAGCGGCGACGTCCATTAATATCCGGACCGAGGATCTTTCGGACCCTGCCACGTTCGAAAAGTTTCAGAATGCCCAGAACCAGCTCACCCAGGCACTGGGGCAACTGCGCACCGTAGTTGAAAACTATCCGCAGCTGCAAAGTCAGGCCCGCTTTGGCCAACTGATGGACGAACTGGCCGGGACGGAAAACCGCATTAACGAGGCGCGCCGCGACTACAACGTTGCTGTCCAGTCGTACAACACCACAATCCGCACGTTCCCTGACGCCATCGGTGCAAAGGTGTTTTATGGCGCAAAGCCGCTTATCCCGTTCAAAGCAGACCCAGGGGCTGCCAGTGCACCCAAGGTCAACTTCGATATGGCCCCAGCGCCCGGTACAAAGCGAGGTGCAAACGACAATGCCGCTGCAGCAGCATCATCTGCTGCCGCGAACTGAAACGGCCTGACCTGAAAGGAGCGGCCATGCGGTCCGTTCCCGTGCCTGTAATACTGTCGCGGCTTTTGCTTGCTTTGGCGGCCTTGTTTCTTGCCTTGGCCGGGACAGCGGTTATGGCCAAGCTTCCGGCTCGTCCTGACGGCCCCATCCTGGATCAAGCCGCAATCATCCCCGATCAGCAAGAGGCTGCGCTCGATAGGAAACTGCGCAGCTACAATCGGGAGACCGGGCGTGCGATTATTATTGTCACCGTGACCTCGCTGGATGGTCAGGTTCCCGAACGCTACGCACAAGATCTTGCCCGGGCGTGGGGGATTGGTGGAGCGGAAAGCCAGGAAGGCGTCCTTTTTCTGATCGCGCCTTACGAACGCAAGGTGCGAATTCAGACATCCGTAGGCACACAGGGACGATTGACCGACGGGTTTGTCGGACAAACTATTCGCACTGTGGTCACACCCAGGTTTAAACAAGATGACTACGCGGGCGGCATTACCGATGGTGTTGACGCCTTGATCGCGCAACTCGAACGCGATCCGGTTGATGCCAAGGCAGTCGCTGAGGCAGCCGATGCGGCATCGGCGCAGCGATCCGGTAAAGGGTCCTCCGCAGGCGGAATGCCCAGTGTATTCATTTGGCTGATCGTGCTGATCGTGTTCATCAGCTTCTTTGGCCGCGGTGGACGTCGCGGCGGTTACCGGCGTAGCGGAATTGATCCGGGTATCGTTCTGTGGGGCATTTCCGAGGCCATGCGTCATGGCAGCAACTCGGGTGGATGGAGTAGCGGAGGAGGAAGTTTCGGGTCAGGCGATGGCGGCTTTGGTGGCTTTGGCGGAGGCGGCGGCGGGTTCGACGGCGGTGGGGCATCGGGGGACTGGTAATGGCTGAACCGGTGCAGAAACTGTCCGATGCGGATCACGCGATTATTTCGGCCGCAGTCGAAACGGCGGAGCTCACGAGCGCGGGGGAAATAGTCACGATCGTGTCCGATCAGTCGGACCGCTACTTCGATGTCGCGCTGGCCTGGGCTACGCTGGCGGCAATGACGGCCCTGATGGCCGTCTCGGCGTTCCCCACATTTTCGCTTGGCTTGATCGATCGTATCCTGGGCCGATGGTCGCACGATTGGACGCCGCAGCAAGTGCTGGTCATGGCCGCATGTCTGGGTATGAGCAAGTTTGTCGGCGTGCTGCTGGTACAGCTCTGGCGACCATTGCGGCTGTTCCTCATACCGCGCTTTGTTTCAAACCCGCGGGTTCGCGCCCGCGCTGTGACGCTGTTCCGCGTTGGTGCCGAGCGCCGCACCACCGGTCGCACCGGCATCCTCATCTACCTCAGCCTGGCCGAGCATCGCGCTGAAATCGTTGCTGATGAAGCGATAGCCAGCAAGGTCGCGCCTGAAGTATGGGGCGAGGCTATGGCCGCGATGCTGACTGAGCTGCGCGCCGGACAGATCGCAGCAGGTATGGCCGCCGCTGTCGGCAAGGTCGGCGAAGTACTCGCCCAGCATCTGCCCCGTTCAGCCCAAGACACGAACGAATTGCCAGACCGCGTGATCGAAGTCTAAGCAGCGCGCATGGACGCCGAAACCGAAACGACCGTCTGGTCGGGTAACTTCATCGCAGCCAAGACCCGCGGAAAATGGGAATACGTCAGCCGTGCGCGCGGCATAAAGGCAGCCGTCATTCTGGCGATCGACGCGGAGAAACACGTTGTTCTGGTCGAGCAGTTTCGCGTGCCGCTAGGCCGTTCTTGTATCGAGCTTCCGGCCGGCCTGATCGGTGATCACGGCGAGGACGAGGATGCGGCTGTTGCCGCCAACCGCGAGCTAGAGGAAGAAACCGGCTATCGCGCCGCGCGGATGGAGGTGATCGGCGAGTTTTATTCCTCCCCCGGCATGGTCACCGAAAGCTTTACCCTGCTGCGCGCCCGAGAGCTTACCCAGGTCGGACCGGGCGGCGGGGTAGACGGCGAGGACATCACCGTCCATCGTGTCCCGCTGGCCGGGATTGAACGGTTCATCTCCGCTTCGCGTGCACGGGGTGTAGCGATCGATGTGCGCTTGCTGATGCTGCTGGGCAACCGGATCTTGGAAGGATAGCGAATTATGACAGGACGGGTTGCGGGCAAAAAGGCGCTGGTCACCGGCGCAGCGCAGGGCCTGGGCGCGGCGCAGGCGCGGATGTTGTGCCGTGAGGGTGCGCAGGTGTTGCTGGCCGACATCAACGACGAACTTGCCAGCGCCGTCGCCAGCAGGCTTAACGACGAGTTTGGCGCTGGCCATGCGCTGGCCTGCCATCTCGATGTTACCCAGCCGGATCAGTGGGAGGCCGCCGTCGATCTGGCGCGCGACGCGTTGGGCGGTTTGTCGATCCTGGTCAATAACGCCGGGATCGGGGTGCGCGGTAATATTGAAACGGCAAGCCTTGATGATTGGCATCGCGGCTTTGCGGTCAACGTCGATTCGGTCTTCCTCGGCTGTCAGAAAGCGCTGGGCCTGATGAAGGACCACCAGCCGGGATCGATCGTCAACATTTCGTCGATCGCCGGCCTCATCGCCAGCGACACTATGCCGGGTTACAATGCCAGCAAGGCAGCGGTGTGGATGCTGTCCAAGTCGGTCGCGCTGTACTGCGCCAAGATGGGCTGGGACATCCGCAGCAATTCGGTCCACCCGACTTTCATCGATACCCCGATCCTTGACGGCATGGTCACCTCCACGGGCAAGCCCAAGGATGTGATCATGGACAAGCTGGCCCGGCAGATCCCGCTCAAACGCGTCGGCCATGTCGACGATATCGCCTACGGTGTGCTCTACCTCGCCAGCGACGAAAGCCGCTTCGTCACCGGGGCCGAGCTCAAGATCGATGGCGGCATCTCGGCAATGTAGATCCTCACCGCTTGTCGATGAGGTACAGGTATTCGGTTACGTGCCGGTCGCGCGCGGCCAGGTTGCGGCAGCCGCGGAACGTCGTGTAGCGGGCATCCATCACGCTGACCTCGCCCATGCCGAGCAGCGCCGCCAGCAGCCGTTCGTGCGGCACGAACCCCTCGGCATTGTACGACAGCAGCACCAGCCGCGCCGGCACTCGCCGCACCAGGTCGAACAGCGCGGCTTCGGCGGCGGCCGGGCGGTTGTAGGCAGAGCGGTTCCAGCCCCTGGGGATACCGGAAATGCGGCTGATTTCGGCGGGGCGGCGGTAATCGCACAGCAGGTTCAGCATGAAATAGTTCGAACCGTAGGGATGCTGGTTGTACGGCGGATCAAGGTAGGCAAGGTCGACCGGATCGATCTCCCCGACCAGCGCATTGGCATCGCGGCGGTAAACCTCGGCCGGGCAGGACAGGCGGCTGAGCACCGGGGCCTGCACCGCGATCGGCTTCAATATCCGCCCCAGCGCATGGGCGCCGCTGCCGCCGAACTGCCCCACCCCGGCGGCGTTCTTGTAAAACCCCTTGAACACGCCCGCAGTGTTGGCATGGACCGATGCCTGGGCCAGCACCGGGGCGAGGAGGAACGGGCGCAGCGCCGCGTCCACACTGTCCAGCACCTGGCAAAAGGTGTCGAGGAACACCGCATTGGCGCGGGTATAGAACGCCCGCTCGCCCGGCTGGATCGCGCTGTCATCGCGCGGCGCATACAGCTCGGCCAGAAAGCCGGGCGCCAGCCCCGCGGCCACCGCGCCGCGCACCCGCGCTACCTCTGCCGCCAGCGCGGCCTGGTCCACGTCGCGCGGATCGGCCTGATAGCAGCGGTTCGCCGCCTCGCTGTAGGGCTCCAGATCGTTGCAGACCAGACGGCTGGCGTGCCCCCGCGCCATCCGTGCCACCACGCCCGATCCGCTGAACAGGTCGAGCACGCTGATCGGCCCGCCCCCCAGCCGCGCCCGCGCCTCTACCAGCCCCGCCTCGATCAGCGGCAGCAAGCGGCGCTTGTTGCCGATGCAGGTGATCAGCTGGGTGGTGCGATAGGCGGCACTCTCGCCCGGGGCGTGCATCGCACGGTGATAGGTCGCCCCCCCGCGCTTGCCAAGCCGGGGCCGCCGGCGCGGAAGTTCACACCAAGATCACAGGGTCCATGCGGGGAAAAACCATCCCCTCACCCCGGCCACCCGGCCGCCGCCAGCGATGCCCGTTCTGCCGGAGTGGCAAGGCCAAAGGCGGCGCGGCGGTACAGCGCCAGCCGTCCGGCCCGCGCGCGCTCCTCATCCGCGTCCAGCCGCTCCAGCCCGGCCTCCTCCTCGGCGCTCAGCGTGCGGGCATAGTGCTCTGCCTCGGGCCACGGCTCGCCTTGGGCCGTGCTGCCCGGATCATCGGCACAGCGCGCGATCGGCGCCAGCCGGTCCCCGTCAAGCCGCCGGTACTCGTCCCCCGCCCAGTGCGCGGGCGCGGGCCAGTTGGTCAGCCACTGCGCCCGCTGCGTGTCCCAGGTGATGGTGTAAAGGCCGATGCACAGCTGCTGCGGCTCGGCCAGTTCATGCCCGTAACCATCGGTGATCGGCGCCAGCGGCGCGGGAATGCCGGGACCGGATAGCGGTCCATCCTCCACTGCCCCGCATTCTGTCACCCGCTCAGCCTGATCCTGCGCACGGCCGCGCGCCGCCGCTTCGTCCAGCGCCTCGCCCCGCGCGGCCCGGTCCAGCGCCGCCGGCCAGTCCGCCGCCACCGCCGCGGTCACTTCGGACGGCGCGATCAGCCCCTGTTCGGCCAGAACTTTCCGGTTCTGCGCGATCAGCCCCAGCAGCAGCCGGTTGTCATAATGGCGCACCTCGCCCACCACCTCGCCGTGCCAGACCAGCGGCCGCAGCTCGCCCTGCACCGCGCGGTCCCAGGCCAGATCGACCAGATGCTCGGCCGCCAGCAGCCGCGCCGCATCCCACGCCTGGGCAAAGCCCCGCGCATCGGCCCGGCGGCGCAGAACATAGGCGCTTTCCCGGCTCATCCCCACCGACCGCGCGGCGCCAGAAACCGAGCCGCTGCCCGCCAGCGCTTCCAGAAAATCCCGCTGCCGCTGCGGCGTCCACCCATCGGCGCGAGGGCGCGTGGGGACCAGCGGGGGGAGGATAAGATCGGCCTCCACTGCCGCGCCAGTGCTTTCGCTGTGGGAAAAGGTCAGCCCCAAACGGCCATCCGCTGCGTCACCCATGATCGGTCTCCTGCTAAGGCAAACCGCTCATTTTGCAGATTTTGGGGGTGTAGGAAAATGCTCTTCGCGGTTAAGCCTGCGAAGATGCCCATCAATAATCCTTTGCAAACAAACTCAACCGACGGCCTGCTATACGGCGTTTATCAGGAAATCGGGGACAACCAGTTCCTGTTCCCCGCCACGAGCCAATCGCTGACGATTCTGAACTGCGCTGACGATGTGGCTCGCTTGCGCTATGAAGATGCGGACCTCTGGATGGAGTTTGACGCAATTTTCGCGCCATTCAGCCCGGACCCAAACCAAAATATGCGTCCGCGTATCCTGATTGATTTTCGCAGCGATGATTTTGCCACGCTGCAAGTACAGTATGGACGGTGGCGCCGGCTCAGCTGGTTTCTGCTTGATGCGGTTCTGGTTTGGGCCGCGCGCGATCGATTACCACAGCACGAAGTCGGTATCTTAGGGGGGTGGCTAGATGCCGAGTGGGACGGCGCGGCCTATTTCAGTAGCTCGTTTTCTGCTCCGCCAGAGGGTTCTGCCCGCTATTTCGATTGGCCGCTCAAGCCTTATGCTCCGACAGCGCTGGACATTGCAGCGCCGCAGTGGCGCTTTCTGTATGAGGTGGGTAGGCCGCTGGCGTGCGAAGTCTGGCTGGAAGCCCGGCTGGGCGCAAATGGGTGGCCGGTGTTGGACGAAACGACACCGCTGGCCGATCAGATCGGCAACGTACCGCGCTTTGTCAGCGACGCTGGCACGATTTTGTTTTTCAACCGCATCGATGCCGTAAGCGGACCGGAATATGCCGCCTGGAGCGAGCCTATATACGGATTGCTAGGCGCAACGCATGTCTATTACCTCGACGGAAGCGATGGTTGCCCGACAAGCCCCGTCATTCCACGCCGCGAAAGCCAGACCTTCGAACCCACAATCAAAGCGACCGAAATCGATGGCAATTCCTCGGCTGTCGGCTCCGGACGTACGTGGTTGCACCCGCTGTTGAGGGAAGAGGCTTTCTTCGCCACTATCGAAGCGACGCTTGAATCCGGCCGGCTGAAGAAGGATAACTTACCCGCGATGTGCTCACGCGATATGAGCCAAACCTGTAAAGTTGGCGAGCGTATCCGGACGATCGACTGCTGTCCGATCTCGGTCGGCCACGATTTTGGCAGAACAGGAAATTTCCTCGTAAACATCGATAGGCTGTTCGAAACCCCCGACGAAGCTGAATGGCGCATCAGACAGATCGCCGAGGCGTACGGGCAGCAAATCGACGCCGAACAATCCCTGCGAAGGTTTAAAGATCAGCTCCGGTTTGAATAGCATGTACGCTTGGTGCCCAAGAGTCCTGATCGCGCTTTACGTAACTTTAAGGTCGCCTTAGCCGAACCGCCGGTCGACCGCCCAACCGCGCTAACTGACTTTGAGCAGCTTGCGTATTTTTTCGCCGCCCACGCAAACGGGCGGGGGCCCGCATCGGGCCCCCGCGTCAACCGGTCCGTACGCCAGACGCGCTGGGCTTATTTGCCAAGCTGGCCGCGCACCGCGCCGCCGGGGTACGCGGCGTTGTGGACGTTGGCATAGTAGTCACCCGGCATCATGATCAGGTCCATCGCCAGTTCGCGGGTGATCGTGACGCAGGCTTCGCTGGAACCGCTGGCCGGCGCGGTCAGCGCGATCACCACCGGGCCGGCCGCGCCCGCCGGGCCCTTGTGGATATGGGCCATGGTCGCGGGATCGATATTGGTCACGGTAAGGGTATAGCAGAACTGCCCGGTTCCCGGGTTGACCCGCGCCATGATCGAGCCGGTGCCGTTTGGATCGCCGGGCCCGGGCACTTCGGCAGTGCCGCTGAGCGTGGCGCTGAGCTTGCGCCCGCCCATGGTTTCGGCGGCAAGCGGCGCGGCCAACGCGGCGGCGGCGGCGGCGAAAAGCGCGGTTCGGGCAAAAGCGTTCATGGCGTCTCTCCTGCGCAGCGCCAGGCCGGCCGGGATGGGCAGGCAATCATGCGGCTGCATTAAATGTTAACACGCCGGAGCAGCCGCAGTTCCCGCCCTTATCGCGCCAGCAACGGGGCCAGATACCCGCCGGTAAACGACTGTTTGACCTTGACCACCTGCTCGGGCGTCCCCTCGGCAATCACCTCGCCCCCGCGCACCCCGCCTTCGGGGCCAAGATCGACGATCCAGTCGGCCACCTTGATCACGTCCAGGTTGTGTTCGATCACCACCACCGAATTGCCGCCATCGACCAGCCGCTGCAGCACTTCCAGAAGTTTGCGGACATCTTCAAAGTGCAGGCCAGTGGTCGGTTCATCAAGGATATACAGGGTCTGGCCGGTGGAGCGCCGGCTGAGCTCCTTGGCAAGTTTCACGCGCTGCGCCTCACCCCCCGACAGCGTGGTCGCCTGCTGGCCGACCTTGACATAGCCAAGTCCAACCTCGTTCAGCATGTGCATCTTGTCGCGGATCGGGGGGACGGCCTTGAAGAACTCTTCCGCGTCCTCGATCGTCATGTCGAGCACGTCGGCGATGGAGTGGCCCTTGAACTTCACCTCCAGCGTTTCGCGGTTGTAGCGTTTGCCGTGGCATTCCTCGCACGTCACGTAGACATCGGGAAGGAAGTGCATCTCGATCTTGATCAGGCCGTCGCCCTGGCACACCTCGCACCGCCCGCCTTTGACGTTGAACGAAAACCGCCCCGGTTTGTAGCCGCGGGCCTGGGCTTCGGGCAGGCCGGCGAACCAGTCCCGGATCTGGGTGAAGGCGCCGGTGTAAGTGGCGGGGTTGGAGCGCGGGGTGCGGCCGATCGGTGACTGGTCGATCTCGATCACTTTGTCGCAGTATTCAAGGCCGGTGATCTTGTCATGCGCCCCGGAGACGACCCGCGCGCCATTGAGCACGCGCGCCGCCCCGGCGTGAAGCGTATCGAGCGTCAGGCTGCTTTTGCCGCTGCCCGACACCCCGGTGATGCAGGTGAACGTGCCCAGCGGGATCGCGACGGTGACGTTCTTGAGGTTGTTGGCCCGCGCGCCGTGGACGGTGATCTTGTGGCCGTTGCCCTTGCGGCGTTTGGCCGGCACTTCGATGCGGCGGCGGCCCGACAGGTACTGCCCGGTCAGGCTGTGTTCGGCGCCGAGGATATCGGCAAGCACGCCCTGGGCCACGATCTCGCCCCCGTGGACGCCTGCGCCGGGGCCCAGATCGACGATGTGATCGGCGGTGCGGATCGCGTCCTCGTCGTGTTCGACCACGATCACCGTGTTGCCCAGATCGCGCAGCCGGCGCAGCGTGGCCAGCAGCATGTCGTTGTCGCGCTGGTGCAGGCCGATGCTGGGTTCATCGAGCACGTAGAGCACGCCTGACAGGCCCGAGCCGATCTGGCTGGCAAGGCGGATGCGCTGGCTTTCCCCGCCGCTGAGCGTGCCGCTGGTCCGATCGAGGTTGAGGTAATCGAGCCCGACGTTGTTGAGGAAGCCCAGCCGCTCGTTGATTTCCTTGAGGATGGCGCGGGCAATCTGGCTTTGCTGGCTGGTCAGCTGGGCATCAAGCTTGCCGTACCAGTCGACCGCGGCGGCCACGGACAGGCGGGTGATGCTGGAAATATCCGCGCCAGCGACCTTGACGCTGAGCGCCTCGGGCTTGAGGCGCTTGCCCTCGCACACCTCGCACGGCTGGGCGGTCTGGAACTTGCCCAGCTCTTCGCGCATCCAGGCGCTTTCGGTTTGCAGCAGGCGGCGGTTGAGGTTGCCGATCACCCCTTCGAAAGCCTTCTTGACCGTGTAGCTTTTCTTGCCGTCGATGAAGGTCAGCGGCACCGCCTTGCCGCCCGTGCCGTGAAGGATGATCAGCCGCACTTCGCCTGGCAGCGCATCCCACGGTGTGTCGAGACGGAAGCCGTATTCGGCGGCCAGGCTGGCCAGCACCTGCATGTAATAGGGCGACGGCGGGTTGCTTTTTGCCCAGGGCACAATCGCGCCCTGTTTCAGGGTCAGTGCCTCGTTCGGGACGACCAGCTGCGGATCGAACAGCAGCTTTTCGCCCAGGCCATCGCAGGCCGGGCAGGCCCCCAGCGGCGCGTTGAACGAGAACAGCCGCGGCTCAAGGCTTTCCAGCGTAAAGCCGGACACCGGGCAGGCGAACTTTTCCGAAAACACGATACGGTTGGACGGCAGGCCCGCGCCTTTCATCGCGCCTCCGGTTGCCTCGTCCTCGCGCCCCGGCACCACGCCATCGGCCAGATCGACATAGGCCAGGCCATCGGCCAGTTTCAGCGCTTGCTCAAAACTGTCGGCAAGGCGCGTTTCCATGCCTTCGCGCACGGCAATCCGGTCCACCACGACTTCCAGGTCATGCTTGTATTTCTTGTCGAGCGCGGGGGCGTCCTGGATCTCGTAAAAGTCGCCGTCGATCCGCACCCGGGTGTAGCCGGCCTTCTGCCACTCGGCCAGTTCCTTGCGGTATTCGCCCTTGCGCCCGCGCACCACCGGGGCAAGCAGGTAGGCCCGCGTCCCTTCGGGCAGAGCCATCACCCGGTCGACCATGTTGGACACGGTCTGCGCCTCGATCGGCAGGCCGGTTGCGGGGCTGTAAGGCACCCCGACGCGGGCCCACAGCAGGCGCATGTAGTCATAGATTTCGGTCACCGTCGCCACGGTCGAGCGCGGATTGCGGCTGGTGGTCTTCTGCTCGATGCTGATCGCGGGGCTTAACCCGTCGATATGTTCGACATCGGGCTTCTGCATCATTTCCAGAAACTGCCGGGCATATGCGCTCAGGCTTTCGACATAGCGCCGCTGCCCTTCGGCATAGATCGTGTCAAAGGCAAGGCTGCTTTTGCCCGATCCTGACAGCCCGGTGATGACAATCAGGCTGTCACGCGGCAGCTCGACATCAAAGCCTTTGAGGTTGTGTTCCCGGGCGCCCCGGACGACGATCTTGGTAAGCGACATGGCGCGCAGTCTGTTCCATATTTGTTCGGGAGAAGCAAGCAGAGCGGCGAGTGCCGCATGGGCCGAAATGGGATGTCGCACGGCGCTGCGCAAGGTGGCCTGAAAGGCACCCCAATGCCACCTTCCGCACGCTTCCTCGGCAGACCATTCGATAAACGCGACGAGACGCGCGCAGCTCATCGCTTTGGCGTTGCACCATTTGGTAAGGTTTTCCATCCAGCGTGCGGGTTCAAGGAGGGTCGCATTCCATGAAATTTGCACGTCTTTTCGGCATGCTGGCGCTGGGCGCCGCAATTATTCCTGCCATCGCCTCGGCCGATGATCCGAACGACAGGGACATGCGCGATCCGCGCAACCGCGCGCGCGACAAGGCGATTATCCGCCAGCTTAATGTCGATCAGCTGGCCCATGTGCGCGAACGTGATGCGCGCTACGCCGAAGGCTGGAAGGCCTACCGCCAGCAAGGCGGGCGTAGCGAAGCCTATGCGAACGACCGCGCAGACTACGAACAGCAGCGCGCCGCGTACGAACGCAAACGCGCCGCCTGGCGCCGTGCCGTGGCAATGTGCCAGTCGGGCCATTACGAATATTGTGACGGCTAGGTCCTGACGCCCGGCTTATCCGACCTGGGCCCATGGCGCCGGCGGCCGCGATTGCGGTGCCGGACGGAACGGCCGCCGCCAAATAAACGCCAGGCCTAGCGCGCGCGGACCGGCCCGAGGGCCAGCGCGCGCTGTCCCGGATCGCCCAGCCAGCGCGCGCCGGTTTGCCAGACGCGGGCGATGATCGCAGTGTCGAGCACAGTTTCGGGATGGCCATCGGCGGCGATTTTGCCGCCGTGCATCACGACCACCCGGTCCGCATGGTTCATCGCCTGGGCCAGATCGTGGAGCACCAGCACCACGCCCATGCCCTGCCCCGCAAGGTTGCGGAACTGCGCCAGCAAGGCTTGCTGATGCATCAGGTCAAAGTTTGCCAGCGGCTCGTCCGCCAACAGCCAGCGCGGCTGTCCGGCCAGCACCCGGGCCAGCAAGGCGCGGGCGCGTTCACCGCCGGAAAGCTGGCCCACCGGGCGGCGGCGCAGGTCCGCCAGATCCAGCGCAGCAATGGCCGCGGTGATGGCTGAGGCATCCTCGCTCCGGTCGCGGTTCCACGGCAAGCGCCCCAGCGCCACCAGCGTTTCGACCGAAAGGTCCCACGCCACGTGCGCCTGCTGGGGCAGATAGCCGATCGCCCGTGCCCGGTCGCTTGCAGGAATGGCGGCCAGCGCCCCATCATCCAGTGATACGTCGCCGCCGGTGGGTGGGACCAATCCGGCCAGACAGGTCAGCAGGCTGGATTTTCCAGCACCGTTGGGCCCGCAGATCGCGGTCACCTGACCAGGCGCCAGCGTCAGCGAAACTCCGGCCAGCCGCCCGGCCAATGTCAGATCGTGCGCGCGCAGGGTCATGCCAGACCGTTCCGCATCCGCAGCAACAGGCGCAGAAAGAACGGCGCACCCAGCAGCGAAAGCGCGATGCCCAGCCGCAGTTCTCCGCCCGCCAGCGGCAATACCCGGCACAGGCAATCGGCGATCAGCAGCAACAGCGCCCCGGCCAGTACGCTGGGGACCAGCAATTGCGACGGGCGCCCGTCGGTCAACGGACGGACCAGATGCGGCACGATCAGCCCGACAAAGCCAATGATCCCCGCCACCGCCACGCTGCCGCCCACGGTCAGTCCCACGCCGGCGATCATCAGCAGCCGCAGCCGCGCCGGATTAATGCCGAGCGATCGTGCCACCTCATCGCCCAGGGTCAGCGCATCAAGCGCGCGGCCCGCCGCCAGCAGCGTCACGATCCCGGCCAGGCACAACGGCGCGGCTATGGCCACATCGTTCCAGCTGCGATCAGACAGCGCGCCCATCAGCCAGGTGACGATTTCACTCAACGCAAAAGGCGTCGGAGCCAGGCTGATCGCCAGGCTCATCAAGGCGCCGGCCAGACTGGCGATCATCATGCCGGCCAGGGTAAACAGGATTACCGATCCGCTGCGCCCGGCAATCAGCGCCAGCAGCGCCATCGCGGCACCGGCGCCAATCAGGGCAAAACCGGGCAGCGTCCACGGCTGCGCCGCCAGCCCGGTCCACAGGCTCAGCACCGCGCCCAGCGCCGCGCCGGGCGCAATTCCGAACAGCCCCGGATCGGCCAGCGGGTTGCGCAGATAGCCCTGCATCGCCGCCCCGGCTGCACCCAGCCCGCCGCCCACCAGCAGCGCCAGCACAGCCCGCGGCAAACGCAGTTCAGTTATGATTATAAGCGCGTTGGCTGGCAAATCGGCCAACGGATCAAGCCACACCCGGCCCGCCAGCAGCGACAGCGGCACCGCCAGGGCCAGCAGCGCCAGCAAGATCCGGTTAAGCCGGGTCACAGGCTGCGCCTGACGTATGCCAGCCGCTCAGCCGCGCGAATGATGGTGGGCCCGCCGCAATAAAGCAGCGCGCTGCCCAGCGGCGCGCGGGTGACGCCGGCCAGTGTGTCCAGCGCCGGGTGGCGCAGCATCCGGTCTTCCTGCGCCGCCGGACTGCCAGCGGTGAAGATCACGCGCGGCGGATCGGCCAGCATCGCTTCCAGCGGCATGGCATCGGCCTGCCGCATCCCGCGCCGCGCGGCCAGGTTGGCAAATCCGGCATGGGCCATCATGGCCGAAACCAGCGTGTCTTCGCCGGCCACGATCCCGCCCGATTGCCATACCACGGCGGGCAGTCTTGGCCCCGGCGGAGCAGCGGATGCAGCAATCGCGGCGTCGATCCGCGCGTTCAGCGCCGCACCCCGCGCGGGATGCCCGGCCAGCGCGGCCAGCATGCGGACCTGGGCCTTGCTATCTTCTACGGTGGCGGCAATCCCCACCAGCTTGGTCCGCATGCCCAGCCGCGCCAGCGCCGCGCGGGCGGCGGGCGGCAGGTAAGTGCTGGCCACCACCACATCGGGATGCAGCGCGATCACTTCCTCTACCCCGTCGCCTACGCTGCGGAATTGGCGCGCGGTGGCGCTGTCCATCGAACTGGCGGCAGGGTTGTGGCTGTAGTGTGAAATCGCCAGGATCTGTGCGGGATCGGCAACCTCTGCCAGGATTGCGTCGGTACAGGGGTTAAGGCTGACAAAGGTGGGGCGCGGACCCGCCGCCTGCGGCGCCGCAGCGGCGGTGCAGCCGCCCAGCGTCAAGGCGATCAGGGCCGCAGCCCGGATCACCACCGCAGACGCGCCCCGGCATAGGCCGAGCGGCCATAAGTGCCATAGCCCGCCGCGACCTGATAGCGCGCGTCGGTCACATTTTCGATTCGCCCGAACAGTTCGATATGCTGACCGACCGGAAGTGACGCACGCACAGTGGCCAGCGCATAACCATCCAGCGGCACGGCGTTGGCGGCATCGTCAAAGCTGTCACCAACCAGCCGCATATCCGCGCCCAGCACCAGTCCGGCCAGCGGCGTGTTCCAGTCAAGCGATGCCGTCAGCGCATGGCGCGGGCGGCGGGCCAGGTCGCCGCCAGTGTCCCGGTCCGTCGCCTCGACATAAGTGTACGCAGCGCTGGCCGTAACGCGGGCGCTGACCCGTGCCGCGGCCTCCACTTCCACGCCCTGGGCGCGGGCTTTTGCCGTGTTGAAATAGCCGCTTGGGAAAAGGTACGAAATAAGATCGCGGCTGTCGCGGCGGAACAGGGTCACTGCCAGGTGCAACGGCCCGTTGCGGTCGCCCTGTTCCAGCCCGATGTCGAAACTTTCGCTGGTTTCCGGCCTCAGGCGGTTGTTCCCGCCATAGCCGTAGAGCTGGTACAGTGTCGGCGCCTTGAACCCCTGCCCAAACGATCCGCGCACCCGCCAGCCCGCGCCCAGGTACAGTGCGCCGTCGGCGCCAAAGCTCCACCGCCCGCCGAACCGGTCATGATCGTCGTATCGCAGTCCAGCGGTCAAATTGAGGTGCCGGCCGCCGCGATAAGCGATCAGCGCATGCCCGCTGGCCAGCCGTGCGGTGCGGCGCGGATCGAACGTGGTATCGAAGCGCGTCCATTCGCTGTCCGCCCCCACGCTGAGCGCCACAGCATCGGCCAGTTCGATCCGGCTACTGACATCGGCGCGCAGGCTGCGGCCGGCCGTGTCAAAGTTTGATGCGGCTTGATAGGTCGGGTCGAAATAAGATCGCCGCGTGTCCGACAGGGCAACACCGGCATCAAGCGACATGTGCT
This sequence comes from Novosphingobium sp., assembly GCF_024642085.1. GTDB lineage: Bacteria > Pseudomonadota > Alphaproteobacteria > Sphingomonadales > Sphingomonadaceae > Novosphingobium. The sequence continues at coordinate 7,000 of NZ_JAHEBV010000005.1, read as the reverse complement.
GGCCCCGGTATTCCAGCCCGGTGCGGCCCGAAGCCTGCCGCGTTGTCTGGTATTCCGGTGTATCGGCAAACAGATAGTCGGGCGGCGGAAACCCGTCAAAATCGATGCGGCTGTCGGCATAGCGCCCGGCACCGACCAGCGCCAGATCGCCGCCAATGGCCAGCTTGCCTTTGGCGCTTGCTGTCCACTGGCGAAATCCATCGGGTTCGGCGCCCCCGGCAAGCGCGGAAATCCCGTCACTTTGGGTGTAGCCTGTGCTTAGCGACAGATAACTGTCGTCCCGCGTCAAGGTGCCACTGGCAGTGGCCGCACGGCTGGCGTTGCTGCCATATTCAACGGCAGCGCGCAGGCCGGGGCGGACATCGCTGCTTACCGCCAGCACGCCGCCGATCGCCGCCGAACCCCAGGCGACCGAGTTTGATCCGCGCAGCAGCTCGATCTTGCCGATCCCGGCGGTGGTCAAGGTGCCAAGGTCAAATCCGCCGGAAGGCGCGGCCGTGTCTTCCATCCGAACCCCGTCAACCAGCACCAGCAACTGTTCGGAATTGGCACCGCGCACGAACAATCCGGTGGTGCTGCCCAAACCGCCGTTGCGCGTGAAAGTCACCCCCGGCAGCCGTTCAAGCACTCTGGTCAGATCCGCGCCTTGCACCCTTGCGATTTCATCGGCGACAATCACCCCTACCGCTTGCCCGGTTTGCTCGATCGTTTCGCGGTTGCCAGTGGCCACGACGATGATTTCGCCCTCGCTCACGCGCCGCACCGGCAGGATGATCCCGTCCGGAACGCACTCTGCGGCCTTGCATGGACCGGGCAAATCCTGCGCCTGCGCGGCAGAGGCAGCGGTAGACAGTAATAACGGATAAAACAGATACTTCACAGGCAAACCTCCAGCAATGAACGAATGCCGTTCATGGCTAGCGGCCCCGCACGAAGTCGCGGTTCCACGCTGCAATCCGGTACACCCCGCCCGGCTGCGGAACGACCGTCACCGGCAGGTCTCCTGGCTCCCGGATCAAGGCTTGCTCCCGCCTTCCCGGTCCGCAGACCAGTGGCATGATGGAAGCAGGCTCCCCGGTCACAGTTGCGGGGGCAGCGCAGGTTTGTCCCCTGCTTCCCTCTTAGGCCGGGGCAAACCGGCAACCCATGACGTGGGCTGGTCCCTAGTCCCCGCAACCGGCGCAGGCAAGCCTTGGCGCAATTCTTAACCGCTTCACGTTATCGCGCCGGGACGTCCCCCTTTGGCACGCGCCGATCAGCGCGGTGGCAGCGGGGAACCGTCTGGACTACGCGCCATGGCGCGCCTTGCTAGCAATTGAGGACCGATGGATCTGAGCCACGCCTTTGCCCTGGAAACGCGGCCGCGGGATTTTTCCGCGAAGCTGCCGCGCCGGGGCGTGCGCACGGTTGGCCAGCGCCAGCGGCGGCGGCACTTTGGGCGGCGGCTGGCCGTGCTGCTGGCGGCGATAGCCGTCCCGGCCCTGGCCGCCCCGGACGATTGGCGCGCCTTCGACATCGGCAATGCGGCACATACCGAAACCGCGGTTGAACCAATGCCGTTCGAAAAGACCGGCGATAGTTTTCCCGGATCGGCGTTCTATTACCTGACCCAGGATCCGCTGCCGCAGATCGGGGAAGGAATCCATTCCGACGCTGAAGACGCCCCGACCATTTTCGATCCCGTAATCGGCCCCGTGGCCCGCGCGCTGCGCGTCGACAACAGCGGCGTCGACCGCAGTCGCGCGCTCGAATGCCTGACCGCCGCTGTGTATTACGAGGCGGCGAGCGAACCCGACCAAGGCCAGCGCGCCGTGGCGCAGGTCATCCTCAACCGGGTTGCCCACCCGTCCTTCCCCGGCACTGTGTGCGGCGTGGTCTACCAGGGTTCGGAACGGCGGACCGGCTGCCAGTTCAGTTTTACCTGCGATGGATCGCTGGCCCGCGTGCCCAGCCGCTTTTTCTGGCAGCGGGCGTTGGGCGTGGCCTTGGCCGCCCTGTCGGGCCAGGTCGAACCCAGCGTGGGCCTTGCCACCCATTACCACACCATCGCCGTTCATCCCGCGTGGGACGCTGACATGAACCAGATCCGCACGATTGGCGCGCACATCTTTTTCCGCTGGCGCAGCCGCGCAGGCGATGCATCCAATTTCCGCTTCGCCTATGCCGGAGGAGAGCCGCTGGCCGCGCCGCACCCGCGCAACGCGGCGGCAGACAAGTTGCCCGACCCCAGCCTTGATCCGCTGGCCCTTGCCCGCGCCTTCGAAGCCGGGCTCAAGACAGCGCAAGGCAGCCCGGGGGCGGCACCCGTCGATGCGTCTGGCGCGCCGGTTCGTGCGGCTCCGCCCCCCGCCTATTCGGCCGAGATTGTGCGGCGCGGCGGCGATACCCAGTACCGCGGCGACAAGCTGCCCCAGACCCAGCAAGTGCGCCCCGAATACGAAAACTCGGGACGCTGGATCGCCCAGCCAGGCACGTGACACCGGCCCGCGCCGGAATGGTAAACGGGCAGAAACCATAGCCTCTTACAAAGGCTTAGCGGACCTTGCCGTAAGCGGCTTCTCCGCAACGATAAAAAATCCGGAGTCGCAGCCTACCATGACCATTCGCCTTGCCGCCGTCTGCCCTGCCGCCCCGTTGTTTTTCAGCCCTGTCCAGCAGCGGCGGGTGGTGCAGCGGGCCGCGAATGACAATGCGGCGCCGGGCGGTCGCGATCCGGTTCTGGGCGATGCGCTGAAGCATTTTGCCCGTCACGGCCTGGCCGCGGCCAGCATCGCCCGCGATGAAGCGCAGAAGGCGTTTTTTGCCAATGATCGCGGTGCCTATCTCCACTGGCTGGCGATCTGCCGAACGCTGGATGGCCGGATGGCCGATGCGCTGGCTGCGCGATCGGGCAAACACGCGGGTTAGCCTGATCTGCGCGGCTTGACCGCGCCGGTTCGACGATACCGTAAGACGGCGTTAACCAAACAGTGACGTGTCCGCGCTACTGCCGAAATCGGACCGGTTTGGAGTACAGTCATCAAGCGCTGGCGCACCCTTTTGCGGGTATTGTTTCGTACCAACGCGATTGACGACAGGGTTCGCCGGACCCTCGTCGCCAACCTGTACACCCATCCCGGCACCCTGTTTACGGGGGCTGCCAACGGTATAATTGCCGCGCTGATTGCCGCGTCCTATTCCAACGTAAATGTAATTTTCGATACCGCTGTCGCCCTTTCCGCCATCGGCGCTTTGCGCGTCACCATGGCTCTGGCTCTGCCGTGGCTGGTTGGCCGGGACACCGCATGGCTGGAACGGATTTACCAGCTGGGCGCATTTTCATACTGCCTGGTGGTCGGCGTTCTTGGCGGCATGACGGTCGAATACGATCTGCCCGGCCCGGCCCAGATGCTGATCATCTGTTACGCGATCGGTTATGGCAGCGGCATGTCATCGCGCAATGCCGGCCGGCCGGCGATTGCGGTTTGGGGCATGGTGCTGACCTTTGCGCCGATCTGTATTGCCTTGTGGCGGCAGGATGATCTGGCAACCAAGGCGCTGGCGGTAGCCATCGTCATCGCCTTCATGGGCATGATGTCGATCGCCTTCCAGATTTTCCGGACGCTTCGCGATTCGGTTTCCGCCGCTGAAACCAGCGCGCGGCTGGCTGAAAAGATGCAGGTTCTGGCCCGGACCGACGTGGTCACCGGTCTGCTGAACCGCGCTGGCCTCAACCACCATCTGATCGAACATCTGGCACGCTGGCGCAAGACATCGAACATCGCGCTGTTCTGGTTTGATCTCGACAAGTTCAAGGAAGTGAACGATGCGCTGGGCCATCAGACCGGAGACCGCGTGCTGGTCGAAGTCGCGCATCGCCTGCGCAGCCAGGGAAAGCCAGACAGCGTTATCGGCCGCTTTGGCGGTGACGAATATATCCTGGCCTGCGAAGTGCGTGACCGGCGCGAGGCGGAAACAATCGCCCTTACCCTGTTGGGCGAAGTCAGCCGCCCGCTGCGGATCGACGAAAGCCGCCTGGAAATCGCCTGCTCAATGGGCATCGCCCTTTATCCGCACGACGGCGAAGACATCGAAACGCTGATGCAGGGCGCCGACCTTGCGCTGTATCACGCGAAGGTAAACGGCCGGAACCAGGCCAGCTTCTTTGACCCTGAAATGACCCGCGAGCTGGTCCGCCGCCGCGAGATCGAGGCCGAACTGCGCCTCGCCATGGAGCGCGACGAGCTGTCGATTTTCTTCCAGCCGATCATCGACCTGAAAACCGGCAAGATCCGCGCGTTTGAAGCGCTGGTTCGCTGGTTCCATCCCGAAAAGGGCGAATTGCGCCCTGACGAGTTCATCCCCGTGGCCGAGGAAACCGGCGCGATCATCACGCTGGGCAACTGGATAACCGCCCAGGCTGCCCGCGCCGCGGCGCAGTGGCCCGAAGACGTAACCGTCGCGGTCAACCTTTCGCCGCTGCAGATCAAGGCTCCCGGTGCGGCGCTGGGCATTCTCAACGCGCTGCGCGAAGCACGGCTGCCGGCCCACCGTCTGGAACTGGAAATCACCGAGACCGTGCTGCTCGATCATTCCAAGCAGACCGACGATTTCATGGCCGAGCTGTCCGCCGCGGGCGTACGCTTTGCCCTCGATGATTTCGGCACCGGCTATTCCTCGCTGGGGTACATCAACAAGTATCCGTTCGGGAAGATCAAGGTCGATCGCAGTTTCGTATCCGGCGTCAACGCGGGCAAGAAAAGCGAAGCGATCATCCGCGCTGTTTCGGAAATGGCCTTAACTCTCGACATGCAGATCGTCGCCGAAGGGCTGGAGACGATCGAGCAGGTCGAAGCCGTGCGTGCCGCTGGCTGCACGCTGGGCCAGGGCTACTATTTCAGCCGCGCCGTGCCCGATTATCTGGCCGCGATGCTGCTGGCGCAGGAACGCGAAAAGCTTAATCCGCAGCGCGCGATCGGTTGACCAAGGCCGAAATCCGCGATCCGACTTTTGCCCTTTGCTATTGCGAACTATTATCACGAAATAACTGAATGCCTGCGCTTTTAGTGCCTTGCAATGAACAGCAGCGCAGCTTAGGGCACCTGACATCGCCGGGTCATCCGCTTTTCCAGCGGGATGGAAGGATGTCCTCGTGGCCTGATGCTGAATCCCGCGCTTTTCTGGGAAGGACATCGTCGGATTATGGCCAGTAACGTTGGACGCAAGAAGATCGCCCTAATCGGCGCCGGCAATATCGGCGGCACCCTGGCGCATCTCGCCGCGCAGAAGGAACTGGGCGATATCGTCCTGTTCGACGTGGTTGAAGGCGTGCCCCAGGGCAAGGCGCTCGATCTGTCGCAGTGCGGCCCGGTTGAAGGCTTCGATGCGAAGATCACCGGTTCCAACGATTACAAGGACATCGCCGGGGCCGACGTGATCATCGTTACCGCCGGGGTCGCCCGCAAGCCGGGGATGAGCCGCGACGATCTGCTGGGCATCAACCTCAAGGTGATGAAGGCCGTCGGCGAAGGGATCAAGGCCAATGCGCCGGGCGCTTTCGTGATCTGCATCACCAACCCATTGGACGCGATGGTCTGGGCCTTGCGCGAGTTTTCCGGCCTGCCGCACCACATGGTGGTCGGCATGGCGGGCGTGCTCGACTCTGCGCGGTTCAGCCACTTTATCGCCGATGAGTTTGCAGTCTCGGTGCGCGATGTGAACACCTTCGTGCTTGGCGGCCACGGCGATACGATGGTCCCGGTGGTGCGCTATTCGACCGTCAACGGCATCCCGGTGCCGGACCTGGTCAAGATGGGCCTCTCCTCGCAGGACAAGATCGACGCAATCGTCAAGCGCACCCGCGGCGGCGGCGGCGAGATTGTCGCGCTGCTCGGCACCGGCTCGGCGTTCTACGCCCCGGCGGCGAGCGGCATCGCGATGGCCGAGGCGTTCTTGAACGACCAGAAGCGCATCCTCCCCTGCGCCGCCTATGTCGATGGCCAGTACGGCCAGAACGGCCTCTACGTCGGCGTGCCGGTGATGATCGGTGCGGGCGGGGTCGAAAAGGTGATCGAGATCGAACTCGATGCCGAGGACAAAGCCGGCTTGCAGGTCAGCGTCGACGCGGTGAAGGAACTTTTGGCGGCGTGCCGGGCAATCGAGCCAGGCCTGGCCTGATCTGCCGCGACACAGCCGAACATCAGCGGACCAAAATTAGCGGGCCAGAACCAGCAGGCCAAAACCAGCAAGTACGCGCCCGCCAGCAAGGACAGACCGAATGAGCATCCTCGTAAACAAGAACACCAAGGTCATTACCCAGGGGATGACCGGCGCGACCGGGTCATTCCACACCCAGGCGGCGCTGGATTACGGCACCCAGATGGTTGCAGGCGTTACGCCGGGCAAAGGCGGGCAGGTCCACATCGGGCTGCCGCAGTTCGACAGCGTGGCCGAGGCCAAGGCCGCAACCGGCGCCACCGCTTCGTGCATCTACGTTCCCCCTCCGGGCGCGGCTGACGCCATCCTTGAGGCGATCGACGCCGGGATCGAGCTGATCGTCTGCATCACCGAGGGCATCCCGGTGCTCGACATGGTGCGCGTGAAGCGCGCGCTGTCGGGCAGCAAGAGCCGCCTGATCGGCCCCAACTGCCCCGGCGTGCTGACCCCGAACGAATGCAAGATCGGGATCATGCCGGGTTCGATCTTCAAGGCGGGCAGCGTCGGCGTGGTCAGCCGCTCAGGCACGCTGACTTATGAAGCGGTGTTCCAGACCACAAACATTGGCCTGGGCCAGACCACTGCGGTCGGCATCGGCGGCGATCCGGTCAACGGCACCAATTTCATCGACGTGCTGGAACTGTTCCTGGCCGATGACGCGACCAAGTCGATCATCATGATCGGCGAGATCGGCGGCGATGCCGAAGAACAGGCCGCGCAGTTCCTGATCGATGAGGCAAAGAAGGGCCGCAAGAAGCCGATGGCTGGTTTCATCGCCGGGCGCACCGCCCCGCCGGGCCGCCGC